>JAPLIC010000049.1 GCA_026389315.1 Cyanobacteriota bacterium
ACGGGCCGCAGCAAGGGGGAGACCTACGCGGCGGTCTGCTATCTCAGCCAATACGGCTTCTGCGACCGGATCAGCCAGGAGATCGCCCGCGGCATCGGCAAGGCCGAGGCCCAGGTGCAGCTGGTGGATCTGCGCGCCACCGATGCCCAGGAGCTTGCCGCCCTGGTAGGAGAGGCCAGCGCCGTGGTGGTGCCCACCTGGCCAGTCCAGCCCGATGCGGAGCTGCAGGCCTCAATCGGCACCCTGCTGGCGGCCCTGCAGAGCGGCCAGTGGGTGGCCTGCTACGACGCCTACGGCGGCCATGACGAGGCGATCGATACCGTGGCCTCCCAGCTGCGGGGTCTGGGCCAGAAGCAGGCCTTCGAGCCGCTGCGGATCCGCCAGGTGCCCTCGGCCGAGGATTACCAGCGCTGCGAGGAGGCCGGCACCGACCTGGGCCAGCTACTCACCCGCGAAAAGACGATCGCGGCGATGAAGAGCCTCGACGGCGACCTCGACAAGGCCCTGGGCCGGCTTTCCGGCGGACTGTATGTAGTTACGGCGCGGCAGGGGGAAGGCGAATTCCTGCGCAGCGGCGCCATGGTGGCGAGCTGGGTGAGCCAGGCCAGCTTCGAACCGCCGGGGCTCACGGTGGCGGTGGCCAAGGACCGGGCGATCGAGGCCCTGATGCAGGTGGGCGACCGCTTCGTGCTCAACGTGCTGCGGGAAGACAACCACCAAGATCTGTTGCGCCACTTCCTGCGCCGCTTCCCCCCCGGTGCCGACCGCTTCGCCGGTGTGGCCACCCTCGATGGGGTGGCGGTCGGCGGGCCGGTACTGGGCGATGCCCTGGCCTTCCTCGGCTGCCGCGTCGCCCAGCGGCTTGAGGGGCCCGACCACTGGATCATCTATGCGGTGGTTGAGGAGGGCAACGTGGCGGACACCACCAGCAGCACCGCCATTCACCACCGCAAGGTGGGCAACCACTACTGATGGCCGTCTCCGCCCCCGCCATGCCCGATCCTTCCGCGGGCGCCCAGGCCGCCTCCACGATCACCGTGCAGGTCGGCCCAGGCAGCCCCGCCACTGCCGATGCCACAGGTCGCTCGGTGATCGTGTTGCCAGTCGATCCAGGCCTCACCTGCCTGCGGTGCCTGAGCCCGCGGCGCCTGCGCTTCGAGGTGGAATACGGGCTGGAGCGGGGCACCAGTGCCAACAGCTTCCTGTTCGCGGCCGGCAGCACTGCCGCAGGCAAGTCGGTGCCTCCAGTGCTGGTGCATCCCCCCGGAGCCTCCTTCGCCGCGCCCTACCTGGCGGCGCTGGCCGACCTGCTTCCCGCCGATGCGTCCCTCAAGGTGATCGTGGGCGACGTGAACCCCAACCGGGTGGCCCTGCTGCGCCAGCTGGCCGAGCGCTGGCCTGGCCTGATGCTGGTGGCCTCTAATACGGGAGCGAGGCTGCTGCGGGAACTGTGGAGTCAGCAGAAACCGGGCTCCGGCGCTGGCGGCGCCGCCGCGGCCCCAGGCCCCGCCCCCTCCCAGGTCAACCCGGGCCCGGCGGACGAGGCCGCCGCCGCGCCGGACCTGCCGCCCCTGCCCCCGATCGATGTGGTGAAGCAGGAGGTGAGCCGAGATCTGGCCGGCGGTCACCGCCTCACCCTGATCCCAGTACCCACGCCCCGCTGGCCCGGCGGCCTAGTGGCGTTCGAGGGGCGCACGGGGCTGCTGATGAGTGGCAAGTTCTTCTCCGCCCATCTCTGCGGCGAAACCTTTGCCGAGGCCAACCCCAGCAGCACCGAGGAGGACCGCCGCTACTACTTCGACTGCCTGATGGCGCCGATGGCACGCCAGGTGGAGGCGGTGGTGGATCGGCTCGATGAACTACCGATCCGCACAATCGCGCCCGGCCACGGTCCGGCGATCGCCACCAGCTGGCGCAGCCTGCTGGCCGATTACCGCCGCTGGGGCGAAAGCCAGGGCCGCTCGGGTCTCACCGTTACGCTGCTGTACGCCAGCGCCTACGGCAACACCGCCGCCATCGCCGACGCCCTGGCCCAGGGGGTGGCCCGCAGCGGCGTTCGGGTCGAGAGCCTCAACTGCGAGTTCGCCCCCAGCGAGCAGCTGATCGCCGCGATCCGCGCCGGCGATGCCCTGCTGATCGGCTCCCCCACCCTCGGGGGCCATGCCCCCACGCCGATCGTGTCGGCCCTGGGCACAGTGCTGGCCGAAGGGGACCGCGAGAAACCGGTGGGTGTGTTCGGCAGCTTCGGCTGGAGCGGCGAGGCGATCGACCTGCTGGAGAACAAGCTTCGCGATGGCGGCTTCCGTTTCGCCTTCGAGCCCATCCGGGTGAAGTTCAGCCCCGATCCGGCCACCCTGCGCAGCCTGGAGGAAACGGGCATCGCCCTGGGCCGCCAGCTACAGGCCGAACAGCGCCGCAGCCAGCGGCGCAGCGGCGGCGGTGGCCTTGATGAGAGCCGCAGCAACCCCGCCGTGCAGGCCCTGGGCCGGGTGGTGGGCTCCCTCTGCGTGGTCACGGCCCGCAAAGGGGAGGGAGAAGCGGCCATCGGCGGGGCGATGGTGGCCAGCTGGGTGAGCCAGGCCAGCTTCAACCCGCCGGGCTTCACGGTGGCCGTGGCGCGAGAGCGGGCGGTAGAAAGTCTGCTGCACGTGGGCGACCGCTTCGCGCTGAACGTGCTGGCGGCGGGCCGGGAAACGGGGCCGATGCGCCAGTTCCTGCAGCCCTTCCCCCCCGGCGCCGACCGCTTCGCCGGCCTGGAGCTCGAAGCCAGCCCCGGCGGTCAGCCGATCCTGCCGGAGGCCCTGGCCTGGCTGGAGGCCCAGGTGACGGCGCGAATGGAGTGCGGCGACCACTGGATCCTCTACGCCCAGGTGAACCAGGGCGGCGTGCTCGATCCTGCGGGCACCACGGCGGTGCACCAGCGCCGCAGCGGCGCGAACTACTGAGGGCGCGGCGCTCCGGGCAGGTCAGAAGCGGAAGGTCACCCCCGCGCCCACGTGATGCAACCAGCCGGCCATGCCGACCTGGGTGTTGTACATCGGTTGCCAGTGGGCGAACAGCACGGTGCGGGAGCTGAGCGGGTAGGTCAGTTCGATCTCGCCGCCCCAGTCCACCCGCCCCCCGAGGCCGGCATAGCTGCCCGGCTGGTAAAAGCGCGGCCCCGCATCCATGGTCAGATTGAGCAGATCCACGTTGAAACCCAGGCCCAGGCGGGTGTCGGTGTAGTTGCCCAGGTAGGTGCCGGTGGAATCCCAGCCGTTGCGGTTCTCCACCGCCAGAAAGAGGCCGTCGGCAATCGTCTCGAGCCCATCGCCCAGCGCAAAGTTCACATCACCATCACCAAGCGCCATGGTGCCGGCCAGCGAGAGCTGCTGGCGCAGGCCGCGTACATCTTCACCCTGACTGGACGTGATCAGGTAGGGCATCCACTCGGCGCTCAGTTCGAGCCGGCGTGTCGGCTGGTACACCAGCTGCAGCCGGCCCTTGATGTCGGTGCGGCGCCAGTTCGAGCCCGGCAGCCCGTGGTGGTCGTGCTCCTCCTCCTCGCCGGCCGGTTCCACCTGGCCATAGAAATGCTCGGCCTCACCCCACACGAAGGCCGGGCCCACTTCCATCTCGATGGCAAACACGCCACCGTTGTTGAGACCCCACTCCAGCACCGTGCCCAACTGGGCATCGATGGCGTAGTGACGGGGCTGGCCCTCGATGTTGTTCTCAAAGCCGCCGTGGCCCTCGATCGTGATCAGAGGCAGCACGCGGAACTGGCCCGGAGCCACCCGGCCGGCCTGGCCATCACCGCCATGGCTCAGGGCAGGTGCGCCGGAGAGCAGCAGGAGCCCTGCCAGGCCTGAGCTCAGCGGCCAGCGGACGCGGCAGGAGAACGGAACAGCCATGACGGAATCGCGGATGAAGGGACGACGGGGAGGAGGGATTGACCGAAAGCTGAAAGAACGAGGCGAAGAGTGCTGCCAAGCCGGGGTGCGCCGCCGCACTCAGCGAATCGCCGCCCAGCGGCGCGCCAGTTGCTGGCCGCCGGCCCGGTCGCAGCTGCCGCCCTGACCTTCCGCGAAGGTGCAGACATTGGCAGTAAAGGTATCCACGTAACTGGCCTTGGCTGCCAGGCCATCGGCCACGAGGGCCACGGAACTGATCGGAACTCCGCTGCGCTGGGAGATGCGCCGCAGGGCCTTCGAGGGGGGAAGACGATCGGGGAAGATGACGCGGGCCCCGGAACGCTTCAAGGCATCACTCACCTGATTGAGCCCCTGGGGCCGCAGCAGGCCGGTGGTACTGAAGGATTCGATCACGGCCAGCTCCCGGATGCCGTAGCGCCGCGCGAAGCTGCGGAAGGCACGATGGCCGCTGGCCAGCACCCGGGCAGAAGGGGGCAGCGTCGCGATCTGTCGCGCGGTCCAGGCGTCGAGATCGGTGAGCACCACAGCGGCCTGCTGGCTGCGGGAGCGCAGCCGGCTGTCCTGGTCCGTGAAGGGAACCAGGCGTTCGGCGATCAGCCGCACCATCGCGGCGCCCTGGCGGGGGTCATGCCAGACATGGGGGTCCCGCAGACCGCCGGCACCCTCGAAGCTGGGGCTGTTCGGCACCGCCAGCTCCGCCACCGCCACCTGGGGCCGACGCCCCTGCACCTTGGTGAGAGCGGGGGTGAGGCCATAGCCATTGACCAGCACCAAATCGGACTGGGCCAGAACCTGGCGATCGCTGGGCCGCAGCGCCGCCTGGTGAGGGTCCTGGCTGGCGGGCAGGAGGCAGACCACCGTGATCAAGCCGTCTGCCAGGGTGCGGGTGAGGTCGCAGAGCACGCCGTCCGCAGCAACGACGGTGGCCGCCCGGGCAGGGGGAGGCGGCAGCAGCAAGGCTGCGCCCAGAACGAGAGTGGCCAGCCATGGCCTGGACATGGGGGTTGGCCAGCCCCGAACGCGGAACCGCCTGAACCCGGAGCCCTGACGAGGTGACAGCAGCGACACAAGCCCAACAACAACCGAGCAAACGATAACTATTCCCGCCATCAGCCGCCCTAGGGTTGTGCCGGATGAACTCATTGGCAGCCCTGGGCCGCCCTCCCTTCTGCCCGGAATCCAGTTCCCCGCGCCTCCCATCGCAGCGCAATCCCTGCCCACCTCTCCCATGCTTCAGGTTCAGGGCGTCAGTTACCGCTATCCAGGCAAGGCTTCCCCCACGGTTCTGGCGGAAGTAAGTTTCAGCCTCGAGCCTGGCAGCCTCACGGCGCTGCTCGGGCCGAATGGAGCCGGCAAATCCACCCTGCTGAAACTGCTGCTCGGCCAGCTCTCCCCAAGCCAGGGAAAGCTGGTCTGGTCGGGCCAGGCCATGGCCCCAAGACGGCCGCGGCTTGCCCTGGTCCCCCAGCGGAGCGCCATCCAGTGGCAGATGCCGATCACCGTCTGGGATCTCGTAGCCCTTGGCACGCTGGCAGCCCCTGCGGCGGAACCGTTGCTGGATATCCCCGAGGCGCTGCAGTCCATGGGTCTGGCCTCCCTGGCGGATACGCGTCTCTCCCAGCTCTCCGGAGGCCAGCAGCAGCGGGCCCTGCTGGCCCGGGCCCTGGTCCAGAAGGCCGACCTGCTGCTTCTGGATGAACCCTTCACCTATCTGGATCCCCCGACCCGCCAGCAGCTGCTGGTAGTGCTGCGCCAGCAGGCCGCCCAGGGACGCATCGTGCTGGTGAGCAGCCACGACTGGGGTGATTCCCTGCAGGGGTACGACCGGGCCCTGCTGCTGGATACAACGCTTCGCGCCGATGACCGGCCCGATCGCGTCCTGGAGCGGTTGCAGCGGCCATGAGTTCAGACCCGACCACGGTCGCCTGGTGGCTGCTCCCCCTGCTGATGGCGCTGCTGACCGGTGCCATGGGCGGCGTGGCCGGCCCGCTTCTGGTGGTGCGCCGCCGGGTGCTGCACAGCAACCTGATCGCCCATGCCGTGCTGCCGGGTGTGGCCCTGGCGATGGCGACGGGAATCGACCCTCTCTTGGGAGGGCTGGCCAGTGGACTGGGCGTCACCTGGTTAGCGGAGCGGCTCAGCAGTCGTCGCCTGCCGGATGACTTGGGCCAGGAGGTGGTAGCCAACACGCTGCTCGCGGCCAGTCTGGGACTGGGGGTCCTGCTGATCCAGGCCCTCGATGGCGACGTGGACCTCAACAGCCTCCTGTTCGGCGATCTACTGACGGCGGGACCCGCTGACCTGCTGCGGGCCGGGATCGCCCTGGGCCTACTTTTGATTCTGGTCTGCGGCCGCTATCAGCAGCTGGTGTTCCTCGCTGTGGACCCTGAAGGGGCCGCTGCTGCAGGGCTGCCGGTACGTCGGCTGCAGCAGCTGCTCAGCCTCGCCACGACCCTGGTGATCGTGAGCGGCATGGCCGCCGTGGGGTTGATTTTGGCGATTGCGTTATTCAGCGCACCGGCCCTGATCGGTCTGCGTACCGCTGCAAGCCTTTGTGGGGCCCTGGGGCGCTCGGCCGTGATCGGCATGGCGGTGGCGGTGGGTGGGTTCGGGCTCAGCCTGCTGCTCGACAGCCCCCCGGGACCCGTGATCGCCTGCCTGTGTGTGCCACTGCTGCTGGGATCCGCCGCAGCGCCCCATCGGGTGGGGCGCAGAAAGGATCCTTAAGGTCGGAACAACCGAATTCAACGAGCAGATGGCCGAATCCAGCAACCACGCCTGCTTCTTCCGCACCGCCGCCCGCAACTTCGGCCTGCTTCCCCGGATCGAGCAGGACCACGCCGAGCGCTACGGCGTGGCCCTCCGGGCATTGGAGTGCCAGGGGTGGGCGGCGAGGCAGCCGAACCGGTGGCCGGCCAGTGGATCTGCAAGATGTGCTCGCTGATCGACGACTTTGCTGTAGGCGACCCGGATTCCGGCATCGACGCCGACACCCCTTCGAGGCGATTTCGAACGTCTGGGCCTGCCCGATCTGCAGGCAACCGCACGGCGAATGTCATCCCGTACCGCGAGCCGGAACTGCAGGCCGCCTGAGTCCCCAGCAGCCTCAGGACCGCCATCACCCCCAGGGGGGCGGTGATCCAGATTGGCCGTATCCCGTGATCGGTCATGGTCTGATAACCGATCCCTTGCCCGCAGGTGGGCCAGTGGGTCCATCAGGAGGGAAAGCCAAAGGACTGGGCCCTTCTGAACAGCAGAGCGCGCGCACTGCTCAGACCTGTTCAGCGGTGCTCAAGCAGCCTGGGGAGGAGTGGGACCACCGCCGCCAGCTCCATGGAAGGGGAGCACCAAGGTGGCCCAGTGATCGGGACGCTCGGGGCGGACCCGCCGGGCCTGTCGTACACCGAAGGAAACCCGCACCACATTGGTGCCTTCGACCCGCCTCACGCCCACCTTGGGGGCTGGAAGATTGTCGCCTGTGCCGTCGCCGTTCATGGTCCCCTGTGATGAATGGCTGCAGATCCGGCTCTCCGGCCACCGGGACCGGATTGACGGAAATAATTGACATGGTGCGCCATAAGGGACTTTCGCGGTAGGCCGCGGAATCCTCAGGCAGCCAGTTCCGTAACTGCCATCTCCTCAACGGAGGGGCAGGTGCAGACCAGATTCCGATCGCCGTAGGCGTTGTCGATGCGGGCCACGGCCGGCCAGAACTTGCCGGTACGCTGTTGGTCACCGGCGGGAAAGGCAGCTTCGCTGCGGCTGTAGGCCCGCTCCCAGCGGTCGGCGGTCACGGCGGCCAAGGTGTGGGGAGCGCGCTTGAGCGGGTTGTCGAGGGGATCGGCATCGCCGGATTCCAGGGCGGCCGCCTCGCCTCGGATCGCCACCATCGCCGCGCAAAAGCGATCCAACTCGGCCAGGGATTCGCTTTCGGTGGGTTCCACCATCACCGTACCTGCCACGGGCCAGCTCACGGTTGGGGCATGGAAGCCGTAATCCATCAGGCGTTTGGCCAGATCATCCACCTCCAGGCCACAGCTGCGCTTGAGGGGCCGCAGATCGAGGATGCATTCGTGGGCCACCCGCCCGCCGGCGCCCCGGTAGAGCACAGGGAAATGGGGATCCAGGCGCTCGGCAATCAGGTTGGCCGCCAGCAGGGCCACCTGGCTGGCGGTGCGCAGGCCTAGTCCACCCATCATGCGGATGTACATCCAGCTGATCGGCAGGATGCCGGCGCTGCCCCAGGGGGCAGCCGACACCGGCCCGATCGACCGCTGGCTGCCGAAGCCGGCTTCACCAGGACCGGTGACGAGGGGATGGCCCGGCAGGAAGGGCACCAGGTGAGCGGCCACCCCGATTGGCCCCACCCCGGGCCCGCCGCCGCCATGGGGGATGCAGAAGGTCTTGTGCAGGTTGAGGTGGCAGACATCGGCGCCGTAGAGGCCGGGCTTGCAGAGGCCCACCTGGGCATTGAGGTTGGCGCCATCGAGGTACACTTGGCCGCCATGGTCGTGCACCATTTGGCAGATGCGGCGGATGCCTGTTTCAAAAACGCCGTGGGTGGAGGGATAGGTAACCATCAGGGCCGCCAGGTCGTCGGCATGGGCAATGGTCTTGGCCTCCAGATCGGCCAGGTCGATGTTGCCGGCCCCATCGCAAGCCACTGCCACCACCTCCATGCCGGCCATCACGGCGCTGGCGGGGTTGGTGCCATGGGCGCTGGTGGGGATAAGGCACACCCGCCGGTGACCCTCGCCCCGGCTGCGGTGCCAGGCGCGAATCACCATCAAGCCGGCATATTCGCCCTGGGAGCCGGCATTGGGCTGCAGCGAAACTCCGGCAAAGCCGGTGATCGCGCCGAGCCAGGCCTCCAGATCCGCTACCAGCCGGGCATAGCCCCGCGTCTGGTCGGCCGGGGCGAAGGGATGGATCTGGCCAAAGGCGGGCCAACTGACGGGCACCAATTCGGCCGCCGCATTCAATTTCATCGTGCAGCTGCCCAAGGGGATCATGCCGTGCACCAGGGATAGATCCTTGCTGGCCAATCGTTGGATGTAACGCAGCAGCTCGGTTTCGCTGCGATAACGGTGGAAAGCGGTTTGGCCCAGCCAGGGGCCATGGCGGAGGGGCAACTCGGGCAGCAACTCTTCGAGGGGGCTGGCGGCGGCGTTGGCCAGGCTCAGCTCCAGGGTGGTGGTTGCCCGTTCCGCCTGGGCTGGGTCATCGGCAAGGGCGCCGATCAGGCGTTGGAGTTCTCCTGCCGTGGTCAGCTCATCGAGACTGATGGCCAGGCTGGCTTGATCGCCGTCGCCCCTTAGGCCTTGGCGCAGGTTGAACCCTGCCGCAAGCGCACGCTGCTGCAGGGCTTCAGCCTGGGGGGTGCGCAGGGCCACGCTGTCGAATCCAGGCCCGACTTCGCAGGCCAGACCCAGTTCAGCCAGGGCGGCCACCAGGGCGCGGCGCCCCTCCAGCACCGTCCGGGCGATGGCGGCAAGGCCCTCGGGGCCGTGGTGGACGGCGTAGAAACTGGCCATAACCGCCAGCAGCACCTGGGCGGTGCAGATGTTGCTGGTGGCCTTATCGCGGCGGATGTGCTGCTCCCGGGTCTGCAGAGCCAGGCGCAGGGCGGGGTTGCCTTCGGCATCGCGGGACTGGCCCACCAGGCGACCAGGGATGTGGCGCTTGTATTCGTCGCTGGTGGCGAAGAAAGCGGCATGGGGGCCCCCAAAGCCCATCGGCACACCGAAGCGCTGCAGGCTGCCGATGGCGATGTCGGCCCCCATGGAGCCCACGGGCGCCAGCAGAACCTGGGCCAGCGGATCGATCGCCAGCGTGGTGATGATGCCAGCACTCCGGGCCGCAGCCAGCAGGGGACTGGGGTCCCACAGCCCCCCTGCTGTGCCCGGCAGTTGCAGCAACAGGCCAAAAACATCGGCCGGCAGGTCGGAACTTCCCAGCCCTGCGGCACAACGGCTGGCCAGATCCGCAGCCGGCACCATTTCGATGGTGATTTCGAGAGGTTCGGCCCGGGTGCGCAATACCGCCAGGGTCTGGGGCAATACCTCCTCGTCGACAAAAAAGCGGCGGGCTCCGCTGCGGCGGCTGACCGCCAGCGCCATGGCCATGGCTTCTGCCGCCGCGGTGGCTTCATCCAGCAGAGAGGCATTGGCAATCGGCAAACCGGTGAGTTCGCTTACCAGGGTCTGGAAGTTGAGCAGGGCCTCCAGCCTTCCTTGGGCGATCTCGGCTTGATAAGGCGTGTAGGCGGTGTACCAACAGGGATTTTCGAGGACGTGGCGCTGGATCAGGGCCGGAGTGGCGGTGCCGTGGTAGCCCAGTCCGATCAGGCTCCGATAGGTACGGTTTGTGGCGGCGATTTGGGCTAGCTCAGCCAAGGCCTCGGCTTCGCCGCAGGGGACAGGCAAGCCATCTGCCGCGGCTGCCTGGGGCAACAGAATGTCGGCCGGCACGATCTGGGCCGCCAAGGCTTCGAGGGAATCAAGCCCAAGCTCATCAAGCATCAGCCGTTGTTCGTCAGGCCCCGGACCGAGGTGCCGAACGAGAAACGGGGCGCTCACAGGCGTTCAATCAAGAGCTGGAATACTAAGGAAAATTAAGGGAGGTTGGTCTGCTCCCGGGGAGCCTCGCCAGCGATCAGACATCACAAGGCCATCAGTCCATCAGTCCATCAGTGGCCATCGACTTTGCCCTGATACGTGGCGGCATCCATCAAAGTGTCGATTTCGCTGACGTCGCTGGGAACCACAACCAGCAGCCAGCCTTCGCCGTAGGGGTCGTTCTGCAACTCTTCAGGATTCGCCAGCACGGCCTCATTGCGAGCCTGAACGGTCCCGGTGATCGGAGCCACCAGCTCTTCTACGGCCTTGACCGACTCCACCGTGCCGAAACTTTGCCCCTGGGTCACGGCAGCCCCCACCTCGGGAAGCTCCACAAAGACGATGTCTCCAAGTTGATCGACGGCGAAGGCACTGATGCCAACCCGGGCCAGATCGCCTTCGGGACGTGTGTATTCGTGGCTGTCGGCGTAGCGGCAGTCGGTGGGGAAGGAGAGCGCCATGGCCTTGGGCGGAAGCGGGGGCGGAGCCACTCTGACAGGGGTTCCGCCTGCCGGGGGCCGGTCAATCCTTCCGGGCAACCCCATCCACCAGGGCGGGCAGGGCTCGCTCAAGGGCCAGGGCCGTGTGGGCATGGTGGCTGCCCCCCTGGCTGAACAACACGAAGGGCTCCCTCAGGGGCGCGTCGGCTGAGAATTCGCTGGTGCTGCCGTCGATGAAGGTGCCCCCCGCCATCACCAGGTCACTGGCGTAGCCGGGCATGGGCGCGGGCACGGGGTCGAGATAAGAACCCACCGGCGAGGCGGATTGGAAAGCCCGACATACCGCTTTGATGGCCTCAGCGCTGCCAAGCCGCACCGCCTGGATGACGTCGCTGCGCCCCTCCCCTGGCTCGGGATTGACCGCATAGCCGAGATTGGCGAACACGGTGGCGACCAGTTCGGCGCCGATTAGGGCCTCGGCCACCATCTGGGGTGCCAGAAACAACCCCTGAAACAACAGACGGTTGAGGTCAAAGCTGCTGCCCCCCTCACTGCCGATGCCTGGCGCCGTGAGACGGCAGCAGGCCTGTTCCACCAACTGGCGATGGCCGGCCACATAACCTCCTGCGGGGGCGATGGTGCCCCCCAGGTTCTTGATCAGGGAGCCGGCGATCAGATCGGCGCCCACGGCGGTAGGTTCCAGATCCTGCACCAGTTCTCCATAGCAATTGTCCACGAAGCAAAGGCAGTCGGGCTGGAGAGCCTTGACCCTTGCGCACAGCCGACCGATGGCCCGCACCCCGAGGGAAGGTCGCCAGCTGTAGCCGCAACTCCGCTGAATCAATACCATCCGGGTGGGGATCGACAGGGCCGTTTCCAGCTTCGCTTCATCCACCAGGCCAGCCGGGGTGAGCGGGAGTTCGTCGTAGACGATGCCGAACTCCGCCAACGAGCCCATGCCACTGCCCCGCAGCCCGATGACCTCCTCCAATGTGTCGTAGGGGCGGCCGGTGAGGGCCAAAAGTCGGTCGCCGGGGCGCAGCACCCCGAAGAGGGCGGCGGTGATCGCGTGGGTGCCACTGACGAATTGCAGCCGCACGGCGGCTGCTTCGGCCTGAAGCACCCGGGCAAAGACCCGATCCAAAGTGTCGCGGCCTTGATCGCCATGGCCATAGCCGCTCACCGAAGCGAAGTGCTGGGTTCCGACCCGCTCGGCGGCTAGGGCCTCCAGCACAGAAGCCAGCCGAGGCCGAATGGCTGCCGTATGGGCCCTGACCAGGGGGGCGATCTGCTCCAGGGCTGTGGCCACATGATCACGGGCCCAACGGGTGGACAAGGGCAGGAGGCGGAAGGGGCCATCTTGCCGCTGAAATGTCTTGGGGTTTATTCCTCAGCCAGTTTGCGGCGGATCGCTGTGGCCAGATCATCCACTGCTTGGGGCTGGATGCAGGAGTTTTCGTCCAGGGAGTGGGCTCGATTCCGCAGGAGCTCCAGGAAGCGTTCCGGCCCCAGTTCCACGGCAACCGATCCCCCCAATTGGGCCAGGGTGCGCCGCAGGTCTGGCAGCTCCGCCTCAAGCTCGGTGGCGCCGTACTCCTGCTGGCCGGCCATGACGGCGGCAAAGCGGTCCCGCCGGCCGCGACGCCCCACGGGATAGGCCGCCAGCAGCTCGTCTCGGCACTGGCGCCAGGGGCGCCCCGCCGTCAATAAGTCGGCCAACGCCGCCGAGAGCGTGGCGGCCTCCTCCTCCCTGATAGAGAGGTTGAACGCTGGGGGTGCCGGCCGCAGGCCCACGAACACCTCCAACAGGTCACCGGCCCCGAGGACCCCACCTTGGGGGTCCCGCACCGCATCGGCGCCCGTCGCCAGGGCCTCGATCAGATCGGGGTGGCCGGCCAGCGCGGTCTGGAGGTAGGCCTGGTCGAGCTGGCCTGCGGGCGCTTGTTCGGCCAGCCAGCGGTTGATGCCCCCCAGGGCCAAAAACACCTCGGGCCCAGGGGAAGCCAGTTTGCCGTTGCGCAGCATTGAGAGCTGGGAATTGTGGACGCGCCCCAGATCCAAGTGTTCGGCAAGGGAGGGCAACACTCTGTGGGACCAGCCGTTGCGGGCATGCCACATGCGAATCAGATGCGCAAAGGCGATACGACCCGATGCGATATCTGCTCGGCATCCCATCCAATACTAATCCTTACTGCTATCATTCTAGCTTGGATTTCGTTTCAGTCTCCATGCTCGCCGCCAGCCCCCCCCGAGCTGCCACCAGGCTCCAGGCGCTCCATCATCGGCGAGCCGCCATCAGCTCTTTGTCCCCCGAGCGCGCCCGGGCCCAGCACAGTGGTCCCGGTGAGTCACCTGGGCCACGCTGGGGCGTCATCCTCTACATGGCGGCGGTCCATGGTCTGGCCCTGGTAGCCCTGCTGCAACGGTTCTGGAGCTGGCAGGCCCTGGTCACGATGCTGATTCTGTACTGGATCACCGCCTGCCTGGGGGTCACCCTGGGCTATCACCGTCTTCTTTGCCATCGCTCCTTCCGGGTGCCCCGTTGGTTGGAGCGTGTCCTGGCCACCTGCGGAGCCCTGAGCTGCCAGCACGGCCCGATTGACTGGGTCGGGTTGCACCGGCACCACCACAAATTTTCCGATACTGCCGTCGACCACCACGACAGCAACCTCGGCTTTTGGTGGTCCCACATGGGCTGGATGCTCGTCGGGGTTCCGGCCCTCGCTGCCGTGCCCCGTCTGACGGGAGATCTAGCGGTTGATCCTTATTACCGCTGGTTGAACCGTTGGTTCCTATCCCTGCAACTCATTCTAGGAGTCTTACTCTACTGGATCGGCAACGCCACGGGCGTCGGTGGCTGGTCCTTGGTGCTGTGGGGGATCCCCCTGCGCTTGGCAATCGTGTATCAGTGCACCTGGCTGGTGAATTCGGCCACCCATCGCTGGGGCCAGGTCAATCACGAAAGCGGTGACCACTCCAAAAACAACCCCTGGGTGGCCGCACTCACCTTCGGTGAGGGGTGGCATAACAACCACCACGCCTTTCCCCATTCCGCCCGCCATGGCGTCGACAAAGGGCAGATCGACCTGACATGGGAGCACATCAGGCTTTTGCAACTCCTGGGCCTGGCCAGTCATGTGCGCTTACCCAGGTCCGATGTGCGGGGCCACCGCCAAAGAAGTCGTTCGGTCACGTAAGGTTTACGATCGTCCAATTCAGGTTTCCGGTTTCGTCGTCATGGCCAAGCGCGTACAGGTTGTTCTCAGTGAAGACGTACTTAGCCTTGGCAGGAACGGGGATCTCGTTGAAGTGGCCCCCGGTTACGCCCGTAATTTCCTGGTGCCCACCGGCAAGGCTGTGCCCGTAACGGCGGCCGTCCTGCGCCAAGTCGAACACCGTCGGGCCAAGGAGGCCGAGCGCCAAGCCGCCCTTAAGGCTGAAGCGGAAGCACTGAAGACTGCCCTGACCACCATTGGACGTTTCGTTGTCAAGAAGCAGACCGGTGGCGATGACGTGCTATTTGGCACTGTGACCAATGGCGATGTGGCTGATGCCATCGAAGCCGCCACCGAGAAGGCCGTCGAGCGTCGTGACATCTCTGTCCCCGACATTCACCGCACAGGCACTTATAAAGTTGTCGTCAAGTTGCATCCTGAAGTCACCGCAGAGCTAAATCTTGAAGTGGTCAGCTTCTAATTTTCTAGGCCCCAGGACCTAAGTCAAATAAGAGCGCAAGAAATTTTATGGGCATTCACTTCGATGATCCCCACATTATCCGTCGGATGTCGTCGACCATGGATGGCCCATTCAAGCCCTGAACGATGCAGTCTTCGTTCAGGGCTTACTTCATCTTTAATCCTCGGTTCGTCCTAGGTCATGGCTTCCCGGGGGATGGCTTTGGGGCCTTCTCACAACCATCAACCAAATCAAAACCCTACCTGTAGCGTCCACGCCGGAGAGTCCGCTGATCCGTACGCGAGGCTCCCACTCTTCAGCTCCACCCTCCGTCGTCGTCCGCGAGATTGGCCATGGTTACCGTTCCCTTGAGCGACTCTGGCGCCCCCGAGGTTCCCGCCCCCCGATCTAAGCGGGGCGGGGAATTTCGGGGCGAGGGTGGCGGCTTTGAAGCCACTCCCGATGGCCTTCCCCCCCAAAATCTGGAGGCCGAAGAGGCGGTCCTTGGGGGTATCTTGCTGGACCCGGATGCCATTGGCCGGGTGGCAGACGTTCTCCAGCCTGAGGCTTTTTACCTGGGCGCCCACAGGGAGATCTACCGCACTGCTTTGATGCTTCATAGCCAAGGCAAGCCCACGGATCTCACCGCCATGGCGGCTTGGCTCGCCGACACCGGCCACCTCGAAAAGGTGGGAGGCAGCGCCCGCTTGGTGGAACTGGTGGAACGCACCCTCAGCACCGCCTCGATAGACCAGGTGGCGCGCTTGGTGATGGATAAATACCTCAGGCGCCAGCTGATTCGATCAGGCAACGAGGTCATCCGTCTCGGCTTCGACCAGAGCAAACCCATGGAGCAGGTGCTCGATGAAGCCGAGCAGAAGATCTTTGCCATCAGCCAGGAAAAACCCAGTGTGGGATTGATTCCCACCGCCGAGATCCTCACAAGCACCTTCAACGAGATTGAGAGTCGCTCCCTCGGCACCGCCGTCGCCGGCATCCCGGTGAACTTCTACGACCTCGATGCCATCACCCAGGGCCTGCAGCGCAGCGATTTGATCATCGTGGCGGGTCGGCCCGCCATGGGGAAAACCTCGATCGTGCTCAATATCGCCAAAAACGTGGCCCAGTTGCACAAGCTGCCGGTCGCTGTATTCAGTCTGGAAATGAGTAAAGAGCAACTCACCTATCGCCTGTTGTCGATGGAGGTGGGCATCGAAAGCGGCCGACTCCGCACGGGCCGGCTCCAACCCGAGGAATGGCCCTTGCTGGGCGACGCCATCAGCAAACTCAGTGAACTGCCCTTGTTCCTCGATGACAAACCCAACGCCGGTGTCCTGGAGATGCGTTCCCTTTGTCGGCGCCTGATGGCTGAAACCGGCAAGGAATTGGGATTGGTGATGATCGACTACCTGCAGCTGATGGAGGGTTCGACCCCCGATAACCGGGTACAGGAGATCTCACGCATCACCCGGGGCCTCAAGGGCATGGCCCGGGAACTCAATGTACCCGTGATGGCCCTTTCCCAGCTCAGCCGTGGCGTCGAGGCCCGCACCAACAAACGGCCCATGCTCAGTGATCTGCGTGAATCGGGCTCGATTGAACAAGATGCCGATCTGGTGCTGATGATCTACCGCGATGAGTACTACAACCCAGACACTGCCGACCGCGGCATCACCGAAGTGATCGTGACCAAGCACCGCAATGGCCCGGTGGGGACGGTCAAATTGCTGTTTGAACCCCAGTTCACGCGCTTTCGGAACCTGGCTTCTTGAAGCACTCTAAGGGAAGGGGCCTTTGATCTGCTATCTTTGATTCTTGTGCCGATGTTCTGTGCCCGTCCGCTAGCCGGGCCTCCAGTCACGACACAAGGATCGTCCGTGGTGGCGGTCCTCCAGGCCAGTACGGCCAAGGTGTTTCGACACCCAACCGTCGGGAAACTGCAAAGGGACGACTTGGGATATTCCCAGGCCTCCAACCGCAAGTCCCAGCCCACTGACTTCGCTCGCTAGCCCCCAGTCCCGGATTTCATCCAGGACAGTTCTGCGATCCACGAATTCAGATCCCTGCCATCCCTGGGCAATTCCGGTTGTCTGAGGGCCTCCTCGATATCGAGTTGGCGATGGCTTTCCAGCTGGCTTAGTTCCCTTTCCCAATGTCCATCGGCATTCTCGGGAAGAAGTTGGGTATGTCCCAGTTCTTCGACGACGAAGGCAGATCCATCCCGGTCACCGTGATCGAGGCGGGTCCTTGCCGCATCACCCAGATCAAGAGCAACTCTACCGACGGATACTCCGCCGTTCAGGTGGGTTTTGGCGAAATCCGCGACAAGCTTGTCAATAAGCCCGCCAAGGGTCACCTGGCCCACTCTGGCAAAGACCTGCTGCGCCATTTGCGGGAGTACCGAGTGGCCAGCGTCGACGGTCTTGAGTTGGGTGGGGCAATCACCGTCTCCGCCTTTGAGCCCGGCCAGAAGATTGACGTCAGTGGTGACACCATTGGTCGTGGCTTTTCCGGGTATCAAAAGCGTCATGGCTTCAGCCGTGGTCCGATGAGCCACGGTTCTAAGAACCACCGCGAACCGGGATCCACAGGCGCCGGCACCACTCCCGGTCGCGTCTATCCCGGCAAACGGATGGCCGGTCGCTACGGCGGCAAGCAAATCACCACCCGGGGACTCACCATCCTCAAGGTTGATACCGAGCACAATCTGCTCGTGGTCAAGGGCTCCGTTCCCGGCAAGCCGGGCGCCCTGCTCAACATCCGCCCGGCCAAGCGGGTGGGCTTCAACGCGGTGTCCTGAGGAGAAACACCATGGCTCATTGTTTATTACGTGATTGGCAGGGCAAGGAAAGTGGCCAGGTCTCCCTTGACCTCAAGGTCGCACGGGAAACTTCCGCCGCTAATCTCTTGCATCGCGCCGTTGTGCGCCAACTCGCCAACGCCCGCCAGGGGACTGCGAGCACCCTCACCCGCGCCGAAGTGGCTGGTGGTGGACGCAAGCCCTACAAGCAGAAGGGCACCGGCCGCGCCCGGCAAGGGTCCATTCGCACCCCACTTCGTCCCGGTGGTGGCATCGTTTTTGGTCCCAAACCCCGTTCCTACGCCCTGGCGATGAACCGCAAGGAGCGTCGCCTTGCCCTGCGGACCGCCCTGATGAGCCGCGTTGCGGACATCACCGTGGTCAAGGGCTTTGCCCAAGGGCTGGAAACCCCCAAGACCCGCGAAATCACAGCGGCCCTGCAGCGATTCGGCATCGCCGCTGATGCCAAGGTCCTGTTGGTCATTGATGGAGCCTCTGAGGAAGTTCGCCTTTCGGTGCGCAACCTTGAGAAGGTCAAGTTGATCGCCGCCGACCAGCTCAATGTCTTCGACCTGCTCAACGCCTCCAAGCTGGTGTTGAACGAAGAAGCACTCGCCAAAATCCAGGAGGTTTACGGAGATGGCTGAACGTTTCACCGATCGGTTGGCGGATGTGATCCGTCGCCCTCTGATCACCGAGAAGGCCACCCGAGCCCTTGACCTAAATCAATACACCTTTGAGGTGGATCATCGGGCAGCCAAGCCCGACATCAAAGCTGCGGTGGAAACTCTCTTTGACGTCAAAGTCATTGGAATCAGCACCATGAATCCTCCCCGTCGTTCCCGGCGTGTTGGTCGCTTCGCCGGCAAACGTGCTCAAGTCAAGAAGGCTGTAGTGCGTCTGGCCGATGGCAGCTCCATCCAGTTGTTCCCTGAGTCCTGAGGGTCTGAATCGTCATGGCAATCCGTAACTACAGACCCACCAGTCCAGGCACCCGTACCCTGGTGGTCACCGACTTCAGCGAGATCACCGGTCGCGGTCGCGAGCGTGGTCTTGTTGTGGCCAAGCATCGCCGCAAGGGTCGCAACAATCGCGGTGTCATCACTTGCCGCCATCGTGGTGGTGGACACAAGCGCCTCTACCGCCTGGTGGATTTCCGGCGCGACAAGCACGGGGTTCAGGCCCGTGTCGCCGCCATTCATTACGATCCCCATCGCAATGCTCGCTTAGCATTGCTCTATTACAGCGATGGCGAGAAGCGTTACATCTTGGCTCCCGCGCGTATTGCTGTCGGCCAGACCGTCATCTCAGGTCCCGAAAGCCCGATTGAAGTCGGCAACGCCCTTCCCCTCTCCGCCATTCCACTCGGCTCCAGCGTCCACAACGTTGAGCTGTACGCAGGTCGTGGTGGCCAAATGGTGCGCACGGCAGGGGCCAGTGCCCAGGTCGTGGCCAAGGAAGGGGACTACGTCGCCCTCAAGCTGCCCTCGACGGAAGTCCGTCTCCTGCGTCGGGAGTGCTATGCCACCCTCGGTGAGGTCGGGAACGCCGAACAACGCAACACCAGCCTCGGCAAGGCTGGCCGCAAACGCTGGCTCGGCCGACGCCCCGAGGTGCGAGGCAGTGTCATGAACCCATGCGATCACCCCCATGGCGGTGGCGAAGGTCGCGCGCCCATCGGACGTTCTGGTCCTGTGACCCCTTGGGGCAAACCAGCCCTTGGTCTCAAGACCCGTAAGCGGAACAAACCCAGTAACCGCTTTGTGCTCCGCAAACGTCGCCGCACCTCCAAGCGGAGCCGTGGTGGACGGGACGCTTGATGAATTACTTCGCTTCGTTGTACGCCTGATCCACCATGGGACGCTCACTAAAAAAAGGACCATTTGTCGCCGACAGCCTGCTTCGCAAGGTCGAGAAGCAGAACACCGACGACGACAAATCCGTGATCAAAACCTGGTCACGGGCCTCCACCATCCTGCCGATGATGATCGGCCACACCATTGCCGTTCACAACGGCAAGGCCCACGTTCCGGTCTACGTGACCGAACAGATGGTGGGCCACAAATTGGGCGAATTCGCCCCAACCCGCACCTTCCGCGGTCACACCAAGGACAAGAAGGGAGGACGTTGATTCAATGGCAAACACCATCACTGCCCAAGCTCACGGCCGCTACATCCGCGGTTCCGTTTCCAAGGTCCGGCGCGTACTCGACCAGATCAGAGGTCGCACCTATCGCGATGCCCTGATCATGCTCGAGTTCATGCCCTATCGCTCCACGGGACCGATTACCAAGGTTCTCCGTTCTGCGGTAGCCAATGCCGAAAACAATCTCGGTCTTGACCCCTCTACCTTGATCATCAGCCAGGCCATTGCCGACATGGGGCCTTCCCTGAAGCGCTTCCGTCCACGCGCCCAGGGCCGCGCCTACGCCATCAAGAAACAGACCTGCCACATCAGCATTGCTGTGGCGTCTCCTTCCGCCTGACCC
>JAPLIC010000069.1 GCA_026389315.1 Cyanobacteriota bacterium
ATTCAGCGATCAGGGTTTATAGTGGTTTAATGGGGTTGAGCAATCAGCCTCCAAGCAGTCATTCTCCGACTGCTCCTGTTCACCCTCCAAAAGGGTCCCAGGACCTCCTGAGTTACACCACTCGAAGGGGCGCTACCCCGACTTATGCCTCCTGGCTGTAGACGAAGTCGGCCGGAGGCTATACCAGGTGGAGCGCTGGTTTGGGATCATCACCCAGCGAGCGATCCGGCGCAGCAGCTTCTCAAGCGTCAAAGAGCTGATCGCCGTAGCCCGAAGGGCTTCTGCTTGCAATAAATCGAACACTCCATCGCCAACTACAACAAAGCCGCAGCTCCTTTCAGCTGAACTGCAACTGCAGATTCGATCCTGGAGGAGCTGCAACGCCTTTGCTCACAGATTTCTGGGACATGATACTAGAAGCTCCTATAAATATTCTGCCGCTGGCGCCGTATTTGGGCTGATAGGCCAAGGGGAGGACTGATAAACAGGGCCGCAGTGGCCTCCTGGGCCAGGGCGACTCAGGTTGCATTAGCGGCCAGGCGGCGGCGCAGGCGCCGGCTCCAGGCCAAGGCAGCGCCGATACCAAGAACCGGCAAGGGGCCGGGTACTTGCTGCATGAAGAAGCCGCGGATCTCCCCGCCGGGGAAGGCGGTGGTGTGGATGTTGAGGTAGGCCTTGTTGCCGGCTAGGGCCGCCAGGAAGGCGTTGCGGGCAACTGGCACTGAGTTGCCATTGGCGGTGAGGAAGGCGGAACCTTAGGTGGTGGCGAGGAGGAGATTTAGGGTGGTGCTGTAGGTGCCGAACTTGACGCCCGTAGGGAAGCCGTTGAAGGTTGGGGTGGTTGTCATTACTCCTGCGTTGCCGGCAAACGGACTAGCGGTTGGACCATGGATGTGGGACACACTGGTGTTGCCGCTGAGGCTCTGAAAGTGAACCTGAATGGCCATTAGGTTGGTTAGCTCATCAATCGTGAGCGAAGCGGTGCCACTGCCCGTTGCACCCGCAGCCTCCGGGCCTAAAACTGCATTGAACACCAATGCCTGGGCTGGCGCGGCAAGAAGGGCCGAGGTGCCTAGGGCTATGGCGAAACCAAGAGCGCCGCGGGTGACAGGGCCGATCATAACTAGATTGCAAGAAATTTCTCTAGCAGCTTACACCGCGCGTCTGGTAGTTGCGAAGCAGAGCAAAATTAAGCTTTTCTGTGAAATGGAATCTGATTTCCTTTACTACCTCCCACAACCCATAACGTCGGTTCTGGACATGGCTGGCAGCAATGAAACATATTGGCAATTCGATTTGTCCTGGTTTTGATATTAAAATGCCTGTTTTCAGATTTCCAGATAGGATCGACTTGTGGCTGTTCACCTCCCCTTTGGTGGTGATGGTGGCCAGCTCTGGTTCCATGGGGCTTGGCAAGAGCTAAACCGCATATCCTGAACGCTATGATTTCAACTTATTGGCTTAACTTTCTGTCGACCGGGTAACTGGGAAAGCCCACTCGCCTTGGGGGACGGACCGGTGGGGCGAGAGGGACAGGGCTTATGCGTCGATCGCTTTACCAAGGTGGATTAGCAAAAACAATGTTATCAATTGGATTCTTGCCGCAATTCTAACAAATAATTGTAAAAGATAATTCCAGCCAACAATTTTCTCAACGATTGATTGTTGGCATTCTGGAAAGATAGTTTTTATTGGATCCCAAGTGAGCGGCGCATACTCGCTACGGTTTTCTTCATCTCTTCATCGGTGATCAGGCCATCATCAAGTAACTGCTTGGCTAGTGCCAGTTTGGCCCGGTTCATTTGCAGCTGTAATAAACCACTGCAACTGTTTTTGTAACCAGTACCCCCAAGCGGTACCAGTAATGCAATACCGCCACCCATACCATCTGAAATGTTCGTTATATCAGGTACGTTTGGTGTTGTACTAGAGGCTTCATTTCCCTTGCGCCAGCGGCCATAGACGACAAGCGCAGGGGGAGAACGGTCTGTTACAGAGCATGTGCTGCCGTCGTCCATATCAACCTGAAGCCTTGGTTGGGGGGCGTAGGTAGCATCGTTGTTAACCGATATACTATCTACGGCCATTACGGGGTGACCCAGAAGCGAGAGCAAGATTCCGTAGCCAAAAGTGCGGAGCCAGTTGTAGCTCCTCCTTGGGTTTCTTTGCGTTCGACTGGTGGGATGTAAAGAGCGCATAGAAAGAAAGGAGTTTTTGTAGTTACATTAGTGGTAAGTGTGAGTGTTAATTTTTTCATCTTATTTGGAGCCAGCTTGAAGCTGCTTGGCGAAATTACAACGCCTTCCGTCAAAACTTCACCCGCTTTGGTGGGGTCACTGGTGGGACCCTTGACCCTGACCGTGAGGGATACCGGTTCTGATCGTGAATGGGAGACTTGGAGCTTGATACGTGCGGTTTGATTGCGCGCGGCATACTCTTTCTTGTCAAGAAAAACAGTCTGGGCAGAAACTTGCCCAGACCATAGAACTGCTAAAAGCAGAAAACGACGCTTCATGGATCAGAGTGCGGTGCAGGTGGCAGTGGTAGCCAGTGAATAAGCCCCAGCAGAAAGCAGTTCGCTGGAGTTGTTTTGGATGATTTCAGTAGTAATCGCTCCGGTGAGTTTGTTTACACCAGTTTTGGCAGCACCATCCACGGCTTGGGTCGAGGAAGTGCTTGCCACCAAGTTGGCAAGGTTGACGGACGGCGTAAAGGCAGCTGCCCCTTGAGGTCCACTAGGAGTTAGCGCACTGAGGGAAACAAAGGCGTCACCGTTTGCCGTAAACGCATAGGCGCTGGTGCCGCTTAGCTTGTCCTTATTAGCTGAAATTGACAGCGAAATAGGACCACCTGTGTTGGAGATGTCACAGAAAGAGCTGGCGGTACCAGAGGCGTTGATGTCTGCTGATGTGCCAGCAAAGCTAGCTGCAGGAGCGCAGAAAATAGCCACAACGGCTGCAACTGCAAATTTGTTTTTCATGGAGAGATAGTGAATGAAAAGGTGCCTTTTGAGGGGCTCCCACTTTCTAGCCCATGGCAATCTGCAGGGTCAAGTGTGATTCAGATGTTTCCATAAATTCGGACCATTATCATCGTTAAAGGGCTGTCTTGCCATACTCTCGGTATGACTTAATCAACAGAGCAATGGGATCAAAACGTCGGAAACATTCCCCAGAGTTCAAAACTCAAGTTGCATTGCAAGCCCTCAATGGGCAAAAGACATTGGCTGAAATCGCAAACATCTACGAAGTACATCCAGTACAGGTTTGCCAATGGAAGCAACAACTTGTTACACGTTTACCAGAAGTTTACCGCCAGCTGAACACGTCTAGCTGCAATGAAGCCCTGTTTAAAATCAAGCATGATCTGGCGAAGCTTGAAGTTACAAATGACAAGTTGAATCAAGAGATTGATTGGCTAAAAAAAAACTTCTACAGCTTCAATCAGAACACGTTGAGATCAGTGACCGAGCCCGACAATCCACGTATCTCGTTGCGTCGTCAATGTGAGTTGCTTGGCATTACAAGGTCAGGTTATTATTATCGTCATCGTCCCACTAAGCAAAAATTATTAGATATTATGCATTTAATTGATCGCTTTTGTGAAAACAACGCAAGTGCTAGTTATCCTACTTTAATCAAGCATTTGCAAGCGAATAACCATTTAGTTTCTAAAAGCAGTCTTCATAATCAATTGTGCAGCATGGGTTTTGCCGCTTTTGAGCGAAAATTGATAAAGTTCATATCTGAAGGCTTGGTTCAGATACCTTTCTTTCCATTACATAAAGAGGAAGCTGAAATGATGGAAGAGCAATGGATCTTTGATCTCAACTTTTGGCCTTGCTCGGATTCGGCTCGTTATGTCGCCTTGTTGGTAGATAGCAGGACGCAGAGATGTTTAGCTTGGGGTCTCTCAGATAGTCTTACATCTAAACTGGCAATTGAGGTTTTAAAGGTTGCTTTGGATAAGCACCCGTTACCATTAATTCTGCGTAGTGAATCCTACCTACCTTTATTAAATATATATTTTGTGCGTCTTCTAGAATCCAAAGCCATCAGCTTTATGGGGCCCTGTTGGATTTCCCAGCATAAAGGTCCCGGCCGTTCAACCTTGCTATCTCCCCTTTGGAAATCCTTAAAAGAACAGGTGAGAGATCTGCAATTATCGTATCCAGAGTCTAATGCAGAATGGCTTTTGACTACGGTCATTGAAAGTAATTTTTCCTGAATAATGACTTTTAACATATCTGTTTTCGAATTATTTATTGAAAATTTCGGGCCGACGCTATGCCCTGAATTAACTATGGGTGGCCATATGGCAGTTAAAACCAGGGGGTAAAAGCATGAAATTTAACAACACTTGGCGGATCAAGCGTCAAATTGTTTGCCAAACAACAGCAGTCAATTTCAACTACCTAGCAATTTGTTTGTCAACGCGGTTGGGAGGGACTGCTGAGGAGCTAGGAATTGGGGCTAAATGCTGTTACTTATATTGGCTTTTTTCATAAAGCACTCCGGCTAATTGTCAAGTAAGACCTTCTCCTTGGTTAAGGATTTGAAGATTTAAACGCGGAACTTAAATATGAACCATGCCCTTTTTCTTGCGCCAATGCATCAAGAGAATTGGAAGCACAATGGCTGCAAGAAATTAGAGCAGAACTTTGCCGATCACTGTGGGATGCAGCTGGGGGAAAGCGCCAGTGGCCAGCAGCAGCGTGATGGCGGGATGCCGCGCCACCGCTGCAGAGGCGAGGGCGCCGGGAATGCCCAGGTCGGCCCCCTCTGAGCAACTCGCCAAACAAAAGGCCAAAGACGATTACAACCAAGCTGGCCAGCAAGGTGCCATCGCCGATCATCGCCAGCATCTTGGGGCCATGAACAAAGATCAGCACCATCGCACTGAGCAGCATTACCACACAGCCGAGCCGACGCGGCCTTCCGCCAGAACATGCTCATCGCCATGGCCTGCGTGCAGGCTGAGGATGCCGATCGGATGGGGCCGGGCAGCACGGGCCTGCCAGTCAGAGCATCCGTGGTTTTAGGCGGCGGTTGTCATGGCTCACCTCGGCGCCGGTTACAGCAGCAAGGGCGATACGAGCCTCAACCCGGCCAGCGGATCCGGTAGGCGCTGCTGCGACCGGCGCCGATCGGTTCGAGAGCTTGCTTGGCCACCAGGTCGGCCAGGTCGCGCCAGGCGGTGGCGCGGCTGGCGCGGGTGAGGCCGATCGCCTTGCGCAGGCTGAGGCTGCCGCTGAAGCCTTCCGGTTCCGCATCCAGCAGGCGATTGAGCAGTTTCTGCTGGCGGGCGTTGAAGCCGCTGTGGCGGTGGTGCCACCAGAAGGCGGCCTTACGGTGCACCGCTTCAATCACGGCCTGGTTGAGCTGGGCGGCGGCGATCAGCCGCTCCAGAAACCAGATCAGCCAGTTCGTCCCGTCGAGATCGCCCCGCTGGCAGCGCTCCAGCACTGTGTAGTACCCCTCTCGCTCGCGCAGGATCTGGGCCGATAGGCCAAGGGCGCGACTGAGCCGCACCTCGCCGCTGGAGGGGCTTGTGGCCTGGGCCAGGAGGCGGTCGCTGGTCGCTCGGGCCAGGCGGCCATTGCCGTCGTCGTAGGGGTGCAATCTTGGGCCAGATCCAGCTCGGGTCCTTCCCTTCAGGCTAAGCGCTTCATGGGGTGAAGCGATTAGGGGGTGGTTTTCGCTTCAGCCTGATCGCTGCCTGTGCCCTCCGAATTGGTGTCGCGCCACCACCCAGTCCTCAATCGGCACCCCACCGATGACGTGTTGCCGCAGGATCGGTTCGATCCGCTCGGCGCTCACGCCCCCATAGACCACCCCATCGGGCCAGATCAGCAGGATCGGTCCAGCAGCGCAGATGCGCAGGCAGTCGGCCTTGCCGCGCAGCACGATGCCCTCCTCCCGGGCGGGATCCTCCAGGCCCAAGTCCCGCACCAGCTGCTTCAGGCGCACCCAGCTGGCGGCGCCGAGTTCTGGATCGGGGCAGCAGAGGGCCTTGGTGGGGGTGGCGCAAAGCAGCAGGTGGTGACTGACGCGGCTCACAAAGATCTGGCGATGGAACGCTTCATGCCGGTAGAGCGGCCGGGGCGGCGGCAGTATTTGGGCTCTGCCCCGTTGCTTTATACAGGCCCTGCCCGGTAGCTTCCAGCACCGCCTGGCGGGCCCAGCCATCGACCGCCAGCACATCGGCCAGGGAAGGATTGGCGCTGAGGTCGGCCCGGTGCCGATCACAGACCTTCTCAATCAGGCGAGGGATGTCGAGAAAATGGATGCGTTCTTCCAGAAACAGGGCCACGGCCTGTTCGTTGGCGGCATTGAGGACCGCCGGCATCGTGCCCCCCGCCCGCCCGGCGGCGTAGGCCAATTCCATGCAGGGGTACTTGGCCCGGTCCGGCGCCCGGAAGGTGAGCTGGCCGACCTCGGCCAGGTCCAGGCGGCGCCAGGGGGTGTCAAGCCGCTCGGGCCAGCTGAGGCAGGCCAGAATCGGCAGCTTCATGTCCGGCCAACCCAGCTGGGCCAGTACGGAGGAATCGGCCAACTCCACCATGGAGTGGATGATCGACTGGGGATGGATGACGATCTCAATGTGGTCGAAATCGAGACCAAACAGATAGTGGGCTTCGATCACCTCCAGCCCCTTGTTCATCAAGGTGGCGGAATCCACCGTGATCTTGCGGCCCATGCTCCAGTTGGGGTGGCTGGTGGCATCGGCCACGGTGGCTTTGGCCAGGTCCGCCGCCGGCCAGTCCCGGAAGGCGCCGCCGGAGGCCGTCAGCTGGATGCGCCTCAGGCCCGGTGTGGGGCGCCCCGTCGACAGGCGGGCCGTTTCGGGCCAGGGGGTGCCCTGCAGGCACTGAAAAATGGCGGAGTGCTCGGAATCCGCCGGCAGCAGCCGACTGCCGCTGCGCTCCAATTCGGGCAAAACCACCGGTCCTGCCGCAATCAGCGTCTCCTTGTTGGCCAGGGCCAGATCCTTGCCGGCCCGGATCGCGGCCAGGGTGGGCAGCAGGCCGGCGCAGCCGACGATGCCGGTGACGACCAGCTCGGCGCTGGACCAGGCGGCAACCGCACAAATCCCCTCCCGGCCCCCCAGCAACTGGGGCAGGCGCGGCGGCCGTTGGCTGGGCTCCAGGGCCGCCAGCCGTTCTTGCAGCTCCCCGAGTCGGCTCGGATCGGCCAGGGCAACGGCCTCCGGGGCGTGGCGTTGGATTTGCTCGACCAGCAGCGCCAGGTTGTTGCCGGCGCTCAGGGCCACCACCCGGAAGCGATCCGGAAACTCCGCAACGATGTCCAGGGTCTGGGTGCCGATGGAGCCGGTGGAGCCCAGCACGGCAATGGCTTTCAAAGTGAGGATCCCAGGGGGGCGACGGCGCTTCAGTTTGTCACCGGCCTTGGATCGGCACGGCTGGGCTGACGGGGGTCTTAACTGAACCCCTCAAGGGGCCACGGGATGCTTTGGTTGCAGCGCTGGAATTTCATCGCCCGGGCCCGCCTCGAACGGCAGTTGTGGGAAGCCTTTGAGCAGGGCGGTGAGCTGGAGGCCCTGGTGCAGGCCACCCGGCAGGAAGCGACATCAGGCGATGCTGCCGCCGCGTTTCGCCTGGAGGTGTGGCAACAAACCCTGGTGCGGATCCGCCGCATTGAGGCGGCCATGAAGCAGACAACCCGACCACCGTCGTCGGAAGATCCTTAAGCGGACGTGTCGGGGGAATCGCTTGGCCGGGTCGCAGGATCGAAGCTGACGACTGTTTGCTGCAGAACACCGCCGGTAGCTGTGGTGATTCCGGCTTTTTTGTCAAAGATCTCGACCTTGTAGTCATTGATGAGTGTATCGCGTAATTGGTCGGCTTTGGCGTAGTCTTTTTGGCTTTTCGCCTGCCAGCGTTGCTGTATGAATTCATAGATAATTTTTTCATAGTTAATCGTTTCAGTCTCCAGGGTGCTTGCTGGTATTCCTTCCTGGTTGAAGCCAGCTGATGCTGGGGCTGTAGCTGGGCTACTGACACCTACGGGGGCCGTTGCGTTGTCATCCAGACCCAAGGCTTGGCGATTAGGAGTAACAATCAGCCCCAGCACCTCCCCGGCCAGTTGCACCAGTAATTGCCAACGTTGCTGCAGGTTTTGTTCTGCCTGGCTGAGGGCGTACTGGCTGGCATCCACAGTGCGCAATCGCCCCGCCAGGCCCCGCAGCGGTTTGGCCAGGTCAAACAATTCGGCCAGGGCGGCCGAGGTGTTGAGGTCGTCGTCCATGGCGGCGACGAAACGGGCACGGCTGGCGGCCAGTTCGTCCGACAAGGCCGGCTCGGGCAGGCCAACACTCACTGTCGTCCAACCCAGGGTCTCGCCAATCGCCAAGGCCGCCCTCAGCCCCTGCCAACCGGTCGCTGCCGCCTCCAGGGCCGCCCGGGTGAAATCCAGGGGCTTGCGGTAGTGGGCTTGCAGCACAAACAGGCGCAGGGTCATGGGGCTGACGCCATCGGCCAGCAGGGCCCGGATTGTGGTGAAATTACCCAGGGATTTACTCATCTTCTCGCCGTTGACATTCACCATGCCGTTATGGAGCCAGTAGCGGGCCAAGGCTTGGCCGGTGGCCGTTTCGGACTGGGCGATTTCATTGTCGTGGTGCGGAAAAATCAGGTCGGCTCCACCCAGGTGAATGTCGATGGTTTCACCCAGTTCTTGGCGCACCATGGCCGAGCATTCGATATGCCAGCCGGGCCGTCCCTCTCCCCACGGCGAAGCGAAACTGGGCTCACCCGCTTTGGCCCCTTTCCAGAGGGCAAAATCAAAGGGGTGACGTTTGCGGTTTTCTTCTTGCTGGTTGAGCCTGCCGCTGGCGCCCTCCTGCTGCTGCTCTAGATCGCGGCCGCTGAGTTTGCCGTAATCGCTTTTGCCCGTAACGGCAAAATAGACATCACCGTCGGCGCTGTAGGCCGCTCCTTTTGCCTCCAATTCGCCAATCATGGTGCGGATCGCATCCAGGCAGAGGGTGGCCCGGGGGGTGCGATCGGGCCTCAAGATATTGAGCTGATCCATGTCCCGCCAGTACTCCTCGATATTGCGTTCACTGACGGCGGCCATGGTGCTGTTTTCCTCTGCCGCCCGCTTCAGAATCTTGTCGTCGATATCGGTGAAATTCTGGACGTAGGTGACGGCATAGCCGCTCCATTGCAGATAACGGCGCAACACATCCCAGACGATGTAGCTGCGGGCATGCCCCAGGTGGCAGAGGTCGTACACCGTGACGCCGCAGCAATAGATCGAGACCCGGCCGCTTTCGAGGGGCTCGAACGGCTCCAGGCGACGGGTGAGCGTGTTGGTGAGCCGCAGGGTCAAAGCAGCGCCCGGCGGCAGGCCGGGAGAGGCGGTGGCTTGGCACGCTAAGCGCCCGTGGTGGTCACGCCGGTCCTTCGGGACCTTGTTCAGAATTGTTGGCGCCTCGTACAAGCACACTTCAGCAAGACATGGCCTGCAAGCCTGGCTGCCATCGCTATGCCTACCGGCTTGATAAGGCAAACCGCCTCGCTACAGAGGTTGTCTTAATAAGCTTCGCCCGCTGTCCCAATCAGTCAAAAAAAAAGGCCCGTTCAAGGACCTTGGCTGTGAACAGGGCGAGCGAGGGGACTTGAACCCCCGAATGGTGGCGCCACAAGCCACTGCCTTAACCACTTGGCGACGCCCGCCGCGTAGAGGCAAACTTACACCACGGCCCCGGGGTCTTTGCCATGGTGGCCGTGCCGGTCTGATCTTGCCCTTCCCCGTTGTCTTCCCCCCTTCCGGCTTCGGTGCTTGGTGCCCTGGCGGCCTTGGCCGTGGGTGGCGGCCTGGTGCTGACCAATCCGGGTCCCGCGGCGTTTGAGGACTTCGCCGCTGACCAATTGGTGGAGCAGCTGACGCGGGACCTTTGCAGCGATGGGGGCCTGCCGATGTTGATGCGGGTGGTGGTACGTGACTGTCCCGGCTTGGTGCGCGCCCAGCGGACGCCCCTGGGGGCCTGGGCACGCCAGGGCACGCGCCGTCGCAATTTCGGCCTGTTCAGCCTGTACACCACCAACCTGGGCGGCCAGCAACTGGCCCAATGGCAGATCCCCCGCTACAAGGCCACCACCTTGGCGGCGGCGGGTCGCTTTGTGGTGCTCCGCACCGGCCGTCAGCAGGGGCTGGAGCCTTGAACCTGTTGCCGCCCCTGCGCATCCCCCGCATGCTGCTGGATCCCTGGGATGGGCGATTGCCCCAGGGGGATGCCGACGGCTTGGTGTCGGTGGTGTTGGAGGTTGAATCGGGGCGCATCCAGGCGCTGCATCCGGCGCCCGAAGCGGTGGCGGGACGCGACGCGCAGGGGGCCGCCCCCCCCGAGCCGCCTTTGGCCCTCACACCCCTGGTGGAACCCCACGCCCACCTGGACAAGGCCTTCAGCGCCGCCCGTTTCGCCAATCGCGCCGGCACAATCGCGGCCGCTATGGCCGCCAACCAGGCCGAAACCAGCTGCCGCACCGCCGAGGATCTAGAGCAGCGGGCCGAGAGGGCCCTGCAACGGGCCTGGCGCCAGGGTCTGCGGGCGATCCGCAGCCATGTCGACTGCGGGGGCGAGCGGGGCGACCTCAGCCTGGAGGTGCTCGATGGCCTGCGGCGCCGTTGGGCCGATCGGCTGGAACTGCAGCTGGTGGGCTTGGTGCCGATCCAGCACTGGGGCACGCCGCAGGGCCGCAGTCAGGCACGCTGGCTGGCAGAACGGGGCGGCCGGCTGGGCGGGGTGATCGGCGGCCCGCTTGGGAACGGCTCCGGCGATGGCGACGCGGTGTTGGAGACGTTGCGGTTGGCGGACCAGCTGGGCTGCGGCGTCGACCTGCACCTCGATGAGGGCCTCAGCCACCGGGGTCGGGGCGTGCGGCTGGTGTGTGAGGCCCTGGAGCGGCAGCGGTTGCAGGTGCCGGTGGTCTGCAGCCACGCCTGCAGCATGGCCCTGTTGCCGCCAAGGGCCTGCCAGCGGCTGGTGGATCGCATGGCGCGGCTGGCCCTGGGGGTGGTGGCCCTGCCGAGCACCAATCTCTGGCTGCTCGATCGCCGCGCCGAGGCCACCCCCACCCGGCGCACCCAGGCCCCCATCCGCCAGCTGCAGAACAGTGGCGTGGTGGTGGCGGTGGGGGGCGACAACGTCCAGGACGCCTGGTTTCCGGGCGGTGATTTCGACCCGCTGGAGGTGCTGCGCTTCGCCGTGGTGGCCAGCCACCTGCATCCCTGGAGCCGCCAGGGCCTGAGCCCCTTCAGCACCGCCGCCGCCCAGCTGCTGCAGCTGGAGTGGGATGGCATCCTGCGGCCCGGATCCCCCGCCGACCTGGTGGTGCTCGACGCCCACAACTGGAGCGACCTGCTAGCCCGTTCCCCCCAGCGCCGGGTGCTGCGCGGCGGCGTCTGGCTGCCAAAGCCCGAGCGGGAAGAGCCGGCGGCGCTGTTGCGGGGGTGGGGCGATTGGAGCGCCTGATGGGCGGTGGGCGCCTGCCATCTCTGCTTTTTTGCAGTTGTGCAAGCAGCCGCAGCCGCTAGAGAGTGAATTTGTCTGAATTAACGCCCTAGCCTGCATGCTTCCTTGGCTGCTGGCCGCCGTCAACCTGGCGGCGGTCGTGCTCACGGCTCCCTCCCTGGGGCGTCATTTGTTTGAAGTGTTCGACGGGCGGCCCCAGCCGGCCTGGGACCGCTGGCTCAAACCGATCGAAACCGGCCTGCTGCGCTGGATCGGTGACAACGGCCGCAGCGCCGACTCCGCGATCGGCTACCTGCTGCCCTTGCTGATCAGCAATGCCCTGTTCGGAGCCGTGGCGCTGACGCTGCTGCTGGTTCAACCGGCCTGGTTGAACCCCCTGGGTTTTGGTGGTCTGCGCTGGGATCTGGCGCTCCACACCACGTTCTCCTTCCTGACCAACACCGACCAGCAGCACCTGGTTCCCGAGCAAAGCCTGGGCAACCTGGCCCAATTGGGGGCCATGCAGTTTTTGATGTTCGTGTCGGCCGCCACCGGCCTGGCCGTCGGTTTCGCCGTGATCCGCGGATTCAGTGGCCGGCCCATCGGCAATTTCCATCTCGACCTGCTGCGCGCGCTCACCCGGGTGTTAATTCCGGCTTCGCTGTTACTGGCGCTGTTCTTGCTGGTAAGCGGCGTGCCGATGACGCTGGCACCGCCGCTGGAGATCACCACCCTGGAAGGCGGCCAGCAGCTGTTGCCCAGGGGACCGATCGCACTGTTTGAAGCGATCAAACAGCTGGGCGAGAATGGCGGCGGCTTTGTCAGCACCAACTCGGCCCATCCCTACGAGAACCCCACCCTGCTCACCAACCTGGTGAGCACCTGGGCAATGCTGATCATCCCGGCCGCCACCATCGATGCCTTCGGCCGCTTCGTGGGCAACCGCCGCCAGAGCAACCTGCTGCTGGCGCTGGTGTTCGCCCTGCTGCTGATCGGGACCGTGGTGTCCATGGCGGCTGAGCAGGCCGGCAACCCCATGCTCGAACGCTGGTTGAGCGGCGGCAACCTGCAGGGCAAGGAGCTGCGCTTCGGGGCCGGACTCACTGGCCTCTGGTCAGTGGTGACCACCGGCACCATGACCGGGGCGGTGAATGGGTCGATCGATGCGGCGATGCCGCTGACGATCCTCACCGCTTTGTTCAACCTGTTTCTGCAGGTGGTGGTCGGTGGCCAAGGCACCGGTATCGCTTACCTGCTGGTGTACGTACTTCTGGCGGTGTTTCTCACCGGTCTGATGGTGGGTCGCACGCCAGAATTCCTGGGTCGCAAGGTGGAGAAGGCCCAGGTGGTGTGGGCCAGCTTGATCCTTTTGATCCACCCCCTGTTCGTGCTGATCCCGGCCGCCCTCACCCTGGCGGGCGGAGCCTCGCTGGCGGGCATCAGCAACCCCGGCTCCCATGGCATCAGCCAGGTGGTGTACGAGTACGCCTCGGCTGCAGCTAACAACGGCAGCGGCCTTGAGGGGCTGGGGGATGGCACCGCCTGGTGGAACCTCACAACCAGCCTCAGCCTGCTGGGCGGGCGCTTTCTGCCGATCGCGGCGTTGCTGGCGCTTGCCGATGGCTTCCGCCGCAAGCCCGCCATCGAGCCCAGCCCCGGCACCCTCCGCACCGACACCGGCCTGTTCACCGGCGTCACAGCCGTGGTGCTGGTGATCCTCGGTGCCCTCACCTTCTTCCCGGTGCTGGCCCTAGGGCCCATAGCCGAAGCCCTTACCCTCGCCTCTTGAAGCCGCCGCCATGACAACAACAGCGCGAATTCAGTTCCCCCGCATGCCGCGGGGTCCGCGTCAGGAGCGGCGCTACACCGAGCGGCCCCGCCAGCAGGGGTTGGTGCAGAAGGCGATGGTGGAGTCGGTGCGCAAGCTCGATCCGCGCTTGGCGGTGGCCAACCCGGTGATGTTTGTGGTGTGGTGCAGCACCGTGCTCTGCCTGCTGCTCACCCTGGTACCCAACCTGCTTGATGCGCAGGCCCCAGCGGCGGATCGGGGCTTCAACGCCCTAATCAGCCTCACCCTGCTGGCGACCTTGCTGTTCGCCAACTTCGCCGAGGCCCTAGCTGAAGGCCGGGGCAAGGCCCAGGCCGATGCCCTGCGCCGCACCCAGGCCCGCACCGAAGCGAGGCGCCAGCGCCCGGATGGCTCCACGGAGATGGTGGATTCCTCCAGCCTGCGCAGGGGCGAACTGGTGCTGGTGCAGGCAGGCGATGTGATCCCCGCCGATGGCGAGGTGATTGACGGGGTGGCCTCGGTGGATGAATCGGCGATCACCGGTGAATCGGCCCCCGTACTCAAGGAGGCCGGATCCGATGTGGCGGGTTCGGTCACCGGTGGCACCCGCATTCTTTCGGACCAGCTCACCCTGCGCATCAGCGCTGATCCGGGCAAGGGCTTCATCGACCGCATGATCGCCTTAGTAGAGGGGGCCGAGCGCAGCAAAACCCCAAATGAGATCGCCCTCACGGTGCTGCTGGCGGTGCTCACCCAGGTGTTTCTGATCGCCGTTGCCACTCTCTCGCCGCTGGCCGGTTTTCTCAATCAGGCCCCCTCGGCGGTGACCCTGGTGGCCCTGCTGGTGGCATTGATTCCCACCACGATCGGCGGCCTGTTGAGCGCCATCGGCATCGCCGGCATGGACCGGGTGGCCCAGTTCAACGTGATCGCCACCTCCGGGCGGGCGGTGGAGGCCTGCGGCGATGTGAACACCCTCATCCTCGACAAAACCGGCACGATCACCCTGGGCAACCGCCTGGCGGAGGAATTCCTGCCGGTGGGCGGCCACAGCAGCGCCGAACTGGCGGAGGCGGCCCTGGGGTCGAGTTGTTTCGACCAGACGCCGGAGGGGCGCTCGATCGTGCGGCTGGCCGAGAAGCTGGGTGCCGCTTTGCCCTTCGTTGCCGACAGCGCCAGCGGTATCGATTTCTCGGCCCGCACCCGCATGAGTGGAACCGACACGGCCGAGGGGCTGGAATTTCGCAAGGGGGCCGTCGATTCCATCAAGGGTTTCGTGCGCTCCCGCGGCGGCAATGTGCCCGATGAACTGGACGCCTGCTTCGAGCAGGTGTCGCGGCTGGGGGGCACGCCGCTGGCGGTCTGCCGGGGCGGCGAGGTGCTCGGGGTGATCTACCTCAAAGACATCATCAAGCCGGGCATCCGCGAGCGGTTCGATCAGTTGCGCCGCATGGGCATCCGCACCGTGATGCTCACCGGCGACAACCCGATCACCGCCGGAGTGATCGCCCGCGAGGCCGGTGTGGATGACTTCATCGCCGAGGCCACCCCGGAGGACAAGATCGCCGTGATTGAGCAGGAGCAGAAGCTCGGCAAGTTGGTGGCGATGACCGGCGATGGCTCCAACGACGCGCCGGCCTTAGCCCAGGCCAATGTGGGTGTGGCGATGAACTCCGGCACCCAGGCCGCCAAGGAGGCAGCCAACATGGTGGATCTCGATAGCGATCCCACCAAGCTGATCGACATCGTGACGATTGGCAAACAGCTGCTGATCACCCGCGGGGCGCTCACCACCTTCTCGATCGCCAACGACATCGCTAAGTACTTCGCTATCCTGCCGGCCCTGTTCGCCGGGGCGGGCCTAGAGGCACTGAATGTGATGAAGCTGGCCTCACCAAAATCGGCGATTCTTTCAGCGATGGTGTTCAACGCCCTGATCATTCCGGCCCTGGTGCCGCTGGCCCTGAAGGGGGTTCAGTTCCGGCCGCTGAGCGCCCAACAGTTGCTGAGGCGCAATCTCCTGGTGTTCGGCCTCGGGGGCGTGGTGGCTCCTTTTGTGGGCATCAAGCTGATCGATCTGGCCCTCGGTGCCTTGCGGCTGGTTTAACGCCTTCTGGCTGATCCGTTACCCATTCTCAGCGATTCTCGTTTTCAGCTATGCCCGCTCCAAACCATCCCATGGCCCGCATTCTGCCCATCCGCATCTGGCTACCACTGCTGCTTGTGGCCGGCACCATCGTGGTCGCGCCTCAGCTGCGCCACAGCCAACCACCGCTCCAGAGCCACACCCTGGCCCTGCTGCTCTGCGGCACTGTCGCCCTATCGGGCTACCTGTTCGCCGTAATCGCCCAACCGGAGAAGTTCTGATGTCAGCCGTTGCCCAACTCTGGCGTGGGGTTCGCTTCACCCTGCTGCTCTGGTTTCTCACCGTGGTGGTGATCACCCTGCCGCTACTGGGCCTGGCCCGGCTGGTGGCACCCGATGCCGCCAGTGGCAGCCTGATCCGCCGTGATGGCCAGGTGGTGGGCTCGCGTCTGATCGGTCAAGGCTTCAGCTCGGCGCGCTACTTGCAGAGCCGCCCTGCCGGTGCCCCCAACCTGGCCGCCAGCAATCCTGAGCTGGCTGCACGGGTGGCCGCCACCGCCCGCCGCTGGCAGAGCGCTGGGGTGGCCCAACCCGCTGCCGAACTCCTACAGGATTCCGCCTCTGGCGTGGATCCGCACATCAGCTTGGCGGCCGCTCGCCAGCAGCTGCCCCGCCTGGCCCGCGAACGCCAGTTGCCCCTGGCTGAACTGGAGCGCCTGATACCCCAGCATCAAGAAGGCCCCCTAGGACTGCAGGCAATCGAGCCCGTAGTGAACGTGCTCAGGTTCAATTTGGCCCTCGACCGACTGGCGACTGCATCCACCACGCCAAGCCCGCCGGTCCCCGCGAGGCCATGATTCGCTCTACCTACCGGCGCGGCCGCCACAAGGTGTTCATCGGCATGGCGCCTGGCGTCGGCAAGACCTGCCGCATGCTCCAGGAGGGCAGGGAGGCGCTGCGGGAGGGCACCGATATGGTGATCGGCCTGCTGGAGACCCACGGCCGCCAGGACACCATCCGCGAGGCCAATGGGCTGGAGCAGATTCCCCGCAAACGCATCAACTACCAGGGGGTGGACCTTGAGGAGATGGATGTGGCCGCCGTGATGGCCCGTCATCCGCAGCTGGTACTCGTCGATGAACTCGCCCACACCAACGTTCAGGGAAGTGAACGGGAGAAACGCTGGCAGGACGTTGAGATGCTGCTGCTTTCTGGCCTGGATGTGTATTCCACGCTGAACATTCAGCATCTGGAGAGCCTAAACGACCTGGTGGCCCAGCTCACCGGCGTAGTGGTACGCGAACGCATACCCAACCGCGTGCTGGAGCTCGCCGATGAGGTCGTGCTTGTGGATGTGACTCCGGAGACGCTGCAGGAGCGGCTCAAGGAGGGGAAGGTCTACGCGCCCGAAAAGGTGGGCCAAGCGCTCACCAACTTCTTTCAGCGACGCCATCTCGTGGCCCTACGTGAGCTTTCGCTGCGGGAAGTGGCCGATCGGGTTGAAAACGACATCCTTCCCGCGATCACCCCCCTGCGCGAGCGGGTGATGGTCTGCCTCGGCCACCACCACACCAGCAAGCGCCTGTTGCGCCGTGCCGCCCGCCTGGCCGCCGCCATGGACGCGCCGCTGCTGATGTTGACCGTGCAGCATCCAAACCGCTTTATCAGCCGGGAAGAATCGCTGATCCAGGAGGAATGCCGCCAGCTTTGCGAGGATGTGGGTGGGACCATCCTGCGCGAGGACAGCGCCGAAATCCTGCCCACGATCGCCCGGGTGGCCCAGGAACGCCGGATCACCCAGATCGTGCTAGGCCAGACGATGCGTTCACGCTTCAAGGCCCTGTTTCGCAGGCCCCTTTCGGAGCGGTTGCAGCACCAGCTGCGGGGGCAAAGCATCGATCTGCACCTGATCTCCGATGGGATGCCGACGGTGGCCCAGGAGGACCACGGGGCGTGACGCTCGCGAGGGCTTCGACCGCTCTGGTCTGGACGATCTGGCTGCTGATCCTGCTGCTGGAGCTAGCCAAGCCTCCAGCCGTGGTTTTAGGGATTCTCTATGTAGTGCCTTTGCTGCTGGGGGCCTCGCAGCGCTCCCCGGCCCAGGCCTGGCGGTTTCTGTTGATCTGTTGCACCTCGACACTGCTCAATCTGTTGGTGCCGTTGCCGGTGCATCACAACATCGCCTCCGTGCTGATCGACCGCCTGCTGGTGTGCCTGGGCCTGGTCGTTACGACTGCTCTGGTGGTGCGCAACCAGGAGCTGGAGCGTCAGCGCATCGCCATTGACGTGGAGCTGGGGCAGGCCAATCTTCGCGGCGACGTGATCGCCACCCTTGCCCATGACATCAAGACCCCGGTGCTGGGCACCCTTGCCTCCCTGTCGCTTCTGGAGGACAGCGCTGTAGTGGTGGCCATCCGCAGCAGCCAGCAACGCTGCCTGCGCTTGATCGACGACCTGCTGCAGGTGTTCCGCGCCGAGCAGGAGGGCTTGCAGACAGAGCTGCAGCCGTGCGATTTGGTGGCGGTTGCCCAGGAAGCCCTGCGCAGCGTGGAGCCGATCGCCGCCCAACGCCAAATCAGTTTGGTCTTGCGCCAGGAACGTTGCTGCGGCGCGGACCTGCTCGCAGACCCCTCTTTGTTGCAGCGTTTGATCGAGAATCTGCTCCTCAATGCCGTCCACCACAGCCTTCGCGGCCAACGGGTCTGGCTGCAACTGAGCCGCCGGGAGGGCGAATGGTTGATCGATGTTCGTGATGGCGGTCAGGGGTTCCCGCCAGAGCAGCTACCGCTGCTGTTTCAACGGTTTGCCCAGAGCCGTAACGGCACTCCTGGGGCAGGGCTGGGTCTCTATCTGTGCCGTCTGATCACAGAAGCCCACGGAGGGGTCATCACCGCCAGCAACACACCCAGCGGCGGTGCCAGGGTGCTTGTGGAGTTGCCCCAGCGGCGGCCGTAGCGATGCACCTGCTACTGATCGAAGATGACCAGGCCTACCAGCTGGCGATGGCCACCCATCTGCGCCAGCTGGTCGGCGTGCAACAGGTCTGGGTCGCGGCGGATGGCGAGATGGGACTGGAGCTGCTAACGAGCAGGTCGGTGGATCTGGTGCTGCTCGATCTTGTGCTGCCGGGGCTGGGCGGCCTCGCAACTTGTCGCCAAATCACGAACAAGACAGATCTGCCGGTGCTGATCCTCACCAGCCATGAAGAAAGTGGCTGGGTGCGACAGATCTGGGACGCCGGTGCGCGGGGCTATTTGCACAAGGAGCGGGCCCTGGCGCAGGTGGAGCTGGCGCTGGCGTCCCTGATGGTCGGGGCCAGTTGGTGGGATCAAAAGGCCACGGCGGCGCTGCATCGATCAGGTTCCCATCAGGCCGTCGCAGTGTCGAACCATGACGAGCGTCTTAACGGCCTAACCCAACGCGAACGGGAGGTGCTGGCCTGCCTGGCGGCTGGCGATAACAATCGCTTCATCGCCGAGCAGCTTGGGATCGGTGAAGGCACGGTGCGCAGCCATGTGCACGTGCTGTTGCAAAAGCTGCAGGTCAGCAACCGCACCCAGGCGGCCTTGATCTGGTTGACGGCAGGGGAGCGGTGCTGACAATGCCCCCATGGCGCCGCGTGTAGGCATGAACGAGCAGCCAAGCGCCCAGCCCACCGAGGTGCAGCCCACCGAAGTGCTGGCCGGCTCGATCGAGCGGGTCACCTTCCATAACGTCGACAACGGCTTCTGCGTGCTGCGCATCAAGGCCCGCGGCCACCGCGAATTGGTGACGGTGGTGGGCCATGCCGCCGAGATCAGCGCCGGCGAATGGGTCACGGTCAGTGGCATCTGGGTGCATAGACGCGAGCACGGCCAGCAGTTCAAGGCCGCCTTACTGCGCTCTTCGCCGCCTTCGGGGCGGAGGTATTCGAGGTGATCGAGCAGGCGCCCGAGCGCCTGCGGGAGGTGCCGGGAATTGGCAAGGTGCGGGCCGGCCGCATCGCCCGGGCCTGGGCGGATCAGAAGGTGGTGCGCGAGATCATGGTGTTTTTGCACAGCCATGGCGTCGGCACGGCGCGGGCGGTGCGGATCTTCAAGACCTACGGCGACGACGCCGTGCAGGTGATGGCCGAGAACCCCTACCGCCTGGCCCGCGACATCCGCGGCATCGGCTTCCGCACTGCCGATGCGATCGCCGCCCGGCTGGGCATCGAAGCCACGGCGATGATTCGCCTACGGGCAGGCATCAATTACGCCCTACTGGAAGCCAGCGGCGAGGGCCACTGCGGCCTGCCGACCGCCGAACTGCTCAAGCTGGCGGGCGAGCTGCTGGCGGTGGAACGCCCAGCTCCGCCGCCACCGGCCGATCCGAGGGCAACGCAGGGTTCGGACCAAGAAGGGCACCAAGACGGGCCGGCAGCAAAGCCACCTCCCCAGCGCGAAACCCCCGCCAAGCGGGTTCCGCTTGAACCCGCCGTGATTCAAGCCGCCTTCGATACTGAAGCGACAGGCACCCCAGATCCAGGCCCTGCTGGGCCGATTCGGTGCCATCAATCTTGCCGTGTTTGGGTCCGTGGCCAAGGATCAGACAGGCGCCGACAGCGATGTCGACCTGCTGGTGGACCTGCCCGATGGCACCAGCTTGTTTGATCGAGCCGAATTGAAATCCGCCCTGGAAGAGCTGCTGCTGACGCGGATGGATCTCATCCGGGGCCGCAACCTCAAGCCCGCCATCAAGGCCATTGTTGAAGCTGAAGCGTTCACTCTCTGATGGACCTGAGAGATCATCAGGCGCTGGAAGACATCGCGGCGGTTCTTGATCGCGGTCTGGACTTTCCGATTCCAGGCTTTCAACCACTGCGGCAGACAACCCATCTCCAAGATGCCGTAATGCGCGATGTCCTGATCCATGCCTACGACCAGATTGATCTGGAGGAGGTCTGGGTGGCCTATCAGCGCTTCTCCGAGGTCAGCAGCCTGGTGCCCGCTATCCTTCGCCAGAATTAATTGGCGCCGAGGATCTGCCGCCGATGAACTTGAGCGTTAAGAGGTCGCCCCCCGCTTCCGAAAAACCAGGATGCGATTATTGGCAGGCATCTCCCCATCCGCCAGCGCCTCCAGCCCAAAACTCAGCGCCTGTTCCGTAACCACCCCGGCATCGCGCACTCCCATGCTCGGATCGAGGCTGCGCAGGTGGGCATCGAAGGCGGCATTGCTGGCTGCCGTGGGCACGCCACCGCCAAGGAAGGGGCCGTAGAGCAGCAGCAGGCCGCCGGGCCCAAGCACCTGGGCCGCGCCGGCCAGCAGGCGGGGCACTGAGGCCGCCGCCATGATGTGGGTGGTGTTGGCGCTGAATACCGCCTCGTAGGGCCCCTGCGGCCACTGATCGGTGCGGTCCACATCGAGCTCGATCGGATCAGCCAGCCGGGCTCCGGGGGCCAGGTCCCTGCGGCCCTCCAGGCTGATCCGTTCCCTGAGATCGCCCAGGTACTCGGCCCGGTCGCTGGGCTGCCACCGCAATCCGGCCAGATGGCGGGCGAAATGGACCGCATGCTGGCCGCTGCCAGAGCCCACCTCCAGCACCCGCGCCCGCGGCGGCAGCCAGTCCCGCAGCACCAGCAAAATCGGCTCCTTGTTGCGTTCGCAGGCCTCGGAGAAACGCACTGGCAGCGACGGTACAGCTGGCACCATCCTGGTCGGCCCCAGCACCAGGGGCTCCCTCAGCAGCGGGCTCTGGCAGCGACGTATGCCAGCAGCAGGGGCCGAAAACGGAGGAGGTGGGATTCGAACCCACGGTGCCTTTCGGCACGCCGGTTTTCAAGACCGGAGCCATCAACCACTCGACCACCCCTCCAGGGCCACAACCAATCGATGATCAGCTGCTATTCCATGATGCCATGACCCTGCCGGCAGGCCGGATTGGCAAGCCAACCAAGGGCTGGTTCAGGCCTGGTTCAGGCCTGGCGCAGTTCGGCGGGCGGCAGCAGCTTGTCGGGGATGCCGCGGCAGCCGCCGGGCAGGGTGCGGCGGGAGCGGGGGCCGCTCCAGGAGGCGAGGTATTGGTGGCTTTGGGCATCGAGTCCTCGCGCAGCGGCCAGGTTGAGGTTTTCGACCACGGCGCCGCTGCCGGCACCACTGCGGAGGTCGATCGGGCCGCTGGAGGCGCTGGGGGAGGCGGTTTGGGCACGGCCAAAGAAAAACCGGGTGCCCTCCAGCCGGGCCCCTTCCAGGCTGGCGCCGGCCAGGTTGGTGCGGGCCAGATTGGCGTCGCTGAGGTCGGCCAGGTGGAAATCACAGCCGCGCAGGTCGGCGCCATTGAAATCAATGCCGCGCAGGTCCGTGCCGCTCAGGTCGGCCCCCTTGAGCATGTCCCGCAAGCGAATCACCGGAATGCCACTGAGCCGGTCTTCCTCGTAATTCCCCTGGCCATCAAGAATCGCCCGACCCAAGCGGTTGTCGCGGCGCAGGGGGGTCAGCAGGCGGGCATTGGAAAGGAAACGCAGGATGCGGGCCTTGCCCTCCCGGTCGATGCTGCTGATCACCGCCGCCAATCGCCCTTCGGCCAACATGCGCTCCAGGGGCCAGTCCTCCAGCATTCCCTCTTCATCGCTGATCAATTCAGAGATGCCGTGGATGAAGCTGTCGATGGTCTGGGCCTGGGTGATGCGGTTTTGTTGGGTGGTCAGGCGTTGATCCACCATCACCTGGCGCCAGGCAATCAATAGGGCCACCAAGGCCACCAGGATCTGGCCGAAGGCGCCCACCACCCCCTCGCCGAGGGCACCGACGGCCTCCCAATTGCGCGAGCGAAACAGGTTCAAAAACGGCTCGAGCCAGCCCAGGCTCAAGGGAATCGTCACCGCCGCGATCACTAATGCCAGCACCGCCAAGGCCAGGGCGGTGGGCCCATCATCAAGGCGGCCGCTTAATTGACGCCACAACGGCGGCAGCAGCTGCACCAGGGCCAGGGCCACCAGCACCAGGGAGGCCACCAGGGTCAGGGGTGCATAACCGCCCACCAGGGCCACCAGGGTGACCAGCAGGGCCAGCAGCAGTTGCAGCGAGCTGGAGCGTTGCAGCCGCAGCCAGGCATTGCTGGCCCGAAATACCGGCACCTCGTCCTTGCGGCTGGCTTGGCCGGCGGCCGATCGCAGCGGCTGGACCGGCTCGCCCGGCAGGGGCTCCTCGGCGGGCAAGGCGGGAAACAGTTCGTCTTCGAATCGCGTCATCTCAAGCGGCGCCCAGCACGGCCGGCTGGAAATAGAAGCCTGCCGCCAGAATGACGTAGGCCGCCAACAGCAACACCCCTTCGAGCCAATCGGAGCGGCCATCCAGGCTGACCAAGTTGCTCACCACCACGGCGGTGACGATGGCGACAAGTTCATAGAGCTCAAAATGCAGGTCGATCGGATGACCCAGCAGGGGGCCGATCAGCACCAGCAGGGGCACCACCAGCAGGGCCACCAGCAGGGTGGAGCCGAGGGCCACCGATACCGCCAGGTCCATCTTGTCCTTGCGGGCCATGGACACGGCGGTCAGGTATTCGGCCACGCCCCCCAGCAATGGCAACAGCACCACACCGGTGAACAGGGGGCTGAGTCCGACGCTCTCAGTCACCCCCTCAACCACCCCGACGAACATTTCCGATTCGTAGGCGACGCCGGCGGTCGCCAGAACCAGCACCAACAACCAGGGCCATAACTTCGGCCGCTGGCCATGGGGGAGGCCCTGGTCCTCCAGATCCGCCTCCGCCACTTCATACAGCCCGCGGTGGGTGCGCAGCGAAAACAACAGGGTGAGGACGTAAACGAGCAACAGCACCCAGGCCACAAACAGCGAGAACGATTCACTGCCGACGACACCGCTCTCGCCCTGGCCCATCTGGGTAAGGCTGGGGATGACGATGGCCAGCACCGCCAGGGTCATGGCGGTGCCGTTGACGCGAGCCAACACCGGCTGGAAGCTTTGTTCACGGCGGCCGATGCCTCCCACCAGCATCGAGAGGCCCAGGGCCAGCAGCAGATTGGCCGCAATGGTGCCGGTGATGCTGGCCTTGACGATGTCCACCAGGCCAGCCCGCAGGGCTGTCAAGGCGATGATCAATTCGGTGGCGTTGCCAAACAGGGCATTGAGCAGGGCCCCGATCGAGGGTCCAAGGGCGACAGCCAGCTCTTCGGTGGCGGTACTGAGCCAGATCGCCAGGGGGATGATGGCCAGGATCGCAGTCACAAACACGGCGCCATCGCCCCAGTGGAGGGTTTCGGCGGCGATGGAAAGGGGCACGAAGGCCAGCATCCCCAGGGCAATGGTGGTGCGGAGCGTCATGGAGATCTAAAAGTGCCTCCATTGTGAGGCGGTGGGTGGCCCAAGCCACGGTGGGCATCATTCCCATCGCCGCCAGCCAGGACACCGCCGGACCGATGGCCCGCACCGTCACGGATGCGGCCATCCTCTTGGGCGCCCTCACCGGTGTCGACCCCAAGCATTCTCAGACGAACACCCAAATCGATTTAGCCAAAACCGATTACACTCCATACCCTAAAACAGATTCCCTTGTCGGGGCCAGACTGGGTGATTACACCAAGCCCAATAGCAACACGGCAAGTGGAGCTGAGCAACTCAATAGTTTCAATGCCGCCATCAACAAAATCCGCTCCCGGGGGGCCACGGTCACCGAAATTGCCTTTACACCACCCAATAATAGCTCGACGCTACTGCCCTATGAATTCAAATTCGACCTGAATCTATATCTGGCCAGTCTTAGCTCTAATGCAGAGATCCAATCCATGGAAGATGTTTATAACTTCATCAATCAATATCTGATCGATAATCCCGACCATACTGGCCCTTTCAAATACGGCAAAGTACGCATCAATGCATCCCGCCTAATCGATCTTTCGCCCACCAGCGCAGACACAATAAAGTATCTGGATGACTGAGCATTAGATTTGAAAATTCCCAAACCCTTGGTATTGATAAGTTTTGGGCTGACAATGGACTCAGGGACAGTCGATTAATGCAGAAGAAGGGTTCCCGCCGACCATTGGAATTAATAGCTGCTGCATGGACCGGATTGTTGTCAGCGGACTTTGTTGCAAAGTGGCCGGGGCTGCTACCGCCACACTGGTTAGCAGCAAGGTGATCCATGCTGTGATCACCGCTTCGCGCACCATCCGGGCCCGCCGGCGCAGCCGGTCGGTTTGGGGCTTGGAGCACTGATGGGTCGGGGGCAGTACCCGCGCCTTAACTCCCAGGGCAAATCCCACCCTGCCTGCCCTGTTGCGGGGCCTATGCAGGGTTCTTGGTGGGCTTGGAAGAAGCGGGGTCATGGCAATGCCTTGAACAGGGTGACACTCTTATCGACCCAAATATCGCATGAAAAAGGCCCAAGGTTGCCAGATTCAAGCGTTTTGCCTGCCATGGGACATCTGAGCAGATTGCTCGGGTGCCACTTCATCTGAAGTCCCACCGATCAACCCAGTACATCTCCACCAGGTCGTTGATCGGCCACCTACACAACGCTGCTGAGCGAGCCAAACGCAACCGAACCATGAGCCCCCACCAGCAGCGGAGATCGACAAACCCATCCCCCCAGGATCGCGCTTCCCCCCCGCAGGCTGACTGGCAGCATCAGAGCCAGGCGCAGCCAGCACCCTGCAATCACCCACCGTGCTCACCACACTATTAATCCTGCTGGTGGGGCTGGCCCTGGCCCGGCTCAGTGCCGGCACCATGGCCCGCTGGGCGGTGCCGGCGATCGTGGTGGAGCTGGTGATCGGCTTTGTGCTGGGCAACAGCGTGCTGCCCTTCGCCGCCATCAAACCGCTGAGCGGCCTGACGGAACTGGGGGTGCTGTCGCTGTTCTTCCAGGTGGGCCTGGAGGTGCGCGGCGATCTGCTGGCCTCCCGGCGCGGCACGATTCTGCGGCTGGTGGCCCTGAGCTGCCTGGCGCCGCTGCTGGGGTACTGGCCGCTGACGCAGGGCTTCGGCATGGCCCCGGCCACGGCGCTGCTTTGTCTGACCTGCGTGGCCGCCACCGGCACTGGGGTCACCCTGCGGCTCCTGGCCCAACGGGGCGCCCTGCACACCCCCTCGGGCCGATTGCTGGTGGGGGTTTCCGTGCTCGACGACCTGCCCGCCATCGGCCTGCTGAGCCTCTCGGTGGCCTTGGGGGGCAGCAACTGGAACAGTGGCCCGGGATGGCCCGGGATGGCCCTGGGTCTGGGGGCTGCCGCGGCGAGTGTGGTGCTGGCGGACCTGTGGCGCCAACGCGGTGGCGCCCCCCCCAGCAGCCCCCTGACGGTGCTGATCCTGATGATCGGATCCGCCTGGGTTGGGGAGGCCAGCGGCCTCACTTCCCTGCTGGGGGCGCTGTGGGGCGGCGTGCTGTTCAATCGCCTCAACCCTGAACCGCAGCGGTTGGAGGGACTGCTGACGCTGCTCTCGGAAGTGTTCCTGCCCCTTTATTTCATCAGCGTGGGGATGCGCATCCAGGCGGCCAGCCTGCTACAGAGCCAGGCCTGGGTCCTGGCGCTTTTCCTGCTGCTGCTGGCGGTGGTCTCGAAGCTGCTCTGCGGCCTTGGCATTAACGCCAACGATCGCCGCAACGGCATCGACCGCTGGCTGGTGATCTATGGGCTGATGCCCCGCGGACTGCCGGGGTTGGTGTTCGCCAGCACCGCCCTGGCGGCTGGGGTGATCAATGCCGTGCAATTTTCAGCCCTGGTGCTGATGGTGAGCTTCACCACGGTGGTGGGACTGATCTTGTTGGAACGGCGGCTGCAGGGGCAACACAAAGCAAGCGGCGCAGCTGCCGGGGGTTGAACGCTTCAGGGGCAGGGATTCTCTGGCCAGGACGATTGGCTGCGGCAGCGGTTTCTGCGATTGGTAGGGCCCAAAGGGTGTCCGTATGGGTGCCCACGCCGATTACCCCATCAGGCCTCCATGCCCCGGCAGTGGGTGGGGACGAACGCAGGCCTTGAACATGTGCAAATTTTACGATTATTTAATTGTTGCAAAAACCCCGCATCCATGGCGAAGCTTCATTGTAGGATCAACTCAGTTGCACCCAAGAGCCATGCCTTTCGGATCACCCGTGCCGACAAGCTCTGTGGGCGCCACTTTGAACAACAATATTGATGGCCTACTGAGTGGCGTGAAGTGGCGTAATTACACCGTCAACGCTCCGATTACCTACAGCTTTACCGACAGCATCAATGACTATGAATCAACCTACGCTGATCGGGCCTTGCACGCAGCCAGCTTTCAAACGCTGAACACCACCCAGCGAACTGCGGCCAGGGCCTGGATGACTCAGTATGCAAATATCTCCAATGCCAATTTTCAAGAATTGACAGGGGTCAGCGACCGTGATGCCACGATTCGCATGGCCAGCTCTAATGTGCCTTCTACGGCGTTTGCTTATTATCCCTATGGGTCCTTCGTAGAGGGGGGCGATACTTGGTTTAACAAAAGCACCGGTTGGTACAGTAGCCCTATCCTAGGCACTTACGCTTATCACACCTTTGGACATGAATTGGGCCACGCCCTTGGCCTGAAGCATGGGCAAGAGTTGGGAGGGGTCAGAAATGTGGCAACCAATCCTGATCGTGACTCCATGGAGTTTTCGATCATGACCTACCGCTCTTACATTGGTGGTCCCCTCACCGGCTACAGCAATGAGTCTGGAGGCTACGCCCAAACCTTGATGATGTATGACATTGCCGCTATTCAGCAAATGTATGGCGCTGATTTCACAACCAATGCAACCAATACCACCTACACATTTTCAACCACAACCGGCGAGATGTTTACCAATGGAGTTGGGCAAGGAGTGCCTTACTCCAATCGCATTTTTCGTACAATATGGGATGGTAATGGTGTTGATACTTATAACTTTTCCAATTACACGACCAGCCTCTCCATTGATTTGACCCCAGGGGGCTGGGTTGATCTGGATCGGTTGGGAAATTTTCAGCGGGCCAATCTTGGTGGAGGCACTGGGGGTGGTCTTCACTCCGGTCATGCTCGCGCCCACATCTTTAACGCCGTGCAGTTTGGAGGCGATGGCCGCTCTTTAATCGAAAATGCCATTGGCGGCACAGGCAATGATGTGTTGATTGGAAACGCTGCCAACAACACCCTCGATGGGGGCGCAGGCGCCGACAGCATGGCCGGCGGTTTGGGCAATGAGACCTACATTGTCGATAACATCAGTGATGTGGTGACGGAAGCCGCCGCCAGCGGTATCGATACGGTTCAATCCTCGGTCACCTATACCCTGGCAGCCAATGTCGAAAATCTTACCCTCACGGGAGCCCTCGCCATCAACGGCACCGGTAATGCCGACAACAACTCCATCACGGGCAACTCCGCCAACAACACACTCAATGGCGGTGCCGGGGCTGATTCACTCACAGGATTAGCTGGCACAGACACCTTTGTTTTTCAATTTGGGCAATCGATAGCAACTGCTTTCGACAGAATCACGGATTTTACAATTAATACAGACAAAATAGACCTGCTTACATCTGGTGGATTGGCAATGGCCGCCCCAGTGGCTTTCAGCCGTGCCGTAAACAACATCTCTACGAGCCTAGCCACCTTAATCTCCAATGTATTCAGCGACGCCAATGGTGCTTTATCTGGCAATCAAGCCCTCGGCTCGAACTCGGCGGCTTTGGTAGTAGCCACAGCTAGCGCTATCGCCGGGACTTACCTGATTATTAATGATGGGACCACTGGTTATCAAAGCACCACAGACCTTTTGATCAACCTGCCTGGCTACTCCGGCAGTCTGCCTGGATTGGGAAGCATCACCCCTGCAACCTGGTTTGTGTAAGCGATGCTCTCTTGCAGTTGGTGCCAGGTCACGACCTTGCTCCTGCTACGTTGAAGCCTTATCAAGCATCTGCAAATCACCCGGGAATGAAAACAAGTATTATCCATTCTCTTTGGTTCGCAATGCTCGTTATTCTTCTCTCTAAATCGGCCAATGCCAAATACCCATACCATAGCAATCCAGAGGAAAAGATGAATTCACAGCCAAAGATTAATCGGCTCGACGGTTCAGCAGCACGACAAGAAGTAAGCTATGCTATTGCAAAGGACTTTGAGTTTCGGATCTGGGCAGAAAACCCTGCCCTATCCCCATCGAAACTAATAGGGCCCACAGAAGTTATTCAATACGGCCAAGGTGGTTCCCTTAATTTGATGCTCATTCCCCAAGGTGAGGGCATTAAAGTCGTCATGCAGATCAGCCAAAACCATCAAGAGGATTGCACGGTCCAAGGAGGTATACATTGTTCTCAGCGGGGTGCTGCGCCGGCGCGGGGAAATGTGGCGGAATTCCAATGGTCTTTACCAACCCATCGCCTGAAGCCGGGGACATACCATCTTGGTCGGGGTGGGAGCACACCCCAAACTGAAGTGATCATCCATTGGCAAAATTTGGCAGCAAATTCCTCCCAAGGCCACCCTGGATGTCAGCGTTGGGGGGAGGCCACTTTGTTGATTAAGCGAGCGGATGTCGACGCAAAAGGCAAGTTGGCCAGGTTGGACGGAACGTTTACACGCGTATGTGAGCAGAGTTTGAGCGATTCAAGCTCAACTAGCGCGGAACAACTGGGCCAGACGAAAACAGCATCCCCTAGTAGCTATGTCATCCACGCCTCCTGGTGGAGCCTTTTGGCGGACTCACCTCGCTAACTACCCCTCCCAACACAATGGCGATCATGATGCCGGCTGGGTCCTGCCCACGTGCCTCTAGGCCCGTACCCTTTTTTCAATGCTGCCAGACAGCCCTCCTGAAGAAACCGGTTAAAGGTGGTTCTAACTTGCTCATCGAACCTCTGGTAGACCAGGCAACCCAAGGAATTCTGGGGAACCAGTCCCAGGGCGTGAGCTGATCCAGTACAAGCTCACCGGCACGGCTGCTGCTGATCAGACCAGCCATCTGACCAACGCCCCCTGTTGGATTCGAACCAGCGACCGGCTGCTTTGAAGGCGTGGCTGAATCGTGGTGGCTGACTGGGTTCTTGCCGGCTCTTGCCGGCCATTCGCGCACGGTTTCGCGCAACCCTGCCCAACCAGCCACCCAAACCATGAACAAACAGAGGCACCGCCGGCGCAGCTAAGGCGGAACCAGTCCGGAAACGACGCCCCAGACCGGGTCGGGGGTGGCTCACTTTTCGGTGTCGGAAGTGGTGCAGTTTTCGATGTCGGTTGACATTGAGCACAGCTAGCAGGAGCAGGATGATTTGCCGGCCATCGTGGAACCTCAGCCCCGAGGGGCGCGAGCGCTTTGAGCAGCGCAAGGAGCAGCTGCGTCGGGCGTTGACGCTGGCCGAACTGCGCCGGGCCTTTTCCATAACCCAGAACATGCTGGCCAGGACACTCAGCCGAGATACCGCATAGTCAACCGTCTGCAGCATCTGCTGGCGGCCTTTCTCGGCGGTTGCCGGCTTGCTTGATGATGGTTAAGTTATGGGGAGTACACGCAATTCTTACAAACCTGACGCCCGCGACACGGCTACCCTTTGCATCGTCTCCCCCACGCTGATCAACAATGGCACTGAATGCTTACTTGCGCATAAAGGGACAAAAAACGGGCGAGGTCAAGGGTTCTGTAATCCAGAAAGGTCGAGAAGGCAAAATCATGGTGATTGCCGCCTCGCACGGGATTGACTCTCCACAAGATTCCCGTACGGGTATGCCGACCGGATCGCGCCTGCACAAACCATTCATCATTACCAAAGAGTCAGATAAGTCGTCTCCGGTGCTCTACGGCATGCTGGCCAGCAACGAGAGAATTGTGGAGTGGGACCTGCAGTTTTGGTCTCCGACCTTTTCCTCGCCTGCCGGCTCGGGTCAGGAGGTCCAGACCCATAGCGTCAAGTTAATGAATTCGGGTATTTGCTCGATTAACTTTTGTATGCCCAACAACAAGAATCCCGACCTTGTGCGCTACGTGGAGTATGAGCAGGTTGCGTTTACATATCAGAAAATCATCTGGACCTGGAACGACGGCGGAATTACGGCAGCAGATGATTGGTCTAGCCCCGTTTAGTAGCCATATGCGATCATCGCCGTTTTTACCCCTTCATTTTGCCCGCCGCCTGCTTTCACCATCCGCCAAAACATTGATCGTGGACGGGGCATTCTCTTACACAAATTGTGCGGTTGCTGTATCGCTTACAGGCGACTCAGCAGCTCCGTTTTCTTGGCGGTGAATTCTGCTTCGGTGAGGATGCCCATCTCCTTGAGCTCTCCGAGCTTGGCGAGAGCCTCGAGCACCGCCGCCTGGGAATTCTGGTGCTCTACGGCTGCCTGCACGGGGGCTGGGACAGCTGCGGGGGCTGGCGAGGCAGGCTGCACCAGTGGCAGGCTGGACAGCTTGATCGTGCCGCTGTTGGTGCTGAACAGCGCCTCGGCATCACCGCTGGCCAGGGAACATCCCAAGATCTGCAAATCGCCGATGTCGTGCACGCTCACCCCGCCGTTGACCTCCACCGCCAGGCGACGGGCGACGGGGAAGACGGCATAGCGCAGGTTGTTTTGGCTGCCGCTGGACGACGGCGAGCCAAGCTCTGCCGGCCACCAGGTTTCGACCGGCGCCATCGGCGCAAAGCTCATTGGCGCCATCCCAGCCATTGGGGCCATCCCTTCCATTGGCGTCATCCCTCCCATTCGGGACATCCCACCGATTGGCGTCATCCCTGCCATTGGCGCCATGCCGGTGTTGAGCTGCTGCTGTTGTTGGCTGCTTCCTGCCGTGCTTTGGGCCTGCTGAAACGGGCCGCCAGCCACACTCGACAGACCCGCGAGGCTGACGCTGCCTGCGGGGGTGGTGAACACCACGGCGCCTCCGGGACCCTGCTTCTGGGATAACCCAGCGATGTGATGCTCGCCGGTGTCGTAGATACTCACCTGGCCATTGGTTTCGATCGCCAGCCGCCCGATCGAGGGGAAAAACGCATAGCGCACATCGTTTTGGGCGCCGATGGAGCTCGGTGTTCCCATCTCCTTGGGCCACCAGAGATCGCGGGGATCCGGCGCGAACAAGCCCTGGCTCCCATCCGTCGGCGAAGCCAGCGGCGACAGGGGAGTGAAGCCCAACGCCATCCCACCGCCGCCGCTCACCTGCATCTGCTGCCCGCCACCGCCAACCTGCATCTGTTGCCCCCTGCCGCCCGTTTGCAATTGCTGGCCGCCGCCGCTCTGGTTTTGGGATTGAAAGCTGCCGCTGGGGAACAGATCGGGCTGGTTGGCGAGTTGGGCGGCGATCGCATGGCAGAGCCCGTCGACGCGTGCCTTGAGGGCATGGTTGAACATGTCGCCCAGCATCAACATGCCGCCGCGCATCCACTGCCCTGAACCGGCAAACTCGGGATGGTTGAACTGCGCCATGGCGCTGCGGCCATGAAGCATGGCCCTCATCATCTCAATCACGGCCTCCTGCGAAAATCCAAATTGCTGGGAGAGTTCAGCGGCGACCCGCTGGCCCTCGGGGGTCAGTTGCTCCATGGTCGCTCTGGGGTCGCTCAGCAGGCTCAATCCCCACCGTAGCCTTGGCGATGACTGACGACTGTGCGAATCACAACCGGCTTCATCCCCGGCAGACTGCATGGGGTATTGGTGAAAACCGCATTCTTCATCAAATACATGATGGCAACTGCCCCGTTCATTCTGACCAAAATCAATCAGTAGTCCGGCTGAACCGTCCTGCTTTCCCCCATTCGTGTTGGTTTGATCTGTATCGAATCCTCAAGGGGTATTTGGCCTATCCACCCCGTCGCCCCCTACCGGGCAGGGCGCAATCGGGAGCTCCGCAGTAGCCAAGTTGATGGATGCCCATTTCAGAACCTGGCAGCAAGTGACGGCTTATGGGCGTTTCCGGCTGCTTCGGCTCAAATGTCCTTTCCGTGGGATCCCTTGCCCTGACAGACTGATTTCCCAGTTTGGCTGCGGTTTGTGGCAACGCCCCCTGGGTGATTCGAACCCACGACCGGCTGCTTAGAAGGCAGCAGCTCGCGGCTCAGAACCCTTGTGGGGCAGTGGGTCTAGATATTGGTTTAGTTTCGTGGGGTCAAAAACGAGTCAAACGGCAGGCAACTGTTCTCACGACCCCATCTCCGCCCCAACTCCTAAGCTTCCGCTACGGGAGTGGACCCCCCAACAGCAGAGGGCGCAGCCGGCCCGATGGTGGAACCTTTCGGGTGCTCAACAGGACGGGCAGCAGGATGTAGGCCAGGGCGTCGATGGGGTCGGACATGGGCGGTGCTGTGGGGTGTTCCATAGGCTTCTCAGGTTGTGCCATTGCCGAGCCACCTCAGGCGGCCTTTACCCTCACTCAGGCGCCCACGGCCCGACCACCTTCTCCCCTGCCGCTTCCCGTTCCGCCAGCTCCAGGTTCAGGTCCAGGAGGTTGCTGAGGATGTCTTCGCTGCCCTTCCATCCGTAGGCATTTAGCACCACGGCATCGAGGTCTTGATGGAGCTTGGCGAGCTGGCTGGCGGGTTCGTGAAAGTAGGCGTTATAGAGGGCGGTGATGCCCCAACTCCTTGCCACCATCACCTCGTTGCGGTAGTCGTTGAGGGTGGTCATCGTTTGGCGGATCTGCTGCACCAGCTCTGGGGCAACGAACTGGGGGAAGGGGAAGGTGTTGAAGCAGGTTGTGTGGGTGTATCTGGTGTCGCCTTTGATAGTTGATTTTTGAGCAAGAATCCACCTTCGATGAACGGAAGATGATAGGGCTCCCATCACATAAGAATCACAGGACGTAATGACTGTTGTAGAATCACCCGGCAAGGCACGAATAGGGATAGCCAGGGGAACCACCCACTTTGAATGCCTGGGAAAACATATGAAAGATTCAAAGGGAGACAGCGCCTGTCTTAAATCAGAGTTTGTCCTTTTGAATCGCCACCACTTTTCCCGAAGCACTTGTTCTCTATTGTTTGCTCGCTCTGGCTTGACTAACGCCTTTGCCTGGGCAAAAGCATTAGGGTATTGTTCTGCCTGCTCCATTGGGATATCCGAAAAATCAATAATCCATCTGGCAGACTCCCCGAGAGGAATATCTGTCAGATCGTCAGCGGTGGTAAAGGGCCTAATGACATCCAAGTAGGCAGGGTTTTCGCAAATCCACTGCTGTCCCACTTCGGGGGAGACGTAAAAGTTTTTGCTGTTTGGCTGGACTCCCACAAAGGAAAAGCCCTTGTTTGCCTTGATGACAGCTGATTGCGAAGCGTCACACTCAGCCATTAGGGATGTGTTAATAGTTTTAACAACTTGGCCATCTAGAATGTAAGAGTCTGGTTTTTCCTTGGACCAGTTTACAATGCTGACAAAAACGTTAGCTTCTCCGGACCATGGCTGGCTTGATATTGCATTTGAGATATGGCCATCATTGGCGCAGATAAAGTCCAGAGTTGCCCGTCTGTTTTTGCCTTGACAAATTGAGTTGGTTGCCACAAGGCCAGCCCGACCACCTGGGCCTAGGTTGTTATGAGCAATTGTGAACCAGGGTGAACAAAAATCAGTGTCTCTATGGCCGGGGTATGCGGCAAAAAGCTTTTCAACATATTCATCTCCCAGTTCAAGCCTCTTATTTTTAACCGCTACAAACGGCGGATTCCCCACATAGGCATCGGCCTCCGGCCAAGGCGTAAACAACGCATCGGCCACCCTGATATTGTTGTCAAGATTGTCGAGGGGAAGATCCCGTTCTGTAAGCCCCAGACGATCGTTAGCCACCTTGCGAGCGATCATCAGCGTCACCCTGGCCAGTTCCACCGCGAAGGGGCTGGTGTCCATGCCGAAGAACTGTAACGGCGTCACCAGGCCTAAAACACCCTGGGCCTTCTTTGCCGCCGATGTACGCCGCTCCTCGATGCGCCGCAGAATCGATACCTCCAGATCCTTGACGGCGTTGTAGCCCATGTAGAGAAAATTGCCGGAGCCGCAGGCAGGATCGCAGACGCGGTACTGAGTTAATGCCTGCCGCAGGGCCTCCAGTTCGGCGATGCTGCCGGCCTGGGCAATCCGCTCCTCCCAGGGCTCGACGATCGTGGGGCGGATGATCTGCAGCATGTCCACCTCACTGGTGAAGTGCTGGCCGTGGGCGTGGCGGGTAGCGTCATCGCTGCTGGCCTCGAAGATATTGCCGAAGATGCTGGGCCTCACCCGCTGCCAGTTTTCCTCGGCGCTGGCGCTCAATAAATCCAGCTCATCTGAGAGCAGCTCAAGCCTGGGGATGTGGGAGAAAAGCCCCCCGTTGAAGTAGGGCGTACCCCGGAACTGCCCGCTGGGGGTGATGCCGGGGGTGTTCATCTCGCCGAACAGGTTGCCGAGCACGTCGTAGCTGCTCTGCCCCCCCTGGCAGGCATCCAGGGCAAGGGTGAACTGCAGGTTCGGCAGCAAGTCCCGGTCCTCTGCGAACAAGCTCAAGACGCACTGCAGAACGAACCGTTGGGCCTCCAATGCCGTGAAGGCGCCGCTTCTCTCGCCCCGCTTGCGCAACCGTCTGAACAGTTCCCCCATGCTGCGGGCCTGGGCTTCAGTCACCTCGATCTGGTTGAGGCCAAAGTGAACCGGTTGCTCGCTCTTGCTGAGGAAGGCAAGGGAAGACGATTGGCTGGCCAGATCCGCCACCCGCAGCTTCACCAGGGGCTCATCCACGAGCTGGTTGAAGTCATAAACCCACAGCTCATCGAAGTTGCATAGCACCGAATAGACCGGCTTGGGTGCGAGGTAGATCCAGTAGCGCTGTAGTTGGGGGAAGTGCGGTTCGAGGGGCTTGCCCCTGCTCTTCATCTCGATCAGCACCGTGGCGCGGGTTGCTTCGATCAGGGCGTCCGCTTTGCCCATGCCACCGGCCAGGCTCCCCTTGGGGATCTTGCGCTCGAAGGTGGTGCCTGCCTCCACCGAATCGGCCCAACCCCAGGCTTGCAGCAGCCGGTTCACATAGGTTTGGGCCTCGCTGGCCTCATCGCCCCGGATCGAAGCCACCCAATCGGCGAAAGTCTGCAAGGCCTGGGGGGTGCTCAACGGGGGGGTGCGGCTGTACTGCTGATTGTGGCTGAAGGGGGCTCAGGCGCCGTTGGGTCGCTCTACATGAAGTTGCCAGCCAGGCGCCAGGCTTGCTTCTTGTGCCATTCGCTTGCATCCTCACCCATGCCCCAGCCCTTCAGTAGGGCTTCTGCCCATTCGACGCGGTCAAGCTCTACGGCGGCGTCTACTTCTGTCTGGGGTGCCGGGGGATGCCGCCATCGCACCGGGGTGGGCGATCGGTGGCGGCAGCCGACCACGGGAGAAGGTGGGGCTGGTCGGTTCGTTATGTGGTGTCACTGACAGCTGCTGAGCCACAGCCGTGGCCGGTGCTGCTGTCACTTACAGCTGCAGGGGGGTGTCAGTGACAGGGGGCGGAGGTGCCATCACTGTCGGGCCGGTGGGATCGAGCACCCCGTATCCGTTTTCTTCCTATCAGGGCAAATTGTGTCCTTGAACTTGGCCCCGCTAAGGTCAGCCCCGCTGAGGTTGGCCCCGCTGAGGTTGGCCCTGCTGAGGTTGGCCCCGCTGAGCTTGAGGTTGGCCCCGCTGAAGTTGGCCCTGCTGAGGTTGGCCCTGAAGAGCTTGGCCCCGCTGAGGTCGGCATCGCTGAGGGTGGCCCTGCTGAGGTTGGCTTCAGTGAGGTTGGCCACTTGGAGGTCGGCCCCGCTGAGGTCGGCATCGCTGAGGTCGGCCCTGAAGAGGTAGGCCCTGCTGAGGTAGGCCACTTGGAGGTCGGCCCCTCTGAGGTTGGCCTTGATGAGGCCGGCACCTCTGAGGTTGGCCTCGAAGAGGTCGGCCCCTCTGAGGTTGGCCCTGCTGAGGTTGGCCCTGAAGAGCTTGGCCCCGCTGAGGTCGGCATCGCTGAGGGTGGCCCTGCTGAGGTTGGCTTCAGTGAGGTTGGCCACTTGGAGGTCGGCCCCGCTGAGGTTGGCCCCGATGAGGTTGGCCTTGCTGAGGTCATAGCCGGCAAGATTTGCCCCTTGCTTTTTTTCGGATCCTGCAAGAATCGGAAAATTCGACTCTCGCAAAAACTGAAAAACTAGTGTCCGTCGCTGCACTGAACCCTCGCCCTCGCCCTTTAACTGTGTGAGAGCCGTCAGAGTCAGCGCACGGGCAACCCCATTCGCTTCAGAGCCTGGCTGCTTGGCTTCCTTGGCTACCGTCTTATCCAAAAGCATCCCTTTCATCTCCTTGATGTATTCACGGATAACGGCATCCTTCTGATTTGCCTGGGCGATCTCGTTCTGTCGGTTGCTGTTGAGGGTGCCAAGAAGCCAGCCACCGAGTGCAATCGTCAATGGGACGGAGAGCTTTAACGAAAGCTCCATCCAATCCCAGCCAGTTTTCTCTGACGCGCCTAACCAACGCAGCAGAGACGGCCGCCACCGGAGAAGGAATGCGCTATTCAGCTCCAGGCAGGCATCCGTCCAGTTCTGCTCAGCGGAGCACCAGGGGCGACGCTTAGCCAGCTGATCAGCTCGGGCTCTGATGGCGTCATCCGTCGGAGTGGCCTCTTGTCGTGATGAGTCATCAGGAGGCCACGGTCCCCTCATGCTCCAGCGCCAGGGTGGGGTTCGGCGAATCACAGACGTGTCAGCTTCAACCAAACCTACGCGCCATCCTTGCGGCGCTCCAGCTTGAAGCCGGGCCTAGGGCCGTGGTGGCCGGTGCTCCAGCCCCAAACCGTGCCGGGGCCATGCGCAGCAACTGGGCCAGCTCGGGGGTGGTCAGCCAGGCCCGCAGGTCAGCAGCTTCGCCAGGCCCCGTGAGACGGTTAAGGGGTCTGCCGGGGGCGGTGGGGGCGCCATGGCCGCAGCCAACTGAATCAGGGCCGCCAGGGCGTCACTGCCGTCAGTCGGTGCTGTCAGTGACGGGATCGCGCCACCCCAGGCAATCGGGTCAGCCTGCGAAGGGGGTTCGGCAGGTACGGCGGCCGTGGTCTACGCAGGACCGGGCGCTTCGATGGGTCACAGGCCAGCAGAACAGCCAGCAGGGGGCCCAGGCCGGCAATGTCTGGCATCGCGTCGGCGGAGTCAGCGGACAGCAGCCTGCCAAGGTTGGCAACGGCAAGCCACCAAACGCCTTATTTTTTGTAGATCGTGCTGCGGTGATTGATCCGTACCACCAAGACCACTAAGTGGTCATCTTTAATTTCGCAGATCACGCGATAGTCACCCACCCGGTAGCGCCACAAGCCCGAAAAATTCTCGGTAAGTCCCTTGCCCCTCTGGCGAGGGTCACTGCAACTAACAACCGTGTCCTTCAGGTACTTAACAATCCGAGTGGCGATCTGTCGATCCAGCTTCGCGAACTCACGCTGGGCGGCCGGGGTGAACTCAATCCGCCAAGCCAAGATTTCCCATCACCTGATCCAATGAAATGGTCGCTTCCCCGGAACGGTGGTGGGCCTCCAGTGCTAAGGCGCCAAGGTAGGCATCCTCTAGGTCGTCCATGCCTTGCTCAATAAGCTCCCGCCGGTAGAACGATTTTTTTAGGCCTGTTTCCTCGGCAAGCCGGCTCAACCGCGCCTCTGTCACAGGGTCCAGACGGAGGACAGGCTTTACTAAAGCGCTCTCCCTTGGGGAGGACATGGTGGTGATGTGGGGTGGTGGTGGCCAGCTAAAACCATCGGGGAGGAGCTGAAGGGAACTGTTAGCCTTCCGATTTGACTGTACCCTATGCGTTCAGGATTCTGAACGGATCCTAGTGTGCTTGGTGGTGCGGCCCACGCGGGCATTGGGGCCGGCGATCAGAATGGAGTTCCCCCGGTTTCGTGGACAGCTCTCATGCCACCCTTAGGGCTACATTAGCACTAATCTGAGTGCGATTCTCGAATGCTATTGGGCTGTAGTAACCAATAGAGGAATGGCGTCGCTCAGGGTTGTAGTAGCCATCA
>JAPLIC010000025.1 GCA_026389315.1 Cyanobacteriota bacterium
ACAACGGCAAGGCCCACGTTCCGGTCTACGTGACCGAACAGATGGTGGGCCACAAATTGGGCGAATTCGCCCCAACCCGCACCTTCCGCGGTCACACCAAGGACAAGAAGGGAGGACGTTGATCCAATGGCCAACACCACAACTGCCCAAGCCCACGGCCGCTACATCCGCGGTTCCGTTTCCAAGGTCCGGCGAGTGCTCGACCAAATCAGAGGTCGCACCTATCGCGATGCCCTGATCATGCTCGAGTTCATGCCTTATCGCTCCACAGGACCAATCACCAAGGTTCTGCGTTCTGCGGTAGCCAATGCCGAGCACAACCTCGGCCTTGACCCCTCCACCTTGATCATCAGCCAGGCCATTGCCGACATGGGGCCTTCCCTGAAGCGCTTCCGTCCACGCGCCCAGGGCCGCGCCTACGCCATCAAGAAACAGACCTGCCACATCAGCATTGCTGTGGCGTCTCCTTCCGCCTGACCCCCTTCCGCCTGACCCCCGAGGACACCGACCGATGGGACACAAAATCCATCCAACCGGCCTGCGCCTGGGGATCACCCAGGAACACCGCTCCCGCTGGTACGCCCCAAGCAGCACCTATCCGACCCTCCTTCAGGAGGATGACCGGATTCGCAAGTTCATCCACAAGAAATATGCCTCTGCTGGCATCAGCGACGTGCTGATCGCCCGTAAGGCCGACCAGCTTGAGGTTGAACTCAAGACCGCACGTCCAGGCGTCCTTGTTGGACGCCAAGGCAGCGGCATCGAAGAATTGCGCACTGGCATTCAGGCCACCCTCAAAGATGCGTCCCGCCAGGTACGGATCAACGTGGTTGAGGTGGAACGGGTTGACGCGGATGCCTACCTGCTGGCCGAGTACATCGCCCAGCAGCTGGAAAAGCGGGTTGCCTTCCGCCGTGTGATGCGCATGGCTGTGCAGCGTGCCCAACGCGCTGGAGTGCTGGGTCTGAAAATCCAGGTCAGCGGTCGTCTCAATGGCGCCGAAATTGCCCGAACCGAATGGACTCGCGAAGGTCGAGTTCCCCTGCACACTCTTCGGGCTGATATCGATTACGCCACCAAGGTGGCCACCACCACCTATGGCGTTCTTGGCATCAAGGTGTGGGTGTTCAAAGGAGAGATCCTTCCCGGTCAGCAAGAACAGCTGCCCGCCGGCGGAGCCCCCAAGCGCCGTGCTAATCGCCGGCCGCAACAATTTGAAGATCGCTCCAACGAGGAGTGAGGGAAGCTGAACCATGCTGAGTCCACGTCGCGTCAAATTCCGCAAACAACAGCGAGGCCGCATGCGCGGCATCGCGACCCGCGGAAACACCATCGCCTTTGGCGAATTTGCACTCCAAGCCCAGGAGTGTGGCTGGATTACTTCCCGCCAAATTGAAGCTAGCCGGCGGGCCATGACCCGTTACGTCAAACGGGGCGGCAAGATCTGGATCCGGATCTTTCCCGACAAGCCGGTCACCATGCGTGCCGCCGAAACCCGCATGGGTTCCGGTAAAGGCAACCCGGAATTCTGGGTGGCGGTGATCAAACCCGGTCGGATTCTCTTTGAGATGGGTGGTCCTGAAATCACCGAAGCCATCGCCAAAGAGGCCATGCGCTTAGCGCAGTACAAGCTGCCCATCAAGACCAAGTTCCTCGCCCTTGCCGACCAACCGGTCGAACTGGTTGCCGAGGAAAGCGACGACGTTGCGGTAACCACCGAAACTGATCTGTCGGCTTCCCCTGCCCTCGCCCTGGAGTCCTGACCATGGCCCGCCCCACGATTGCTGAGGTACGCAACCTCACCGATACCCAGATCAAAGAAGGCATTGACGGCGTCCGTCGTCAACTCTTCGATCTCCGCTTCCAACGGGCCACCCGGCGCTTGGAACATCCGCACCGCTTCAAGGAGGCCCGCATCAAGCTGGCTCACCTGCTCACGGTGCAGCAGGAGCGTCAGCGCTCTACCGCCTCTTGACCCCCTCCATTCCCATGGCACTCAAGGAAAGGGTCGGCACCGTCGTTAGCGACAAGATGGACAAAACAGTGGTTGTTGCGGTGGAAAACCGCTTCCCCCACCCCATCTATCTGAAAACGGTCAGCCGCACCACCCGCTACAAGGCCCACGACGAGACCAACAATTGCCGCGTCGGCGATCGGGTCCGCATCACTGAAACCAGGCCCCTCAGTCGCACTAAGCGCTGGACGGTGGCCGAGGTGATCTCCACCACCGCGTCTTGAGGAGGACCTACCGATGATTCAACAGGAAACCTATCTCAACGTTGCTGATAACAGCGGCGCCAAACGGATTCAGTGCATTCGCGTGCTGGGTACTAACCGTCGTTACGCCCACGTTGGTGACATCATCGTGGCCGCAGTCAAAGATGCCATGCCCAACATGGGCGTCAAAAAGTCCGATGTTGTCAAGGCGGTGGTGGTCCGTACCCGAGCAACACTGCGTCGCGATACCGGTAACTCGATTCGTTTTGATGACAACGCGGCAGTCATCCTCGCAAACGACAACAATCCCAAGGGCACTCGAGTTTTCGGACCTGTGGCCCGGGAACTGCGTGAGCGCAACTTCACAAAGATTGTGTCTCTTGCCCCGGAGGTGATCTGAGATGGCTGCCACCACTCCAAGGGCCAAAGCGACAGCGCGCATCAAGATGCGTATCAAAAAAGGTGACACTGTCCAGGTCATCACCGGCAAGGACAAGGGAAAGACTGGTGAGGTTCTGCGTACCCTTCCCTATGAAAATCGCCTAATTGTGCAAGGTGTCAACCTTCGCACGCGCCACATCAAGCCCACTCAAGAAGGTGAGTCGGGGCGCATCCTCACAGAGGAAGCGTCCCTTCATGCCTCCAACGTTATGATTTATTCCACAACAAAGAACGTGGCTAGCCGCGTCGAAATTGTCGTGGAAAAAGACGGCACAAAAAAACGCCGTCTCAAGAAGACAGGCGAACTTTTGGATTGAAACCTGGCCCATTTCCCCCTCCGGTTTCCTTCCCCAAACCAATCCTCCTGCCCTTCCTTTGCCTGTCCGCCTTCTGACCACGTCCAGAAGCGCAATCCCTTCCCCCTATGTCACTGAAACAGCGCTACCGGGAGACGATCCAGCCCAAGTTGCTGAAGGATCTTGATCTCTCCAACGTTCACGAGGTCCCCAAGGTGCTCAAGGTCACCGTCAATCGGGGTCTGGGTGAGGCGGCCCAGAATGCGAAGTCTTTGGAAGCCTCCATTACTGAACTGGCCACCATTACAGGTCAGAAGGTCGTGGTGACCCGCGCCAAAAAGGCCATCGCCGGCTTCAAGATTCGCCAGGGCATGCCCATCGGCGTAACCGTTACCCTACGGGGAGAACGGATGTACGCCTTCCTGGAGCGCCTGATACACCTGGCGTTGCCACGTATTCGTGACTTTCGGGGTGTAAGTCCAAAGAGTTTCGACGGCCGAGGTAATTACACCTTGGGCATCCGCGAACAGATCATCTTCCCAGAAATTTCATTTGACCAGATCGACGCCATCCGGGGCATGGATGTAACGATCGTGACCAGCGCCCGTAACGACGATGAGGGCCGGGCCCTCCTCCGCGAAATGGGGATGCCGTTCCGCAGCAACTGAGCCCTCTTCCGGACACGACCATGGCCAACCACGACCCGATTTCTGACATGCTCACCCGCATTCGCAATGCGAGTGAGAAGCGCCACGAGAACACCCGTGTTCCTTCTTCCAGACTCTGCCGCAGCATCGCCCAGGTGCTTCAGCAGGAAGGCTTTATTGCCAATATCTCCGAAGAAGGAGAGGGTGTGCGTAAAGAACTGGTGCTTGAACTCAAGTACAGCGGTAAACACCGCCAGCCCACTATCCGCCGCATGCAGCGGGTAAGCAAGCCTGGTCTTCGCATTTACAAAAGTACACGCCAGCTGCCCAAGGTTCTTGGCGGCCTTGGGGTTGCAATCATCTCCACATCGCGGGGGGTGATGAGTGACCGTGATGCCCGCAAACAGGGTGTCGGCGGCGAAGTGCTTTGCTACGTCTTTTGATCTAGGGAGAACAGTTCCATGTCTCGTATCGGCAAAGCCCCCATTCCCATTCCCGACAAGGTTTCCGTTGGTATTGACGGTCTTGCCGTCACTGTCAAGGGCCCTAAGGGCGAACTGCGGCGCACCCTTCCAGATGGGGTCATCGTCGTTCAGGAGGGTTCCACAGTCCAGGTCAATCCTGTCAATACCAGCCGCCGCTCCCGCGAACGGCACGGCCTCAGTCGTACCCTTGTCGCCAACATGGTGGAGGGTGTCAGCCAGGGTTACATCCGCAAACTTGAAATCGTTGGCGTGGGTTACCGCGCCCAGGTTCAGGGTCGAAAGTTGGTGGTGAGTGCTGGCTACAGCCACCCCGTGGAGATGGTGCCCCCTGAGGGCATCACCTTTGTTGTCGAAAACAACACCACTGTTCTGGTCTCCGGGGCGGACAAGGAACTCGTCGGCAACGAGGCGGCCAAGGTTCGCGCCATTCGTCCGCCGGAGCCCTACAAGGGCAAGGGCATCAAATACGAAGGTGAGCGGATCCTTCGCAAGGCGGGTAAGACCGGCAAGAAATGAGCTCGGCTCCAGCATTCATACCCTGAATCCCCATGTCCACCCTCTCCCGCAAACTGCAGACCCAGAAGCGCCATCGCCGTCTGCGTCGCCATCTCTCCGGCACTTCCGAGCGTCCAAGGCTTGCCGTGTTCCGCTCCAATAACCACATCTACGCCCAGGTCATCGACGACGATGCCCAGAGCACCCTTTGCTCGGCCTCGAGCCTCGACAAGGATCTGCGTACGACCCTCGCCGTCGGTGCTACTTGTGAAGCCTCCGTGGCTGTAGGCCAGCTTGTTGCCAAGCGTGCCCTTGCCAAGGGGATCCAGCAGGTGGTCTTCGATCGCGGCGGCAACCTCTACCACGGCAGGGTCAAGGCCCTCGCCGATGCCGCCCGGGAAGCGGGCCTTCAGTTCTGATTCCTCCGCTCACCATGACCGAAACCAACGAACAAGTTCAGTCCGGCGACATCCCTGCCGCCGCCGATGTGCCCAGCGCCGAAGGCCAGGAACGCCGGGGCCAAGGCCGCGGTGAAGGCAAAGGCGGCGGCGGCGATCGTCGGGGCCAGCGCCGCGGCGGTGACCGCCGCGGCGGCCAAGAGCGCGATTCCGAATGGCAAGAGCGGGTCGTTCAGATAAGACGCGTCTCCAAAACCGTGAAGGGCGGCAAAAAGATGAGCTTCAGGGCCATCGTTGTCGTTGGCAATGAACGTGGCCAGGTGGGCGTTGGGGTCGGCAAGGCCGGCGACGTTATCGGTGCCGTCCGTAAAGGTGTTGCCGATGGCAAGAAGCACCTGGTCAAGGTGCCCCTCACCCGAACTAGCTCAGTTCCTACCGAAAGCCGCGGCCGTGATGGCGCAGCGAGTGTCCTGATTCGTCCCGCTGCACCGGGTACAGGGGTAATTGCCGGTGGTTCGATCCGCACGGTTCTTGAACTGGCGGGCATCAAAAACGTTCTGGCCAAACGACTTGGATCCAAGACGCCCCTGAATAATGCCCGAGCTGCCATGGAAGCCCTCGGGGCCCTGCGCACCCATAAGGAGACGGCCAAAGAACGTGGCATCTCTCTAGAACAGATCTACTCCTGAGCCCCTTGTCGGAGCCCCCCGATGACATCCCCTTTCTCACTTAACAATCTCAAGCCCCAACCAGGCTCCCGCCGTCGCAAACTTCGCAAAGGACGGGGCATTGCTGCTGGTCAGGGTGCAAGTTGCGGTTTTGGCATGAGGGGCCAGAAGTCCCGCTCTGGCCGTCCTGTTCGCCCTGGTTTCGAAGGTGGCCAGATGCCTCTTTATCGGCGGATCCCAAAGCTCAAGCATTTCGAGCTTGTCAATCCTGTTTACTACACAGTCATTAACGTCGGTCACCTGGCTGATCTACCTGCAGGATCCACTGTGACCATGGATTCACTTGTCAAAGATGGTCTTGTCACGAGCCCAAAGTATCCGCTCAAAGTTCTTGGAAGTGGAGATTTGGCGGTCAAGCTCAACGTGCAGGCTTCAGCCTTCACCGCTGGCGCTCGGGCCAAGATTGAGGCTGCTGGCGGTTCTTGTGAAGTAACCGTCGGATAACCGGAGGCCAACAGGCCTATCCCTGATCTATCAGACCTGCTCTCCCATCCCCTCACCGCCATGGTTCTCAGTCGGGGTCGCAATCCAGGCGCCACTGAAATTTTCACCCAACTGATTCAGGCCAAGGGTCTGCGGGACAGAGTCCTACTGACCCTTGGTCTTTTACTTCTAGTTCGGTTAGGGGTCTACATCCCCGTGCCTGGGATTGATCGTGTCGCCTTTCAGCAATTTTTGGCACGTGGTGGCCAATTGATTGGTTTCCTTGACATCTTCACAGGCGGCGGTATCTCAACGATCGGAATCTTTGGCCTGGGTATTCTTCCATTTATTAATGCCTCGATCATTATTCAATTGCTGACAGCCGCTATTCCAAGCCTTGAGGATCTTCAGAAGAATGAGGGTGAAGCAGGTCGCCGTCGAATTGCCCAGATCACTCGATTTGTGGCCCTTGGCTGGGGGATGATCCAGAGTCTGGTCTTTGCACTTATTCTTCGCCAATACGCCCTTCCGGGTCTACCGGATTGGTTATTTGTACTACAAACGAGCCTAGCCCTTGTTACGGGCTCCATGGTCGTAATGTGGATTAGCGAGGTAATTACCGAGCGGGGGATTGGGCAAGGTGCTTCCCTAGTCATTTTCCTTAACATAGTTGCTACTTTGCCAAGAGCGCTTGGTTCAACGGTTCAATTAGCTCAAAGTGGAGATCGAAGCACTGTCACAGGGATTCTTATTTTATTGCTGATATTTTTGTTTACTATTGTTGGAATCATTCTCGTTCAAGAAGGAAATCGTAGATTGCCAATCGTTAGCGCCAAACGACAAGTTGGTGGAGCTGGCGCTCTGACAGCCAGACAAAGTTATTTACCCTTAAAGCTTAATGCTGGAGGGGTAATGCCGATTATCTTTGCTTCGGCCATGCTGTTCCTGCCTTTAACGATTGCCAACTTTACATCAAATCCATTGCTAATCCGCATAGCAGGCTATTTGAATCCCAATAGTAGTCTTCCCTGGATTTATGCTATCGTTTACTTCGCTTTAATTCTTGGCTTTTCATACTTTTACGCTTCTCTCACTGTAAATCCTCTTGATATAGCTACTAATCTCAAGCGAAACGGAGTTGCCATACCTGGCGTGAGACCTGGATCAGCCACTGCAACTTACCTAAATGACGTAGGAAATCGCTTGACCTTGCTGGGTGGTTTGTTTCTCGGTGCTGTAGCAATTATCCCATCTGCCGTCGAAGGTGCCATTCAGGTTCGAACCTTCCAGGGTATTGGAGCGACTTCACTTTTGATTTTGGTTGGTGTTGCCATCGACACCGCAAAGCAAGTCCAGACATATGTGATCTCTCAAAGGTATGAAGGAATTGTGCGAGGTTGACATTGTTTTTTTTCCTTTTCCTAGCACCTGCTAGAGATCTAGAAATCCAGTGATGAAACAACGTTTACTTTTTCTCGGTCCCCCTGGGGCTGGTAAGGGGACCCAAGCCCAACGCCTAGCCTCTGAAAATGGGTTGCTGCATCTTTCAACTGGCGATCTACTTCGTGCCGAAGTTCAAGAAGGTACCGAGCTCGGCAAGCAAGCAGAAGCGGTCATGGCCCGGGGTGAGCTGGTCAGTGACGCACTTGTGCTTGCCATTGTTCGTCATCGCCTTGAGGGCCATTCCCAGGGTTGGTTGTTGGATGGGTTTCCTCGCAATCTTGGCCAAGCCACTGCACTTGATTCCCTGCTCCTTCAGCTCAACCAGTCGATTGAACTGGTGCTCCTGATGGCACTGCCTGATGAGACTTTGGTCCAGAGAATGCTTTCTCGAGGCCGTACCGATGACACCGAAGTTGTCATTCGCCACCGCCTGGAGGTCTATCGTCAACAGACCGCTCCCCTGATTGACCATTACCAACAGCTTGGACTCCTGACCTGCGTGGATGCCACAGGAACGGTTGACGACGTATCAGTCGCAATCAGGAATGCCATGGGAGGATGATGTGTTAGGATTTTTGTTTGTGAAATCGGAGTCTCGCGGACCATGAAGGTGCGTGCCTCAGTCAAGCGGATGTGTGACAAATGTCGCGTCATCCGTCGTCACGGTCGGGTCATGGTCATCTGCACCAATCCCAAGCACAAGCAGCGTCAAGGCTGAGCTGCTACCAAGCCTCCCGTCAGCCCTCGGGCGTGACAACACTTTTCCCAATCCTTCGAATTCTTTCGCCAGTGGCACGGATAGCCGGTATTGACATTCCCCGCGACAAGCGGATCGAAATCTCCCTGACCTACGTCTACGGCATCGGTCTGACTCGGGCGAAGAAGATTCTGGCCAAAGCCGGTGTCAGTCCCGACATCCGGGTCAAGGATCTCAGCGATGCTGATGTCCAAAAGCTGCGCGGAGCGGCTGAAACCTTCACTTTGGAAGGCGATCTCCGTCGGGAAGAGGGCATGGCCCTCAAGCGACTTCAGGACATCGGCTGTTTGCGTGGCCGTCGCCATCGCATGGGTCTACCTGTACGAGGTCAACGCACCCGTACCAATGCCCGCACCCGCCGTGGTGCCCGCAAAACCGTGGCCGGCAAGAAGAAGTAGGCCATTTAGGTCCCTCATCAGTCGCCCTTCCCCCCTGCCTTTCTCCCGAACCCTCACCTGCCCTGCAGGCCAAATGCCATGGCGAAGCCAGCCAAAAAAACAGGCCCAAAAAAGGCCAAACGCAATGTTCCTAACGGTGTTGCCCACATCCAAAGCACCTTCAACAACACGATCGTGTCGATCACCGACACGGCGGGCGAGGTGATTAGCTGGTCTTCAGCCGGTGCCAGTGGCTTCAAAGGCGCTCGCAAGGGCACCCCGTTCGCAGCCCAGACGGCTGCTGAGGCGGCTGGTCGTCGCGCCCTTGAACAAGGGATGCGCCAGATCGAGGTTTTGGTTCGTGGGCCTGGTTCTGGACGTGAAACCGCCATCCGAGCCCTTCAGGTTGCCGGCCTTGAAATCACCTTGATTCGGGACGTCACCCCCCTGCCCCATAACGGCTGCCGCCGTCCCAAGCGACGTCGCGTCTGACGCCTGATTCTGTTTTACCCCTGCCATTCAGACCGTGTTGCAATACCAGATCGATCGCGTTGACCATCAGGTTGCGGACGACCGTTCCCAGATCGGCGTCTTCCTGATTGGTCCACTTGACAAAGGTCAGGCCACAACTCTTGGTACCTCACTGCGGCGCATCTTGATCGGTGGCCTTGAAGGCAGTGCGATCACCGCCGTCCGTATCGCCGGTGTGAACCACGAATACGCCACTGTTCCTGGGGTCAGAGAAGACGTCCTTGACATCCTTCTCAACTGCAAGTCTGTTCCGGTCAACAGTCGCAGCCGCGAGGTAGAGATTGGTCGCTTAGTTGTCAACGGACCTGCCACCGTTACGGCTTCCCACCTGCAGTTCTCTTCCCAAGTGCAAGTGATTGATGCCGATCGACCGATCGCCACAGTGGCTGAAGGCCATAGCCTTGAGATGGAAGTCCATGTTGAACGTGGCATTGGCTATCGACCTGTCGATCGCCATAATGAAGAAACCAGCGCAATCGATCTCCTCCAGATCGACGCTGTCTTTATGCCTATTCGCCGGGTCAACTACAGCGTTGATGAGACTGCCGTTGGAGAAGGGGGTTCAGCACGCGAAAGGTTGAGGCTCGAGATCGAAACGAATGGCAGCATCACACCCGACGATGCCATGGCCCAAGCCGCAAATCAACTGATTTCCCTTTTCCAGCCCCTTGCGACCATCACAACGACAGAGGATCCTGGTCTCGAACCTGAGACAACAGCTGAAGCCCAGATTCCTCTGGAAGAACTTAATCTTTCAGTAAGGGCCTATAACTGCCTCAAGCGTGCTCAAGTCAACTCCGTATCAGACTTGATGGGCTTCAGTTATGAAGACCTACTTGAGATTAAGAACTTCGGTTCTAAGTCTGCTGACGAGGTGATCGAAGCACTTGAGCGTATCGGCATCTCACTCCCCCAAAGCCGCACCACGGCCTGAAGGCTGTTTCCCTCCCTTAACCTTGAATCGTCATGCGCCATCAATGCCGAGTCCCCCTGCTTGGACGCCCAGCAGACCAACGCAAAGCCATGCTGCGAGGTCTAACGACCCAGTTAATTCGTGAAGGTCGTGTCACCACCACAAAGGCTCGTGCCAAAGCCCTTCGTGATGAAGCCGAACGCATGATCACTCTGGCTAAGGAAGGGAGCCTTGCTTCAAGACGCAGGGCTATCGGCTATATCTACGATAAGCAACTCGTTCACGCTCTTTTCGACAAAGCCCCGGATCGCTACGGTGATCGCAGTGGTGGTTATACAAGGATTATTCGTACAGTACCCCGTCGCGGCGACAACGCAGAGATGGCCATCATTGAATTGGTCTGAACCACACTCGTCGTATCGCTCTCTGCCTTCAGTATGACGGCAGTAGATTTTCAGGCTGGCAACGCCAAACCAATGCTGCTTCTGTGCAATCTGCCATAGAAGAGGCATTGGCACAACTAGAGCCCGGTGTGCCTCATTCGGTTATCGCCGCAGGCAGAACGGATGCGGGAGTTCATGCTGCCGCCCAGGTTGTCCATTTTGATTCAACTGGCCCAATCCCTCCCCATCGTTGGCCGGCCGCCCTCAATGGTCGCTTGCCCCAATCGATTCGCATCCGTGCTGCGGCCGAAGTTTCCGGCACATGGCATGCTTGCTACGATGCACAATATCGTCGCTACCGATATACAATCTATAATGGACGTCTGCCTAATCTTTTTCTGGCGCCTTGGAGTTGGCATCGCCATAAGGTACATCTTAACGAGAACCTGATGGCAACTGCCCTTGCCGACATTGTTGGCGAGCATGATTTTGCAGCATTTCAACGGGCGGGAAGTCGCCGTGCCCATTCCCGCACAACCGTTCAGGACGTGAGCCTCACTCGCCAGGGAGATTTGTTGGTCGCCGAAATTCAGGCCACCGGTTTTCTTTATGGCATGGTCCGTTTGTTGATGGGACAGGTTGTTGCCGTTGGCGAAGGTTCGCTTTGCTTCGATGCTTTCGCCAGCCGTTGGCGCAGGCGAGCCCGCCATGAAGTCCGCGAGGCCGCTCCTCCCCAGGGCCTCTGCCTCCTGCGGGTTGGTTATCCAGAGGCCGTTTTTCCGCCAGCGGTCTGGTACGATAGCCAACCGAGATATTCTCTCGGTTCGCACGAATAACTGGATTCTCCGACTGTCGTCTGACTTTCCTTCAATCTGCGAGCTTGTTTCCTGAAGCCATCCAAGGCCCAAGGAAAGCCTGCCCGATCCGCCTTCTGGGCGAATTGATCTCCGGCTGGCTGTTTCTGCAGATTCGCCGAGCAGCCTCGGCGAGTCGATCAGTTATGGTCAGTGATTGATCTGAGCCGTAGGCGGCTGGTCCGCCTGGCCCATGGTTTTGGACAACGGGTTTTTCCTGACCCATTCCACAGCCTTTTCCTGATGCCCCTACGGGCCCTATTCCGGCGCCATGAACAAGACCCCTCAACCTTCTGCTGATTCCCTCGACCGTCAATGGTTCGTGGTCGATGCAGCTGATCAAACCCTCGGACGACTGGCCAGTGAGGTGGCCCAGGTCTTGCGGGGCAAGAACAAGCCCACCTTCACACCCCACATGGACACAGGGGATTTCGTTGTCATCATCAACGCTGAGAAGGTCCGTGTAAGCGGCAACAAGCCCACACAGAAGATTTATCGACGCCACTCTGGGCGACCTGGGGGCATGAAGACCGAGACCTTCGCCCATCTTCAGGCCCGTCTCCCCGAGCGCATCGTTGAAAAGGCCATCAAGGGCATGTTGCCCCACAATGCCCTGGGCCGCCAGCTCTTCCGCAAGCTCAAGGTTTATAGCGGCGCTGAGCATCCCCATGCCGCCCAGCAGCCGCAGAATCTCGCCCTCAGTCCTTCCGCGTCAGCCCAATGACCAGTTCATCCAACCGCGTTGTGTATTGGGGAACGGGACGTCGTAAAACCGCCGTTGCTCGGGTCCGTGTCGTTCCTGGAACCGGCAATGTCACCATTAATGGCCGCCCTGGCGACAACTATCTCAATTACAACCCTGTCTACCTTGCGTCGGTCAAAGCTCCTCTCCAGACCCTTGGTCTGGAGGCCCAGTACGACATCCTCGTTAACGTTCGGGGTGGTGGTCTGACCGGTCAGGCCGATGCCATCAAGCAAGGCGCGGCTCGCGCTCTTTGCGATCTTTCTCCCGATAACCGCAAACCCTTGAAGGTTGAAGGCCACCTCAGCCGTGACCCTCGGGCCAAAGAGCGCCGCAAATACGGCCTAAAGAAAGCTCGTAAGGCTCCCCAATTCTCCAAACGCTGATTCCTTCCCTACCCTTCTTTTTGCCAGAGCCATGCCGAAGGCCGACATTCATCCCACCTGGTATCCAGACGCCAAGGTCATCTGTAATGGTGAAGTGATCATGACCACAGGTTCTACCAAACCCGAGATCCACGTGGATGTCTGGAGTGGTAACCATCCTTTTTACACAGGGACCCAAAAGATCCTTGACACCGAAGGTCGGGTCGATCGTTTCATGCGTAAGTACGGCATGGGTGGCTCGGATGCTTCCTCTCCTGCCACCAAGACTCCTCCTGCCGCCTGACCTTCGGGTCTGTTTGCTTTGGCCGGCTGCCTTGCGGTAGCCGGCTTTTTTCTTGTCACTGGACCCGGACCGCCCATGGATTCAGCCCTGCTTAGCGAACGTCTAGAAACGACCTGTCGCACTTTTGAAGCCCTGGAGCGTCAACTGGCCGATCCGGCCTTGGCGACGAATCCCAGCCAACTCCAAACCCTCGCCAAGGAGCGGGCCAAACTGGAGCCGATGGTGCTGGATTATCAGAAAATGCTCCGATTGCAGTCTGAGCAAACCCAGGCCCGCGATCTTTTGCGGCAATACCGAGGCGATCCATCCGGCCAAGAGCTGGCCGAGTTAGCTGCGGAAGAGATCGACAATCTGGAACAGGTATTGGTTGGTTTGCGCCAGAGACTTCTCCTGGCAATGGTTCCTTCAGACCCCCGCGATGAGCGCAGTGTCATGTTGGAAATACGTGCTGGAGCTGGGGGTGATGAAGCGGCTCTCTGGGCCGGCGATCTGGCACGGATGTACGAGCGCTATGCCCAGAGCAGGGGCTGGACGGCCCAGCCTCTGAGTGCCTCTGAAGCGGATCTCGGGGGGTATCGGGAGCTGATTTTGGCGATCCGTGGCGAAGGTGTTTACAGTCAATTGAAATTTGAGGCCGGAGTGCATCGGGTCCAGAGGGTCCCGGCCACCGAATCCCAGGGTCGGGTCCACACCTCAACGGCCACGGTGGCCGTGATGCCTGAAGTCGATCCCGTGGAGGTGCAGATCGAACCTGGAGATTTGGAGATCAGCACCGCCCGATCTGGTGGTGCAGGGGGACAAAACGTGAACAAAGTCGAGACGGCCGTTGACCTTTTGCATAAGCCAACCGGGATTCGAGTCTTCTGTACCCAAGAGCGCAGTCAGCTGCAAAATCGTGAGCGTGCGCTTGAGATTCTTCGGGCCAAGCTTTATGAGAGGGAATTGGCTGTTGCCAATGCCGCCGTGAGTTCAGCACGACGTGCCCAGGTGGGAAGTGGTGATCGCAGCGAGAAGATTCGGACGTATAACTATAAAGACAGCCGCGCGACCGATCACCGACTTAATCGGCACTTTGCCCTGGATACTGTGCTTTCTGGCCAACTTCAGGAGCCTATCGAGGCTTGTATCGCAGCTGAACAGAGTCGCCAATTAGAGGCCCTAGCCCGTGAAGCCATGGGAGTTGATGGTTGAAGTTTCCGAATGGGAGGATTACTCGCCGATCAAATATTTGGCCCACTCCTTATTTCGTCCGGCACGAATCTGGCGATTGGCTTCGAAGCTGAGACTGCTCAGGGGACGATGGGGGGGGCGAATCAAGGCCATGCCGGCCTCCCGGGGTGTGCGGTTACCCTTGCGAACATTGCAAGGAAGGCAAGCGGTCGTCACATTGTCCCAGGTGTCAACGCCACCACGGCTGCGTGGCTGAACATGGTCAATCGAGAGCTTGTCTCCGTTGTACCCGCAGTATTGACAGGCGTGTCCATCTCGATGAAAAACATTGCGCCGGGTTAGCGGCAGCTGCCGATAGGGAACTCGAACGAATTGTCGCAGGCGGATCACCGTGGGACGCATTTGATCAGGCCGCAACAACGACGTTGGGTCGTGTTCGAGCCCTTCCGCCTTTCCTTTCAACAACATCACCACCGCTCGCTTCCAAGTGGTGATGTTGAGAGGCTCGTAGGAGGCATTCAAAACGAGAACATGGCCCATGCCAGCCCCCCGGGCAAGCCAAATCCTAACCGGGGTCTTGCAGGATGGTGGTGTGATTAGTCACAAGAGCTTCCCCAGCTTCAACCCCAATGGCGATGACCCTGCCCCATGGACTCGACCTGGCCCGAATCATGGGTGCCGAGTTGCGTGATGCCCCCCCGGAGATTGCGATTGGTGGTGTGGCGATCGATTCTCGCCGGGTCCAGCCAGGGGATCTCTTTGTGGCCCTGAAAGGGCGGCATCAGGATGGGCATCGCTTCGTGCCAGCGGCCCTGGGGGCCGGGGCGGCCCTCGTACTGGTGGTCCGTGGGATGGGTTGGGTCGACGTTCCCCGGCTTGAGGTAGAGGATCCCTTATTGGCCTTTCAGAAGCTGGCAGCCTGGTATCGCCACCAGTACCTGCCCCAGGTGATCGCGATCACCGGGAGTAATGGCAAGACAGTGGTCAAAGATGCCCTCGTCGCCTGCCTGACGTCCCGTTTCCGGGTGGCGGCCAGCCCGGGGAGCTGGAACAGCCAGGTGGGAGTGCCCTTGGCTGTTCTTGGCGCTGCACCTGGTAGTCAGATCGGTGTGTTTGAAGCAGGGGTATCGGCCCCGGGGGAAATGGCGGCCATCGAGGCCATTTTGCGGCCTGATTTCGGCGTGCTGGTCAATGTGGGACTTGCCCATTTCGCCGCCTTTGGCAGCCGTGAGGCGATTGCCCGCGAAAAGATGGGCCTCTTCCGTCACCTTCCCGCTTGCCATTGGTTGATCGCCCCCGCTGACCCTCTTTTGGAAGACATGCCCCTTGCCTGCGAGAGGATCCATCCCGGCAAGGACTGGCCCCGGCTGATCGAGCGTCGCCCCAGCGCCACCGGTTTGGTCCTCAGCCTGCAATTTGCGGATCAGCAGTTGAAGTTGGCGGTGCGGACCCGTTCCCTGCCCTTGGTCGATGATCTGATGATCGCGATGACGGCAGCCCTGCGGTTGGGCGTCGATCCCGCCCCCATCGTTGGCGCTCTGGAGGACTACAGCTTTGGGCCGACCCGCATGGAAACCTGGCGCACGCCGGAGGGAATCACCATCATCAACGACACCGCCAGCAGTGATCCCCTTTCGGTCCAGGCGGCCCTGGATACTGTCGCCGCCACCCCCAGCACCGGCCAGCGGCGTCTCTTTGTCTTCGGCGGCATGGCCGATCTGGGTGCCCAGGAGCACCGCGAACATGGCTTGATCGGTCGGTTCGCTGCCGAGCGGGGCTTCACTCACCTGCTTTTGTTGCCCCACAGCGCCAGCGAGCACACCTGCGCAGGTTGGTTGTCGTTGCGTCCAGACGCCTCGCTGCTCAAGGTGCGTGATTGGCAAGTCCTGCGGCAACAAGTCAGGGATTTGGCCCAACCAGGGGACCTGGTGTTGATGAAGGCAGCGGCGGCTGAGGGGCTTGAGGTGGCCGCGCCAGCCATTTGGGAATCAATGGCGCCCCGCCGGCTGCTGATTGATCTGGGCGCCATCAGGGAAAATGTGGCCCGCTTCCGGGTGCTTTCGGGCCCCAAGGTGTCCATTCTGGCTGTTCTCAAGGCCTGGGCCTACGGCACCGAATTGCCTCGGCTGGCGCTGGCCTTGCAGGCAAGCGGGGTGGATTGGATCGGGGTCTCTACCGCTGATGAGGGCGCGTTGGCCCGCCGTGCCGGGGTCCGGCTGCCGATCCTGGTCATGTTGATGGACCGGGAGGAGGTCGACAAGGTCGTTCGCTATGGCCTGACCCCAGTTGTCTATTCGCTTCCCTTTGCCCGGGCCCTTGTCGAGTCCATCCGGGATATGGGGGCCGAGTGTGACGTGCACCTCGAGGTCGATACGGGGATGGGTCGCCTTGGTGTGCCTCCCGAAGAGGCCCTGGCGGCGGCCCGACTGTTGCGCGGCTCCGGGGTCGTGCGGCTGCGGGGCGTCATGACCCATCTCGCAGCAGCCGACGATCCGGCTGCTGATCGCCATAGCGAGCAGCAATTGGCCCATTTTGATCAGGTGGTGGCCGCCATCCGATCCGAGGGAAATGAACCCCTTTGCCTTCATGCCGCTGCCACCTCCGCCGCAGCTCGATTCCCTGGGGCTCGCTACGACATGGTGAGGTTGGGTTTGGGTTTGTTCGGAATCGCCCCTTCGCCTGAAGTCGCTGAGGCGATTCAACTGGAGCAGGCACTGGCCTTTGTGAGTCGCCTGGCCCAGGTGGCTGTATGGCCCCGCGGTCAAAGGGTGGGATACAACGGCGCCTATGTAGTTGAGCAAGACCAGCAAAGGATTGGCATCGTGGCGGCCGGATACAACGATGGCGTGCCTTGGCGACTGTCGAATGCGGGTGTTGTGCTGGTGCAGGGACAGACGGCCCGGATTCTGGGCAGGGTGTCGATGGATTCGATGGCGGTGGATCTGACGGTTGTTCCCGATGCTGCCGTTGGGGATGAAGTCCTGATTTTTGGCAGTCACCAAGGCCAGGTCCTCCGCCCCGAGGAGGTGGCCGCCCGTGCTGGGAGCATTCCCTACGAGTTGCTTGTCAATGTCGACAGCAGGAGAGTGCAGCGCATCTTCCGCAACGACTGAGGCGAGCAGCCGCGGCGAGCAGCCGCGGCGAGCACGCTGGACGTTCAGGTACAGTTCTCAAGCCACTGGAGAGGTGGCTGAGTGGTCGAAAGCGGCTCCCTGCTAAGGAGTTACAGGAGGCAACTTCTGTCGAGGGTTCGAATCCCTCCCTCTCCGTTGCCCCACACCGATGACGTTCAACCCATTGGTTGGTAGTTCATGAGTCTGCCGGCGATCTCCGGCAGCAACCCTTCTTGACTAGGGCATGGTTCCCCTTCGCTCAAGACAATCAGAATCATGGGCGCCCCTGCCTCGGTTTCCACATAGGCAGCAGCGTGACTTGCCTCACCGATCCAGCTCGCTTTACCCCAAATCCGGGCCTTTGTCTCAAGTCCTGGGCCAAGAAAGCCAGCCTGCTTGCTCGTTTCCGTTGTGTGCGCAGTGCTTTCCGCCAAGGATCGCTCAAGCAGGCTTTGCATCCTGCGACAGGCGGGCGGTGAGATGATCAATCCGGCCATCACAGCCTCCAACAACCTGGCCGTACCGTCGGTGCTCAGGAGGTTGCGGTGGCCCTGAGCCGATTGGTGGAAGTCCAGCTCACGGCCGTAGGGTCCGTCCACCCAGGTTTTCTGACAGGCTTTCCAACCCACCAGCTCAGGCCAGCCCAGGCTCTCAAGCCAATCGTTGACCAGCTCTCGTTGGCTCTTCCATTGGTTGAATTGCTCCTGGGGCAGGGACGGCCCGCTGGTGGTGCCGCTGAGGAAATCCACGATCAAGCCCGTGGCCCCATGGGCTGAGGGCGCTGGCTGAACCATGGCCGCCATGGCCCGCCTCAACTCAGGTTCTTCCCTTAACAACTGCCGTTGCAGCCAGGCTTCGCTGGCCACCAAATAGATGAGATTCACCAGGCTGCCCGGCTGCCGCAGTTGGTCCCCGCGCCAGCTTGCCCCCGATCCGGCCTCCCGGGGCGAGGTCTCTGGTGGTTCGCGGTGGCATAGGGATTCTGGGTACCTCAACCAGGTGATGGATAAACGGGCCCCCAGTCCAGGCCGGCCTTCCTGTTCCAAGGCACGGACCAGATCAGCGAGCCTCTGGCCCATGGCCGGATCCGCGCTGTAGAACGCCATGACCTTTGGCCCATCAGCGATGATGAGATTAGGCATGCGCGGTTCAATGCCCAGGCTTGCGTGCGGAGGGATATGGGAAATCAGCGCAGCCCTGCCCGGCTGGAGTCGCCCGCGGGGGGATGGGCTGGCGACCGAATTGGCAGTGGGGCGCCGGTTGCGGCTGCTTGAACCGGCCCCCGCGCCCCCAGCAGAGGGAGGTGACCTGCGTTGGCGGGTGCGACTCCTGGAGGATGGGTACCCCTGTTGGTTGGATGCCCAAGGGCTGTTGAGCCATGGTCAACCTTCTGATCCTCCGGTGCTGCCGCGCCTGGATCGCAGCAGCATCGAAGCCCGCCTGCCCCAGGTGTTGAGCTTTGCCCAAGTGGCCTTGTCCGAAAAGAACTGTTACCGGTGGGGGGGCACGATCGGGCCAAATTACGACTGCTCTGGGTTGGTCCAGCGTTCCTTTGCCCAGGCGGGCATCTGGTTGCCGCGGGATGCTTACCTTCAGGAACGGTTCTGTCGGCCAGTGGCGGTAGGCCCTGACGTTGTGGACCTGCTGCAGAGCGGCGACCTGATTTTCTTCGGTTCGACGCATCGGTGCACCCATGTGGCGCTGCATCTGGGCCAGGGCCGCTATTTGCATAGTTCTGGGCGTGACCATGGCCGCAATGGATTGGGTCTGGACGATCTGTTCTCCTCGAATCACGATCCAGTGTCCTGCCATTACCGGGCACAACTGCGAGGAGCGGGTCGAGTGATGCATAGCCATGACGGCAGTCCCTTGCCCCCTTAAGGTCGGGTTCCACCCAAGTTCAAACGGCTGCCATGGCGGATCCAGTGCTTCCCGCCGCAACTCCATCCCCAGCACCGGTGATTGCGTTGATGGGAGAGGGTCCAGCCGGCACGCCGGAGCTTTCAGTTGTTGTGCCTCTTTACAATGAAGAGGGAAGTCTTTCCCAACTGGTTGATCAGTTGCTGAATGCACTTCGCCCCCTTAATCAACACTTTGAGTTGATTTTAGTTGATGATGGTTCAAGGGATGGCACGCCAGCTTTGCTGCGGGACCTCGTCAATCATGTCCCTGAACTTGTGGCAGTTCTGCTACGCCGAAACTACGGGCAGACTGCTGCTATGGCAGCCGGCTTTGATGCCAGTAGGGCCCCTGTGATTGTGACGCTTGATGGTGATCTTCAAAATGATCCGGCGGATATCCCCCTGCTGCTGGAGCGCCTCGATCAGGGCTATGACCTGGTCAGTGGCTGGAGGCACAAGCGGCAGGATGCTGCCCTCTCCAGGTTGTTGCCTTCGTTGTTGGCGAATCGCTTGATTGCCAGAGTCACGGGGGTTGAGTTGCACGACTATGGCTGCTCACTCAAGGCCTACCGCCGCGAGGTGGTCGCCGACATGAATCTTTACGGTGAGTTGCATCGCTTTTTACCGGCACTTGCTTTTATCGAAGGAGCGCGAATTGGCGAAGTACAGGTTAATCATCACCCAAGGCGTTTTGGTCAAAGCAAGTATGGAATTGACCGTACTTTTCGCGTTTTAATGGATTTACTTACGGTCTGGTTCATGAAGCGATTTTTGACCAGGCCCATGCATGTGTTTGGATTTGTCGGCCTTTTCACCCTGGGCATTGGTTTGCTGATTGCCCTAGGGCTGGTGGCCCAGAAACTGATGTTTGGAACCGATATCGGCTCCAGGCCACTGCTATTAATGGCCGTTCTTGCGATCCTCAGCGGCGTACAGCTTTTTTGTTTCGGACTTCTTGCTGAAATGCAGATGCGTACCTATCACGAAAGTCAGGGCCGACCTATCTACCGCACTCGGGCAACGTTGCGCGGTAAAGCTGCCGCATAAAGCATGGCGATCCACCGTTTCTCGGGCCAGCGGGGATTCATCAGCGCAGCGGTCAGGCGGAGCTCATAGCTCAACTTTTATGTCGCCGCTCCAGGCGTCTTGCGGGCAAGCATCCAGGTGTTCGTACAGTGCCTCTGGTTGTTCTTGGCCTAAGCCATGACTGGAGAATTTGCAGCTGCCTGGTTGCCGTCAGTGCTCGTGCCGTTGGTGGGCATCCTTGCCCCTGCCGTGGCCATGGCTCTGCTTTTTAACGTGATTGAGGCCCGTGACTGAGCCCTGCAACGGTCTCAGCCCTCTCTTTCGCTACGTCTTTCTGAATCCCACGCCGCCTCAGCCCATCCCATGACCGTGACTCCTGTCGCCGACCCCACTGTCGGCAATCTGGCCACACCGGTGAACAGCAGCTATTTCACCAAGGCGTTTATCAACGCCCTGCCGGCCTACCGCCCTTCCCTCTCGCCGAACCGTCGTGGCCTTGAGGTAGGGATGGCCCACGGTTTCCTCCTCTTTGGTCCTTTTGCCCTCACCGGTCCCCTGCGCCATACTGAATACGGTGGAACCGCAGGACTTCTGGCGACCATTGGTCTGATCTCGATTCTGACCGTGTGCCTATCCATTTACGGCACTGCTGGTCGTGGTCCAAATGTTCAGCCCCCTGATGCCACCGTCGACTACCCTCCTGCTGATCTATTCACCAAAGCTGGCTGGGCTGAATTTGCCAGCGGTTTTTGGTTGGGTGGATGCGGTGGTGCCGCCTTCGCTTGGTTTCTCTGCAGCACAGCAATTGTTGCCCCTCTGATCAAGATCGCTGGTGGTGCCTGGAGTGTCAACTAAAGTCAGATGAATCGAGAGGCGTAAGTTTCTCCGATTCTAATTCACAACCCCACTCTTTGATTAGAGAGGGGTTTTTTGTGCGCTTAGCCACTGATGCTTGACTAAACCGTAGACACCATCGACTTTGATGACAGATGTGGTTCCCTGACCCCTGGTGGTGTATCCGACCCACGACTTGTCAGTCGTTGAGATCAGCGAAGATGCGGTGAGCCAATCAAGTTGCCCTGGAGTTGGCGGACCAGTTTCTCTTGCTACTGGCTTGTTATTTAACAAGGGACTTGGCTGAGGTGCGATGGTCGGGTGGACAACCCATAGCTGGGTACAGACGAATCCGTTGCCTCCTTTGTGCCTCTACTCAACTTGCGGATATCAATGTTCGGAGTGTTGAATGCCTTTGCATGTTCTCTTAAGGTCACTAAAAAGCCTCCGGCTCAAGCCGGAGGCAAATCCGTCCCTCACGGAGACAGGTATTGAACGGGATTAGCCGAATTTACCTGACGTGGAGGCGATCAAGAAGGCTGCATAGGTCAGGAAGAAACCCACGGTAAAGTGAGCCAGACCAACAACACGAGCTTGAACGATTGAGAGGGCCACAGGCTTGTCACGCCAGCCCACCAAGTTGGCGAGAGGAGTGCGTTGATGGGCCCAAACAATGGTTTCAATCAACTCCTGCCAATATCCTCGCCAGGAGATGAGGAACATGAAACCTGTGGCCCATACCAAGTGACCAAAGAGGAACATCCAGGCCCAAACAGCCAAATTATTGGTGCCTGAGGGGTTGTATCCATTGATCAGCTGGGAGCTGTTAAGCCAGAGGTAGTCCCGGAACCAGCCCATCAAATAGGTACTGGATTCATTGAACTGGGCAACATTGCCTTGCCAGATGGCCAGGTGTTTCCAGTGCCAGTAAAAAGTGAGCCAGGCCACCGTATTCAGAGCCCAGAAGACGGCCAGGTAGAAGGCATCCCATGCGGAGATATCGCAGGTACCACCACGACCAGGCCCATCACAAGGGAAGGAATAGCCGAAGTCCTTTTTGTCTGGCATCAACTTTGAACCCCTGGCATCCAGGGCACCCTTGACAAGGATCAGGGTGGTGGTGTGGAGTCCCAGGGCAATGGCGTGGTGAACTAGGAAGTCACCAGGACCAATTTGCAGGAACAGGGAGTTGTTGCCAGCGTTGATGGCCTCTAACCAGCCTGGGAGCCAGACGGCACCTGGGCCAGGGGCATTGCTGACGAGGCTGTTGGGATTAGCCAGCAGGACGTCCATGCCATAGAGAGCCTTGCCGCTGGCCGCCTGAACGAATTGGGCAAAAACGGGTTCAACCAGAATTTGCTTTTCAGGCGTTCCGAAAGCCACGACCACATCGTTATGGACGTACAGACCGAGGGTGTGGAAGCCAAGGAATAGAGAAACCCAGCTCAGGTGACTGATGATGGCTTCTTTGTGCTCAAGCATCCGAGCAAGAACGTTGTTCTTGTTGGCCTCAGGATCGTAGTCACGGATGAAGAAGATGGCCCCGTGGGCAAAGGCACCGCACATCAAGAAGATGGCGATGTATTGGTGGTGCGTGTAAAGGGCAGCCTGGGTGGTGTAATCCCGCGCAATAAAGGCATAGGAAGGCAGCGCGTACATGTGCTGCGCCACCAGGCTGGTGACCACGCCGAGAGACGCCAGAGCAAGACCCAGCTGGAAGTGCAGCGAGTTGTTGATGGTGTCGTAGAGGCCCCTGTGGCCCGCGCCGAGGGCGCCTCCGAAGGGGGTGCCCTTGGGCGGGTTGTGGGCTTCGAGGATCTCGCGGATCGAGTGACCGATACCGAAGTTGGTCCGGTACATGTGGCCAGCGATCACAAACAGACAGCCAATCGCCAGATGGTGATGGGCAATATCCGTCAGCCAAAGCGCCTCAGTCTGGGGATGGAAGCCGCCAAGGAAAGTCAGGATGGCCGTTCCAGCTCCTTCAGTGGTGTTGAACACCTGCTGGGCGGAATCTGGATTTTGGGCGTAAACGCCCCAGTTACCTGTGAAGAAGGGACCAAGACCGGCGGGGTGGGGAGACACCGAGAGGAAATTGTCCCAACCCACATGCACTCCGCGGGATTCAGGGATCGCAACATGGACCAGGTGACCGGTCCAGGCGATGGAACTGAATCCGAAAAGTACGGCGAGATGGTGGTTTAACCGGGATTCGGCGTTTTTGAACCAGGCCAGTGATGGCAGGAACTTGGGCTGTAGATGGAGCCAGCCAGCGAACAGGGCCCAAGCTGAGAGGATCATCATGAAGATGGATCCTTGATACAGCTCAGCGTTGCTGCGCATACCAATCGTGTACCACCAGTGGTACAGACCGGAATAGGCAATGTTCACTGGTGAAGAGGCACCGGCTTGGGTGAAGGCAGCGATGGCTCCCTGGCCGAAATGAGGATCCCAAATCGCATGGGCGATGGGACGGGTATGCAGAGGATCGGCGACCCACTGCTCGAAGTTGCCCTGCCAGGCGATATGGAACAGGTTTCCCGAAACCCAGAGGCCGATGATCGCCAGGTGACCGAAGTGGGTAGAGAACAGCTTTTGATAAAGCCGTTCTTCCGTCATTCCGTCATGGCTCTCGAAGTCGTGAGCCGTGGCGATCCCGTACCAAATACGACGGGTTGTTGGGTCCTGTGCCAACCCCTGGCTGAAATTAGGAAATTTCGTTGCCATTGGGAAAGGTCAGGTGGAGGTCAGCCGACCGCAATGATGCGGGCCAGGAAGAAGGACCAGGTGGTAGCGATACCGCCCAGCAGATAGTGAGCAACACCAACAGCCCGTCCTTGGGTGATCGAAAGGGCACGGGGCTGGATGGCCGGAGCCACTTTCAGCTTGTTGTGGGCCCAAACGATGGACTCTATTAATTCTTGCCAATAGCCGCGGCCACTGAACAAGAACATCAGACTGAAGGCCCAGATGAAGTGGGCACCCAGGAACATCAGACCATAGGCACTGCTGCTCGAGCCGTAGCTGTTGATCACCTGGGCCGCTTGAGCCCAAAGGAAATCGCGCAGCCAACCATTAATGGTGATAGCGCTCTGGGCGAAATTCCCATTGGTGATGTGCTGGACTGTCCCGTCCGCATTGACTGTTCCCCAGACGTCGCTTTGCATTTTCCAACTGAAGTGGAAAATGACGATCGACAGAGAGTTGTACATCCAGAACAGACCCAGGAACACGTGGTCCCAAGCAGATACCTGGCAGGTACCGCCACGGCCTGGACCGTCGCAGGGGAATCGGAAGCCGAGGTTGGCCTTGTCGGGGACGAGACGGGAACTACGGCTGTAAAGCACACCCTTTAGAAGGATCAGCACGGTGACGTGGATCGTGAAGGCGTGGATGTGGTGGACCATGAAATCGGCCGTTCCCAAGGGGATCGGCGCTGCGGCAACTTTGCCGCCCACGGCGATTACTGAACCGTTGAAAACCTCGCTGACAGTAGCCAGGGCGTTTGGAGCGGTGGTTCCAGCAGCAGCAGCATGAAGTCCTTGCACCCACTGGGCAAAGATCGGCTTCAGCTGGATCGCAGTGTCGCTGAACATGTCCTGGGGACGACCCAAGGCACGCATTGTGTCGTTGTGGATGTACAGGCCAAAGCTGTGGAAGCCAAGCCAGATACACACCCAGTTGAGATGGCTGATGAGAGCGTCGCGAGCCTTGAGCACCCGATCAAGAACGTTGTCGACGTTTTTGGCGGGGTCGTAGTCGCGAATCATGGCGATGGCCGCATGGGCGCCAGCACCAACGATCAAGAAGCCACCAATCCACATGTGATGGGTGAACAATGAAAGTTGGGTAGCGTAGGAAATGCCGATGTAAGGATACGGCGGCATCGCATACATGTGGTGCGCGATGATAATCGTCAGCGAACCCAGCATGGCCAGGTTGATACCTAGCTGGGCATGCCAAGACGTTGTCAGAAATTCGAAGAGTCCGTTGTGCCCATTGGTTGCAGGGAACAACAGAGGGTCGCCTTTTTGACCTTCAAGGATTTCCTTGATGCTGTGTCCGATTCCCCAGTTGGTCCGGTACATGTGACCGGCAACGATGAAAAGAACAGCAATCGCCAAATGGTGATGGGCGATGTCGGTCATCCAGAGGCTGCCAGTAACTGGATTCAGACCTCCTTTGAAGGTTAGAAAATCGCTGTAAGCCGCCCAGTTTCCAGTGAAGAACGCTGAGATGCCAGCCCCGAAGCCAGGGTACAGCTGAGCAAGGAGGTCTTGGTTAAGGAACTCGTGGGGAAGCGGGATGTCCGCAACTGATGCGATCGTTCGACCATTGAGAACCAGCGGATTGCCGGCATCGATGGCATCCATCAATTGGGTTGTGGGCAGGGAGACATGGAGAAGGTGACCTGTCCAGGACAGAGAACCCAGGCCCAGCAGGCCGGCCAGATGGTGGTTGAGCATCGACTCAACGTTCTGGAACCACTCCAGTTTCGGAGCTGCCTTGTGATAGTGAAAAACCCCAGCATTGAGCATGAGGCCGGCCATGACCAAGGAGCCAATGGCCAAACAAAGAAGTTGAAACTCGCTGGTGATTCCCCAGGCTCTCCATACGTGAAAGAGACCTGAAGTGATTTGAATGCCGTGGAAGCCAGCTCCCACATCACCATTGAGGATTTCTTGGCCAAAGATCGGCCAAACCACCTGCGCACTGGGTTTGACGTGCAGGGGGTCGGCGAGCCAGCCGGTGTAATTGGAAAAACGAGCACCGTGGTAGAAGGCGCCGCTCAACCAGATGAAAATGACGGCCAGATGGCCGAAGTGAGCGCTGAAGATCTTTCGTGAGACCTCTTCAAGATCGCTCGTGTGGCTGTCGAAGTCGTGAGCGTTGGCGTGGAGGTTCCAAATCCAGGTGGTGGTTTTGGGACCTTTGGCGAGGGTGCGGTCGAAATGGCCGGGCTTTTCGAAAAGCTCGAACGTTGCCGGAACTGGGTTCCGGTCGACCATGTCCTTCGCCGTTTTCCCACGCTCTGGTGGGCTGATGGTCATCGAGAGGTTCCTCGAGGGACGGAATCGAGGTGGAGGTCCACCCCTTCGACCTGCCGGACATTCCGGGGCCGTTGGGCCCCATGGCGCGGGGTGGCATTGGCAAGCCAGCCACTGAACCGACGCTATGGGCGCCAGTCAGACAAAGGGAGTGAATCCTTGCCATGACTGGGGCATTGGGCCCCAAAGGGGACCGCTTGGGAAAGTATAGGGGCCAAAAACAGGCCTAATCTGCGTCCAGTTACAAAGGTTCAATCCCCGCCATTCGCTGGCTGGGCCTGGGGTCTACTCGGCGTTGTTTTGCATTGAATGAGGCATTTGTGTGGGGATGTAACTATAATAATTATGACTTTAGGCCCTCTGCCTGGCTCTGGGCTGCCAATTTGGGCCTTGGCCTCAACAAGTCCTTCAGCAGAATGGTTGCAGCTGGAGATGGTTTGTTGGTGGCTCAAAGGTTCTGCGGGCTCAGTCGGTGGCGGTCGGCCCTGGTTGGTGTCGTTTTGCTGGCTGTTGTTTGCTTTGCCAACCCGGCGGCCAGCCATGCGGCTTGGCGGCTACCGAAGCGCCAGATCCCCGCCCCCACGGCCAAGGATCCAGCCACCTGGGCTGGTGCAGCTCATCTGCAAGAGGAATCTCCACCTGCGGCGGTTCTTCAGTTCAAGGATGCGCTCGGCGAAAAGCTTCCCCAATTGAAGATTCTGGAGCCTGCCAACGGCGCCACGGTTGCGGATGGAGCTTGGACCCTTCGGGTCAAGGTTTCTGACTGGCCTTTAATTGATGCTGGTTCGTTGGGTTTGGGTCCCCACCTGTTGGTCATGCTTGATGGGGAGCCCCCACGGGTCCTCACGGCGACACAGACCGAGATGCCTCCCCTAAGCCCAGGTAGTCATCGTTTGACAGTGGCTGCGGCTTGGCCTTGGGGGGAGGTCATCAAGAGCCATGGCGGCTTCGATCAGATTCGCATGCATCGTGCTGCCGCCAATCCTTTAGCAGTGCCAGCCCCTGGGAGCGCCCAGTTGTTCGTTACATCTCCCAGCTCGAATTCTAAAAAAATGGCTGAGCCTGTCTTGGTGGACTGGCTTTTGATCGATGCTCCTCTGCAAAATCTGCGCCAGGATGATGCAAGTTGGCGTCTGAGGATCACTGTTAATGGTGAGAGTTTTCTTGTGGATCAACAGACGCCTCTCTGGCTCAGCGGCTGGCGCCCTGAAACCAATGCCCTGCTTTGGGAGCTGGTCGATGGACGGGGCGAAGCACTTAACCCTCCCTTCAACAGTATTGTCAGCGAATTCTACATAGAAGATTCAAAAGCCACAAAACCATATAATACACTTTGGCTGAGTGGTCGCATAAATTCTGATGATCTTGCCATATTGCTGGGCAATGCACCCCCCACGAGTCTTGCGGCCCAGGTGGAGAAAGAGGATTTGACTTCAAAGGTAACACCATCGGAAAACGTCACACCACTACCCAAAGGACAAGCTAGCAATGGCAATATTGATGAAATGGAATTTGGCGAAAAAGAAGTGTTAACAGAACCTCCCCCTGGGGAAGTTCAAAGTCGTGAATCGCCCGGAGATCTTGACCATGGGCTTGAGGCCGCCGAGCCGGAAAGTGGGCCACCATACCCTTCAGCTCCAGCGGAGCCAATCAACTCCAATGCAGAAGTGAAGAGCCTTGGGGTACCGAATCTCAAATCCCCGCTTCCCGGACCGCTGTCTGACATAACGGCCAAGCCCGAGCCCCCCCCCTTGGCGGAGGCCCGTTCAATCGACACTTCGGCAGAGCGGCGCCAACGGGATCAGCCCGCGACCGCGTTGCCAGACACCGCTCCGCGATTGGAGGACATCAAGTTGGATGACCTCAAGGACGTCCTACCCGCCGCTGGAGAGGGGGTGAATCCTGACGCCACCATGACTCCTCCCCCTTCAGAGAGTTTCCTGGCTCGCCTGGGCCAGGGACTTCGCCGCCGAATGGGGCCTTCCTGAGATGCCGATCACGCCGTCGAAGGTGGTGGGTTTCGCCCTTTCCAAAGAGGCCATCCCCCTGTTGCAGCGCCTGGAGCAAGCGGGATCACTTGCCGAGATCCGTTGGCCGGACGACCCGATCTCGCCGGCCGATTGGCTGGCCCGGGAATGGCCGCTCGCATCGGCTGTCGTTGCCGTGGCGGCCGCCGGGCTCGTGACCCGCCTCGTGGCTCCACTGCTGGTTGGGAAAGCCTCCGATCCCGCCGTCGTCGTTCTTGACCCTGAAGGCCGTTTTGTGGTTCCAATCCTTGGCGGCCACGGGGCCGGCGGCGAGGCGTTGGCGCGCCAGCTCGCCGCCCTACTCGGTGGTCAGGCCGTGATTACTGGCAGTAGCTCGGCCATAGGGCGATTGTGCCTGGATAGCTTTGGCACCGACTGGGGCTGGATTCGGGGCGCCGGCGACTGGCAAGCCCTGATGCTGGCGGCTCGCCAGGATCTCGATCGGGCCCCCTTACGGGTGCGGCAGGAGAGCGGCACGGACCTTTGGCAGCAGGGTGAGGCCGCCCAAGCGATGGGTCTAAAGCTGGTGCAAGGCCCTGACCCAGGAACGGAGGGCAAGGAACCCGATCTGGTGATTGGCCCCCACCTGGGACGCGGCTGTCGTTGGCATCCCCCTTCCCTTTGGCTCGGGATGGGATGTGAAAGAGACACCACGTTGTCGGTTCTGGAACGGCTCATCGACGAAACCTTGCCGAAGCATGGTTTGGCCATCCAGGCCGTTGCTGGCCTGGCGACCGTTGATCGCAAGGCCGATGAGCCGGCCCTCCGGGCCCTGGTCGAACGGCGGGGCTGGGGGCTGGTTTGTTTCTCCGCCCCTGCCTTGGCTGAGGTGCCAGTCCCCCATCCCTCCAGGGTTGTGGAACAGGCCATGGGCACCGCCAGCGTCGCCGAGGCGGCTGCCCTGCTCGCGGCGTCTGGACGTGATCGGATCGGGGCGAGCTTGTTGGTTCCCAAAACGGTGGCCCATGCCGGGGCCGGGGAAAGGGGGGCCGCCACCCTGGCGGTGGCCGAGGCAGTCGTGCAGTGGGGGCCGGCCCGTGGTGAGCTCCATCTGGTGGGGAGCGGTCCCGGCTCCTTGGATCTCCTGACCGGCGCTGGACGCTGGGCGCTGGCTCGCTGCGCTGTTTGGGCGGGATACAGCCTCTATCTGGATCTGCTGGAGCCCCTGCGCCGGCGGGATCAGGTGCGACGGGAAGGACGCCTGACTGAGGAATCGGCCCGTTGCGCCGAGGCTCTTGCCTTGGCGGCCCAGGGCCTGCGGGTGGCCTTGATCTCATCAGGGGACAGTGGCATCTATGGAATGGCTGGCCTGGCCCTTGAACAATGGCTTGGCCTGGCGGCAAAAGATCGACCTGTCTTTCAGGTGCATCCAGGAATCTCTGCGCTGCAGCTAGCGGCAGCCAGGGCGGGGGCTCCACTGATGCACGATTTCTGCACGATCAGCCTGAGTGATCGACTCACGCCCTGGCCCGTGATTGAAGACCGGCTCAGGGGGGCTGCGGCTGGGGATTTCGTGGTGGCCCTTTACAACCCCCGTTCGCAGGGTCGGGATTGGCAAGTGGGCCGTGCCCGCGATCTCTTGAGAGAGCATCGCCAGCCCTCCACGCCTGTGTTGATCGCCCGCCAGCTTGGTCGGCAAGGGGAAGCATTGACGCTTACCACCCTGGAGCACTTGCCGATCGCACAGATCGACATGTTGAGTCTGGTGCTCGTCGGCAACAGCACCAGTTATGTCAAAGATGGTCGTTTTGTCACGCCAAGGGGATACCCAGGCGCCGAACTGGCTTGAGCCGAGTTGGGATCCAGCTGTGGCCCTTCCGCAATCGGGATGACAGGATTCGAACCTGCGGCCCCTTCGTCCCGAACGAAGTGCGCTACCAAGCTGCGCCACATCCCGATGATCCAACTTTAAGGGATCGAACGATCCCCCCATCGCACAGACGCGAGCTGGTAGGGGCGGATCCCAAGCCGGGCTGCTGGCTTGCCTAGAGTTGGCACCCCCTCGGGAAAGCCTGGGGGCACCGTTCCGGCGGCTTTTCCCCTCTGCCTCGACTCCATGGCATCGGTCGTTCCCAAACCGCCCTGGTTACGCGTTAAAGCCCCCCAGCGGCAGCGCATCGGGGCCGTTGCCGATTTGCTGCTCGATCTGCAGCTGAACACGGTTTGCCAGGAGGCCAGTTGTCCCAATATCGGTGAATGTTTTGCCGGCGGCACGGCCACGTTCTTGATCATGGGCCCTGGCTGCACCCGGGCCTGCCCCTATTGCGACATCGACTTTGACAAGAGCGTGCGAGCCCTCGACCCCAGTGAACCGGAGCGGCTGGGGGAAGCGGTGGCCCGGTTAGGTCTGCGCCATGTTGTGATCACATCGGTCAATCGCGATGATTTGGTCGATGGGGGTGCCGGCCATTTCGTCGCCTGCGTCAACGCTGTGCGGCAGCGCTCTAACGAGACAACGATTGAGTTGCTGATTCCAGATTTCTGCGGTAACTGGGATGCCTTGGAGGCCGTGATGGAAGCCGCGCCTGAGGTCCTCAATCACAACATCGAAACGGTGCCGAGCCTGTATCGAAAGGCCAGGCCGCAAGCAAGTTACAGCCGTTCGCTTGAACTCCTGCAGAGGGTGCACCAGGGATGGCCCCGTACCTATACGAAGTCAGGTCTGATGGTGGGACTGGGGGAGACCGACGCCCAGGTTATGGAGGTGCTTGCTGACCTGCGACGTCATTGGGTCGATATCGTGACAATCGGCCAATATCTCTCGCCAGGACCCAAGCATTTGCCGGTTGAGCGGTTCGTAAGCCCTGAACAATTTGATGCCTATCGGCACCACGGTGAGCATGGGCTTGGCTTCTTGCAAGTGGTCAGCAGCCCATTGACCCGCAGCAGCTATCACGCCGGTGAGGTTCAAGGTCTCATGCGCCAAAATCCTCGCTAACCCGGAAGCCCAGCGAGGCAATTTTGGGGCTGGAGGGGGCAGAGGGAGGCATTAAACCGCCACGGGCTCAAGGGTGGCTAAACCGACCAGGGCTTTCTCACTGGGGGGCACGATCACTTTGAAACGGCTTTTCCAATTGGCCCAGTCGGCAAGGATGGTCGCAGCCCTAGCGCTGCCCGTGTGGGCCAGATGGGCTTCAAGCAGGGGTTTGAGCAGGTCCTCCTGTTCAGGGGTGCTGAGGGGCTGGAGACTCACCGTGCCTGGATTGAGGCGTTGCTGGACACCGTCGGCTTCATCCAGCAGGAAAGCGACACCGCCTGTCATGCCAGCGGCGACATTGCGGCCGGTGGTGCCCAACACAACGACAACCCCTCCGGTCATGTATTCGCAGCAGTGGTCCCCGGCCCCCTCAACCACCGTGCGAGCGCCACTGTTACGTACCGCAAACCGCTCACCGGCGCGGCCGAGGGCATAAAGCTCGCCACCGGTGGCACCGTAAAGGCAGGTATTGCCGAGGATGACTTTCTCGCCTGGATGGATGCAGGCGGAGGGGGGGATCACCGTGATCCGACCTCCGTTGATTCCCTTGCCGACATAGTCGTTGGCTTCGCCGATGAGACGAAGGTTCAGGCCCTTCAACAGGAAGGCCCCAAAGCTTTGGCCAGCAGCACCCTCAAACTGAAGATTGATCTCACCACCAAAGCCTGTATTGCCGTATCGCTCGGCAATTTCGCCGGCCAGCCTGGCTCCCACGCTGCGGTCGGTGTTGAGGATTCTCAGACTTCGCTCCAGTTGCCCGTGGCCCTCTATGGCCTCGGTGACAGCGGGATCGGCCAGAAGTTGATCTTCGAGGATCACCCCATTGCCGTGGGCTTCGGCATCGTGTTTCAGCCAGGAACGATCCTTGGCCTGGGGGATTGGGGTAAGCAGGCAGCTGAGGTCGACCCGGCTGGTTTTGGTGAGCTTGACTGACCTGGGACGCAACAGTTCGGTGCGGCCAATTAAATCTTCGAGACGGGCGACTCCGAGCACGCTGAGAAGTTGGCGTACCTCCTGGGCGACAAAAAGGAAGAAATTAACGACATGATCGGGCAAGCCTGTGAACCGCTTGCGCAGAGATTCTTTCTGCGTGGCTATGCCAACTGGACAATTATTGGTGTGGCAAACCCTGGCCATGATGCAGCCCTCGGCAATCATGGCCACTGAGCCGAAACCGTATTCTTCGGCGCCAAGCAGGGCTGCCATCAACACATCCCAACCGGTTTTGAGACCACCATCGGCCCGCAGCAGCACCCGATCTCGAAGTCCGTTGACCAGCAAACTGCGGTGGACCTCGCTTAGCCCCAGCTCCCAGGGACTGCCGGCATGTTTGATCGAGCTCAGGGGTGAGGCCCCTGTGCCACCATCGTGGCCGGAGATTTGGATGACATCGGCATTGGCTTTGGCAACGCCGGCGGCAATCGTGCCGATGCCGATTTCGGCAACCAGTTTCACCGAAACCTTCGCTTTGGGGTGCACCTGGTGCAGGTCATGGATCAGCTGGGCTAAATCTTCGATCGAATAAATGTCGTGGTGGGGAGGAGGCGATATCAGGGGCACCCCAGGCTTGCTATTGCGCAGCCAGGCGATGTAAGCATCCACCTTGGGTCCCGGTAATTGGCCCCCTTCCCCCGGTTTGGCCCCCTGGGCGACCTTGATCTCCAGCTGCTTGCCACTGCGGAGATAGGCCGGGGTGACACCGAAACGACCGGAGGCAATTTGCTTGATGGCTGAGCAGGCGCTGTCGCCATTGCGCAGGCCAGCGATGCTGGGCAGGGTCGCCGAGCGGCCGTCGGCATCGACATCGTGGAGAGGGTGGTAACGGGCAGGATCTTCGCCCCCTTCGCCGCTGTTGCTCTTGCCGCCGATGCGGTTCATGGCGACAGCCAGCACCTCGTGTGCCTCCCGGGAAAGGGCACCGAGGCTCATGCCGCCGGTGCAAAAACGGGAGCAGATGCTTTCGACACTCTCCACCTCGTTCAGGGGCAATGGAGTTGGAGCGGGAGTGAGTTCCAGCAGATCCCGCAGGGCCGTGACCGGTCGATGTTCAAGGAGTTGGCGGTAGGTGTTGAAGTGGTCGTAACCAGGACCCGCAGCCACGGCGGCATGCAGGGCCTTGGCCATTTCGGGGCTGTTCAGGTGGAATTCACCACCGCTGCGGTACTGCACAAAACCCATGAACTCCAGCTTGGTGCGGTTGAGTTCGGGATAGGCCTTGGTATGGAAGGCGATGGTTTCGCTGGCGAGTTCTTCCAGGCTGAGACCAGCCACCCGGCTGGTGGTGCCGGTGAAGGCCAGATCAATCAGATCGGCACCGATACCGATCGCCTCGAAAATTTGGGCCCCATGATAACTAGCCAGCATCGAAATGCCGATTTTGGAGAGAATTTTGCGCAAACCATCTTCGAGGGCCTGGCGCACGTTTTGTTGAACCTTGATGGGTGTCAGGGCAGGTAACTTGCCCCTTTCGATCAGGGATTGGGTCTTGGGATGGGCCAGCCAGTGACGGCTGGTTTCCCAGGCCATCCAGGGGCAAACCGCACTGGCGCCATAGCCGATCAGACAGGCCAGATGGTGGGTGGTCCAGCACTGTCCAGTTTCGATCACAATGGAGGCCTGCAGGCGCAGGCCAAGTCTCAAGAGGTGGTGATGGACCGCCCCGATGGCCAAAAGGGGTGGTATGGCCATGGAGGCAGCGCTGATGCCACCGCTGCAGCGATCGGAGAGGAGCAGGATCTGGCTGTCGGTGCGAACGGCCGCCTCCGCCTCAAAGCAAAGACGTCTCAAGGCTGCTTCCAGGCCCGAAGGACCCTCCTCAACCGCCAGCAGGGTCGAGAGAGACGTCAGGCGCAGTCCCTTGGAGCCGAGGCTCTGCAATTCGGATTCGTTGAGGACGGGGCTGGCCAGATGCAAGACGGCGGCTCCGGCGGCGTTCGGTCGCAAGGCGGATCCGCGCCGACCCAGATGCATCTCCAGACCCATGACCAGTTTTTCGCGCAACGAGTCAATCGGAGGGTTGGTGACCTGGGCGAAGCGTTGTTTGAAGTAGTCGTAGAGGAGATGGGGTTTGCTGGAAAGAATCGCCAGGGGGATGTCATCCCCCATGCAATAGGTGGGTTCTTTGCCGGCGCCGGCCATGTCATCCATCACCAGTTCCAAATCTTCAGCAGTGAAACCAAAGGCGGTCTGCTGTTGAAGAAGCTCTAGATCGCTGAGGATGGTTTGTTCTTGCCAGACTCCAGCCGCTAACTCGCGGCGATGTTCCAACAACCAACTGCTGTAGGGATGGCGAGAAGCCGCTTCTTCCTTGACATCCCAGTTGCGCAAGATGCGATGGTGGATCAGATCCACCGCCAGCATCTGTCCAGGACCCAATCGTCCTTTCTCGAGAATTCGATTTTCTTCAAGTTCAACGACTCCGGTTTCTGAACCCATCACCACATAGCCATCACTAGTGATGCAATAGCGAGCCGGCCTTAGACCATTGCGATCGAGAGTGGCTCCTACCGTTTTGCCATCGCTGAAGACCAGTAGGGCAGGGCCATCCCAGGGCTCCTGCAGGCAGGCATTGTATTCATAAAAGGCCTTGATCTCGGGTCGATCTTCGAGTTCAGGTTGATCGCGGAACGCTTCTGGAACAAGCGTAAGCAGGCTATCGGTGATAGGCCTACCACTACGCACCATGAGCTCAAGGGTCGCATCAAGGTTGGCCGAATCGCTGAAGTCTGGATTAACCAATGGTCTTAGATCACTGGCAGCTTCACCCCATACAGCTTCGAGATTGGCTTCGGCCGCACTGGCCCAATTGATGTTGCCGAGCAACGTATTGATTTCGCCGTTGTGGCCCAGCAATCGCATGGGTTGGGCCAGGGGCCAACGGGGCAGGGTGTTGGTACTGAAACGCCTGTGGTAGATGGCAAAATCAACGGCAAAGCGCCCATCCCGCAAGTCGGCGTAAAAGAGGTCGAGGACCGCCGAGCGGACCATCCCCTTGTAGACGACGGTACGGGAACTGATCGAGGCGAAATAGAGATCGGCACTCTCGTCACCGAGCTGTTCCCGGGTCCGGTCCACGGCCCGGCGTCGCAGTCGGAAGAGCAGGGCTTCGACCGCGTCAACTTCTTCGCTGACCTCAGGATTGGCCTGGGGTTCGAGCAGCAACCATTGCTCAATGCAGGGCGCCGACTGGCGGGCCATGGGGCCCAGCACGGAGGGATCGACCGGCACCGGCCGCCAGCCCAGGCTCACGAGGCCCAGTCTGATCGCTTCCTGTTCGCAAAGCTGGCGGACCGTTTCGCGCTGGGCAGGATCTTGGGGAAGAAAGACCATCCCGAGACCCCTGACACCCCGGTTCAGGCCTGTGGCGGCCGGCCAGACGGCCTCAAGCAGGCCCCAGGGAATGGCGCTGAGGATACCCGCGCCATCGCCGGAATCACCGTCACCCCCACAACCGCCTCGATGTTCCATGCATTTGAGACCCTGCAGGGCCTGTTGCAACACCCAGTTGCTGGGTACCCCTTGGAGATGGGCCAGGAAACCCACCCCGCAGGCATCCTTCTCGCCGGCCACCGCCTCCGGGGCAGCACTGTCGCGATGGGGCCAGACGGGGGGGATGCGAAGGGACATGGCCGGGGGGACAGGCGGCGGATTCTGGGCCCGACAGGGTCGGGGTGGCCTCGCTTTAAGGGAGGCGGCGATTTTTTCAGCTGGGAGTACGAACCCCCCTCTGAGCAGAGTGGGGATCCTAGGGATCCGTTCTCCCGCCCACTGATCAGGGCTAACTTTCTGGCCATCGCCCTGGATGCGGTTAGGGGAGGATCGGTCGATGGCAGTACGCACCTGGCGGTTTGGCGCAGCCGTGGTCCTGGTGGGCGGTCTCCTGCCTGTGCAGGCGGCCCCTCCCCCGTTGCCGCCGCTCCCGACGGCGCTCCCTGAGGGGCGTGCCCTGACCATGCCTGCGGCGCCGGGCGGCCTGGATCGGCGCCGGGCGGTTGCAGGTGAACGCAGGGGTGACCAGATCCTGATCAACGGCAGGCCGCTGCGGGTCGCCTGGATCTGGCGCCCTGGGGTCGAAGGGGGGGGGGCCCAGATCTGGTTACCCCTTGACGTTCTTCAGAGTCAGCTCGGTTTTACCAGCCATGGTCGCCCCGATGGTGGTCTCGACCTGCAGTGGTTCGGCCCAACCTTGCCAGTGCCAAGGCAGGCCCAGCTTTCCTTGGCGGATGAGGTGGGGGTCGACGCGGCCCCGTTCCTGGAGGCAGCCGGGGTTCGCGTGACGCTCGCTGGGCCCCAGTTGCAGCTGGCTCTCCAAGGGGCAAGGTTGTTGCGGGTGCGTCGCAGTTCGGCCCCACCAGGCAGCAATCGTTTTGTTCTGGACCTGAGTGGACCCTTGGTGGTTCGCCAGGGAGAAGCCAGCCTGCAGATCGGTCTGCAGCCGGGTCTTGGGGCTGAAGAACGCTTGCTGGCCAGCGGCCTTGGGGCCCAGGCGATTGGCGATGGTCTGCTGCTGGCCGGCCCTGGCGGCCGCTCGCTGCGGCAGGTCTTCAGCCTTGGGGCCCCCGCCCGCCTGGTGATCGACTGGGCAGAGGGCCCGGCTGGGGCGGTTGCCCCCGGGGAGGTTGGCGTCGATGGGGCGTCCCCGGGCGGTTTGGATCGACGCCTGCAGTCCCTGCTGGGGAGCCAACTGCAATGGGATCGGCAGGTGCGGGTGCTGGCTGGGCGCCGCGTGCGAGTCAATGCCGTCCGCCTCGATCCCCGTTTCAGTCCGGTTGGCTTGCGACCCCTCAGCCGAGGAGGTGGGATGGAGGGGCTCAGCCTGCTGCCCCAGTTGGCCCGTCGTTACGACGCTGTTGTGGCCATCAACGGAGGCTTCTTCAATCGGGTGCGTCGCTTACCCCTCGGCGCCATCAAAGATCAGGGGCGTTGGCTTTCAGGGCCGATCCTGAATCGCGGCGTGGTGGCTTGGGATCCCCGCCGGCTACCTCGTTTCGGCAGGTTGCAATTGGAGGAATGGGTGGGCGATCCCAGGGGGCCATCGGTGGCGCTGCAAACCCTCAACAGTGGCTATGTCCAGCGGGGGCTTTCCCGCTACACGGCCGATTGGGGGCCGGTCTATCGCCCCCTCAGCGGCCATGAATCGGCGGTGTTGATTCGTCAGGGCCTTGTGGTTCAACGATTGGAACCGGCGACCTTGCTCAATGGCGTGCAACTGGGCCCGCTCGACACCCTCCTGGTCGCCAGGGACAGGCCCTTGCCCTGGAGAAAGGGCGATCGATTGACGATCAACAGCCGGCCGAATTCCGACTTGGGCTTGGCCGCCAATGTGATTGGAGGGGGCCCTTTGCTGCTGCAGCAAGGACAGCTGGTGCTGAATGGGCAAGCCGAGGGCTTTGGTGCCGCCTTCCTCTCCCAGGGGGCGCCGCGCACGGTGATCGGCAGTGATGGCCGCCTGCTTTGGCTGGTGACTTTGGAAGGGGTCGATGACAGTGGCCCCACTCTGGGAGAGGCGGCACGGCTGCTGCAGGCCATGGGACTCCAGGAGGCCCTCAACCTTGATGGGGGAAGCTCTACCGGGCTGGTGATGGGTGGCACCCAGACCGTGCGGGGGCGGGGGGTGACGGCGGCTGTCCATAACGGTCTTGGATTGGTGCCATTGGAGCCGGATCGTTCCCCGCCGGATGGCTCTTGAGGCTGCGTCCTGCCAGATTGGAGTGCCAAAACCAGAACATCGTGCCCCGGGGCCACAGTTTGCGAATCACTGCCGCCGCCGCTGCCGAACTTTGTCGCCAAGCCGCTGTGGCCGGTACGCCAGGGTTGATGCATCTCGATCTGCTGGAGGGCCGCTGCGCCACCTGGACCATTCGCTTGCGGCCCGGTCATTTTGCCGGAATTCCCCTGGCCAGGGCGGATGGCATCACCCTCTATGCCCCACCTGATCAAGTTGCCCTCCTCAATGGCTTGCGGCTCGATTACCGAGGCGATCTCAGTGGCGGTGGCTTTTTGGTGCGATCTGGAGAGGGAGTGAGCGGCTGCGCCTGTGGGGCTTCCTTTGATCGCACAGGGGTTAGAGGGCCCATGGGGTCGTAGGGTGTCGAATTGTCGAAAACGGTCGGACGTCCGACCACTGTCCTCCGAGCAGCACTACGGCCCTCGATGCCCACGATTCAGCAGCTGATCCGCACCGAACGGCAGCGTCTCACCCGCAAAACCAAGTCGCCGGCTCTGCGCGCCTGCCCGGAACGCCGTGGCGTCTGCACCCGTGTGTACACCTCAACTCCCAAAAAGCCGAATTCGGCCCTGCGCAAAGTGGCACGGGTCCGCCTCACCTCAGGGTTTGAGGTGACGGCCTACATCCCAGGCATCGGCCACAACCTGCAGGAGCACTCCGTGGTGCTCATTCGCGGTGGTCGGGTCAAGGATCTCCCGGGTGTTCGTTATCACATCATCCGCGGCACCCTTGACACCTCTGGTGTCAAGGATCGGCGCCAGTCCCGTTCGAAGTACGGCGCCAAAACCCCCAAGGCCTGAACTTCATTCACCGGGTGTAAGCAGCGCGGTCCCGCCGCGATTATCAGCAACCGCCCGCTCCATCGCCCGTTTCCCCAACCCGCCCCCATGTCCCGCCGCAACGCCGCCGAAAAGCGACCTGTCCTGCCGGATCCACAGTTCAACAGCCGTCTGGCCTCGATGATCGTGGCCAGGCTGATGAAGCATGGCAAGAAGTCCACAGCCCAGAGAATTCTCTCGGATGCTTTTTCGCTGATCAACGACCGCACCGGATCCGATCCCCTCGAGTTATTCGAGACCGCCGTTCGCAATGCGACCCCCCTCGTGGAGGTCCGGGCCCGTCGGGTCGGTGGCGCCACTTATCAGGTGCCCATGGAAGTCCGACAGGAGCGGGGCACAGCGATGGCCCTGCGGTGGTTGGTCAATTTCTCCCGTGCTCGCAACGGCCGAAGCATGGCCCAGAAGCTAGCTGGGGAGCTGATGGATGCCGCCAATGAGGCCGGCAGTGCCGTCCGCAAGCGTGAGGAAACCCACAAGATGGCCGAAGCCAATAAGGCTTTCGCCCATTACCGCTATTGATCATGGAGCCCGAAGAATCCGGAGCCAGGGCTCTCCGGAATTTGCTCCCTACAGCTGGACTGTAGAATAATGCCCGCTTTTTTCACGATCCCACCTCGGAGACGACCCCCGTGGCCCGCGCCTACCCTTTGGACCGAGTTAGAAATATCGGTATTGCCGCGCATATTGATGCTGGCAAGACCACGACGACAGAAAGGATCCTTTTCTATTCTGGGGTAGTCCACAAGATGGGTGAGGTGCACGATGGTGCCGCCGTCACCGATTGGATGGAACAGGAACGAGAGCGAGGCATCACCATCACGGCTGCGGCCATTTCCACCAGCTGGAAAGATAACCGCATCAATATCATCGACACCCCTGGTCACGTCGATTTCACCATTGAAGTAGAGCGCTCCATGCGGGTGCTCGATGGGGTGATCGCCGTCTTTTGTGCTGTAGGCGGTGTCCAGCCCCAGTCCGAGACCGTTTGGCGGCAAGCAGATCGCTACAACGTGCCGCGGATCGTTTTCGTCAACAAGATGGATCGCACCGGGGCTAATTTCCTTAAAGTCTATGAGCAGATTAAGGATCGACTCAAGGCGAATGCTGCTCCGATCCAGTTGCCTATTGGTGCCGAAGGGGAATTGAAGGGCATTGTGGATTTGGTGCGCAATAAGGCCATCGTTTACACCAACGATCTTGGTACCGATATTCTTGAACAGCCCATACCTGCCGATATGGTGGAAGAAGTGGCCAAGTGGCGCGCCAAGTTAATGGAGACTGTGGCCGAAAGTGATGAGGAATTAATTGAGGCTTATCTGGAAAATGGTGAGTTGACCGAAGAGCAACTCATCAAGGGCATTCGTCAAGGTGTTGTTAAGCATGGTCTGGTTCCTATCCTTTGTGGTTCGGCCTTTAAAAACAAGGGTGTTCAGCTTGTTCTTGATGCTGTGGTCGATTATCTTCCGGCACCGGTTGATGTTCCGCCCATAACGGGACTCCTGCCTGACGGCACCGAGTCGACTCGTCCCTGTGACGACAACGCTCCGTTTAGTGCGTTGGCCTTCAAGGTGATGGCCGACCCCTACGGCAAGCTGACCTTTGTGCGCATGTACAGCGGCGTGCTCCAAAAAGGCAGTTATGTCATGAACTCCACCAAGGATAAGAAAGAAAGAATTTCTCGACTCATTTTGCTGAAGGCTGATGACCGTGAAGAGGTCGATGAGTTGCGTGCCGGTGATTTGGGAGCGGTCCTGGGCCTAAAAGACACCACCACTGGGGATACCCTCTGCGTTGATTCTGACCCGATCATTCTTGAATCTCTTTTTATTCCCGACCCTGTTATCTCCGTCGCCGTCGAACCCAAGACCAAGGGTGACATGGAGAAATTATCCAAGGCGCTCCAATCCCTTGCTGAGGAAGACCCTACATTCAGAGTTTCTACGAATCCAGAAACAAGCCAGACCGTGATCGCCGGTATGGGTGAGCTTCACCTGGAAATTCTCGTGGATCGGATGCTGAGAGAATTCAAGGTAGAGGCTAATATCGGCGCACCCCAGGTTTCCTATCGTGAAACCATTCGCAGTAGTTCTAAAGGTGAGGGCAAGTTTGCACGCCAAACTGGCGGTAAGGGTCAATACGGCCATGTGGTCATTGAGATGGAGCCAGGCGAACCAGGGTCCGGATTTGAATTTGTCAACAAGATTGTCGGAGGCATTGTTCCCAAGGAATACATCGGTCCCGCCGAAGCCGGCATGAAAGAAACCTGCCAATCCGGCGTGATTGCTGGATTCCCGATGATTGATGTCAAGGTAACGATGATCGACGGGTCCTACCACGACGTAGACTCATCGGAAATGGCGTTTAAAATCGCCGGCTCCATGGCCTTCAAAGATGGCGTTAAGAAGTGCAATCCTGTGCTGCTTGAACCGATGATGAAGGTCGAAGTGGAGGTGCCTGAGGATTACCTCGGCTCGGTCATCGGGGATCTTTCCTCCCGTCGTGGCCAGGTTGAAGGGCAGTCCGTTGAAAACGGTCAATCCAAAGTGCAGTCCAAGGTTCCCTTGGCCGAGATGTTCGGCTACGCAACCCAGCTCCGATCCATGACCCAGGGTCGGGGTATCTTCTCGATGGAGTTCAGTCACTACGAGGAAGTTCCTCGCAACGTTGCTGAAGCCATCATCTCCAAGAATCAGGGCAATTCCTGATCTTCATTCCCAACCCCAAAACCCACCCCTCGATTCTTTCCTTCCATGGCACGCGAGAAGTTCGAAAGGAATAAGCCACACGTCAACATTGGCACCATTGGCCATGTTGACCACGGCAAGACCACTCTCACCGCGGCGATCACCAACGTCCTCGCATCCCAAGGCATGGCCAAGGCCCAAGCCTATGATGAAATCGATGGTGCTCCGGAAGAAAAGGAGCGTGGAATCACCATCAACACGGCTCACGTCGAATACGAAACCGAAAAGCGCCACTATGCCCACGTGGATTGCCCAGGCCACGCGGACTATGTCAAAAACATGATTACCGGCGCGGCCCAAATGGATGGCGCCATTCTGGTAGTCGCAGCCACGGATGGTCCGATGGCCCAAACCAAGGAACATATCCTGCTTGCCAAACAGGTGGGTGTGCCGGCATTGGTTGTGTTCCTCAACAAGAAGGACATGGTCGATGACGAGGAAATCCTCGAGTTGGTCGAACTGGAAATGCGCGAGCTGCTCAGCAGTTACGATTTTCCTGGCGATGACATTCCCGTTGTGGCCGGTTCTGCACTCAAGGCCCTTGAATATATTCAGGCTGGCAACAAGGCCGTACGTGGAGAAGACGAATGGGTCGATAAGATTCTTGACTTGATGGATGCTGTCGACGAGGCGATTCCCCAGCCGGAGCGCGAAATCGACAAGCCCTTCTTGATGGCCATCGAAGACGTTTTCTCGATCACGGGTCGGGGCACAGTGGCTACTGGCCGGATTGAGCGGGGCAAGGTTAAGGTCGGTGAAACTGTGCAGGTTGTCGGTATTCGTGACACCCGGGAAACAACTGTGACTGGGGTGGAGATGTTCCGCAAGCTTCTCGACGAAGGCTTGGCTGGAGACAACGTTGGTCTTTTGCTTCGCGGCATCCAGAAAGAAGATATCGAACGTGGTATGGTTTTGGTCAAGCCAAACTCCATTAAACCCCACACCAAATTCGAAGGTGAGGTTTATGTACTTAAGAAAGAAGAAGGTGGTCGCCACACTCCTTTCTTTGCTGGCTATCGTCCCCAGTTCTATATCCGTACCACGGATGTAACCGGCCAAATCACCGCCTTCACGGCAGACGATGGCAGCAACGTTGAGATGGTCATGCCCGGTGACCGCATCAAGATGAGTGCTGAGTTGATCTGCCCAGTGGCCATCGAACAGGGCATGCGCTTCGCTATTCGCGAAGGTGGTCGTACGATCGGCGCCGGGGTTGTCTCCAAGATCGTACTGTGAGTTTGCATTGACTGACTAGGTGAAAATCACCTAGTCAGTCATCTTTATTGGAAGCAGGCTTATTTTTTTGCTTGCCTCCTATTAAAAGCAACTAGAAAATCCATTCACTTTGGTGCACTGCACCCTTTCACCTGATGACGAGTTCCATTCCCCAACAGAAGATTCGTATCCGCCTCAAAGCATTTGATCGCAGAATGCTTGATCTCTCTTGCGAAAAGATCATCGAGACAGCTGATCACACTGCCGCCACTGCGATTGGCCCGATTCCGCTGCCAACCCGGCGCAAAATCTATTGTGTTTTACGCTCTCCACACGTAGACAAGGATTCCCGAGAGCACTTTGAAACCCGCACCCATCGCCGTATCATTGATATTTACAGCCCGAGTTCCAAAACAATTGATGCCCTCATGAAGCTGGATTTACCCAGTGGTGTCGATATTGAAGTCAAGCTTTGATACCAAGACCTGTTTTTGAATGAAGCATGCCCTTCCTGGTTGGTTTTGAGACAATGGGATGCGCCAGAGTCCTCTGATTGCTTTGTCGCGATCGGAGGCTCCTGCGGCTCTCTGATCTGACTAGGATTCAACAACTGTTGCATCCGTTCCGCCCATTTCTTCTGTTATTTTTACCGTGAGTGCCCCTACGGTTGCCTTGAATTTCACCCCTCCGCTGGCCTCTGGGCTCAGCTGTTAAGCGTGACCGAATTAGCCGTAAGGGAACTGCCGCTTTTCCCCCTTCCCGATGTGGTGCTTTTCCCTCAAGAGGTGCTACCACTGCATATCTTTGAGTCCCGTTATCGCATGATGTTGCGAACGGTCATGGCCGAAGATCGACGTTTTGGCGTGGTTCGTTGGGATCCCCAGCGTCAAAAGATGGCAGAAGTGGGCTGTTGTGCCGAGATTCTTCATTGGCAGTCCCAAGATGACGACCGCAGCAATATCGTCACGATGGGACAACAGCGTTTTCGTGTGCTCAGTATTTTGCGTGAGACTCCCTATCGCGTAGCGATGGTCAGTTGGATTGAAGACGATACCTCAGATTCGCGCGACGATTTAGTTGCTCTCACTGGCAATGTCAGTAAAGCCCTAAGGGATGTGGTCGAGTTGACCGGCAAGCTGATTGGCAAACCTGCCATTCTTCCTGCTGATCTTCCTGATCTTCCCCGGGAACTTTCCTATTGGATCGGCGCTCACCTGGGAGGGCCAGTGGCCGATCACCAACAGGCCCTGCTAGAGATCACCGACACGGGTGAGAGACTGAGACAAGAATATGAACTTCTTGATCAGACTCGCAGGCAGCTAGCGGCAAGAACTGTGCTAAAAGATACCTTTGATTTCGCTGATCCCCAGGCTGATTATGACGATTTAAATAACGGCAAATCCTGAAATGCCATTACATAGCCTGGTCGGATTTCTGGCCTTGGTATTATTATTTACTGTTGCATTCATATTTTTTGCCTATCTTTGGCTTGGCTCAAATCGCAGTTATCAGAGTTCAAACAGTGTTGCGGAAGCCTATAATCGATGGACAGAAGATGCCCTGCTAGAGCGTCTATGGGGCGACCATGTTCACCTTGGTTATTATGGTGATCCTGCCAGAACCCGTGATTTTCGTTTAGCCAAAAATGACTTCGTCCACGAATTGGTGCGTTGGAGTGGCCTCGATCGGTTGCCCCCAGGGAGTCGGGTTTTGGACGTGGGATGCGGTATTGGCGGTAGTGCCCGTCTTCTGGCCCTTCACTATGGCTTTGATGTGCTGGCAATCAGTATCAGCCCTGCCCAAATTGCCAGGGCTCGCTCCCTGACCTCCCCGGAATTGGCGGCCCATTGTCGGTTTGAGGTCATGGATGCCTTGGCGCTTGATTTGCCGGATCGGGGCTTTGATGCGGTCTGGAGCGTGGAGGCCGCCCCCCACATGCCTGATAAACAGCGTTATGTCGATGAATTGCTGCGCATGCTGCGTCCCCATGGCCGTTTGGCGATGGCGGATTGGAATCGCCGCGATCCAACCGACGGGCCGATGGATCGTTTGGAAAACTGGGTGATGCGACAGTTATTGGACCAATGGGCCCACCCTGAATTTGCCAGCATCGCAGCGATGCGCGACGATTTTGATGGTAGTCCTTGGGCTGACGGTCTAGAGGTTGAGAGCGCTGACTGGACGGCGGCCACGGTGCCTTCCTGGCGCGACTCGATTCTCGAAGGCTTCAGGAGACCCACCGCGGTTTTAGGGCTGGGGCCGAAGGCCGTTGTACAGGGCCTGCGCGAAACCCCAACTTTGCTTCTGATGGACTGGGCTTTTCGCCATGGTTTGATGCAATTTGGTGTCTTTCGCGGCCAAAAGCCATAGGTTGCAAATTGAAGCGTCCGTTTTAGTTGTTGGCAGCGTTATTGCTCTCTTCCGGAGGATTCAGCACCGTCAAGGGATACACCCCAAACAAGACAAGTTGTTCGCAATGGGGCCTTAACGCGGCTAGGGCGCGATCCAGGGGTGGCATGCCTTGGGTGAGGTCAAGATCGACAAAGAAGATGTACTCGCCCATGGAACGCTTGGAGGGGCGGGACTCGATGCGGCTCATATTGAGGCCTTCGCTGGCAAAGCAACCCAGGGCTTCCAGCAGGGCACCGGGGCGGTTGGCCTGGAGCGAGAAAGCCAGACTGGCATGGGGTCCATTGTCAACGGCAAAGGGTTGACGGCGCAACAACAGAAAGCGCGTGCAATTGCCAACCACGTCGTTGATGGGATAGGCGATCACCTCCAGCCCATGCTCCCGGGCGGCATCCAGGGAGGCGATGGCGGCACGGAAGCGGCTGCCGCGCACCAGGCGGGCTGCTTCGGCGGTGGAGCTGGTGGGTAACTGCAGGGCCCCGCTGAGATGCTGGGCCAACCATTGGGGGCACTGGGCCAGGGCTTGGGGATGGGAGAGCACCTCACTGACGCCTGCGAGGGGGCCACTGCCCAGCAGGGCGTGGCGGATCGGCAGGACCAGGCCATGGCTGATGGCCAGATCGGGAAACTGCCAGAGGGCATCCAGGCAGCTTGTGACCCCCCCCTCGACCGAATTCTCCACAGGAACCACCGCCGCCTCACAGTCCCCCTCGGCCAAGGCGCGGATCACCGCCTGGATGCCGGGTTGGGGAATCAATGTGGCCTCAAGCCCTGCCAGCGCTGCGAGTTGTTTGGCAGCCTGTTCGCCGTAGGTGCCGACGGGGCCGAGGTAGGCGAGGCGCATGGCCGGGGGGAGAGCGGGTCGATAGGATCATGCCTGCCGGTCCGCTGTCCATGGCCGTCGCGTTCAGCGCTCGACAGCAGCTCCGTTTGCCGGTCAACGAGCATGCGGATTCTCTGCGGGCCTACCTCAACGATGAACGCCGGGTGGTGGAGGCCTTGTTGGATCCGACCCAACTTGAGATTCTCGGTCCCGGCCACTACCGCTATCACGTCACCCGGGTGCAGTTGTTCCATCTGCAGATCCACCCGGTGGTCGAGATTCAGGCCCGGCAGCATCAAGGCCGACTCGAACTGGATTCACTCCACTGTCAGATTGAGGGCCTTGGCCTTGTGGAGGACTTCCAGCTGCAGCTCAACTCTTGGTTGGTGGCCTGTCCTGGCGGCCTTGAAGGCGAAGCGGCCCTGGCGGTCAGCGGCAGGCAGCCGGCCCTGCTTGGTTTGATCCCCCAACGGTTGCTGGAGGCCACGGGCCGTTCACTGCTCAACGGCATCCTGGCCAATATCCGCCATCGGGTCAGTCAGCAACTGGTGGCCGATTTTCAGCAGTGGTGTCTCTCGGGGCGAGGGGACAGGCCCCTGGTGATGCCCCTGCCGCCCGATTGAAGGGTTTGGGGCTTTGGGGATCTGCTGCTGGGCCGCAGGCCTCAGTGCAGGAAGCTTTGGCGATGGAGGGGAGTGGCTCCCAGGCTGGCGAGGGCTTGGCGGTGCTGGGCGGTGCCATAGCCGGCATGGCGTTCGAGTCCGTAACCCGGAAAGTGGTCGGCCAGGCGACCAAGCAGGGCGTCCCTTTCTTGCTTGGCCATGACACTGGCGGCGGAGATGGCGGCGCAATGAAGATCTCCTTTTATTATTGAACGCTGGGGACCGTGCCAGCCCCTCAAGGGCAGCACCCCATCGATCAGAACCAGTTCGGGTGTGATCGAGAGTCGTTGCAGGGCACGGGTCATGGCCGCTTCAGTGGCCGAGCGGATGCCGTGGCGATCGATTTCGGCGGCGCTTGCTTGGCCCAGGGCCCAGCTCAGGGCCTGGCGGCGGAGCAGGGGAACCAGCGCGGCCCGGGCCCGGGCCGTGAGACGTTTGCTGTCGGTGAGGCCGGCCTTTTGGAGAATCGGCAGGGCTTGGGGGGGCAGGATGACGGCCGCCGCAAAGACGGGACCAAAGAGGGATCCACGACCCACTTCATCGACTCCGGCACAAACGGCCGGATTGTGACCACCCCAGAGATCGGTCACCGGCTGAATCTGGTATCAGAACGTCGCTGAAGAGCGCCGCCGCCGCCGTCGGGATTCATCGCCGCTGTCCTCTGGGTTTGCGGCCAGCTGGGCTTGGGTATGGACAGGGAGAGGCGTTGCTTCTGGGGGCAGCTCCAGCAGGGGGGGCAAGGCCGGCAAGATCGGGATGGTGATCAGTTCCTGGCGCTCTTCCTGGCGCTCTATCTGGGGGTCCATCACGGCGGTCAGGGTTTGCGGCGGCTCATCAACACCCGGCGTTTCGCTGCCCCTTGCCTCGCCGCCCCGGCCGCGGCGGCGACGGCGGGATCCGTTGCTGGCCAGTTGCGCTCTGGCCTCTTCTCGCACCGTCTCGGGGTCAATTCCTGGCCTTGCCACCCGAACCAACAGATTGTCGGTGGCTGGGACTGGATCAAGCAGCAGGGCAGGACTGAAGCCCATCCAGCCAAAGACCCGCTCCTGGGTCTGCTGCATCGGCACCACCAGGACGTCGGGTTCGCTGCGGCGGGAAGGGGCCGTAAACGTGGAGGCAAGGGGGATCTCGTCTTGATCTTGGTCAGGCGAGGGTTGGGGCGCTGGCTCGCTGGAGGTGCCAAGACCCAGCTCAGCGGCTGCCGTATCGCCCCTGCCACCGCGCCGACTGCGGCGGCGGCCGCCGTTGCCGAGGTCGGCGGCAAGGGCCGGACTGGGAACCTCAGCGCGGGCGGAGGCAGCCGAACGCACAACCCCTGGGAGGTTGGCAAGGGGTAGCAGCGTGTCTTTGCCGGGAAGCACGGCCACATGGCCAAGGCCGCCGCAGCTGGGGCAGGCCCGGCTGAAGAGTTCGTAGATGTTTTGACCCTGGCGTTTGCGGGTCAGCTCCACCAAGCCCAGTTCCGTGAGTTGGGCGATCTGGGGGCGGGCCGAGTCATCATGGACCGCCTGGGTGAAGTGTTCGAGGAGTTGCAGTTGATCGCGCCGCGATTCCATGTCAATGAAATCGATCACCACAACGCCGCCAATATTGCGCAGCTTGAGCTGGCGAGAGATTTCCACGGCCGCCTCACAGTTGGTCCAAAGCACCGTTTCACGGGCATTCGCCGAACGGGTAAAGGAGCCGGAGTTGACATCAATGACCGTCAACGCCTCTGTCGGTTCAATGATGATGTAACCGCCGGAGGGGAGATCAACCCTGGGGCGCAGGGCATCACGGATGGCGGCATTGACCCGGAAGTGCTCCAGAATTTCAGTTGATTCCTGGAAACATTCGACATCCAGGCTGGCCTGGTCAGGACCGAGGAAGGCATTGACCCGGGCCACGGCCTCGGGGCTCTCGACGACGACCTGGGTGACTTCCGGTTTATAGAGGTCCCGCAGGACCCGGTGGACGAAGTCTTCATCACGGTTGAGCAGAACCGGGGGTGTCGCCGTCTCGGCAGCCAACTGAATGGCTTCCCATTGCCTCAGCAAGGTTTCGAGGTCGTCAATCAACAGCTCTTCGCTCACCTCTTCGGCTTCCGTGCGGATCAGCAATCCGGCACCGGGGGGCTTGATCAGCACACCAAGGGCCCGCAGCCGGTTGCGCTCGTTTTCGCCGACGATGCGCCGCGAGATACTCACGCCCTGACCCTGGGGCTGGAGCACCAGAAAGCGGCCGGGCAGGGTCAAATTGCCGGTAAGCCTTGGCCCCTTGGTGCCGGTGGGTTCCTTCATGACCTGCACCAGCACTTTCTGGCGAGGTTCGAGAAGCTCGGTGATGCCGGCGCCGCCTTTCTTTAGGCGCAGGGGGCCTAGGTCGGTGATGTGAATGAAACCATTTTTCTCGCTCTCGCCGATGTTGACGAAGGCTGCATCGATTCCAGGTAGGACATTTTCGACGGTGCCAAGATAGACATCGCCAATCTGGTAGCGGCCCTGGGCCACCACAAGTTCATCGACTCGGTCATCGGTGAGCACAGCGGCGATGCGCAGGTGCTCGGCGATGACGATCTGTTGGGGCATGGAAGGGTCCGGGCTCAAGGAGCCCTGCCGGGGGCAGGAGTGGGACAGATAGGGACCCTGGAGGGCGCTAGGAAGGCGGAGCGTGGAAAGCCACGCCAATCAGATGCACCAGCCAGGTCTTGACAAAAAATGGGCTTAAACGAAACAATCCTGAGAACTCAGGCTGTTAAAATCAGGTAAAAATCGCTGCCAGTGAGTGACTGGTACGGATGGGCATGGGCCGCAGCCGGAGTTATGAAATGAGCCAACGCGCGTTAATGAAGACGAGGAATTTCCTAGGGGCGCCTGGTGAAAGGCATGGGCCAAATGGAAAATCCTGAACGGACAGGAGTCGGGGACGATCCCGCTGTTCCTTTTGCCGTCTTAAGAGCAGGTTAGCACGGTGGCAGCGAGGGTAAGGGCCAGGCGGCGCGGCCGGTCGGCGCGCAGGGGCCGTCCCAGCTGTTGGCCCAACCAGAGGCAGAGATGGTCGGGTTTCAGCCCCAGTCCCTGGGGCGTGATAGCGCTCGCCAAGGCGATTTGCACCGGTGCGCTTTGCCCAACCTGCCCCGCTGCCGCATCAGTCGGAGATACCAGGCGCAGATCAAGCAACAGCTGCCTGTAATCCCGTTGCCTTGGCCTGCCCTTTTTGTCGGTGTCTTGCCATGGCAGCTCGGCGGCGGCCAGCAGGGCCGTGAGCGCCGCTTGCCACTGGCTCAGGTTGGGGCTGGGCAGGCCATCGACCATGGAGGCTTCGAACTGCCAAAGGGCGCCGGTGACCAGGGCCGAGAGGCTGGGGCCATCAAGGGCGACTTCCTGGGCCGCAAGCAACTGGAGTTCGCTGGGCAGTTGGCTCTGCAGGGCGCTCAGGGCCGCTTGGGGCTGCAGCGGGGCGATCAATTCCAGATCCAGCCATTCCCCAAGACCTTCGCTGCCGAGCGGCAGGGGCTGGCCAAAATGGATGCGGGGCAAGGGGTGAAAGCCCCCCGTATGGCTGATGGGGATCTGACTGCGGCGCAGGGCCCGCTCCAACAGGCGCAGGGTGTCGAGATGGCCGATCAGGGCCAGGGAGCCGGTCTTACTGAACTGGAAGCGCAGGCGTTGGACCCGCGCAGGGGAGGGCGGTTTCTGGGGCAGGCGCGTCGGGATGGGCGGCGGCGGGATGGCGACGTTGTGGCCCAGGTCTGGGCCACAGACGCCGCAGTGGCTGCATCCTTCAAACGAGCAGTCCGGCACGGTGACCGCCTCCAGGGCGCGGCCGAGGTCTTCGGCCAGCCAGCGCTTGCTCAGGCCCGTATCGATGTGATCCCAGGGCAGGGGTTGGTCACAGAAGCGATCCAGGTCGGCGGCGTCCATGGCCTCGGCGACCTGCCAGTCGCCCATCTCCAGGGCGCGATAACGGCCCTCCAGCCCTGCGGCGACGATGGCGCTGCGCCAGGCGGCATGGCTGCGTTCGGCTGATTCAAACCAGGCATCGAGCCCCGCCCCGGCCCGCCAGGCCGCTTCGATGACGGGGGCCAGGCGCCGGTCGCCCCTGCCGATGAAATCCTCCACCGCCGAAAGGCGCCGATCGGTGTAGTTGGTTTTGAGGCCCTGCAGGGGCCTCAGGGCTTGGCGCAGCAGCTGCTGGCGCCGCTCGAATTCAGCGCTGCTGACGCTGTGCCACTGGAAGGGGGTGTGGGGTTTGGGGGTGAAATTGCTGATGGTGAGATTCAACTCCAAGCGGCCCAAGTCGCGGCATTGCTCCTGCAGGCGCCGACAGGTGGCGGCAATTGCGAGCACATCTGCATCGGTTTCCCCCGGCAGGCCAATCATGAAATACAACTTGACCTTGCGGTAGCCGGTTTGCATCGCCGTGCGGATGCCCTGCAGCAGTTCGGCGTCGCTGAGGCCTTTGTTGACGATGTCACGCAAGCGCTGGCTGCCGGCTTCGGGGGCGAAGGTGAGGCCGGCCCGACGGGCGCCGCCAAGGATGTGGGCAATATCGGCATCGAAGCGGTCGACCCGCTGGCTGGGCAGGGTGAGGCTGATGTTGTGTTCCGCCAGGCGATTGCGCAATTCGACGCCAACGGCGGGCAGGGCCAGGTAGTCGGAGCAACTGAGCGACAGCAGGGAGAAATCGGCATAGCCGGTGCGTTTCATGCCTTCTTGCACCGCTTCGATCACCGCTTCGGGTTCCACATCCCGGGCCGGTCGGGTGAGCATGCCGGGTTGGCAGAAGCGGCAGCCGCGGGTGCAGCCGCGGCGGATTTCAACCGTGAGGCGGTCATGAACCGTCTCGATGTGGGGCACCAGGCCCATGGCGTAATGGGGCATCGGCGTGGCCGTGCGCCGCAGCAGGCGCGCTGGCAGTCCGGGCTCCAACGGCACCACGCTGACCCCATCCGCTCCGGGCCCATAAAGGGAGGGCACGTAGACCCCCGGCACCTGGGCCAGGTCGCGCAACAGATCGCGGCGGCTGAGGCCGACGGCCCGTGCTTCGGCCACCACCAAGCCGATCTCGGGCAACAGTTCTTCGCCATCGCCGAGGGCGATGAAATCAAAGAAGGCGGCGAAGGGCTCCGGGTTGCTGGTGGCGGTGGGTCCGCCGGCAAAAATCAAAGGGGGCGCCGCCGGATCGGCCAGGGGCAGGTCGCCCCGGTCGGTGGCTCTGAGGGGAATGCCGGCCAGATCCAGCATCTCCAGGATGTTGGTGGCGCCCAATTCGTAGCTGAGGCTGAAGCCAAGAAGGTCGAAGGCGTGCAGGGGGCGGCGGCTTTCGACCGCGAACAGGGGCAGGTCTTGCTGGCGCAGGCGCTGACTGAGGTCGGGCGCCGGCAGGTAGGAGCGATCGCAGAGCTGGCCGGGTACGGCGTTGAGAATCGAATAGAGAATGATGTGGCCCAGGTTGCTGGCCCCCACCTCGTAGACCTCGGGGTAGGTGAGGGCCCAGCGCACAGCGGCCTCGGCCCAGGCCTGCGTCCAATCGCGCGGCTGGATGCCGAGTTCGTTGCCGAGGTAGCGGCCGGGTTTGGTGATGTCGGGACCGATCAGGGCCTCGAAGTCGATGGGCTCGCGGGACTGGATGGCTGCGAGGAGCACGGGGACCGCGGCAGGGCGAGGAAATGATCGTATGCAGGCGTATGCGGGCCGGGGCAGGTGCGGGCCGGGCAGAGCGGCCAAGGGCGAGGCCAAATAACCATGCAAATTTGTGCCTAAGCTGCGGAAATGCATGGTTATTTTTCCCGGGAAGCGGGCGCGACGCTGGCAAAGGCCCTGGCAAGGGCACCTGCGGCCCTACTGCTGGGGCCGCGCCAGTGCGGCAAATCCACCCTGGCCAGGCAGCTGCTGGCCCAGCGGGGCGATGCGGTGATCCTCGATCTGCAGGACCGGGTTGATCGCGCCCGACTGCAGGAGCCGGAGCTGTTCTTCGAAGCCCATCGCCATCAGCTGGTCTGTCTCGATGAGATCCAGCTGCTGCCGGAGTTTTTCAGCCTGCTGCGCGCCGAGATCGACCGCGATCGCCGGCCCGGCCGCTTTCTGCTGCTCGGCTCGGCGTCCGGCCCCCTGCTGCGCCAGAGCCATGAAAGCCTGGCCGGCCGCATCGCCCAAGTGGAGCTCACCCCCTTGCTGCTGAAGGAGGTGGCGCAGGCGATTGGCTGGCAGCAGCTGTGGCTGCGCGGGGGCTTTCCGGAGAGCCTGCTGGCGGCAGCCGACGAGGACAGCCTCGACTGGCGCGAGGATTTCATCCGCACTTTCCTGGGGAGAGACATCGCCTCGCTGGAGCTGGGTCTGCCCCTGCCGCTGATGGAGCGCCTGTGGCGTCTCCTGGCCCACAGCCAGGGCCAGACGCTCAATGCCAGCAGGCTGGCGGGACTGCTGGATCTGCGCAGCACCCGGCTCAAACAATTGCTGGCGGTGCTGGAGCAGACCTTCGTGCTGCGGCTGCTGCCACCGCTGGAGGCCAATCTCAGCAAGCGTTTGGTGCGCTCCCCCAAGCTTTACCTGCGCGACAGCGGCCTGCTGCACAATCTGCTGGGCATCGAGACCTACGACGATCTGCTGGCCCATCCCCAGGCCGGCGAGAGCTGGGAGGGCTTCGTGATCGAGCAGCTGATCGCCGCCCATCCGCGCTGGCGGCCCCACTTTCTGCGCACCAGCAACGGCGCCGAGCTCGACCTGGTGCTGGAACGAGGTCAGCGGTGGCTGGTCTTCGAGATCAAGCTGTCCAAAGCGCCAAGGGTGTCTCGGGGCTTCCATGAGTTGGTGGGGCAGCTGCAACCGGAGCGCGCCGAATTGATCGCGCCGGTGGATCAGGCCTTCGAAGCCCGGCCGGGCATCTGGGTGCGCCCGCCCCTGCAGGCCTGCAACTCCGAGGGGCTCTGAACGGTTGGGACCCCTGGGCGGCACCGGCTGAACGCCGGCAGGGGACGGGCGCCATAGGACAATCCCGCCATCCCTGCTGCACGGGCGCTTCGCCATGGTCAAGGTCAACGAGAATTACCTCAAGCTCAAGGCGGGCTATTTGTTCCCGGAAATCGCCCGGCGGGTCAAGGCCTTTCAAGAGAGCAACCCCGGGGCGCCCTTGATTCGCCTCGGCATCGGCGATGTCACCGAACCCCTGCCCGAGGCTTGCCGCCTGGCGATGAAGGCCGCCATCGATGACCTGGGTCGCCACGAAGATTTCCATGGCTATGGCCCGGAGCAGGGCTATGGCTGGTTGCGAGAAGCGATTGCCCGCCATGATTTCCAGGCTCGCGGTTGCGAGATCAGCGCCGAGGAGATCTTTGTTTCGGACGGCTCTAAATGCGACAGCAGCAATATTCTCGATATTTTGGGGGAGGGGAATCGCATTGCCGTCACCGATCCGGTTTATCCGGTGTATGTGGATAGCAATGTCATGGCGGGCCGCACTGGCGAGGCCGATGGTCAGGGTCAATACGGCGGCCTCACCTATCTGCCGATCACGGCGGCCAATGGTTTTGTGGCCCCACTGCCGCAAACGCCGGTGGATTTGATTTATCTTTGCTTTCCCAATAATCCCACGGGCGCCGTGGCCACGCGGGACCATTTGCGCCAGTGGGTGGACTATGCCCGAGCCCATGGGGCCTTGATTTTGTTTGATGCGGCCTATGAGGCCTTTATTCAAGATGCTGATTTGCCCCATTCGATTTATGAAATTGAAGGGGCCAGGGAATGTGCCATTGAATTTCGCTCGTTTTCCAAAAACGCTGGTTTCACGGGTACGCGCTGTGCCTTCACCGTGGTGCCCAGGGGCTTGATGGGCCAAACTTCCACGGGGGAGCAAGTGGAACTGTGGGGCCTGTGGAACCGTCGTCAGAGCACTAAGTTCAATGGAGTCAGTTATATTGTGCAGCGGGGTGCGGAAGCCGTGTATTCCGCCGACGGCCAGAGTCAAGTCGAAGGATTAATTGATTTTTACATGGAAAATGCCGCTATTATTCGGCGCGAATTGACGGCGGCCGGTTTCGAGGTGTACGGGGGCCAACAGGCGCCCTATGTATGGCTTAAGACGCCAGCGGGCCTGGATTCCTGGGGGTTCTTTGATCTGCTTTTGGGCCGGGCCCACGTTGTCGGAACACCCGGCAGCGGCTTCGGTGCGGCGGGGGAGGGTTATTTCCGGCTTTCGGCCTTCAACAGCCGTGCCAATGTCAATGAAGCCATGGCCCGGCTGCGGACCCTTGCAACCTAAAATTGGCGCCGCTGTGGTTGCTCTGATGGGTCATCCGGTCCTTAGCCACGCCGTCCCGAACCTCATGCTGGTACCACCAAAAGCGGGGAGCGTCACCCCCGATCGGGAGAGTGGCGGCGCCGCGGTGATGGAGAAGGCGCCGGAGCGGGTGCGCAAGCCCTCGCCTCGATACAAGGTGCTGCTGCACAACGATCCGGTCAACAGCATGGAGTACGTGGTGACCACCCTGCGCCAGGTGGTGCCAAGCCTGAGCGAACAGGATGCGATTGCGGTGATGTTGGAGGCCCACAACACCGGCATTGGCCTGGTGATTGTCTGTGATATCGAGCCGGCTGAGTTTTACTGCGAAACCCTCAAGGCCAAGGGCCTCAGCAGCACGATCGAACCGGAGAGCTGATTTGCGGGATTCCGGCAAGGCGCCAGTGCCAAAGGCACAAACACCAAAGGCGCCAACGCCAAAGGCGCCAGCGCCACAGGCGCCAGGCCCAGGGGGCCCCCAATCCCACTGGCTGGGGGCCTTGCTGTATGTGCCCGTTGTTTATGGCGTCGGCTGGCTGCTCAGTCGCCCTTTGGCATTCCTGCTGCCCTCGCTGCGGAGCGACCAGGTGGATTTGATTGGCGCCCTGCTGGCCTTGCTTTTGCTGCTGGTGAGCCTGCCGTGGCGGCTGCGGGCCGGGTTGGGTGTGGATGAGCCGTGGCGCTTTGTGGGCCTGGAGGGACCGCCGGGCCGGATCGGGGCCACCTGGCTGCGGGGAACCCTGAAGGCGGCGGCTTTGCTACTGGTGGTGGTGCTGGGCCTGTTGCTGGCGGGGGCGGCCCGCTGGGGCGGCCAGCAGGGGCTGACTGGCGCTGAAATCCTCAATGCCCTGGCCCTGGCGCTGGGCGTCGGTTTTGCCGAGGAACTGGTGTTTCGGGGTTGGTTGTGGGCTGAATTAGGCGAGCGGCTGGGCCGGCGCCAGGCCCTGTGGGGCCAGGCGCTGCTGTTTGGTTTGGTTCACCCCTGGTGGCGACTGCCGGGGCTGGCAGGCGCTGGTTTATTGGCAGGGTTGATCCTGTTGGGCCTCGTGCTGGGCCTGCAGCGGCGGGCCGATGGCGGTGCGCTTTGGGGTGCCATGGGTTTGCATGGGGGTTTGGTGGGCGGCTGGTTTGCCCTGCAGGCGGGTCCGCTGGCCCTGGCGGCATCGGGGCCGGAGTGGTTGGTGGGAGCGGCAGGGGCTGGCGGCGCCAACCCCATTGGCGGAGCGATCGGTTGGTTGGCCCTGGGGGGATTGGCTCTGCTGCGGCGCCGCTGGTGGGCTTGAAAGCACTTGAGGGTTGGAATCAAGGACGCCCCGCGCTCGCCATTTGGCGTTGGCCTTGCAGGGGGGCATGCAGGCAATCTTCGAGGTCGGCCAGGCCGTAATCCCTTTGCAGCAGATCCATCACGGTGCGACCGAAGTCGGAGGGATTGATTTCGAAGGCTTCGAGGCAAATGCGTCCGAAGGTTTTGCCCATCGGCTCTGGATTCCAGAGCAGCTTGCGGGCATGCCAGGGCATCATGCTCATCGGGTTGTAGCCCGGCTGCAAAAGGCCGGTATCAAAGGCGTATTGTTCGAGGTGGGTGTGGGGCTGGAGGCCGATGAAGAAGATGGCCGGCTCTACTTTATCGGCCCCGAAAATCGCTTCCAGCTCTCGGTGGTAGGCCACGGTTTGGCGAATCGTCTCAGGGCTCTCGTCGATCACATTGAAGGAGTAGTTCACCGAGATGTGCTCGCGGAAGCCGGCGCGGGCCAGCAGGCGGCAGTTTTCGAGCACGGTGCGCAGGTTGTAGCCCATGCGCATCTTGCGCACGAGTTCTTGGGAGCCGGAGGTGATGCCGATTTCGAAATAACTCATGCCAGTGGCCACCATCAGCTCGGCCAGTTCGGCATCGAGGTTGTCGGCGCGGATGTAGGCCGCCCAGTGGATGTCGTCCATGCCAGCGGCTTGGATGGCCCGCAGCAACTGCTTGGCGTCGTCGATGTAGCGGCGGGCCGGGATGAACTGGGCATCGGTGAACCAAAAACCGCGCACACCCCGGTCGTAGAGCTGGCGCATTTCGGCCACCACCTCCTGCACCGGATTGACCCGCACCGCCTTGCCTTCGATGACGGTGTAAACGCAATAACAGCAGTTGTGGGGGCAGCCGCGTTTGGTTTGCACGCCGACGTAGAAATCACCGCCGTGCAGATACCAATCCATCTGGGGCCAGATCGATGCGATGTAGCTGTAGTTGCAGGCGGTTTTCTCCAGGGGCAGGGGGGCTTCATGGATGAGACCCGGCCGGGGCGGCTCGCCGACCACATAGCAGCGCTGCTGCTGCAAAGACTGGCCTCGCAGCAGCGCCTCCAGCAGCAGTTCGCCTTCGCCCACCGACACCACGGTGCCCTTGGGCAGCCAGCGGCCCAGTTGCTCGTAGAAGACGCTGACGGCGCCGCCGCCGAGCACCACCCGGGCGGCGGGCTGGTGGCGCCGCGCCCAGCCCAGGCCGCGGCGAATCAGGATCATGTTGCGCAGCAGCTCGCCGTAGTAGGCGCCCATCAGCTTCAGGCCCCCCAAGGCGCCCCGCAGGCGGCGCAGGGGATTGCGGGCATAGAACACCTCGAAGGAGTGCTGCAGGGGGTTGCCGCCGCGGCCATCGACGGGGGCGTAGATCTGGATGTCGCGCCAGGAAAACAGCAGCAGGGTGGGGCGAAATTGGTCGATGGCTTGGCGCAGCGCCGCCTTGCCATCGAGGGCGGGCAAGGCCGCCAAATCGAGCAGCTGCTGCTGCAGGCCAGGGAACTGTTTGTGCAGGTGGTCGGCCAGGTAGATGGGCCCCACTGGAAAGATGGGATTGCAGGGCAGGCGCACTAGCAGCAGCCGCTGGTCGCCGGTGGGTACGGGTTCAACCAAGGATCGGGCCCCTCTCAGGCTGGGACGCTAACAAGCCTGGTGCCGCTGGCGTTGGATCGCCTGAGGGCGAAGGGGTGCGCCGGCGAGGCGGGAGGACACATTCGAATCGACAAGTGTTGGCAGCAAAAAAATGGCCCAGCTGATGAATCAGTGGGCCACTTATAACATATGTGATGGGACTGAATCAGAAGAACTTTATATCTGAAGCATTTACTGCGGTTGAAGTACCGGTAAAGTTTGCGATGTTTACAGCTGCTCCAGTACCTGAACCATCGGCATCATAAGACAACACACCGCTAATGAAGATGAATGTGGGACCAGTGGTACCCGGTGAGCCTGAGGTAATAAAGTTTGTTCCAAGAGTTAAGCTTGCGCCAGGTGCAAAATTGAAGAAATTACTACCACCGGATGTATTGCCACGGAAAGCGAGGCGATCGGAACCAGATGTAAAATCTGTAATGGTGTCAGTGCCCTCAGTTGTATGATAATATAAAAATAAATCAGTACCAAGTCCTCCGCTAATAGTATCATTTCCTTGCCCACCTATAATCCAATCGTCACCCATCTGAGCATTGATAGTGTCGTTACCTGCACCACCACTAATGTAATCGTTAGGTCCATTTGTACCAGTAATGGAATCACCATAGCTTCCACCGATTCGTATTCTGGTCAAAGTTGCTGGACCAATGGTGCCAGCAGAATCGATGGTGCCAGCATAGAATGTGTTAGTTGTGGTAAGAGAAACTTGTGTCGCTGTGCCTATGGGCGTGTTGGGGGTGGGATTGGCAGGATCAATATCATTATTGATAAAAGCTACGCCATGACCCGAAAAAACATTGTCTTGTATGCTCACACTCTGATCTATATTGCCAAGGTTAAGCAATGCCCCCGAAGAAGACTTTTGAGTAAACCTAATTCCAGGTCCAGTGATATTAGACCCATTCGAAATTGTGATGAAATTGTTATTGGATAAAGTTACAAGGTCTTGAGTACCAGCTAGATCAAGGTAAGAGCCATTTTGGAAAGTGTTATTATTAAAGTTAGCATAAACATGTTCAAGTCGGTTACTATTAGCTTTGGTGGTCCCTCCTCCTGTAAAAGTATTACCCTTTACATTATATGTACCTAGATTTCCGGATTGGACACCGTCTTTGTACATGGTTGCGAAATGGAATGAACCTCTGTTGTATCCAGCCTCGTTGAAAGTGTTGCCAGCGCCAATATCACCAATAACTGTATTACCATTGTTATTCCAAACTTGTAGAAATGCAGCTGTTCCTGACTGACCCGTGACCGAAATGGTTGAATTTTTGAGTGTTAAATTTGCATTAATTGAAGTATCAACAGAATTAGTAACAGCCCAAGAGGAGGCCAAGGACATATAGACACCACCATTACCTGCCCAGCCGGAATGTTGACCGGTAATGAGCAAGTTGTCTAAAGTGTAAGAACCAGATGTGGCCCTAAGAATTGCGGTATTGTTGGCTGAAGTATTGTATTGTAGAGTAAGATCTTTAACAGTAGATGGGGCGAAAGATCCATCTATATTTTGTTGATATATACGTGTGTTGTTGATTACCGTATTTTCTCGGGGTGTGGTTCCAATAACACTATATCCATTGAATGGAACCGCCGGCCTGGGTACGTAAGAGGGAAGTTTAGCAAGAGTCGTAACCGAAGAATAGGTTCCAGCTAAAACATTAATAGTGGGATCACCGCTAAATGCATCTTGAATTGCATTGCGAAGTTGTGTGGAATCAGAAACGGTTGCCATTTTGGAAGTTGTAAAGGTTTTACAATCATACCAATACTAGCCAAGAGGGCGGCCCCTAGGCAAAGAACAAGTATTGCTGATTAATTGCAGCTAGAGGCATGATGTTTACTTATGTTTATTCAGTGATAACAGGGTAGGGTTGCTCCCCCTTGATCAGGCTTGGTGGGTCTGGTTACGACGGCGCTTTGATCGATCAGTATTTCAAGACACTGTAACGGCTTGAGGTGACGGCGTGGGCATTTTTAGCCGAAGGGCGCTGGGGTTGAACTGGCCCGCTGGGCTGCTGCTGCTGTGGCTGTTGGCCGTTGGCTTGGCTTTGCTGGGGCTGGGTTCGGTGCCCTTGCGGGATTGGGATGAGGGCATCGTTGCCCGGGTGGCGCTGGAACTGGCCAACAGCCCCTGGCCCCAGCAGCTGTTGCCCACCTACTGGGGCGACGCCTACCGCAACAAGCCCCCCGGCCTGCATGGGCTGATTGCCCTGCTGATTCGCCTCTGGCGCCAGTTGGGCGGCGCCGCCGCCCCGGCCTTGCCTCCAGAAGCGTTGCTGCGGCTTGGTCCCGCCCTGCTGTCATCAGCCCTGGTGCCGCTCTTGGCCTTGGTGCAGCGGCGCTTGCTGCCCCAGCAGGGTCCAGCGCCAGCCCTGGCCAGCGCCCTGGTCGCCCTGACGCTGCTGCCCCTGGCCCGCCATGGCCGGTTGGTGATGCTGGATGGCACACTCCTCAGTGCCATGGCCCTGCTGTGGTGGGGGCTGTTGCTGGCCCAGGGCCCGGTGTCCAAGCTGCTGCGGGGTGGCCTGCTGGCGGGGCTGGCGACCAGCGCCCTGCTGTTGCTCAAGGCACCGGTCGCCTTGCCCGTGGTGGTCACAGCCCTGCTGTTGCGCTGGCTCGATCGGGATTTGCGTTGCCGTGATTGGCGGTGGCTGCTGGTTGCATTGGCGCTGGGCCTGCTGCCGGGATTGGCCTGGCATGGTTGGCATGGCTGGGTGCGGGGGCCCCAGCAGGCGCTGGAGATGTGGACCAGCCAGGGCGTCGCCAGGCTGGGTCAGGGAATCGAAGGCCATGGCGGCGGTCCCTGGCCGCCGCTGCTGGAGGTGATCAAGGGGGGTTGGCCCTGGCTGCCCCTGTGGCCGTTTGGCATCGCCCTGGCCTGGCGAGAGCGGCGCAGCCGCTGGGGGCGGTGGGTGCTGGGACTGACGGCGATGGCCAGCCTGTTGGTGCTGCCGCTGCAGACCCAGCTGCCCTGGTACAGCTTGCTGCTATGGCCGCCGTTTTGCCTGGCGCTGGGGCCGGTGCTGGTGGGCCTGGTGCGCCGGGATGGCGCCCTGGCTTTGCCTGGAGCCGCTGGCTTGAGGGCCGTGCCGCGGCTGTGGTGCGGTTTGGGGGTGTTGGTGCTGCTGGCGGCGGTTGGCGGCGGCGTTGGGCTTTGGCCGGCCCTCAGGCCCGCAGCCCTGGTGGCGTTGCCCGCCGGCCTGGGGCTGCTGCTGGGGGGCACCTGGCTGGCCGCGGGCCGCCGCAAGCAACGCCTGGGCGGCGTCATCGCTTTGGCGCTGGGATTTTGGCTGTCTTTGGCCTTGCTGTTCAGCGGCCCGTTGTGGCTTTGGGAGCTGAATGAACGCTGGCCCGTTAAGCCTGTGGCCCTGCAGGTGCAGGCGCAAGTGCAGGCGCTGGTGGGGGCCGATCTGCATCTGTGGCGCCAGGGGGAACGGCCCAGCCTCAATTGGTACCTGGCCAGACGGGTGCCGCTGGCGGATGGCCCCGGCGACCTCCAGGGCGATGGCCAGGGGGTCTCTTGGCTGTTAAGCGAGCAACGGCCGCAGCCGGCCGGGTGGGAATGTCAGCTAGCGGTTGTGGCTGGCGATGGGGCTGGGGCGCAGCCGAGGCCAGGGCCTCAGGCGCAGCCGGGGCAACCGACAGCTGCTGTGCGCTTGTGGCGCTGCCAGCGGCGGTGAGCGCCCCTCAGGATTGCAGCGCCTGGTAGGCAGCGGCTTCGACCCAGACCGACACCGAACCGCCGGGGCAGTGGAATTCGGCCCAGCCATCCTGGTTGCTGATGATCGTGCCGCTGAGATGGCCCGTGCAATCGATAAACGCGGTGTCGCGTTTGCCGACTTCCATCCACTTGAAGCCGGCGTCGCCGTTACTCATCAATACGGCCATGGCATGGGGGTGTTGTGCACTGCCCAGGCGGCTCCAGCCCACCGTGCTGAAATGGTCAAAGTAGTCCTTTTGGGGGCCGAAGGCAAAATGGCGGCGGGCCAGCAGTAGGAGGTCGATGCTGGCCCTATGGCTGGGAAGTGAGATTTCGTAGTCGTTGCCATCTTGGCCCTTGTCTTTATAGCTGGCGCCGTAATAATCTGGATAAAAAATACAGGGATAGCCCTCGGCCCGCAGCAGGATGCAGGCATAGGCGAGGGGCTTGAACCAGGCCTCGACAACAGATTCAAGCGCCTGCAAGGGCTGGGTGTCGTGGTTTTCCACCACCGTGACCGCAAAGGTAGGCAGGGTTTGCATCAGGGTGCCAGCCAGCAGGTTGGCCATGTTGTAGTGCCCCTGGCCGCGGCTGGCTTGGTGAAAGTTGAGATGGAGGGGGGCGTCAAACAGTGACATCTTGCCAGCGGTTTTGCTGATATACCAGCTGAGGCAGGCCAGGTCGTAGCTCCAGTATTCGCCGACGATAAATAGTTTGTGGCCGCAGTGAGTTTCGAGGTGGCTGATCCAGTCGATAAAGAAATTGCTGTCGATGTGTTTAAGCGCATCCAGGCGGAAGCCATCGATGCCGATGCTGTCAAGCATCCATTTACCCCAGTGTTTGAGCTCGCCGCTAACCTCGGGGTGATTCATGTTGAGATCACAACCCATGAGATAGTCGTAATTTCCTTTTTCCGTATCCACATTATTGGCAAAGCCGCTGTCTTTCATGCGCCAAATAGCATGGAAGTTGGGATCATCGCAGTTGTAATCAATGCTGGCAAAATGCCACCAGTTCCAGTGCATGGTCGAGTATTTGTCCTGGCGGGCTGAAAAGTTAAAGCCCGTCCAGGCGCGCACGGGACGGCAGGGGCCAAGATCGATGGTGCGATTGTTGTCGTCAAAGGGAATGGCCTGGAAATCTTCTTCAAAATCGGCGCCCATCTTGTGGTTAAACACCACATCGGCGTAGACTTGTATGCCCAGCCCGTGGCAGATTTTGATGGCATCCAGATACTCATCCCTGGTGCCGTATTTGGTCCTGATGCTGCCCTTTTGATCAAATTCACCAAGATCAAACAGGTCGTAGCAGCCGTAGCCGACGTCGTAGCCACCGGCATTGCCCTTGGAGGCTGGCGGCAGCCATAGGGCCGTAATGCCTGCGGCCGCCAACTCTGGCGCAGCCTCGATTAAACGCCGCCAGTGATTGCCATCACCATCACTATACCAATGAAACCATTGCATCATCGTGCCATTGAACTCATCAATTGCATTAGGCGGGATGAGAGCTTTGGGTTTGATAAGTGCTTCAGGCAGGATAAATGCCTCAGAAATGATTAGCGCTTCGAGCTGGATGAGGCTTTCTGAGTGATTGGCGAGACACTTTTGGGCCAGTTTAAGGGCCGCTTTGGGAGTCAGCTTTGCTACCTCGACGACTTGGCGCCGTCATAGATTTGATTCTATCCATAAATTCTTGGCTGGGCCGGATCGGGTTTCCGCTTGGCGGCGGGCTCTCTGGCTATTGTCTTTTTAGGGACATTCTTGCGTGTTTGGACCCAGCCAGCAAACACCAACCTTGGCGGCCTTCAGGTGGCATCTTTTGCCGCATCAAAGGCCCCCAGGGCCTGGCGGCCGTTCCAGGGGGTGATGCGGGTCATCAACAGGAAGGCCGGCAGGGAGGCCAGCACGCTGATCAGAAAAAAGTTGGTCCAGCCGGTGCGTTCGGCCAGGACCCCCGCCGGCGAGGAGAGCAGGGAACGGCTGAGGGCATAGACCCCCGAAAGCAGGGCGTACTGGGTGGCGGAGAAGCGCGGATTGCAGAGGCTCATCAGCAGGGCGACGAAAACGGCGCCCACCATGCCGCCACCGATGTTTTCGAGGCCGGCGGCCAACAGCAGGGCGGGGACGCCACCGCGAAACTGGGCCAGCAGTCCATAGGCCAGATTTCCGGCCGCGCCCACCAGGGCAAACAGCCACAACGAGCGGTTCATGCCGAGCCGTGGCAATAGGGCCCCACCCAAAATGGTGCCCACAATGGTGGCGCCGATGCCCCAGGCCCCCTGGATCAGGCCGATGGTGGCAGCGCTGAAACCGGTGATTGTCAAAAATGGAATCGCCATGGCATTGAGCAAGCCATCCGGCCAGCGGTAGAGCAGCACCAGCAGCAGCACCAGCAGCGCCCGCCCGCCGCCGGTGCGATGCAAAAACTCCCGGATCGGGCCCGCCATCGCCTGGCGCAAGCTGGTTATGGGTTGGCTGAGGGGGGCGAGTTTGGGGGCCGTCAGGGTGAAGGGGATCGTGGCGGCCATCAGCACGGCCGTGGCGGCAAAGGCGGCGGGCCAGCCAAGCCAGCCCGCCAGCAGAAACCCCCCCGAACTGATCACCAGGCCCGCGGTTCGATAGCCCAGGTTGTGGGTTGCCGCCCCAGGCCCCCGCTCCGCCTCCGGCAGCAGATCGGTGCGGTAGGCGTCAATGACAATGTCCTGGCTGGCGCTGGCCAGGGCCAGCACCAGGGCCGCCGCACCGATGGCGCTCAGGCTGGCCGCACTGGTGCTGGGCCGCAGCAGGGCCATGGCGCCAATCACGGCCACCAGGATGAGCTGAAACACCAGAATCCAGCCGCGGCGCCGGTCGGGCCAGGGCAGGGCCCAGCGGTCCAGGGCCGGGGCCCAAAACATTTTGAGGGTGTAGGGCAGTTCGGCCAGGGGCAGCAGGCCGATCAGGGGCAGGGGGATGGCATTGGCGGCCAGCCAGCCCTGCAACAACTTGCTGCCCACCATGTAAGGCGTGCCACTGGCCACCCCCTCGGCCGCCACGGCCACCAGGCGGCGCCAGGGGGGGACGGGGGGGGCGACAGGAGGCTGGTGGGGGCCGGCAGGGGACTGGGGGGGGCTGGGTGCGGCCATCGGCACGGGGGTGACGGCAGCGAACCTAGGTGGCCTGCGGCTTGACTCCCTGGACCAGGCTCACCAGGCCCACCCCCACCAGATAGAGGGCCGTGATGGCGCTGGTGAGCAGCAGCATCGTGATCGGGTCGGTGGAGGGGGTGAGCACAGCGCCGGCCAGGGCACTGGCCAGCACCACCCAGCGCCAGGCCGCCAGCATCACCTTGGCGTTGATCAGCCCCAGGGCCCCCAGCAACAGCTGCAGCACCGGCAATTGGAAGGCGAGGGCCGTCGCCAGCAGCAGCAGCAACACAAAATCCAGGTAGCGCTCGATCGACCAGAGCGGTTCGACCACATCAGCCCCGTAGCTGACCAAAAAGCGCAGGGCCGCCGGCACCAGGGCCCACCAGGCAAAGGCCAGGCCCGCGGCGAACAGCACGGTGGAGCCCGCCACCGCCGGGCCAACCAGGCGCCGCTCGCGCCGGGTCAGGCCGGGCAAAACAAAGGCCAATCCCTCAAACAGCACGTAGGGCAAGGCCAGGGTCAGGCCCGCATAACCGGCCACTTTCAACGAAACGAACAGAAACTCCCCCGGGGCCAGTTGCAGAAAACGGATGCCGGCGGCGGGCACCTCCAGCAGCCGCACCAGCGGTTTGACGAACACCAGGCACAGGCCCGCCCCTGCCACCACCGCCAGCAGGCTGCGCAGCACACGGCGCCGCAGTTCTTCCAGGTGGTCCACCAGGCTCATTTCCACCTCGCCGGGAAACTCGGCGGCGTTGGCGTTGACCGGCGGGGGGGGCTGCGGGGGGGCCGCCGCCAGGGCGCCATTGGTTGGCTCCAGCGGCACGATGGTGGCCGGACTGGTGGTTGGGTCGGTGCTCTCGCTCATGGTGCCCTGCTCCTCGGCGAGGCTAGGGCTCTTGCAGCAGGCTGAGGGCCCTGGGGGGTTCGCCCCACAACAGCTCGCCGCCCCGGTGGCGCACCGTGCCAGCGGCGGCGCCCGGCAGCCGCTGCAGATCTTCGGTGGGCACCATCACCACCGCGACCCGGGCATTGCCCCGGCCGCGGCTGAAGTGGGCGGCCAGGTCCGCCGCCGCCCGCAGGTCGGCCTCCCCCGCAGGACCCTCAGAGGCCTTCAGCACCACATGGCTGCCGGGAATCTCCTGGGCGTGGAACCAGAGGTCGCCGCGGCGGGCCTGCCGCAGGCTGATCCATTCGTTCTGGCGATGGTTGCGGCCCACCTGCAGCCGCAAGCCGGAGGCCGTGCGCACTTCAAGCGGAATCGGTTGGCCCTTGGCTGGGGCGGCGGCGGCCTGGCGCCGCTGGGAGCGGGAGGCCATTGCTGGCTTGCGACCCGGTAGCTGGTCCAGCTCCTCGGCCAGGTCTGCCAGTTGCTCGCTGGTCTCCGTCTGCTCAAGAAAGGTGAGGCTGGCTTCGATCCAGGCCAGTCGCTGGTGGTGCTGCTCCAGCCGCGGCATGATCGCCGCCGCTGAGCGGCGCCGTTTGCGGGCCAGGCGATAGAGCGCCTGGGCTTCGTCAATCGTCTCGCGGCTGGGGGACGGTTGGCACAGCAGGGCATCGGCGCGCTGTTGCAGGCTTTCGCCTTCCGGGACCGCCGCCAGCAGCTGTTGTTGTTGATCGAGATTGGAACGCTCGCGCTCGGCCAGGGAGCGCAGGCTCTGGCTCAGGCCATGGCGCCGTTGTTCAAAACGGCCTTGCTCCAGCCGGGGGCCGTAGTAGCTGGCGAGGGCCAGGTTGAGGGCCAGCGGGCTGGCGCCAGAAGGGGGGCTGCTGTCCCAGCAGCAGTAGCCGCCGTCGTCGCTGAGGCGCAGGCCATGGCGCTGCGGTTGCTGCACCGCCTGCAGCCAGCCCTGCCAGCGGCTGTGGAGGGCCTGCCACTGGCTGGCGGCCAGGGTGGCGACGGGGGTGTCGATCAGGTCGCCACTGATTTGGCGGGCCAGGGCCGGACTGATGCCCTGGTAGGTGCTCAGCAGGGCCCGTCCCAGGGGCAGGGGCACTACGGCGAGGCGTTGGCGCCAGCGCTCCTGGCTTTCTTCCAGCCGGGGCTGGTCACCGCCAAGGGGCGGCGGCGGCACCCAGCGGTCGCCGCAGCCGATGGGCCGTTGCCGCGACTGGCTGGGACGCACCTGGTGGGCGGTGGCGATCACCCGGAAATCGCTATCGAGCAGAAAGAGATTGCTGTGACGACCCATGAGCTCGAACACCAGACGCCGTTCGGGCGGGTCCCCGGGGCGGCGGGCGAAGACCAGCTCGACGACACGCTCCCAGCCCTGCTGCTCGATGGCCACCAGCGCCAGGCCCTTGAGGCCATGCTGCAACTGCCGTGCCAGCGTGCTGCCCTCCCCTTGGCGGGGCGGTGCCCCGATCGCCAGCAGCCGCGGCGCCTCCGCCATCCAGCCGGCCTCCAGCCATTGCACACCATCGAGGTGGCGCAGGGCCAGTTGCAGGGTGTGGGGGTCACTCTGCTGGGCTTTCTCGAAGCGGCTGGGCAGCAGCACCTGGCGCAGCTCGGCCAGAACCGCCCGCAGCGTGGTGGCATCCATGGCTTGCAGGCGCAGGGGCGCGCGCGCCCGGTGGGGGCCTGGAACGCCAGAGCGGGGTTGTTGCTGGCCTGGCTGCACCTGCACCTGCACCTGGGGTTCCCTGCGGCTGCGCCCCTACTCTGCGATCCGGTGCCCACCCCTGCGATGACCACCCAGCCGTCCCGCCAGCGCGTCGCGGTGATCACAGGACCCAGTGGGGTTGGCAAGGGCACCTTGGTGCGGCGCTTGCTGGAGCGCCATGGCGAGATCTGGCTCTCGGTTTCGGCCACGACCCGATCACCCCGGCAGGGGGAACAGGACGGCCGGGATTATTTCTTTCTCAGCCGCCCGAACTTCGAGCAGCGCATCGCCGACGGCGACTTTCTGGAGTGGGCCGAATTCGCCGGCAACCTCTACGGCACGCCGCGGCAATCGGTGCAGCGCCACCTGGAGCAGGGGCCTGTGCTGCTGGAAATTGAGCTGGAGGGGGCCCGTCAGGTGCGGCACAGCTTTCCGTCCGCCCTGCAGATTTTTTTAGCGCCGCCCAGCTTTGCGGAGCTGGAGCGGCGGATTCGCTGCCGCGGCACCGACAGCGAGACGGCGATCGCCCGTCGCCTGGAAAGGGCCCGGGAGGAACTGGCGGCGGCGGCGGAATTTGATGCGGTGCTGGTGAATGGCGATCTAGAGGAGGCCCTGTTGCAGCTGGAGCGTCTGCTGGGCCTGGCTTGAGCCACTGGGCCCGGCGGCGCCCGGGGCCCGGGATTTGCATAAAAAAGCGGCCCATTCGGACCGCTTTCACTGAATTTGGAACCGCAAGGGTTAGCCAGGATAGAACAACAGATCGGGGAAAAGGTGGTTGAATTCGATCATGATGACTGCGGTGATGCCAAACCAGATGGCGGCAAAGACGGGCGCGGTGGTGAGGAATTTTTTCATGGCTGGTAGGACAAAACAGGTGGTGGGGTGGGACTGATGCGGCGGGGCGAATCAGCGGGGGGAAACAGTCACTTTGCTGTCGTTCTCCAGCAACTGGCCGCTGGTGAATTCCTTCAGGGCCGCCAGGGGCCAGCTGGCTGCGGCGATGGTGGATTTCAGCGCCAGGGGCACGTCGATTTGAATTTCATGCATGGTGGCGTCCTTGCGGCTACGCACGGCCTGGAGATAACCCCGACCAGCCCAGCCGATGGTGCCGGCGATGTAAAGGAAGGCAATGCCAGGAAGCATGAACTCACCGGCATGGCTCCAGCGGCCATCAACAACAAGATGGGGTAGGCCATCGGCGCCACAGAGGGCCTTGCTGTACATCTCGAAGCGGGCCCTGGCCTGCTCGGTCTTGGCCGTGCCGGCCCGTTGCTGGAAGCGGGCATTCTCGGCGCAGGGAACGAGGCCGCCGATGTCGGCCTGGGCCACCGGGGCGAAGCCAAGCAGGAGGAACGCGGAGAGGAGAACGGCGAAAAGACGGCGCATGGGGGGCGGCGTGAGGGGGCCGGGATAACGGAAGCAACGATCTGCCTGGGGGGCAGGATGTCTGCGAGTGACAGTAAGAGAGGCCAACCGGACCCATGCCCACGGTTCTTGCCCTCGAAACAAGTTGTGACGAGTCGGCGGCGGCCGTCGTGGTGGGCCGCCGGGTGCTGGCGAGCGTGGTGGCCTCCCAGGTGGAGGAACATGCCCGCTGGGGCGGGGTGGTGCCGGAGATCGCCTCGCGCCGCCATGTGGAGGCCCTGCCCGGGTTGATTGAGCAGGTGGTGCGGGAGAGCGGCCTATCGCTGGCCGAAGTGGATGGGATCGCCGCCAGCGTCGCCCCTGGTTTGGTGGGCGCCCTGCTGGTGGGTTCGGTGACGGCCCGCACCCTGGCCCGTCTCTATGGCAAGCCCTTTGTGGGGGTGCATCACCTGGAAGGGCATTTGTGTTCGGCCCAGCTGCTGGAGCCCCCGCCGCCCTGGCCCCATCTGGTGCTGCTGGTCAGTGGCGGCCACACCGAACTGGTGCGGGTCGAGGCTCCCGGGCGTTACCGCCGGCTGGGTCGCAGTCACGATGACGCCGCCGGCGAATGCTTCGACAAGGTGGCGCGATTGCTGGGCCTCGGCTATCCGGGTGGTCCGGCGATTCAGGCGGCGGCCCTGGCGGGAGACCCGACCCGATTCCGCCTGCCCAAAGGACGGGTTTCCCGACCCGAAGGCGGCTTCCATCCCTATGACTTCAGCTTCAGTGGACTGAAAACGGCGATGCTGCGCCAGGTGCGCCAACTGGAACAGGAGCCGGAGCCCCTGCCGCTCGCCGACCTGGCCGCAAGTTTTGAGCAGGTGGTGGCCGAGGTGTTGGTGGAACGGAGCTGCCAGTGCGCCCTGGATCAAGGCTTGGGCACGTTGGTGCTGGTGGGGGGAGTGGCGGCCAATCTGCGGTTGCGGGCCCTGCTGGAGAGGCGGGCCGCCGCCGCCGGTTTGGTTTGGTTTGGAGCGCCATTGCAGTTCTGCACGGACAATGCGGCCATGATTGGCCTCGCCGCCGTGCAGCGGCTGGAGGCCGGCCTGACCAGCCCCCTGGAGCTGGGGGTGATGGCCAGGCTTGCCCTGGAGGACGCCGGAGAACTTTATGGAGGCTCCAACAGCAGTGAGTCGAAAGGCTTTTAATTACCGTTAGGGTGGACGGTATGCGGTGTTTCGGCTCGGGTTCCCCGAGGGTTTCGCTGGGTCCTTTTCCCTGATCCCCAGACAACGCAGGCTTCGGCGAACCCCCTTCCGTGGATCCTTCCCCTGACCCGACCGTTGATGTGAACGCTGCTGAGGTCACCGGAGAGCCGGTTTCCCCACAGGAGCTTAATTCTTGGCGTCGGGGTTTCACGCCCCAAGCTGAGATCTGGAATGGCCGCCTGGCCATGGTGGGACTGTCCGTGGGCCTGACCGTGCTGCTGGTGGCCCGCCTTGCTGCCCATCACCCCTGAGGGCATGCCCCGGTTGGGGGCAGGGCCGACTGAAAGTCAGTCACAAGGGCGATTGCGGTGCCTTGTCGGGGCTGCTGTCCTCGGTTGGATTGCTCCTCTCTCTTGTCCAAGCCCGCGTCGCCTTCTGATCTGATCGGCTTTCTGCAGTCGCTTCCTGAGG
>JAPLIC010000037.1 GCA_026389315.1 Cyanobacteriota bacterium
GGCACTCTGAAAGACGTACATTTTCAATCCAGCGAGTTCTTCTAAGCCGGAAATGGCTGATTGCACCCGATCTTAACACGAGATGGTCGCTGGAATCAACTGCCTTGCAATGGATGTTGGTTCCTCAGCAAGCCCTAATTATTTTTACGGTGAATTAGTCAAATATCGGCAACTCAAAACCGAAGCCGAACAGCAAGTCACCCAATTTACCCAACTGCGTACCCTAGCAGAAAGTCAAGTTACCGCCCTTAAAGCTCAAGAAACCTTAGCCGCTCAAGAGTTAGCCGCTCTTCAACAAAGCATCGGTAATAGCCAAGAACAAATTAATGCCAAACAAGAAGAACTCGGTATTGCCCAATTCCGAGTAGATGCCCTACTGCAATTACGCAACTGGACAGAACAAACCCAAGTACAACTCCTTTCCGTTGAACAACTTAATTTAGCCCAGGCAAAACTCGAACAGGATATTGCCAAAAATCGTCAATATTTGATTGACAATACCGTTAAAGCTCAACTCGATCAACAACGCCTTAGTATCGAACGAGACAGACAAATTGCAGTGGTTAAACTGGAACAACTTAACCAACTTAAAACCGAAGAAGCTCTCCAAACCGCGATCAATATTTTGCGTGACGATTTAGGCGTTAATCCCATCACAGAGATTATTCAACTCGCAGATTATAAAGGACAATTAGCAGGAATTTTGGTTGATATTGAAACCCTCAAAAGAAAAACAACCAAGCTTACCTGCTACTACTAAAACTCTTTTAGATAGCACTGTTCAAGATATTCATGCGGCTTTACAAGGGAAAGAAACTCAGGCTATTCAAGACAATTTACTGAAAAGTGCCAATGCCCTGATTGATCAATCTAATAAACTTAAAACAGAAGTCGCTAAACTTCAGCAAGAAGAATTGCGTTACATCAATCTATTAACCCAATCTCAAACTGACCTTAAAGGAGCGACCAAAACCCTCTACGATGAGATTCAAAAATCAGGCGTTTTAGATTCAGAAAAAACCTTACTGAATGCTGCTAATTTACAGGTTCTTTACAGAATTGGCTACGCCCAAGGAGCCGTTGATTTATCTAGTGCTTTAGCAAAACAATCTAAAGATATTCTTGAGCAGGTTATTAACGGACGGATTGAGGAACGAAAAGAACGGGAAAAAGCCGCCTTTAATGAGATTTTTAGCACTGTCACCTTAGTGATTAGTGCCGTAGCCGCAGTCCTTACCGCAGGAGCCTCTTTAGCTACTACTGCTGCCAGTGCTGGATTATCAGGAGCAGCCGCCAATGCCACTATTTTAGGGGTATCAACTACTACTATTTCTTCGCTTGCAACTACTCTTAAAACTTTAAGTGCCACCCTGAGTATTTTTCAATCGGCTTACAATGGCGATTGGTCAAGCGTTATTTATAAAACAGGTTTAGCCCTGGTCGGTGGTTTAAAAGATATTGCGGGACTCTCTGATACGACCGTTACTGCTCTCAAAACTTCTATCAATACCGCCTACGTTGCCTATAAGGGAGGAGATTCCATCGGTATTTTGTTGAGTGCGATCCAAAGTGCGGGGGCGATCGCGGCGGATGGAGTAGATTTAACTGATTTATCGAAAGTTTCCGAACTCAAAACTTTTTTAATTACTGCTTCTCAAATTTCTAATGTTGTTCGTGCAGGGGTTCAGGCGATTGAAGATGGCGATGTTCTTAAAGGTATTCAAGCATTAGGTCAATCCTTGGGAACCATCAGCAAGAATTTTGGCTTAGGACTCGAAGAAGCGGCTAAAGCTAAGTTGGAAGATTTAACAGGTTTAGAGTGGCAAAAACTCGATCAAATTATTGATTTAGGTGGCGATGCCTACAAAGCCATTCAGGATAAAGACTGGATTAACTTGGTCAAATCTATTGGGGGAACGGTCAAGATCATTGATGAAGATTTTGCCCTAGAAACTGAAAATCAAGGTAAGACGGCTCTGAAAAAATTAACAGGATTAGAGTGGTCAGAGTTTGAGCAGGTTGTTGATGTTTCAAAAACTTTAGAAGTAGCAATTAAAACGAAAAATATTACTGATATTTCTGCCGCTCTTAATCAGTTAGCCAATGTTTGGGTTAGTGACGACAAACTCAATAGCAGTTTAGTGAAGGCGATCGGTTTAGATTGGCAAGACTTAACCGATGTGGCAAAAACCGCAGATGTTCTAATCCCTGCTATTCGCAACGATAATACCGAGGCTTGGGTAAAAGCAAGTAGTGATTTCCTGAAGATTTGGGATTCTAACGCGGCCTTTAAGAAAACTTTAAAAGATACGACCAAACTAGAGTGGACAGAATTTAAACAATTAGTGGCAATCAGTCAAACAACCGCGATCGCCATTGACCAACGGAATATTAATGCTTGGGTAGATGTACTAAAAAATACTCTTGATTTAGCTTTAAAAGATACATCCTTTGACAATGCCAAAGTCAATCAAATTATCACTACAGCACAGAAAACAAATAATACCAGCAGTTGGGTGACAGCCGTAGATCAACTTTTAGGAGTGGCAAAAGACGCAACTGCCCTACGGAATAAACTGGGTGGAATCACAGGCGTTTCCTGGGCTGAATTTAAACAAATTATTAATGCGGGTCAGGCGATCGCTACTGCTATTGACAACGGTAAGTTTACCAATTGGCGAGATGCTTTGAAAACAACTCTCAATATCTGGGTTGATGATGCGACCCTACAACAAAAAATTGTTACGACAATAGGCCTTAAATGGGAGGAACTTACTCGTATTGGTTCAACCTATGAGGCACTGCGCAAAGCCGAGCAAAAAGGCGATGCAAGCAGTTGGCTCCAAGCTGCCGATCAAGTCCTCACCCTATGGGAAAGTGATTCAACCTTTACCAATAAGGTTAAAACTTTAACTTCCTTAGATTGGCAAAAACTTAAAGACTTAGTTGCGATCGGCAAAACGGTCGATACAGCAATTGATCAAAAAAACTATGAAAGTTGGCGTAATGCTCTCAAACAAACGGTTAATTTCTGGGTGACAGATCAAACTTTGAATAAATCCCTAGAGAGTTTAATTGGCTTAAATTGGGAACAACTCGACAAAATTGGTTTGGCCAGCGATGCTTTGTACAAGGCCTACGACAAAGCTGAACAAATTATTGATAAAACCTTAGATAGTAATAGCTACAAAGTTTGGCTTAATGGTATCGAAGATGTCTATAAACTTTGGAAGGATGATCCCATCCTGCGTCAAAAAGTTGCCGATGCGGGCAAAGTGATTTGGAGTGAACTAGATGGTGCTTTCACCGCTCAAGGAACTTTAAAGACTAAAAATTCTCAAGACAAGATTCAAGCCAGTATTGAAGATACAATCAACACCTTAGAAACCACATTCCAACAAAAGTTAGAGTCCACGATTGGGCTATCCTGGACGCAGGTAAAAGCAGTTGCCCAGTCGGGAGAAATTATTGCCAAGGCGATCGCCGATAATAAAACGGATCAATGGATTCAAGCCAGCGATAAAATCTTAGGGATTTGGGAGAAAGATAGCGAACTTCGCCAAGTTCTCAACAATAAATATAAAATTGACTGGGCAAATATCAAAGCGAGTGTAAGTTTAGGTCAGGTTCTTGCCAAGGCCATTCAAGCCAACACGGTTCCTGCCTGGGGCACGGTTCTACAAAGTACTATTAATATATGGGCTGAAACCGTTGCTTTAACACCGCAACAGAAGGATAAATTGCAACTAACTAATGATCTTGTTAGCCAAGTCAAAACAAGCAACAACTCTCAGGACTGGATAGCTGTAACAAATCAAATTATCAATATATGGGAAAGCGAATCTGATTTCCAGTCTCAGTTGCAACAAAATATCCATTTATCTTGGAAAAATATTAGCAATAGCATTAAATCTGGCCAAACCTTAGCGCTCAAGCCAAACGGATTACAGGAATGGTTAAATGATTTAAATAACGTTGTTGGGCTCTGGGAAGACGATCTAGAAATTAGAACTGTTGTTGAAAATATCTCTGAATTTGATTGGCAATCTCTTGACAAAGTCATTAACAGTACTTCAGACATTACCCTACTAGTTTCTTCAACTGCGTTGACAGAAGACGGCACCGCCAATCTCATCTACACCTTCTCGCGAACAGGGCCCACCACCTCCGCCCTGACGGTGAACTACACGGTCGGAGGCACCGCCACCCTTGGCACCGATTACACCGGCATTGCCGCAACACCGGCCACCAAGACAGTGAGCTTTGCGGCCAATTCCGCCATCGCCACAGTCACGGTGGATCCCACCGCCGATGGTGAGATCGAGCCCGACGAAACCGTTGCTCTCACCCTCGCTGCAGGCACCGGCTACACAGTTGGCACCAGCGCTGCGGTGATTGGCACGATTCTCAATGACGACTTGCCCGTCATCACCCTCGCCGTCTCTCCTGCTTCCGTCACAGAAGATGGCACCAACAATCTTGTCTACACCTTCTCACGAACAGGGCCCACCAACAGTGCCTTGACGGTGAACTACACCGTCAAGGCACCGCCACCCTTGGCATCGATTACAGCGGTATTGCTGCCACACCGGCCACCAAGACGGTGAGCTTTGCCGCTGGTGCAGCCACAGCCACCGTCACGGTCGATCCCACGGCTGATGCTGTGATTGAGCCCGATGAAACCGTTGCCCTCACCCTCGCCGCAGGCAGCGGTTACACCATCGGCACCACGGCTGCAGTGGTTGGCACGATCCTCAATGACGACATATCATCCTTAACCACCTACACTCTAGGGGCAGGACAATCCAGCTTGTTACTTCTTGGATCTGATCAGATTAATGGCATAGGCAATGATCTCGGCAACACAATCACTGGTAACAGTAATAACAATAGGCTTGTTGGCCTGCTTGGTGCAGATAGCCTCACTGGTGGCGGCACCGCAGACATTGATCTATTTGTTTATAACTCTCTAAACGAATCGCTACTGGGTACTGGCAGTTCATTTGATGTAATTACCGATTTTAACCGAATGGACCGCATTGTGCGACCTCCTTCGCAGGCAACCACCACTCGACTTAGCAGCTCTATCGGCAACATTTCTTCCCTTACATCCTTACAAATAGCAGGATTGTTGAGCACAAGCACGTTTTCTGCAAATTCCGTTGCCGCTTTCACGGCAACTGGTCGTGCGGGTACCTTTATCGCCATGAACGATGGACGCACAGGCTTCCAGGCAGATAGCGATGCAATTATATTTTTGCAAAACTATATACTGAACGCCACAAACTTTGTGAATTTCGCCTGATTCATCCAATGCGATTACTTCTCGACGAGAGATACTGATCATTAAGGGTCTGGAGACGGTATTGAAATTCCTGCCGAGGTGCATCCGAGCTGCCTGATACAGCGGACAGGATTGTGCGCACCCTGTTAGATAATCAAGCCATCCCGTTCATTCCCTCCCCCCCACTAATTCACCATGGCCGGCCGCGCCAGCCTCAATGCCAAGAATCTGGAAGCGCTGGGGCCCGCCCGGTTGGCGGCCCTGCTGCTGCAGCACACCGAGGGCAATGCGGCGGCGCGGCGGGCATTGCGGCTGGCGTTGGCGGAGCAGCAGGGACCGCTGGAGATGGCGCAGGAGGTGCGCAAGCGGTTGGCGGCGGTGGAGCGTTCCAGCAGTTGGTTAGATCAAAAGCGGCGTGATGCCTTGCTGGCTGATCTCGACCGCCAGCGCCAGGCGATTGCGGGTCCGATTGCCGCCCACGATCCCGATCTGGCGCTGGAGTTGCTGTGGCGGTTCCTCGATCTGGCCAAATCACTAGCCGATCGCTGTGAATGCGTCGATGACGCCGAGCTGCCGCTGTTTCACCAGGCCAGCGCCGACCTGGGGCTGGTGGCCTGCCGCGCCAAGGGGTCAACGGCGGCTCTGGCGGAGCAGGTGGCAGCGGCGCTGCTAGAGAACGATCTCGGCCAGTACGACCACCTGATTGAGCATCTCAAAGAGGCATTAAAAGCAGAAGGTTTGGAGCAGTTGCGCCAGATCATGGAGTCTCACCGCCCTCCCAGTAGGGCCGAAGACGAAACCGAAGAAGACGGGGATGGTTATATTTTTGCCCCGATTTTTAATTCAGATTACGAACCCGATGGCGATGAAGACTTCGACATCGAAGCCGAAGTTGACTTTGTAGTTGATTTCGACGTTGACTTCGAATCTGACTACGGCGATGAAAGCGAATCAGGTTATGAAGATGAATACGACGATGAAGATGACGATTACGATCTCGATCCCGACCCCACCGACCGCGACCAAACCGTGCGCCTGGCGATGCTGGCCATCGCCGATGCCCTGGGGGATGCGGAGGCCTACCTGGCCGAATATCGCGACCACCAGCCCGCCGCCCTGAAGCAGCCGCTGGTGGCGGCCCGCGTCGCCCAGCGACTCACGGCTGCCGGCCGCGCCGCAGAGGCCCTGGCCCTGCTCGATGGGGCGCAGCCGTTGCCGCACCAAACCCCGCCGGGCCCCGGGCCCTGGATCGATGCCCGCATCGCCGCCTTGGACCAGCTGCAGCGGGGAGATGAGGCCCAGCAGCTGCGCTGGAGGTTTGCCCTGTTGCGCCTATCAAGCCCGCACCTGCGCGACTACCTCAAGCGCCTGCCGGCCTTTGAAGATGGCGAAGCCCAGGAGCGGGCCCTAGATCTAGTGCTGCAGCACCCCTATCTCGGTCCGGCCCTGGAGTTTCTGCACCAATGGCCCGACCGCCGCCGCTGCGCCAGCTTGATCTTGGCGCGGCCCGCCGAACTCGACCGCGCCGATGAAAAGCTGCTGGCCGCAGTGGCTGAAGCCCTGGAAGCCGACCAACCCCTGGCGGCCACCCTATGCCTGCGCACCTTGATCGAGACGATTTTGGTTGAGGGCCGCTCCAACCGCTACCGCCACGGCGTGCGCCACCTGGCTAGCTGCCGCCGCTTGGCCACCACGATTGCTGCCTGGGAGATGTTTCCCAAACACAACAGCTACATCAATGAGCTGTTGTACGCCTATGGCCACCGCATCGGCTTCATGAACCAGTTGGATCCCAACAACCTGTACGTCACTAAGTTGGCAGGGGATCAGCTGGAGGCAAAGTAAGCCGAGGTTCAGAAACTATCCACACCAAAAGCTCCTGCCCTGAATTGATATCGCAGCTTTTGTCATCGGCGCGGCAAATCACGATGACATCAGCCCAGACCTAAAGCAACGACCCCTGATGCTCCTGCGGCGGCAACTGGGGGGCAGCCTGCTGCTGCTCTTCGGCTTCGCCGGCCTTGACCTCCAGGGCCTGCTCGATCACCCGATCGGTGAGGGCATCGAAGTAAGCGGCCAAGGTGCTCTGCAGCTCCTGGAATTCCGGCCAGAGGGTGTCGTTGACGAAGCTGCGGCTGAGGCGGGCCATCACGGTGGTGCGGCGCTGGCCGCGGTAGCGGTATGGGTGGATGCCATAGCGACGCATCAAGGCCACAAACAAATGGCGCGACCATTGATCCGCCAACGTGAAGCGAAATTCGACCGGCGGCTCCTCGCCGGCCAGCTGCTCCAGCCGGGCCTTGATCCGCTCCCGGGCCCGTTCGGCGGCCACCCGCTCCCCTTCGCTGCCGGCCCGGGCGAACAACGCCTCAATGCGCCGCAGCTTCTCCACCAGCTGCTCCTCCGGGCTGCCGGGCGCTGCGTTGCGGCTGGCGTGGGGGCCGGCGGGGCCGCCGAAACCCTGGTTCACCTGGCGGGCCGCCTGGCGCTGGGCGTTGTTTTGGCCCGAGTTGGTACTGCGGCGGCCGATGGCTGCTTGAGCAGATGGAGGCTCCAGGGTAGGAGTGGCCGGGGGGAATCAATGCAGTGCCGTTGTTCAGACCCATGCCTCAGCGACAGGGCTGGGACCCGGCATCGCCATTCGCTCATCCCGGCCTCGGGCCAGCCCATCCTTTAATCCTTCGTTGGGATCCCTCGTCTCTTCTCCGTGCCCCCATCCACGCCAGCCTCTGCCCCAATGGCCCCCCCACCCCTGCGGGCTGGCCAGCAGCCTGCGCCCGCCATCGAGCCCCGTTGGCCGGCAATCCTGGCGGTGCTGGTCATGGGGGGTCTGCTGATGGCCCTATCCAACCGCTTTCGTCTCGTGCCGGTGGGGGTGGATGCGGCCTTCATGCTTGTTGGCATGCTGCCCATTCTGGCGGTGGCCCTTTCGGGCGGGGCGCGGCGCTGGTTGGCCTGGGAAAGGAAGCTGGTTTCGGCCTTTCTGATCGCCTCGATGGCGATGGAAAGCGCCAACCTTTACAAGTTGATCAAGACCCTGTTATTTGGCGGCGATCAATTGGGCGCCCGGGAACTGCTGGCCTCCGGACTCGCCCTTTGGGTCAGCAATGTCATCCTCTTTTCTCTCGCCTACTGGCATGGCGACCAGGGCGGACCCGAGCTAAGGCGCCAGGAGCATGCGCCGCAAGCGGACTGGCATTTTCCCCAGCAGGATCTGCCTGAGGCGGGGGGAGACTCCTGGCGGCCTGGCTTTCTGGACTATCTCTTTTTGGCCTATTGCAATGCGACGGCCTTCAGCCCCACCGGCGCCGTGCCGCTCAGGGGCCGCGCCATGGTGCTGATGATGGCCGAAAGCGCCGTTTCATTGCTCACCCTGGCGGTGATCGCCGCCCGCGCGATTAACATCCTCGATTACTAAAATCAAGATAGCTAAATTGTCAGCAGCATGCCCCTCCAGTAGAGATTGACAGTCTTGGCCTCTGGCGAGCCGAAGGTCAGGCCTATAAATACAAAACTACCACTTCTTATAGGGAAGAAATTTGCCATTCATCGTCACCACGACTCGGTCCCCAGCCGCTGGAGTTTCTTTCTTCACCGTGAGGGTGAAATCAATCGCCGACATGATGCCATCACCAAATTTTTCCTGGATCACGTCCTTGAGGGGCAGTCCATACACCTGCAGAATTTCGTAGAAGCGATACAGCAGCGGATCGGTCGGGATTAGTGGATCCAGGCCCCCCTTCAAGGGGTAAGCCGTCAGGGTCTGGGCCACTTCGGGATCCAGCCCCAGGGCTTCGATCAACACCGCCGCCTCCTGCTCTGAGGCGGTGGCTTGGCCGTGCAGCAGGCTGGCCACCCAGACCTCATCCCGGCCGAGGCGTTCGCCCAGCTCCGCAAAGCTCAATCCCTGGCGGCGTTTGGCCGCAATCAAGGCAGCACTGATGGGAGATAGGGTCATGCGGAGGCGGTCAGCGGCGGGCGGACCCTACGGGCGCCGGTTCGGCGTCGATGGTGATAACAGATACACAATTCCTGGCGCCCCAAACCCTTTCCCCCAGCCCCAGCAGCCATGAAGATCCTGCTGGCTCCCGATTCCTTCAAGGGTTCCCTCAGCGCTGAACAGGTCTGCAGGGCCCTGCGGGTTGGGGTAGAGCGGGTCCTGCCTGACGCCAACTGTGTGGCCTTGCCCCTGGCCGACGGCGGCGAGGGCACCACCGCAGCCCTGGTGGCAGCCAGCGGCGGCCGCCTGCTGCGCCGCTGGGTGACCGGCCCCCTGCCCGGGGGACCACCGGTGCAGGCTTGCTTTGGGCTGCTTGCTGGCGGCCATACCGCTGTTGTCGAGATGGCGGCGGCCTCCGGGTTGCCCCTGTCGCGTCCAGACCAGCGCGACCCCCGCCACACCACCACCTACGGCACAGGTGAACTGGTGGCCGCCGCCCTGGCCACCGGGGCCCGCCATCTCATCCTTGCGGTCGGTGGGTCGGCCAGCCACGATCTGGGCACCGGATTGGCTCAGGCCCTGGGGGTTCGCTTTCGGCGCGCCGATGGCTCCTTGATCGAGGCGGTGATGACAGGCGCAGCCCTGGCTGAGGTGGCGAGCGTGGATCTGGGGGGCCTGCTGCCGGCATTGGCCGGCTGCTCCCTTGCCCTGGCCGCCGATGTGGACAACCCGCTGCTGGGTCCCCATGGGGCGGCAACCGTGTACGGCCCCCAAAAAGGGGCCACCGCCGCCATCGTTGCCGAGCTGGAAGCGGGGACGGCGTCCGCGATCGGGCCGATTGAAGCCGCCTGCGGCCGCAGCCTCAGGCATCTGCCCGGAGCCGGGGCGGCCGGTGGGCTGGGCGCCGCCCTGATCGGCTTGCTGGGGGCGACGCCGGGTAGCGGCATTGACCTGGTGCTGCAGGCCTGCGCTTTCGAGATCCACCTGGCGGGCGCGTCCCTGGTGCTGAGCGGTGAGGGACGCCTGGATGGCCAGACCCTGCGCGGCAAGACCATCGCCGCCGTGGCGCGCCGCTGCAGCCAGGCTGGCGTGCCCCTGGTGGTGATTGCCGGCACCCTGGGGGAGGGCACTGAGGCCCTCTATGCCCTGGGGGTCACCAGCATGGTGTCCCTGGTGCCGGGCCCCATGACCCTGGAGGCGGCGATGGCCGCCAGTCCGGCCCTGCTGGCCGATGCGGCGGAACGGGTGGTGCGCCTGTTTCTGGCAACAGACCCCCAAAAGTCTTGAGGGTTCAAGGGCGCTTGCGATGGGCCATAGCTTTTGACTAGATCCAACGGCGATGGCGAAAATACAAGGCCATGCTGATGGCAATCAAGGCCATGACCGCCAAGGTAATGAAATAGGCTGGCTTCCAGGCCAGCTCTGGCATGTATTGAAAATTCATGCCATAGACCCCGGCAATAAAGGTAATTGGCATGAAGATTGTTGAGAAAATCGTCAACACCTTCATCACTTCATTCATGCGGTTACTAATGCTTGAAAGATAGGTGTCATGCATGCTGGAAAGGGTGTCCCTTGCGGTTTCGACAATATCGATGACCTGGATGCAATGATCGTATAAATCCCGCCAGAACACTTTCGTCTCTCTGTGTAGCAGTGGCGATTCCTCTTTCGACACCGCACTCAGCACCTCCCGCAGGGGCCAGACGGCTCGCCGCAGACTGAGCAGATCCCGCTTGAAGCGATGCAGAACCTGAATATCATCTTGACGGGGATCCACCAGGATTCGTTCATCCAAGATCTCTACCTTGTCGCCGATGTGCTCGACGACAAGAAAATAATGATCAACAACCGCATCGACCAGGCAAAACAGTAGATAATCAGCGCCCATGCGTCGAATGCGGCCAGCATTGGTTCGGATGGCCTGGCGCACGGATTCGAAAACATCACCCTCGTCCTCCAGAAAGGAGATCACCCAACTCGACCCCAGAATCAGGCTGACATGTTCGATGCGTACGCTTTCCTTGTTGGCATCCATATCCAGCATTTTCAGGGCCAACATCCCGTAATTTGCAAACACATCCCACTTGGGCCTTTGGGCCGTATTAACGATATCTTCAATCGTCATCGGATGTATTGAGAAGTGTTCCCCAAGGGCTTCAATCAATCCGACATCGTGGATGCCGTTGACATTGATCCAAGTAACGCTCGCCCCATCCTGGGCAAGATCTAGGGAGGGCAAGCACTCTTGCAGGGCAACACCCCGTGTTTCCCGACTGCTTTCACTGCTATAGACGATAAAGTCCAGAATGGCGTTTTCCAGACGCTGATCCCCGATGAAGACCGGCGTGCCTGGTTGTTGAAAGCTGCTGCTGGCCCGGCTGCGCCGCCGCCGGGGCGGGTTGGCTTTGCTGCGGGTGGACCGCACCTGCTGCCGGGATCGGGCCATGCACCAGGTTGCGGACTGAATGCAGGCTAGGACAGTGGACTGCGATGATTTTGTGATGTCAGAACTGCTTGCCCCCTGGTTACCCCTGCTGCAAAGCCCCGCCGGGGCCGCCATGTTCGTTCCCTTCTATGCCCTTTGGGTCACCCTGTTGCTGCCAGGGGTATGGGCTTCGATGCTGGCCGGGGCCCTGTATGGAACCCTGCTGGGCAGCTTGGTGGTCTTCGTTGGGGCAAGCCTGGGGGCCATCGCTGTCTTTCTGCTGGGTCGTAGCTGGTTGCGGGAGTGGGCACGACGCCGTTTGGCCGCCGCTCCCAAATGGCTTGCCGTTGAGCAGGCGGTCAGCCGTGAGGGTCTCAAATTGGTGTTGCTGACCCGGCTTTCCCCCGCCTTTCCCTTCAGCCTGCTCAATCTGGCCTACGGCCTCAGTGAGGTGAGGCTGCGGGATTACTGCCTGGGTTTGATCGGCATCCTGCCGGGCACCGTCTTGTTCTGCGCCCTCGGGGCCCTGGCCGGCGATGTGGCCCGTTTCGGCACGGTGCTTGCCGGTCACACCGATCCGGCGACCTGGGCATTGCGGCTGGCTGGGATTGGGGCCACCATCGCCTCGGTTTGGTTGGTGAACCGGGCGGCCCGGCGGGCCCTGGCGGAATGACTGGTGTGGTATCCGACTGGGGTGTCTGGGTTGGCCCCTGATTAGGGCCGATCCGCCAGGCGCCAGTCGCGCAGCCCGGCGATCAACACGAACCAAGCCAGCCGCAGCCTGGCCAGGGGGCCCGGCCGGGCTGCCAGTTCCAGGTATTGGGAACGCCCACAGTCGGTCTTGATCCAGCGGGCGATGGGGAGGGGCAGGATTGGCACAGGCCTGGTCATCAGATGCGCCGCAGGGATTCCGCTTTGTCGCGGAAATTTTGCATCAACAATTGCAGGTAAGTCACCTTGCGCAACTTGATATTGGCCGTCAAGGACATGCCCACTTGCAGGGGCAGGGCAATGCCTTTACTGGGTTTGAAACAGACTTTCTGATCGGAGTTTGTGGTTGCCGGGCAGGGCACCAGGCTTTCGGCATCCAACCTGATGTCCACGGGAAAGCGGTAAAACGTTTTCATCTGATCCGGTGGCAGGGCATCGGAGCCGATGCGACGCACGGTGCCATGCACAACACCGAAATCGGAGGCCGGGAAGGAATCAATGCTGATCTCGGCTGGCTTGTTGATGGAGACAAAACCGATCTCGCGACTGGGTACTTCCACCCGCGCTTCGAGTCGATCAAACGGCACAATCTTCATCACCGGTTCACTGGTCTGGGCGACGAATCCCTTGGCCCGTGACTTGAGTTCAAATACCACCCCAGATTCAGGTGCCTTGATTTCCTGGTAGCGGATATTGACGTTGAGTTCGATCAATTTGCTGCGTAAATCCGTTAGCTCGCTCTGTAGTTGACGGATTCCCTGCATCAGGAGGGCCTGTTGACGAAGCCGATCCATCCGCGACCCCTCAAGCTTGCCTCGGACCTCCTGAACCTTCTGGCGCTGCCCCAGGTACTGAAGTTCAGCGGTAGCTCCTTCCTTGTTCAAGACCTCTAGCCTTGAGAGGATTTCGCTCTCGAGACCCAGGCTTTCGGCAAGAACCCGTTGTTCGGTGCTGTTGGTATCAAGATAACGGAACAGTTCTTCTCGTTTGAGAAGCACTTGCTGCTCCTTGTAGGCGATGCTTTTCACCAAGCTTTGCTGCCGATCACGGGTCGTTTCCGTATCCAGCCTCAACAGTGTTTGCCCCTTGCTGACTTGCTGGCCCTCCTTAACCAGCACTTGCTCCACCACACCACCAACGGGCATCTGCACTTCTTTGACGGCACCCAGGGGCTCGAGTTTGCCTGGGGCGGTAACAATCTCTTCGGTTTTCGCCAGGGCCAACCAGGCCAGGCCGAAGGCCGTAACCCCCATTAGGCACCAGGTAATCGCTCTGGCCCAGGCCCGTGATTGTTGCAGCACAATATCTTCGCTCTCGTTAAATCGCAACGAGCGTGAATCGGAATCGGGCTTGGGATCCTGGACGGGGGCGCTGGGAAGGACGGGAAGGGCCATCAGTTGTTGTCCTGTTGCCGGAAGAGGGCGTAGTAGCGGCCCCGCAGGGCCATCAGTTCGTCGTGGGTGCCGGTTTCCACAATCGATCCCTGGTGCATGAACACGATGCGGTCGGCCCGTTTGATCGTGTTGAGGCGATGGGTGATCACGAAAACAGTGCAACCTTGCATCGCTTGCTGCAGGTTGTCGCAAACCTGGCGTTCGGTGTCGTAGTCGAGGGCGCTGGTGGCCTCATCCATCACCAGCAGGCGCGGATTGCTCAGCAGGCTGCGGGCGATGGCGATGCGCTGGCGTTGGCCACCCGAGAGGGACGCTCCCCGTTCCCCCACCGGCGTGCTGTAGCCGAAGGGTAAGGTCATGATGAAATCGTGGGCAGCGGCAATTTTGGCCGCCTGCACAATGGCATCGCTGGAGGCGTCAGGATTGGTGAGTGCAATGTTGTCGCTGATCGTGCCTGAAAACAACAGTGGATCCTGGGGCACAATGCCCACCTGACGGCGCAGAGAATACAACTCGACTTTGTCGATGTCATAGCGGTCGATCAGGATGCGACCGCTGTCGGGAGAATAGAGGCGCGGCAGCAATTTCATCAGCGTGCTCTTGCCGCTGCCGCTTTGGCCCACGATGCCGATAAAGGTTCCCGCTGGCACATGCAAATCGATGTGGCTGAGCACCGGTGGCGTGCCAGGGGCGAAGGCAAAGCTGACGTTTTCAAAAAGCACATCCCCTTCGATCGGGGGTAGGGGAATGTTGGCCTTGTCCGCTTCACTGGATTCTTCCGGCGTATCGACGACGTCGGCCAGCCGTTCAAAAGACACCCTCAGCTCTTGCACCGACTGCCAGATGGAGGAAAGGCGCAGGATCGGCTGGGTGACATAGCCGCTGATAATTCGAAACGCGATCAATTGGCCGAGAGTGAGTTCTCCCTTGAGCACCATCGAAGCCCCGACCCAAAGCACAAGGAGCTGGGAGAGTTTCTGCAGGACCTGGCTTGATTCGTTGAGGAAGGTGCCCGTGATTGTTTTCTCAAAGGTGCGGGCGATGTAGCGCGAATAGAAATCCTGCCAGCGCCAGCGGCTCACCATCTCCACGTTCTGGGCCTTGACGGTCTGGATGCCAGTGATCACCTCGACGAGGTGACTTTGGGTACGGGAATTTTCTTCGGCCGCCTGGCGGTACTGCCTCCTGAACAGGGGCGCCCCCAGCGCCGTGATGGCGATCTGGATCGGCAACACCGCCAGAGCCACAGCGGTGAGCGTGACGCTGTAGAGCAGCATCACAATGATGTAAATGACCGAAAAGAGGGCATCGAGCACCGTGATCAGGGCCTGGCCGGTGAGGAAGTTGCGGATCTTCTCCAGTTCGGCAATCCGGGTGCCCAGTTCACCCACGGGCCGACGGTCGAAATAGCCGAGAGGCAGGCGTAAAAGGTGGTCAATTACCTCGGAGCCCAGCCGCAGATCGATGCGGTTGGTGGTGTCAGCAAACAAGAAGGTGCGCAGACTGCCAATGACGCCTTCCATCAGCGTGACCACCACCAGGGCCATCCCCAGGATCTGCAGCGTGTCCATGCTGCGCTGGGCGATCACCTTGTCGATGATCACCTGAATCAGCAAGGGGTTGGCCAGGCTGAACAGCTGCACCACGAAGGAGGCCAGCAGCACCTGCAGCAACATGCCCCGATAGCGGCGCAGGGCCGGCCAGAACCACCCCGGCCCGAAGCGACGCTCCGGGGTGGCGGTGCTGCGCTCCAGCAGCAGCAATTCCAGCCCATCTGGAAAACGTTCCTGGATCTCGGCTGGGCTCAGCTCGACCCAGCCATCGGCCGGCGAGGCCAGGCGCAGTCCGCGGCCATTGCTGCGGGTGACCAAAGCGAAGCTGTCCTTCCAGACAACCAGGCAGGGGGTGATCAGGCGGGTGGCGGAACCGGACTGCACCTGGGCACCACTGACCAGCAGACCGAGCATGGCGGCAATCTGGCCGCAGAATTGCAGATCGGGTTTCTGTCCGCGCCGCAGCTTTTCCTGCAACACCTTGTCGATGGCGTCGCGGCGATAGGGCAGATCCATCAACTTACCCAGCATCTGGAAGCAGGCCAGGGTCTCTTCCGCCACGCCCCGAGCCCGCACGAGCTGCAGCCCCCGGGTGGGGTCGTTCTGGCCCAGATCAAGGCCGGTGGGCAGGGGATGTTCACCCCGCGCTGGAGCGGCGGCAGCGGGAGCCATCTCTCCAGGCGCTCCCTGGAGAGGCGCCATCGCAGCAACATGCCCCTGTGGCGTTGCCGGCGCGACATCAAGGGCACCGGGGGCCAGGACGAGCAGCCTCAGGGGGAGCGGCGGACGGGGTTGGGGTAAAGGGGCCTCGGGGTTAAGGGTCGTGCCGATCGGTTGGTCCGGCACATTGGCGCTGCCAAGAACCAGGGTTTCACCCGCCTTCAGTTGGGGAACGATGCCCCGCTGGGCCTGGAGGGGTCGGGTTTGGTCCCGGAGCTGGCTGAGGCGCTGGCGCCAGTGGGCATGGTCAAACAGCTGGGCGGAACTGGCGGCCGCTTCTCGCTTGAGCAGCAGACTGTTTAATTCGGCTGTCCAGAGCTGGCTGCTGACCCAGTCACTAAAGCCAGGATTCTGTTTGAGCCACTCCAGCACCAAGGCATCCGGCAGGGCAGCGGCCAGAACCGGGGTGGCGGCCGTCACATATTCGCAGGCTTCGACCCGCAGCAGCGACACCAAACCCACCAGGGAACCGGCCCCAAGCCGTTCCAAGGTGAAGGGTCGATCACCCCTCTGGCCCAAAAGCCTCCCCTCCCCTTCCAGCACCACCAACACCCTTTCCCCGATGGCCAGGTCCGTGCTGAGGGGATCGCCCTCCTCAAAGCGCTGCAGGCTGGCGGCTTCCAGCAGGCGAGATTGCTCAGTGGCTGAGAGCAGGTTGAAGGGAGCCCGCTGCGCCAAAGTTTCGATCTGGGCGGGATAGGAAGTGGTCATTCCTTCTCCCTCATCGTCACCAGTTGGCTGAGCTGTTCTTCAACCCACTCCTCGAACAGTTCCCGGCCCATGCGCTCTTGCATGGCGTCATCAAAGGTGGCGGGCCTCATCACCTCCAGGCGCACCACTAGCCACCACTTTTCGATCAAGATGGGCGGGCTCAGTTGGCCTGGCCTGGAGGTACGCAGCCGTTCGGCCAGGGCGGGGTGGGCCTGGAGTATGGGTACAGGCCCCACGACGCCGCGGGTGGTCTGTTCCGGTCCCTTGGCGTATTGGGCAGCGAGTTCGGCGAAATCGGCTTCGCCCTCGGCAATGCGCAGGTAAAGCTCCTGGGCCAGGGCGCCGCTCTCGACCCTCAGCAGGCTGTAAACCAGCTGGTCCAGCTGGTGCTTGCGGGCCAGGAAACGCTGTTCGGCCCGATGCAGGAAATGCTCGCGGCAATGGTGGGCGATCCGTAAAGGTAGCTGGGCCTGAGCGTGCACATCCTCTTCACTGAGTGCTTCAAATCGGCAGACCGCTGCCAGCTGCTCAGGAGTGCGGATGCCCTTGCGGGCAGCCCATTCCTGCAGGGCTTGCTGTTGCCGCTCGGCTGGCAGTTGCACTTGCGAGACGGCACGGCTGATGATCTCCTGGCGCAGCAGGGGCAGCAGGAGCTGGTGGCGCGCCAGCTGGCTCCAAAGGCTTGGATCGATGGTTTGGGCCCAGCGCTGCAGGGGGGCCTCATTGGCATCGGGGGCGTCATCGTCAGCAGGTATCAAGCTACGGCCTGCACTGGGGCCATGGACCGAAAGGGTCACGTCAGTGTCGGGCTGGGTATCGAGGGCCATGGAGGGTAGGAAGCTCTGTCGCGAGGCCTGTCCCACGAGTCAGACGAGCTCAACCATCTTGCTGTGTTGCCGCCCATTCTTCGCCCAGAGTTCGTCCAGCAGCACAAATGGCTTGTCCAACCGCATAGAAGCCCCGCTTCATCAATCCCCTCAGGTCCCGGACCCTCCACCTGGGCCAACCTGAAGCTGGCCGCCGCCCCTGCCACCTGGCATCGATGCGGCGCCTGATCGCTGCGCTGATGCGGCCCCCCGCCATTGGGATCCGATCCTGGGCAGCCAGGCGGGGCCCCCGGGTGGTCAGGATGCCGCCAGGTCACGGCCCTGGGCCCCAAGGCGCCCAGAAGACGGGGCTGGGTCGGCTCCTGGATAGCCCGCCACAGCAGAGGCCAGGGAGAAGCCGGGGCTGACCCGAGCAATCAGCCGCCTGGCCTGGGCCTCGGTCGCGAACCGTTGCTAAAATGTCCGGACCATCTGACCGCCAGCGCCAGGCCAAGCGGTGATGCGCTGCGGTTCCAGTCGAGCCCAATGGGCGAGGCAGGAGGCATCGGGGGAGGCCCCCGCCAGGGTGCCGGCTCTGGCTTTGCCCCAGTGGCTAATGCCGAGACCAGGGAGCTGGCGATTCCAGGGCTGGATCCGGGACTTCGCCAGGGCCGGCATCAGATTGGTCGCTGACTTGTCGGCCAACCCCTAGGGATCGGCCGTCGGGGATTCCTGGTGGCTGGTCAATGTCGGCAATGGGGGGTCACCAGTCCCCGGATCCGCCCAGGGGCCGATCAACTTGCTGCCGGGCCCGTGCCCTTCCGAAGCGCTTTTGTTGAGCCAGTGGCGCCCTTGCTGAGCCAGAGGCGCCAGACACCCCGCAGGATCGCTGGGCGCAGGTGTTAACGCTACCTTCCTGGCCACTACGTGATCAAACAAGTCATCACTTTGAGCCATCTCGTTCAGAGTTTCCGCCGTTGTTGGCAGCGCCCAATCATTAAGCGGCGGCGGATCTAGGGCCAATCAATCTTGAGCGTGGCTCTCCAGCTGAGTGCCCTGAGGCGGACAATTACAATGGGGCTTGCGCGGTGAAGAGAGGTAGTGATAAATTGGCAGGACTGACAAGTGGACGCTACACAGTGCCTTGCTCGACCCAACCTGCTGCCTATGCAGACGATGCTGCCGAGGCAGAGGTGTCGCTTGATTTACTGATATGTGGGTCTAGCAAGGCTGGGAAAAAACTACTTAAGAGACCCTTTGCCCCAACTCCCTCAAGTTGGCATTTGTGTCTTCCTCCCCATTTTAATACAGCACTTGGATTAAGGTTTTTGCAAAAACAAAAAGTAAAGAACAAGCAAGTGGCTGACCGCTGGAAGGAATGGGTCCAGAGTGGAAACTTTGACTTCAACGAGGGATCAATCATCTATGATAAAGACGTTTGCGGCTTAAAGACATGGGGAGAGAAACTTGCAGCTATCGAGTCCTACGTCGTCATCGGCAAGACAAGACCGATCTCCCTGAGAACCTTCGACGATGAAGCCACTGGCCTTAAGCAAACCAAACGAGATCCGGGCTTAGTGACATATAAGATTTATGTGCCTGACCCTGAGTCAAGCCTGAAATCAATCTGCACAAGAGAAATCACTACAACGCAAGACGAATTTGTACGCTTTGCAATCTCTGGAAAATCACCGAGTTAGTTGATGGATGGATGGATGTAATTTCTTTGCTGGTTCAAGGATCGAAACCGAGCCCTAATTAACTTTTTCGGGCAACTCAATAACCTCTCAATTTAGATGCAATTATTGCGCAATGACATTAGGTTGCCTGCAGTAAATCTAGGCATTCAGCAGTTCGACTAAGTCAGTCTCGCTAAGCACCAATACTCCTAGGGTGGTAGCTTTATCGAGCTTGCTTCCAGCTTTTTCCCCGGCCACAACGTAATCTGTTTGCTTGCTTACGCTCTCAATCACTTTACCACCAGCGGCTTCAATCAAAGACTGGGCTTCTTCGCGAGATAGGGATGGAAGCTTTCCTGTTAGAACAATTTTCTTACCATAAAGAGGGTTGCTTGGCTTAAGGGGATCAATTGTCGTTTGCCGAGCGAACTCTTCGACCTCTCCTCCCATTTCTATTCCCAGACTGGACAACTCATCGATTAAGTCTTGGTTGGCTTTATTCGAGAACCATTGCTGCAGAGACTTGCTGATCTCTTGGCCGAAGCCTGCCAACGAGGTAATTTTTTCAGGATGATCAAGTGCTTCTTGCTTGAGTGCCTTTGCATTAGGATAGACCTTAGAAAGTGCTTTGGCATTAACTTCACCGATATGATCAATGCCAAGACCATATAGCTTACGATGCCAGGGCTTGGTCTTTGATATTGACAGCTCGCTGACGATATTCAGGGCTGACTTTTCTCCCATCCGCTCCAAGCTTGCAAGCACAGAGACCTCAAGACGATATAAATCTGCAATAGATTTGACAAGTCCACATTCGACGATCTGCTCCATCGCCTTGCTGCCTAGGCCATCGACATCTAAGGCCTTCTTACTGACCCAGTGGCACAACGAAGCCAAAATGATGGCCGGGCAACTGCTGTTGATGCAGCGAGTGGCCGCTTCACCTTCCTCCCGAACCAGTCGGGAGCCACACTCTGGGCAGCTTTCAGGTAAAACCAGGCTCATTGCATCTGATTTCCGTAACTCTGGCAATACCCCAACTACCTCCGGGATGATCTCACCTGCTTTGCGGACAACGATGTTGTCACCAGAATGCAAATCGAGCTCGGCAACTCGGTTGGCATTGTGAAGAGTGGCTCGACTGACAATTGTGCCGGCAAGGTGAACTGGTTCAAATTCTGCAACTGGCGTAACAACTCCCGTCCGCCCGACTTGGCAGATGATCCGCAGAAGTTGGCTGGGGGCCTCTTCTGCGGGATACTTAAGGGCAACGGCCCAGCGTGGATGGGTATCCGTAAAACCGGCTATTTCTTGAAATTCAAGATTGTCAAGCTTAACTACAACGCCATCCGTTGCATAGGGCAATGCTTTCCGATCCTCTTCCCATCGGTTGAAGAATGATTCCACTCCAGCCAGATCGTTGAAGCGCTCTCGGTAGGGGTTGACTTGAAAACCTGCTGCCTCAAGCCATTGCAAGGATGACCACTGAGTGGCTGGTTTGCCCGACTTCCCCTGCCAATCATCGGGTAGATGGAGGGTGTACGCAAAAAAGCTGAGCCGCCTAGCTGCCACAACCTTAGAATCGAGCTGGCGCAGGGTACCCGCACAGGCGTTGCGGGGGTTGGCAAACAGGCTCTCGCCACGGGCCTGTCGTTCGGCGTTGATCGCGGCGAAGCTCTCATCAGGGATCAAGGCTTCCCCGCGCACCTCGACCCAGGCGGGCGGCTGCTCCAACCGCAGACGCAGCGGCACCGAGGCAATCGTGCGGACGTTGGCGGTGATCTCCTCGCCCCGCTCGCCGTCACCGCGGGTGGCAGCTCGTACAAGAAGTCCGTGCTCGTAGCTTAATGCGAGTGCATTGCCATCAATTTTTAGCTCCCCAACCATTGCCAAGCCAGAACCTGCCACGCTGGGGCTGTTGTTCAGGACCTTGACGAGTCGGTCGTACCAGGCTTCAAGCTCAGCCAGGTTGAAAGCATTTTTGAGGCTATAGAGCGGCAGCCTGTGGGCGACGTTCTGGAAAGCTTCAGCAGGCTCGCCACCAACGCGCTGCGTGGGGCTGTCAGGGGTGATCAGCTCGGGATGATGGCTCTCCAGCTCCTGGAGCTCTCGGAAAAGTCGGTCATAGACCGCGTCCTCGATCAGCGGAGCGTCCTTGACGTAATAGGCGTGTGCTGCCTGCTGAAGAAGGCTGCGTAGCTCGGCTACTCGCTCTGGAAACAAGGGTTTAGAGGCTGCATCGACAGACCGCCCTGGCGTCGATTGTGTTGATTTGCTCACAGCTCAATGGCGGAAGGGGGCAACAGTGGCCGCAGCAACTCAGCTAACTGCAGGGGTTTGGATGCGGTCAATACGCCAGGCGTCTTCCACCTTGATGAAAGTGAAATCAAGGGGCAACTCGTCCTTGCCGCCATCGGCCTTGAGCTTGACGCTGAGGATCACCTGGCCTTCCTGCAGACGCGGTCGTCCCGATTTGAGATTGCGGTAGTTGTTGAGTTTGAGGCCCGCCAAGAATCGAATGAATTGTTGCCGATTGACGTGGGAACGATAGTTCTTGGTGGTGAGCAGGTAAGCCCCATCAATCTGGCCTGACGCCACCTGGGTAAAGAACTGTTTGATCAGTGGGTTGATGCCACGGACGCTGAGCACCAGCTTCACCGCCGAGATCGTCCAGTAGAGGAGGAGGGCTCCCGCGCCGGCTAACAGGCCCTTGGAGCCGTAGTCCCTGGCCAATCCCCAATCCATGACGTCAACTTTGGCTTACAACGGCTTGAGTCTGACCGACGACCCCACCTTCCTGCCCCCTGGCCTGCCCCCTGGGCCCAGACTGGCCTTGCCCTGAAGCGGTGCCGAGCACCGGATCCCGTGCCCCTGGAGCCCCTGTTGCCCCTGTTCCACAGGCTGAACCGCGAACATTTCGACGGTGCCCTTGTGCGTTCGGGGAAGCCTGTGGCCGACCTGCGCTGGAGTGACGCGAGATTGACCCGAACGGCGGGCCTCTACCGACGGGGGCGACGGGCCGATGGGCTGGACTTCCGCGAAATCGTGCTTTCGCGGCCCCTGCTGGAGCCCCTGCCCAGGGCAGCCACCTTGAGCACCCTGGCCCACGAGATGATCCATGCCTGGGTCGACCAAATCCTTGAAGTGCGGGAAGCCCATGGCCCCCGGTTCAAAGCGTGCATGGCCCGGATCAACAAGTCCCAAAGCGAGTTTGAGGTGAGCCTTAGACATTCCTTTCCAGTGCCGGTGCAGGGGGCCCGCTGGTTGGCCTGTTGCCCCCGCTGTGGCCTCAGGACCCCCTACCGAAGCAGGCGCAAGGGGCTGGCTTGCCGCCCTTGCTGTGTGACTTTCCATGGTGGGCGCTGGGACAGCACTTGCCTGTTGGTCTTTGAACCCCGACTCGATCACCAAGCGAGCCCGTAGCCATGGCATGGCTTTAAACCATCGCCATGGAGGTCAGGGCAGGAACGACAAGCTGCCAATGATGGTTGTCTTGGCGGACCCAGGTGCCATATTCATCGCAATAGACATCGTCAGCGTCAGGGCCCGCTTTGACGGCAATCCTCTTGGCGAGATCCATGCGGGCTTGGGTCACCGCCAACGAACGAACGGACGACATCACCGAAGTCAGGGAAGTCAGGGAAGGAATGGCCATGGCATAAGAGTTTTATTGAAAATTTTCTCGTGGTTTTGGTGGCAACTGGAAAAACACAGATTCTTTTCCAAATGCTAATTCTCTTTAGAAAGGCTTTCTTTTCTTTTCCAATTTCTTCGATATTTTTTCTCTTTTGCCCAGGTTGGGGCATGGGATGCCTTGGTGCGCCTAGAGCAACCGGCATTGGGCCAGGCCAGGGCTCGTTAATGTGGACCTATGGACTTCTCCCAATACGGATCTGCCCCAGATCCCGACCCTGCCAACGCGAGAAGAATGTCTCGGGACAGGGGTTTGTATCGAGAGTGGGATGGGGAACCCCTGGGGGTGCAGAGCCCCCTTCCCACCCGTGATCGCCCCGGGGGGGATGATCCGCTTGAACAGCGATTCGATCGTTGGGTTCACCGAGGACGTCAGTTGGTAGAAGGGGTCTCAGGTGCCAGACCGGGATCAAGGCAAGCTCCCCCCCCCGGGGCCAATCGTCCCGGGGGACGGGGAGCGGGGATCGATGGCCTCGGCCGCTGGATGGGTAATCGCTTGGATTGGCTGCTGGACGATGGCGAAGATTGGCGCGAGCCCTGGCAGGAGGCCGATTCGCCCCGCCGGGACAGAATCGGAGCCGCTGGGCCGCCACCACCGGCTTCCAGGGGTGTTTCGGTTGAGGGTTCGGTCCGTAGGGATCCGGGGGTCGCTGGGGAACCGCCCCTTCCCCGCCGCCGCCTCGAAGCCGTCTCCCTGCGGGGGCGCGGTCGCCTTGCAGCCAACCCAGCGGTGGGGGGCGGGCGCAGCCAAGTGCCGCCGGCAGACTCTGCTGCGCTTGAGGAACGGGCACCGGCCAGGCCCCCCGTGGCCGAATCGGAGGACTGGCCGGAGGATGGGGTGTTCAAGCTGGATCGCTGGCAGCGTCCAACTCGGCAGGGTTCAGGGCCCATGCGAGATCCTGATCCACTAGAGCGGGATTCCCTTTCCGGTCGCCCCTTACCTCGCTCCACCCGCCGTCGCTGACCTTGGCATCGGCGGGGTCAGCCCCCTGTCGTCAAGACGAAGACAAGGCCAGCGGCCCGGACAACACCTTCTGGGTTGGGTTGGGGGCCTTGATTTGACCCGGCCGTTCCGCTTTCACGCTTTGTTGCTGATCTGAGCGTCCTGTTCCTGGTCTTGCAGGCCTTTCGTGCTGGATCCGTTGGGGACTGCGGACCCCAGCCACTGCTCCAGGGCCGGTGAAAAGACTTCCCGAATCACCGTGAGCGCCTTGCCCTGACGAAAAAAGCGGTAGTGGCGGCTCCAAAAGGGACCGGGATGGCCAAAACGGTCCTGCAGCCAGGGACTGTTCACCTGGGCCAGTCCATCCACTTCGCGGAACAGTTCGGCCCTGCCCGCAGTGAGATTGCGCCAGATCGGCTGGCGATGGTCCGGGAGGTGGTGATGGGCCTCGTCCAAGGTCCACCAACTTTCCGCCCAGCCCAGGGTTTGGGCGCCACAGCACAGCCAGACCTGGCGCCGCAGCAGTGGGGACACCAGCTCGCGGACCTCGAAAGGGGCCTCCAGGGCGGGATGGGGATCTGGAGCCATGGCGATCAATTCCACCTCGACAGCCTCACCGCTGAGAAGTTCCAGATGCCGGGTGGGACTGCCATCCCCAAGCAGCAGCAGTTTCCAACCGCCAGCCAGTTGGCTGCCGGCCCGCGCGCTCAGGACATCCTTGGGGGAGGCCCGCCAAAGCACCTGAGGGGAACGTTGCAGTGGGTGGTGGGGCGGTGGGGGGATCACCCGCCCCCCACGATCGCCAGTCTGCGGGCCACCCCTTCCCGTTCGACCAGGGCGCTTTCGGCGTCGGTGGAGCGCAGCCGCCAGCCTGTGCCGCCAATGGTTTCACCGACATTGACACTGGTGGAGGTGGCGCCGATCTGGAAGATGGCCGAGCCAGGTTTGCCCGGGGCTGCCACCAGGCCGACCAGTTGGGGCAACGGGCCAGTCACTGCTGGGCTGGAGGCGGAAATGGCCCTGGCCAGCTTGGGGCTCAATGGCACCTTCAGGAGGGGGGCCGTGGCTGGAGCGGCCTGGGGGAGTTCGGAGAGCTGCTGCATCCAAGGCTCTTCTGGAGGTGGCGGCGGGGCAACGCTCTCGACGACTTGGGCCCCGGGGGCGACCAGGGGCTGGCTGCGGGGAATGGCTTCCAGACTGGGGGCCGCTGGAGTGGTCAGCACCTGGACCTGACTGGGCATCGGTTCGGGGTTGGCTGGTCCCAGGGAGCGCAACCGCTCAACCATGAGCAGATTGCGCTCCTGGCTGAGGCTCCGTTGCAGATGGGTCCATTGCTGGACAAAAAGCAGGGCCGCGATGGTGCTGACCAGCCCCATCCCCGCCAGGGCCAGCCAGAGCCAAGGGGTGGGCGGGTGGCCACTTGGGCTGGGGTGGCGAATCGGCTCAACGACTTCCTGAGGGGGATCGTTGACCGTCGCCTGAGCGGCGAGGGATCGTTGGCCGCGTCCAGTCCAAGGGGTGGGCCCTCCGGCAGGGGGGCGGTGCGGACTGGGGGCAACCTCCTGATCCACCTGAAGGTCGATGGTCTGATCCGGATCGAAGACCCGGTTCATCATCTGTTCGGCCTTGAGTTCCCAGTAAGAACGGGAAATGGGAAGACGTTTAAAATCACTCACCGCTGATGTCCAACCGTCTGGTGAGAAACCTTATCGGAGTTTGTCCGGAGTCGTTCCAGTTCTAACCAGAGCAGCAGGGCAGTCACGTCAGCAGGGCTGACCCCTGGCACCCGTCCGGCCTGGCCCAGGGTGAGGGGCTTCAGGGCAGCCAGCTTCTCCCGCGCTTCGCTGGAAAGATTGGTGATGCGGTGGTAAGCCAGGTTGGAGCTCAGCACCCGACCCTCCTGTCTTCTCACCCGGGTGATCTGCTGTTCCTGGCGGGCCAGGTAGCCGCTGTACTTGATGTCGATCTCGGCCCCGTCACGCACCTCGTCGGGGAGAGAGGTGGGACTGAGCCCGTGGCGCTGCAGGTCGATGGCGTGAAACCCTGGACGCCGCAGCAGGTCGGCCAGGGTGATGGAGCCCTTGATCGGGGCCCCTGTTTCGGCGGCGATTGCGTCGGCGGCCCCATCGGCCATCCGTAGTCGGACGCTTTGCAGCCGCTGCTTTTCGGATTCAATCGCCGCCAGCTTGGCCTCAAAGAGCTCCCAGCGCCGATCGTCGATCAGGCCCAGGCTGCGGCCCAAGGGTGTCAGGCGCCGATCAGCATTGTCCCCCCGCAGCACCAGGCGGTACTCGCTGCGGCTGGTCAGCACCCGGTAGGGTTCCTTCAGATCTTTGGTCACCAGGTCGTCTAACATTGTTCCGATATAGCTTTCCTCGCGGGCCAGGATCACCTGATCCTGATCGCCGATGAGGCGGGCGGCGTTGAGGCCAGCCACCAACCCCTGAGCCGCAGCCTCTTCATAGCCCGTGGTGCCATTGAGCTGACCGGCCGTAAACAGACCGCCGATGCGTTTGCTCTCCAGGGTGGGCCACAGTTGGGTGGCCGGCAGGTAGTCGTATTCGACAGCATAGGCCGGGCGCAACATCACGCAGTTCTCCAGCCCGGGCAGGGTGCGCAGCAGGCTGAGTTGCAGCCGTTCAGGCAGGCCTGTGGAGAAGCCCTGCACGTAGATCTCAGGGGTGTCTCGGCCTTCGGGTTCCAGGAAGATCTGGTGACTGTCCTTATCGGCAAAGCGCACGATCTTGTCTTCAATCGAGGGGCAATAGCGCGGGCCCTTGCTGTCGATGAAGCCTCCATAGATCGGTGTCAGGTGCAGGTTGTCCCGGATCAATTGATGGGTAGCTGGTGTGGTGCGGGTGATGTGGCAGCTCATGGGGGCACCGCTGACCCAGGCACTGGGGTCGAAGGAAAAGAAGCGGTGGTGGGCGTCGCTGGGTTGTTCCTCCAGTCGGTCCAAATCCAGGCTGCGGCGATCGACCCGGGCCGGAGTGCCGGTCTTGAGACGATCGGTGACGAAGCCCAACTCCCGCAGGGCTTCGGTCAGTCCCTCGGAGGCTTGTTCGCCAGCGCGGCCCGCCGGCATCGAGCAGTCGCCCACCCAAATGCGTCCCCCCAGGAAGGTGCCCGTGGTAAGGATCACGGCGCCGGCGGCGTAGGCGCTGCCGAAATAGGTACGTACCCCCACAACGCGGGCGGCTGGTGCCCTGGAGCCAGAACTGGCGGTTGGATCTCCCTCGACGACGAGCCCGGTGACCATCGCCTCCCGCAGGTGCAGGTTGGGCGTGTGTTGCAACAGTTGCAGCATCTGGCGGGCGTACTGCCGTTTGTCCGTCTGGGCGCGCAGGGCCCAGACCGCAGGACCGCGGCTGGCGTTCAGCACCCGCTTCTGCAGGGCGGTGGCGTCGGCAAGGCGACCAATGACGCCACCAAGGGCATCGACCTCATGGACAAGCTGGCTTTTGGCCGGCCCCCCGACCGCCGGATTACAGGGCTGCCAGGCGATGCGGTCGATGTTGAGGCTGAAGAGGGCTGTGCGCACCCCGAGTCGGGCAGCGGTGAGCGCCGCCTCGCAGCCGGCATGGCCACCACCGACCACGATCAAGTCGAAACTTTCGCTGGGGTCTTGAAGGGGACTGGTGGGGTGCATCTCCCCAGGCTATCGACTCGGTCGATCGGCTCAGGCCAAGGAAACTGAAGGCAACAAGCCTTTGAAGACTTCAGACCTCGGCCCACGGTCGAAAACTACAAATCAGTTGGCCCTGGCGTCGAGTTGATATTGTTGTTGATTAAAATTCATACCATCACTCCCATATCCAGCTCCCAATCGGGTATTCAGTCGATTTTGAGCTGTTTTCCCCGAGGGACCTGGCTGACCTACATAGTGATGCTATTCATTTTGAATATTGATTGATTTATAGCATTGCTTTTGCATCTTGCTTTCCCACTCGCTGGGGCGATTTAAAAATGAATCACCGAGCGGATGCTGCTCCCGGCGTGCATCAGTTCAAAGGCCTGGTTGATGTCTTCAAGGGCCATGGTATGGGTGATAAACACATCAAGGGGAATCTCGCCCCTCAGGGCGCTCTCAACAAATCCTGGCAGCTCACTGCGGCCGCGAACCCCTCCAAAGGCACTGCCCCGCCAAACTCGACCCGTCACCAATTGGAAGGGCCGCGTGCTGATCTCCTGGCCAGCCCCGGCGACACCGATGATCGTGGATTCACCCCAGCCTTTGTGGCAGCTTTCCAGGGCGGCGCGCATCACCCCCACATCGCCAATGCACTCGAAGGAATAATCAACACCTCCTTCGGTCAAGTCAATCACTACTTGCTGAATCGGCATATCCTGGTCGCGGGGGTTGAGGCAATCGGTGGCTCCCAACTGACGGGCGATGGCAAACTTTTCCGGATTTACATCAATGCCAATAATCCGTGAGGCCCCTGCCATTACGGCACCGATCACCACCGCCAGGCCGATGCCCCCCAGGCCGAAAACTGCCACAGTGCTGCCGGGTTCCACCTTGGCGGTGTTGCGTACGGCGCCGATGCCCGTGGTGACGCCACAGCCGAGTAGGCAAACCTTTTGGAGCGGTGCAATTTTGTTAATGCGAGCAACGGCAATTTCTGGCAGAACCGTGTACTCAGAGAAGGTGGATGTGCCCATGTAGTGATGGATCATCTGGCCGTTTTTTGAAAAGCGGCTGCTGCCATCGGGCATCAGACCCTTGCCCTGGGTGGTTCGGATTGCCTGGCAGAGATTAGTCTTGCCGGAGAGGCAGAACTTGCAGCGGCCGCACTCTGGCGTGTAGAGGGGTATCACGTGATCTCCCACAGTCACCGAAGTCACACCCTCCCCGATCTCCTCAACGACCGCCCCGCCTTCGTGCCCCAGGATGGCCGGAAACAGACCCTCCGGATCGGCCCCCGAGAGGGTAAAGGCATCGGTATGACAGACACCGGTGGCCACCAGCCGCAGCAGCACTTCGCCGGCCCTGGGGGGCGCCACGTCAATTTCGGTGATGTCGAGGGGCTGGCCGGCGGCCCAGGCCACGGCGGCACGGGAACGAATCATCGGACTTGCTGCAGTCGCTGTTTGTAGGTCTCAATTGTGCCGGCGTTGATCCAGCCTGTGGCAATTGTTTTGCTGTGGTCGTGGCTGATCTGACCACGATGAATGTGGGAGAGACCGGCCGGGAAGATGGCCAACGTGCCTTTTTCGGCGGGGAGGCAGTACTCCTGCCAGAGAAATTCTGTGCCACCGCCAGGAACGGTGTCGCAATAAAGAATCCAGGCCAGCACCCGACGGATCGGTTCGGTGGCTTCGTCGCTGGTGTTCCAGTCACAGTGCCAGGCAGCGAAGCCCTCGCCTGGCCCATAGTGCTGCAGGTTGAACAGGGGGTTGACGAACAGGGAGCGTTCCGGGCAACACTCAAGAAACTGGGGCCGCTCCGCCAGCCAGCGCCTGAGACCCGCCGACACCCCCCTGATCACCACCTCCGAGAGGCCATGGGCTTCCGCATCTTGGCGGTCAAGCGCCACCAGGCTGATATCGGTTGACACCTTGGCCGGGGCCTGCTCCCCTGGGCCATCGCCGAAGGCGACACCCCGCCGCTGCAGATCGCTGCGACGGGCATAGAAGCCAAGAACCGCATCGGCGAGGGCCAAATAGCCCGGATCCTGGAAGGTGCCGATCAGCCGCATGGGCTGGAGGTGGCCCCAGGGATGGCCACCGGTGTTGGGACTCCGAAGGAACGCTCCAGTCCTGCCATCACCACATCGGCCACGGTTTTGACCCGATGGCGGCAAGCCTGGGTTTCGCTCGTGCGGAAGCTACCCGTTTCCCAATACTTATTGCTGCCGGCGCCACCGCCGCAAAGGCCGAAGTAGTCACAACTAGATCGGCACAGCTCAACTCCGGCGGCCATATCGCGCTGCATGCGCTGAAACTTCTCGGTACCGATCACACTTTCGAGACGGTCATGTCGCACGTTGCCAAGTACAAAATCACCATATTCTTCGGTGGGAACCGCCAGCAGCTCCGGGTCAAAAGTGGAGAAATTGCCTTGATGATCCACATTGATAATGACGAAAGCACGGTTCATATCGGTGTCTTGCAAGCGCTCTTCGCTGTAAATCAAACTACAGGTGGTTTCAAATTCCCGCAGAATGAGGGCACCCGGTTCCGCAGCTACGAGATCCCAGAATTCGTCGAGAAAACGTTTGTATCGGGCTTCACTATCAGGGCGATCCAAGCTGGACTGGAGGTTGACCCCTTCGGTTTCCTCCATGTTGAAGCCCACTTCGCGGATGCCGTGATCCACGAAAAACCGAAAGATGGCCTCGGCGTGATCCAGGGATTCGTCCGTCAGGACCGAAATGACATGGAAGGGCAGGTTTTCCCGCTGTAAATGTTGAATACCCCGCAGGGTGGCTGCGTGGCTGCCCAGGCCACTGCGGGTGCGGCGGTGGGCATCGTGGAGGAAGGCGGGGCCATCCAGGCTGACGCCCACGGTGATGTCGTTGCGGCGAAAGCACTCACACCACTTCGAGTCAATCAAAATGCCATTGGTCTGAATCGACTGGTCGATGCTCAGGCCTGGGGTATGGCGCGCCACCGCAGATCGGATGCGGTCGGTGGCCGCGTCGTAGAAGGCTGGGGGAACCGCCAGGGGTTCGCCCGCATGCCACAGCAGGGTGAAGTCCCGGCCGATGAACGGACTGGTGAGCACCTGCTCCAGAATCGGATCCAGGAGCTCGAGATCGAGGCGGCTGCGGTTGTTCCGGTCCGGCAGATAGCAGTAATCGCAGTCGAGATTGCAATAGGGAGTTGGTTGAATGACCAACAGGGCCAAGGGCCCGAACGGGTTGGGTTCGGGCCCGGAAGCAAGGGGGAGGTGGAGCTTGCTGCTCACCAATTGCGGAAGCCCCCGCCGCCGTTGCGCCAGGCACTGCCGCCCCCCCCATTCCTCCAGGCCGCCCCGCCATTGCGCCAGCCGCCGCCGCCATTGAGGAAACCGGGCCGGCCATAGTAAGGGTGACCATTGACAAAGGCCCTGCGGCCGTTGCCATTGCCCCAGGCAACCGCAGTCAGCATTTCCTCAGCGGGGCGATCACCAGGGGCCAGGTCCTGCTCTTGGGAGCGGATCACCGCCGCAAGCCGTTGCAGCCGCGCTTCCACCGACGTGGGAGGAGGTGCGGCCCGTTCAATCTCCGTCGTTGCCCCAGGGGGCACGGCAGGATCAGGGGCCGGATTCAGGGATGCCTTGGAGGCTGGCAGGCCGAGGGCCGGCAGCGCCAGCAGAAAGCCGAGCAGGCCGGAGCGGGAAGGAAGGGACATGGCTCTAGCGAGGGGCGGAGGGGGATTGGGGATTCGGCTGGGCCGCCGGGGCCATCCTTACGGGGGCTCCCACCCGCTCCACAGAGAACAGTACCGACTCAAAGAAACTGCGGATCAGTTCCGGTGGTAGTTGCAGGATGCCGCTTGGACCGAACCAGCGATTCACCGTGGCCGCAGCCGCGGGTTCTCCATCGAGATAGCCCTGCAGCAATCCCGCCACCGCCAGGTTGGCCAGATTGCGGAAGGTGGAATTGTTTTCGGGAAGGATGCAACCCACCCCGTAGCGGCCCAAGGGCTCCCGGGGGACCAGATCGAGGGTGGTGCCCTTGGGCAAGCCGGCCGTAAAGGCCGTCAAGGTCCCCGCCAGGGTGAGGGAATCTCCCGCCACCGCATCGAGGCGGCCGGCGAGCAGGGATCTCACACCACTTTGCAGGTCGTTCAGGGGAACCAGGTTGGCCTTCGGTTGCAGATCCTTGATCCGCGCTTCGCCGAGGCTGCCACTGAGGACACCAATTCGCTTGCCCACCAATCCCTCCGGACTGCCATTGAGGGAAGCGTTGCGTGTCAGCAAGCGGATGCCGGAAAGGCTGTAGGGCAGGGTGTAGTCCGCATACATTTCCCTCTCCCAGGTGAACTGCACCCCACAAGCCAGGTCCACCTCCCCTTGGCTCACCAGCTTGAACAGGGCGTCGGGGCTGTCGACGCGGCGGAAATCAACGCGGACGGGTTTGTTGAGATACCGGGCTAGCTCAGCGGCGATGCGGGTCGCCACATCCAGAGAGACGCCGACGAGTTGACCGTTGGCATCCACGTAGGAGCCCGGGATCAGGTCGGTACGACCGCCCAGGGTGAGCACGCCGGTGCGGGCAACACGCTCCACCACGGTTTCGGCACGGGCGGGGCTGGGCGCTCCCAGGCCGGTGATCAGGGCGAGGAGGGAGAGGAGGGTTCCTCCCGCCAGGGCGAGAGGCCGTCGCTGCGGATGGGGCAACGCATCAGAGCAAGACCTCCCGATGATGCTCAACTGCGGCGACCCCGTCAGGATGTCAAGGGCAGTCGTTGCCAATTCTTCATGCAGGTGGTGGGAATCCCCCGATCAGAGCCAGGGAATGGCCACCAGTCCCTGGGCCACTTGCCAGGCCAGGCGATCGGCCACCACCAAGGGCTCCAGGCCTGTCCGTTGCAGGCCCTCGGCGGCGAGGCCCAAGGACACCTCGGCATCCCTCAGGGGATCGAGGGGCAGCACGAGCACCTGGGGCTCGGCCGGATCGGCCTTGATCAACAGGTTGAGATCCTCCAATTCGCGCTCAAAAAAGAGGCGGCGCAGTCGCAAGGCCAGGGGAGTCCCCAAGGCGTCGGCGAACTGCTGCAAAGCCGCCCCATCGGCGGCGCTGCCACTGTTCAGGGCAAGCCAGATCAGCAGTTTGGCCCAGCTTGCCGCGCTCCAGAGGGGCAGAAAGCTGGTGCGGTGCTGGCGGACCAATGCTTCGATCGCGAAGCGAAACAGGCCCGCCTGCAGGGCCGAAGCCTGCCCCTGGAGGTCGGTCCCGGCCATGGTCGCTGGGTGAGGGGGCGAGGATGCCATCAAGCCATCCTGGCCGTCAGCGGGCAAACTGCACTGAGCGACCTCCAGGAGAGGACCCATGGCCATCGATTTCAATGACCCCGAGCTTGAGTTCGCTGATCTGGTGACGGCCTACCAAAGCTGGGTGATGGCCGTGATCAATGATGAGAAGCTCGGTGGTGACCCCCTGCTGACCGAGGACATCGCCGACGATGCCCTCAATGCCATGCGGTTTTTGCCCGATGTGGTGACCAGTGCCATCGAGACCACCCTGGCGCGGGTTTACGACGTTGATCCGGAGGAACTGGCGTCTTTGCTGTATCCCGACGACTGAGCGTTTCTGACTTAAGGCGAGGCCTCGCCCTGACCCACCGCTCCTGCGCCTTCAATCCACCGCTATGGGCCAGCCTCGAAATCCGATTGGATCGATGCCCTGATGGCGATCCGTGCGGATTTTGCCCCATGGGACGGTCTGGGCTTTGGCCTGGCTGTTGTTCCTGATCGTCGTTCCAATGGTCCCGGGGATCGCCGGAAGTCAGACCACGGCCCCAAACCAGTGACCCACCAGTGCCGTCAGCCCCATGGCCAGGGCCCCCCAAAAGAGCATGCGCAGGGCACTGCGCCGGCGGGATGATCCGCCGGCCTGGGCGGAAAGAGCCCCCAGGGCCACCAAGGCCAGCAAGGCTGCAGCGGTCGTGATTTCGGTGATGCGGTTGGCGGGGCTGAACACGATCGTGATCAAGGGGAGCAGCGCTCCAATCAAGAAACTGGCGGCGGAGGCCCCGGCGGCTTGAATCGGCCGGGCCCGCAAAATTTCACTTAAACCAAGTTCGTCGCGGGCGTGGGCCGCCAGGGCGTCGTGCTGGCTCAGTCGTTCAGCCACCCGCTGGGCCAGCTCAGGATCCAGCCCCCGGGAGATGTAGATGCTCGTCAGTTCGGCGAGCTCGCCGGAGGGATCAAGCTGCAATTCGATTCGTTCTTTGGCCAGGTCGGCCTTTTCGGTATCGGCCTGGGATTGCACCGAGACGAATTCTCCTGCGGCCATCGAGGCGGCCCCGGCCACCGTAGCCGCCAGTCCGGAGAGCAGGATCTGGCTGCGGGGGGCGCCTGAGGCGGAGATTCCCACCACCAGACTGGCGACGGAGATGGCCCCGTCATTGGCCCCGAGGACCACGGCCCTTAGCCAACCGACTCGGCTGGCATTGTGCTTTTCACCATGGCCAGGCCGCGATCCAGGGGCGCTCATCAAGGTCAAGGCGAAGGTACCGGCCCAGGATCGGATGCTCATTGAATTTAGACAAATTTTGCAAATTCTTTTTGCCGCCCATGGGCCGGTTGCCAAGCGGTCGCGATGGCTTGGCAACCGGCGGTCCGGCGTGGCCAGGATGGGTGCCACGGCCCGCCGCCCTTGCCGCCATCTGGATCACCGCTTGAAATTGTCCCTCCCCCCCTGGTGCTGGTGCATGGCCTCTGGGATACGCCTGAACTCTTCAACAGCCTGAAGCGCAGCCTGGCTGGCCGCCGCGGCAGCCCCTTCAGTCCCCATCTGCCCCATGGCCTGGGAGTGGTGCCCCTGGACGAGCTGGCAGCCCACCTGAATCAGGCCATTGAGGCCGAGTTTGGGCCGGATCAGATCCTGGATGTGATGGGCTTCTCGATGGGGGGGCTGATCAGCCGCACCTGGATCCAATTGCAAGGCGGCTACCAGAGGGTGAGGCGCTTCACCAGTGTGGCCAGTCCCCAGCAGGGCACCTTGGCGGCCCAGGTGTGGCCCCGCTGGCCCCTGGCCTCGGTGGCCGACATGAAGCTGGGTAGCGACTTGTTGCGTCGATTGAATGGGGATTCGGGCCCCCTGGCGACAATCGACTGCTGCAGCATCTACTGCGTGGCCGATGTGATGGTCGTGCCCGGCTGGACCGCCGTCTTGCCCGTCGGCCGTCGCCTGGCCTTCCCGCTCCACCTGGCCCATCACGAATTAATGGCCCGGCCGGAGGCGGTTGACTTGGTCACCAGCGAACTGCTGCGCCCCTAGCCAGTCGTTCGCCCTCTCGTTTCAGGACTGGGTGCGACCGCAGGGGACCTCAGGCGAAGCCAGACCCCAGCACCAGTGCTCACCGCAATGCCGATCTCCTCAAGGTCTCCGTGGTGACTGGTGCCGGGTTTTGGCTGCCTCGATTCCCGGGCCAGATCCCAGGTCTCTTCCAGGGAGCCAAAGTGGTCGTCCAGGAGCCGCCATGCAGGAACCAACCCTCAGTGGCACGTCATCATGGCTTGCAGAAGTAAATGAGAAGTTCAAACATGGTCGATTTCGCCCAGCCATGCCTCCATAGCTTCGATCACTGCAGCGGTTGTGACCAAAATCCCCTCGGCCCCGGCCTGTAAAAGCCGCTGTTCATATCCCCCCCTTGCCAGTTGCGCCTCGGCAGCGTGCAAGTGGGGCGGAGCCACCGCAAGAGCCCGCCAGCGTTGTTCGGGCACCTCCTGGCGAGCCCGCTGCAGGGTGACCACATCGGTGACCGTGTCCCCCAGATAGGCCACCGGTGGGGCCAGGGGGCCCAGCTCTGGAGCCCCGTGGCGGCCCAGCAATAACGCTGTGAGTCTGAGCAGACCTTGGGGATTGGGTTTGTCCGGGGCATCCCCCATGGCAATCAAGGGTGGGTCGACCAGCCCTAGGCGTTGCTCCAGCACGTAGCGACAGGAAGGCGGTTCGGCGCCGCTGACGAACCCCCAGACAAAGCCTGCGTCGCTGAGGGTGTTGAAGAATTCTGAGGACACCAACAGGGGTTCGTTGCCGATGAAGCCCTTCCAGGTGGCGGGATCCCCATGGGGGTCGCCGCCGAAGTAGGCCTCGCTGAAGACCGCAACAATGTCATCGAAAGTCGGCAGGGGGGAGCCAGTTCCGCAGCGCCGCAACAATTCGAGGGAGGCTTCCCAGTCGTTGTTCCAAAGACCTTCGCCCTTGAGGGCATCGATTTCAGGGGCTGTGGGTCGATAACCGCTGTAGTGGTGGACGGTTTCGCTGAGGGCACGGCGGTAACTGCCGCCAACGTCCCGGATGACGCCATCAATGTCGAAGAGAACCAGGGCGCGGGGACTCAGGGAACCATTGCAGCAGGGCTGATAGGTTAGATGTTTATCCTTCTGCCTTGAGCGCACCGACCATGACAGCAGCCGAGACGATCAGTGACGAGGCGGTGTTCGCTGCCGCAATTGATGACGTCGCCGATCCGACGGCCGCCAGCGAGGTGACCCAGGGCCGCCCGGTGCTGCGCGGCGGCAGTGCCGCCTTGGCCACCGCCACCATTGATGAAGATGGTGTGCCTTCGGGCTACACCCCTAAGGCCGATGAGGGACGCTTCCTCCTCAAGATCCTTTGGTTGCCGGACAACGTTGCCCTGGCGGTCGATCAGATCGTCGGTGGTGGACCCAGCCCATTGACGGCCTATTTCTTCTGGCCCCGTGAAGACGCCTGGGAAACGCTCAAGTCAGAATTGGAGCGCAAGAGCTGGATCACCGATAACGAACGGGTTGAGATCCTCAACAAGGCCACTGAGGTGATCAACTACTGGCAGGAAGAGGGCCGGGGCAAATCCCTGGAAGAGGCCAAGCTGAAATTCCCTGACGTCACCTTCTGCGGAACCGCTTGAGTCCTGAGTTTGACCCCTGATCAACCAGGGGTTCAAAAAAAGCCGGCCCATGGGCCGGCTTTTTTTGGCTTCATCCGAGTGGCTCAACCATCACCACTTGGTTGCTTGTCTGGTTTAGGGGCTCTTGGTGGCTGCCACCCGGGCACGGGCTTGGGAGAGGGTTTGCAGGGCTTTGACCTTGGCGGGACTGGTCGGTTGATTCTCCAATACCGCTACGGCCTCGATCGCCGCTTCCAGCTCCCGTTCCGCCTTTGCGGAATCGATATCTTGGGCCATTTCGGCACCATTGACGAGCACAGTGACTTCATTGGCGTCCACTTCGGCAAAGCCACCCATCAGGGCAATGGACTGCCAATTGTTGCCCTCACGCACCCGCAAGACCCCATCGTCTAAGGCGGTGAGCATAGAAACATGCCCGGTGAGGATGCCCATTTGACCGTTGGTGCTGGGAAGAATCACCTCATCGGCAATACCATCAAACACACTTTTGTCGGGAGAAAGAATTCTCAGGTTGAGAGTCATGAATCAACCCTTCGCTTCGGAGAGAATTTTTTGGGCTTTCGCCTTAACTTGATCGATATTGCCAACGAGGTAGAAAGCAGCTTCGGGAAGATCATCCAGCTCACCAGCAAGAATCATATTGAAGCCCTTGATGGTATCTTCAAGCTTGACGTATTCACCGGATTGGCCGGTAAATATTTCAGCCACAAAGAACGGCTGGGAGAGGAATTTTTCAATCTTTCGAGCCCGGTCGACTGTGCGCCGGTCATCTTCGGAAAGTTCATCGAGACCAAGAATCGCGATGATATCCTGAAGTTCTTTGTAGCGTTGCAGGGTAGATTGCACGGCCCGGGCAGTGCGGTAGTGCTCATCACCAACCACCGCAGGCTGCAGCATGGTGCTGGTGGAGTCGAGGGGATCAACCGCTGGATAGATGCCCTTGGACGCCAAGCCACGACTCAACACCGTGGTGGCATCGAGGTGGGCAAAGGTGGTGGCAGGGGCCGGATCGGTGAGGTCGTCAGCCGGTACATAGACGGCCTGGATGGACGTAATCGAACCTTCGAGGGTGGAGGTGATGCGTTCTTGCAGTTGGCCCACGTCCGTACCCAGGGTCGGCTGATAACCCACGGCTGAAGGCATGCGTCCCAACAAGGCGCTTACTTCTGAGCCGGCTTGCACAAAGCGGAAGATGTTGTCGATGAACAACAGCACATCTTGCTTGTTGACATCACGGAAATGCTCGGCCATGGTCAGAGCCGAAAGACCAACGCGCATGCGGGCGCCGGGGGGCTCATTCATTTGGCCGTAACAGAGCGCCACCTTGGATTTGGTGAGGTCATCGGCATTGATCACTCCCGATTCTTTGAATTCTTCGTAGAGGTCATTTCCTTCACGGGTGCGTTCGCCTACACCCCCAAACACCGAGACACCGCCGTGCTCTTTGGCGATATTATTGATAAGTTCTTGAATCAGTACCGTCTTGCCGACACCGGCGCCTCCAAACAAACCCACTTTGCCGCCTTGGCGGTAGGGAGCCAATAGATCAATGACCTTGATGCCCGTTTCGAACACCTTGGGCTTGGTTTCAAGGTCGGTGAGCTTTGGGGCTTCCCGGTGGATGGGGGCCGTGGTGGTGGTGCTGACGGGCCCCTTTTCGTCTACGGGCTCACCAAGCACGTTGAAAATGCGCCCCAGGGTGGCCTCTCCCACGGGAACGCAGATCGGGGAGCCGGTATCGACGGCGTCCATGCCGCGCACGAGGCCATCTGTAGTACTCATGGCCACCGCGCGAACCCTGTGGTCCCCGAGGAGTTGCTGAACCTCGGCGGTCAGGGCGATATCTTGACCGGCTGAATTTTTGCCCTCGATGCGCAGGGCGTTGTAGATCCTGGGCAGCTTGCCGGCCGGGAACTCCACGTCAAGCACCGGACCAATCACCTGCTTGACGATGCCTTTGGTGCCGGAAGCGGCGGAAGCAGCAGCTGCCATAAGGAGGAAGAGGTGGGGACGCGGGACGCTATTGGCAGATCTGCAGACCCGGCCAAAGCGGCGCAACCTTACCACCGGAGCAAGCCCCGTCCCCCTAAGCCCCTTGCCGCATGAAGCTGGCCACCGATGTCGGTTCGGTCAACCGAACACCCTGAAAGGCCCGTGGCAGAAGGCCGTTGCCATAGGTTGGCAATCGGGAGTTCTGAGTGCCAGTTTTTTGCTGCACCCCCGGGGCCGAACTCAGCCCGTGACGTCGGCCCCGCCGTCGCTGGGATGCTTCACCACCTGACTCCCGCGTCCTACGTTTTACGAACTCAATGGCTGCTGTTTCTCTCAGCGTCTCGACAGTTAAACCTCTCGGAGATCGGATTTTCATCAAGGTTTCCGAATCCGAAGAGCGCACTTCCGGAGGCATCCTTCTGCCTGATACCGCCAAGGAAAAGCCCCAGGTCGGCGAGGTGGTTCAGGTGGGCCCCGGTAAACGCAATGAAGATGGCTCCCGCCAGGCTCCTGAAGTGAGTATTGGCGACAAGGTTCTCTACAGCAAGTACGCCGGTACCGATATCAAGCTCGGCACCGATGAATTCGTCTTGCTGTCCGAAAAGGACATCCTGGCCATCGTCAACTGAGCCTTGAGCACAGTTTAATTCTTTTTTCCCTTTCCCCCTCACTTCCCTGTCATGGCAAAACGCATTATTTACAACGAACAGGCCCGCCGCGCCCTTGAAAGGGGCATCGACATCCTGGCTGAGGCCGTTGCTGTCACCCTCGGTCCCAAGGGTCGCAACGTGGTTCTTGAGAAGAAATTCGGCGCCCCCCAGATCATCAATGACGGTGTCACCATCGCCAAGGAGATCGAACTCGAAGACCACATTGAAAACACTGGGGTTGCCCTGATTCGCCAGGCCGCCAGCAAAACCAATGATGCCGCCGGTGACGGCACCACCACGGCTACGGTCCTGGCCCACGCCATGGTCAAAGCAGGTCTGCGCAACGTGGCTGCCGGCGCCAATGCCATCACTTTGAAGCGTGGTATTGATAAGGCTTCCGAATTCTTGGTTGGCAAGATTCAAGAGCACGCTAAGCCAATCAGCGACAGCATCGCCATCGCCCAGGTGGGCACCATTTCCGCCGGCAACGACGAAGAAGTGGGTCGCATGATTGCCGACGCCATGGACAAGGTGGGCAAGGAGGGCGTCATCTCCCTCGAAGAAGGCAAATCGATGACCACCGAGCTCGAGGTCACCGAAGGGATGCGCTTCGACAAGGGCTACATCTCCCCTTACTTCGCCACCGATACCGAGCGCATGGAGGCGGTGCTGGATGATCCCTACATCCTGATCACAGATAAGAAAATCGGCTTAGTGCAAGATTTGGTGCCCGTTCTCGAGCAGATCGCCCGCACCGGCAAGCCCCTGCTGATCATCGCTGAGGACATCGAGAAAGAAGCCCTCGCCACCCTGGTGGTCAATCGCCTGCGCGGTGTCCTAAACGTGGCCGCCGTCAAGGCACCTGGTTTTGGCGATCGCCGCAAGGCCATGCTCGAAGACATCGCGGTGCTGACCAATGGCCAGCTGATTACCGAAGATGCCGGCCTCAAGCTGGAGAACGCCAAGGTGGAGATGCTCGGCACGGCGCGTCGCATCACCATCAACAAAGACACCACCACCATCGTTGCCGAAGGCAATGAAGCAGCGGTAAAAGCCCGCTGTGAGCAGATTCGCAAGCAGATGGACGAAACAGATTCTTCCTATGATAAGGAGAAGCTGCAGGAACGTCTGGCCAAACTGAGCGGCGGTGTGGCCGTGATCAAGGTGGGCGCCGCCACTGAGACCGAGATGAAGGACAAGAAGCTGCGCCTGGAAGATGCCATCAACGCCACCAAGGCGGCTGTTGAAGAAGGCATCGTGCCTGGTGGCGGCACGACCCTGGCCCACCTGGCCCCGGTTCTCGAAGAATGGGCCGCTCTCAATCTCTCCGGAGAGGAGCTGATTGGTGCCCAGATTGTGGCCTCTTCCCTAACGGCGCCGCTGATGCGCATTGCCCAAAATGGCGGAGTCAATGGCGCCGTTGTTGCCGAGAAAGTGCGCAACATGCCCTTCAACGAGGGCTATAACGCTTCCACCGGCGATTATGTCGACATGCTGGCTGCAGGTATTGTTGATCCTGCCAAGGTGACCCGCTCCGGCCTGCAGAATGCAGCTTCGATTGCCGGTATGGTACTAACAACCGAGTGCATCGTTGCCGATCTTCCTGAGAAGAAGGAAGCCGCTCCTGCTGGTGGCCCAGGCGGCATGGGTGGTGATTTCGATTATTGATCTGTTGCTTCGATTCCATTCATTGGATCTACAGGCATAGATCAATAACTACAGTGGGGCTTGAGCCCCACTTTTTTTGTCTGGAAAAATTTCATTTTCCTTTTTGGAGGCAAAAATTGGAGGCCATGAAGAATGGCCACAAACTCCCGGAGATCTGCCCAGATCGCAGGGACCGCAATCGTTATGGCTGATCACATCGGTCATGGGTAAGCCCGATTCCTCACGCCATTAGTACCCCGTCCTTGGTGCCCTGAGCAGATATTTGTGAGGCATCCCCGCAGCACTTAGACGACCGATCTTTAACCAATCCCCAAATCTCCCACCACCCCAACCCACTGGTGCAGCCTCCACTCCACACAATCACCAAGCAGCATCGGGTCCTGGCGAATCAAGGCTTCGGCCGCGCTGTAATCGGCCGCCTCCAGCACCAGTAAGCCGCCCCCGCCCGGACGGCCCTCCCCATCCACCAGATAACCGCTACTGAGACGGATGCCCTGGGATCGCAGGGCCATCACCCAAGCGCGGTGGGCCGCCAGATGGGGCCTGGCCTCGACCGCAGGCACCCGTAGAGTTTCCATCTTGATGAACCACGGCATATCATCAACCCAGCATCAGTCTCACTCTATCTTTGATAATCGACCCTTCCAGATTGGCCCGCCGGGTCACCGAATCGACGTCGTAACTGTCCGCAGGCGGCGTCCTGGTCGAGGCCGCGGCTGGCGCGCACACTCACGGCAATCTGGCGATCCTGCAGGATGCGTCGAAAGGCTTCCACCTGCTGGGTCGTGGGCCGCTGGAACTCCTCCTCGTCGATGGGGTTGTAAGGAATCAAATTGACGTGGCTCTGGAAGCCCCGCAACAACTGGGCCAAGGCCTCAGCGTGACGGCGCTGATCATTGAGCCCCCCCAGCAGGATGTATTCAAAACTGACCCGGCGGCCGGTGAGGACCACATAGTCCCGGCAATCCTGAAGCAAAGCCTCGATGGGATAGGAACGGGCCGTTGGAATCAGCTGCTCCCGCAGAGCCTGGTCGGGGGCATGGAGGCTGACCGCCAGGGTGAACTGGGCGCGACCCAGGCGATGGAGGGCCCGTTCGGCAAAACCCGGCAGGCTGGAGGCCACGCCTACCGTGCTCACCGTGATCTGCCGCTGGGCCATGCCCAACTCGCGGCAGAGGCAGTCGATCGCCGCCAGCACCGTGTCGCTGTTGAGCAACGGCTCGCCCATGCCCATGAACACCACATGGGTGGGCCGGCGCTCCATCGCCTCGCGCACACTCAGCACCTGGTCGACGATTTCGTGCAGCTGCAACGAGCGCTGCAACCCCTGCTTGCCTGTGGCACAGAAGCGGCAGGCCATCGGGCAGCCCACCTGGCTGCTGACACACACCGTCAGACGGTCAGGGCTGGGGATGCCCACCGTCTCCAAGCTGAGGCCATCGCCAGTGGCCAGCAACAACTTGACCGTGCCATCCCGGGCCGTGGAGCGGTGCAACTCCGCCAGGCGACCAATCGGGTCAGGACCGGGCTGCGGCCAGCGCTGCCGCCAGGCCTTGGGAAGCACGGTGATGGCCTCCACACTGCGAGCTGAACGGGCGTAGATCCATTCGTGCAGCTGGCGGCCCCGGTAGGCCGGCTGACCTTCGGCCTGCACCCAGGCCTCCAGTTGGGTCTGGTCCAGGCCCAACAGGGGCGTGGGGGGAACAGGTACGGGACTGGCAGCCGGTCCGGCAGCACTCACGGCCGTATCAGCATGCCGTGGCCCAACTTCCACTCCACCAACACCAGGGCAATGAAACCGAGCATGGCAAGCCGCCCATGCAGGAGCTCGTTATGGCCATGGAAGCCCCAGCGGGGCAAAACCCGCTGGGGAATGGGTGTGCCGAGGGCCGTTCGTTGGGCCCGTTGCTTCAAAGTGGCGTCAGTCATCGCTCAGTAAGCCCTCCTCTTGGAGACCCTCGAGAGCCTCAGGATCCGGGATCAGATCCTCCACCAACGCATCGTCGTCAAAACCAGGCCGGGCAAAGGCGGCAAAGCCGCTGGTGGTGGCCTCAATGCCATGGCGACTGCGGGTGGCCTCCAGATCTTCATCGGAAGGATCGTCGAGCACGGCGGTTGCCAAGGGCGGGGAAGGCATCTCCACCGTGTAATCGGGCCGCAGATTCTGCATCCGACGGAACCCGCTGCCCTCCTCCTCCAGGATGTCGGGATGGGGTCCCGCCTCGGCGCGCAATTCTTCCTCGAAACCACTGAAGCCGGTGCCGGCGGGGATTAGGCGACCGATGATCACGTTCTCCTTGAGGCCCCGCAGCCAGTCGCTCTTGCCTTCAATCGCAGCCTCCGTCAGCACCCGGGTGGTTTCCTGGAAGCTGGCCGCCGAGATGAAGCTATCGGTGTTGAGGGAAGCCTTGGTGATGCCCAACAGCACGGGCGTGAACTCCGCCGGTGCACCCCCGGTGATCGCCATGGCCGAATTGACCTGCTCCACCTGACGCAATTCGATCAGCTCCCCGGGCAACAGGGTGGTATCGCCGGCATCCTCGATGCGCACCTTGCTGGTCATCTGGCGGACGATGACCTCAATGTGCTTGTCATCAATGGAAACCCCCTGGGATTTGTAGACGTTCTGCACCTCGGTCACCATGCGGAACTGGAGATGGGAGATCGCCTCTTGCGCCGCCTCCATGGTGGGCTTGCGACTCCGTAGATCCTCAAAGTGACACTCAAGCAGCTCGTGGGGATTGATCGGACCATCGGTCAGCATTTCGCCCGCCCGCACCTGTTGGCCATCACTGACCATCACGGTGCGGCCCAACAGAATCGGATATTCGGTGATTGCGTCATCACCCTCAATCACCGTCACCGTGATGGAGTCATCCTCATCAACCTGCTTGATCTGCACCGTGCCCGCCTTGCGGCAAAGCACGGCTGATTCCCGAGGCCGTCGTGCCTCCAGCAGCTCTTCAATCCGCGGTAGACCCTGAACAATGTCTCCGGTCTTTTGACGCTCAAAGACCAACAAGGCCAGCCCATCGCCCCGTTGCACCAGCTCGCCATCGCGCACATGCAACACGGAATCGGGGGAGACCATGTAAGGCCGCCCTAAACGGATGGTCAGGGTGGAACCGTCGATGGCCTCCACTTGGCCGCAACAGGGGGCTTTGAAGTCATCGGCCAGAAGATCACCATCCACCAGGCGCTGACCCACGGAGACAGAGGGATTGGCCGTGCCCAGATCAATCGTGCGCGTGTCCCCGTCACGCTCAACGATCAAGCGCCGAATCGGTTCCCCAGGGATCGCTTCAGGTAACTGAACAACGCCGTCATCCTTGCAAAGGATTTGGGTTGTGGCCACCACATCACCACGCTTGACAGCAGTACTGTCTTCGACCTGAAGTTTGGTGTGGGTGGAACCATGGCTAGCATCAGAGAGGGTATCCCGGCGTACCAACAGAGTTTCCAATATCACCAACTGGAGCCGCTCAATCGTCTTAGAACGCTTATCGGCAATGGCCTCAACATCCACCGTCATCTGGGGGGTAGTATCAAACGTCTCCAAAATCAATTGGGTACGCAAAAGCTCAACTCCTTCCACTGATTTAATCAGTTCCCCATCTTTAAAAGTTAATCGCTGACTGGCCTTGAGGGCAAGCGACGGTCCTCCAGTCTGCTTGACCATGGACATTTCAGGCAGGTGAGCCTCGTCTGGAATGGTATATTCCTCGACGGGACGAACAAGTACCGCACCGCCTTCAGGAGTATCAACAGCCTCAACAAAAACCATCGCCTCAGCCATGTGACCTGGTGCGATCTCTTCGCCGGGATTTACCATAAGACCTTCACCACTATATCGGGAGAGAACTTTGCTGTCAGAGATCAGATGGACTGAACCAGAGCGAACAATGATTTCACGCAGAATGTCATTCTTCTGAGTCACCGTCACAATGCCTGCGGTCTGGCTGAAGATATCCTTAACTACTTCGGTGCCGGCTTCAATCCATTGGCCGTCTTCGATCATAAGCAGGGATATATCTTTGTTGATTTCATGGGTTTCCTGGGGAATCCACAACAAAGTTCCTCCCTTGCTCACTTCGTAGCCGTGCTTGGCCGAGCGGGCTTTCTTGATCGATAGGCCAGGGGCAAAACGAACAATGCCTCCGGTCTGGGTGCGGAAGCGATCGTCGGCCAACTCGGCGATCACCTCACCGGCACCAATCTTGCTGCCAGGAGCTGTTTTTAAGAGATAGCGGGAATTATCTTTGTCCTCCAAATGCCAGATCTCACCGGAATGGGTTGATTCCCCCAACAGTTTGCAGTCTTTAAGAATGACACTTGCCGTGACAATCTGCACTTCACGCGAATCCCCAGCGGATTCGCGCAGGCGTACAGCTCCGCCATATTCGCTGACAAGGCGGCTTTCCGCCAGCACGTCACCGGTATGGACCGGCATGTTGCCCTCAACGACAGGTTGGGCGTTGGGGGGGAGATTGTAGACGTCCCCGCTGAAGACCCAAAGCCGACCCAGACGCTGGGCTTTATGGGTAATGTTGCCTTGGCGATCGGTGACCTCCCGGGGTTGGATCACCTCCTCGAAACGCACCTGGCCGGCCAGGTCACAAATAACATCTTTAGTAGCTTTTTCAACGCTCTTCTTGACAGCAGCACCAGAGGAAATCTGGGCGAGAATCGTATCTGATGGAACGCTCTGACCATCGGATACGAACAAAATCGAACCCGATGTGATGTCAAGTTTCTGCAACTTGCCCTTGCCGCTCGGCTTAACGCTGAGGCCGAAGTCCGTTTCTGCCAACTGGGCCTCTACACCATGGGGTGTGCGATGGGGGCGTACACGGGCCCGACCATCGAATTCCACATCACCCTCCACCAGCGAGCGCACAACACCGGTTTCGGCGGTAGAAACACCACCGGTGTGGAACGTACGCATGGTGAGCTGGGTACCCGGCTCCCCAATGGACTGGGCGGCAATGATGCCAACGGCCTCGCCCAGATCAACCAACTGGTTGTGGGCCAGGGCCCAGCCATAGCACTTGCGGCAAACCGAACGGGATGCCTCGCAAGTCAACGGCGAACGGACCATCACTGTGGTTATGCCAGCGGCCTCAATGGCCCGGCTCAAAGGGGGATCCATCTGGCCATCGCGTTCGACCATCAGGGTGCCATCGGCAGCTACGACGGGTTCGGCGGCGAGGCGGCCAACCAGCTTGCTGGCGAAACGTCCTTTCTCGTCCGCCTCAATCAGGATGCCGCGGGTGGTGCCACAATCCTCCTCCCGCACGATGACGTCCTGGGCGACATCCACGAGACGCCGGGTGAGATAGCCGGAGTCCGCCGTACGCAGGGCCGTGTCGACCAGACCCTTACGGGCCCCATAGGAAGAAATCACATATTCGGTGACCGTCAAACCCTCGCGGAAATTGGTACGAATCGGCAAATCGATGATTTCACCCTGGGGGTTGGCCATCAGACCGCGCATGCCAACCAATTGGCGCACCTGCGACATATTGCCGCGGGCACCGGAGTTGGCCATCATCCAAACAGAATTAAGGGGATCGTTGTCATTAAAATTGCGACGCACAGCGGCCACAAGACGTTCGTTCGTCTCGGTCCAGGTGTCGATTACTTTTGTATGACGCTCCACCTCGGTAATCTCACCGAGCCGATACCGCTCTTCAGTCTCGGTGATTTGCTGTTCCGCTTCAGCAAGGAGAGCCGCTTTGTCACCCGGAATGCGCAAGTCATCTACGGAAATCGACACCGCCGCCTGAGTGGCGTAATGGAAGCCAAGATCCTTGAGTTCGTCGGCCATCGCCGCCGTTGCCGCTGTGCCGTGGTGCTTGTAAGCCCAAGCCACGAGATTACGCAGGGCCTTCTTATCGATAATCCGGTTGCGAAACGGGGGCGCCTGACTGGGAGTAGGACGACTGGCCCCAACGGGTGGGGCCGTTTTGGCGGCTTTGGCTGACTTCTTGCTCGTTTTCTTGGCGGGGGTGGGGGTCATGGCGGCGCGTAGCGTAAGGGAAGCGAAGCAAACGGTGAGAAAAGGGAAAACCGGAGCGGGTCAGTTGGCAGCCACAGCGCCGAGGATTGTCTGGTTAATCACAACCCGGCCCACGGTGGTGAGGAGGTAACGACTGATCAAGGCCCCTTCTTCGTCGAACCGATCTCGGCGTTGGCGCCATTGTTCGATACGGGTGCCATCACTAAGGGTTTCTTCCTTAAGCGGAGTCTCGACCTCATCGTCGTCATCGACCTGACCGTTGAAACGCACCCAGACCCAATCATGGAGATGAAGATACTTCTCCTCAAAGGCTGCAATCACATCACTTAGATCAGAGAAGGTTTTCGAACGATCCCCAAATTCTGGCCGCAGGCGCGCCCGATCCACAGCCGTCAAGTAATAGGCACCAAGCACCATATCTTGTGAAGGAGTAATAATCGGTTCACCGGTAGCGGGAGACAAAATATTATTGCTGGCCAACATCAACATGCGCGCCTCAGTCTGGGCCTCAATCGCCAGGGGCACATGAACGGCCATCTGGTCACCATCAAAGTCGGCGTTGAAGGCTGGGCAGACCAGGGGATGCAGCTGAATCGCGCGGCCATCGACAAGCTTGGGCTCAAAAGCTTGGATGCCGAGTCGGTGCAGGGTGGGGGCGCGGTTAAGGAGAATCGGATGGCCTTCGATCACCTCTTGGAGCACTTGCATGACCTCATCGTCAGCACGCTGAATCAACTTTTTGGCAGCCTTGATATTATTGACAATGTTCTGGCGGATGAGCCGATGGATCACGAAGGGTTGGAATAGCTCGATGGCCATCTCTTTGGGCAGGCCGCACTGATGCATCTTCAGTTTGGGACCAACCACAATCACGGAACGGCCTGAGTAGTCGACCCGCTTACCCAAAAGATTTTGTCGGAAACGCCCCTGCTTGCCTTCAATGATATCGCTCAGAGACTTGAGGGCGCGATTATTAGCCCCTACGACAGTCCGCCCGCGTCTGCCATTATCAATTAAGGCATCAACGGCCTCTTGCAGCATGCGCTTTTCGTTGCGCACAATAATTTCGGGGGCGAGGATTTCCTGCAGACGAGCCAGGCGATTGTTGCGGTTAATCACCCTGCGGTAGAGGTCATTGAGATCGCTGGTTGCAAAGCGACCACCATCAAGCTGCACCATGGGACGCAGATCCGGAGGAATCACCGGAATGACATCCAATACCATCCAGTCGGGACGAGCATTGGTGGCAATGAAATTATCAATCACCCGCAGCCGCTTGATCAGTTTGGCCCGTTTCTGTCCCTTACTTGCACTGATCTCCTCGCGCAACTGTTCAGCGATCTCATTGAGTTGGAGATCCTCAAGCAGTTGCTTAAGCGCTTCGGCGCCTATGCCAACAATGGGTTCATTCTCGATTTCTGAGTCTTCGGCAAAAATCTGATCTTCGATCTCCAGCCACTCATCCTCTGTCAAGAGTTGTTTATAGGTGAGATCTTTATGGTCGCCCGGATCAAGGACAACATAACAATTGAAGTAAACAATCTGCTCTACATCCCTGAGGGGCATATCCAAAAGTATCGCCACATAACTTGGTATTCCCTTGAGGTACCACACATGGGAAACCGGTGCAGCTAGCTTGATAAACCCCATGCGGTGACGACGCACCCGGCTCTCGGTCACCTCAACGCCACAGCGCTCACAGACAATGCCGCGGTGACGAACCCGTTTGTACTTACCGCAATGGCATTCCCAGTCCTTGGAAGGGCCGAAAATTTTCTCACAGAACAGCCCATCCATCTCGGGCTTGAGGGTGCGGTAATTGATTGTTTCGGGTTTAGTCACCTCACCGACCACCTGGCCATTGGGGAGTGTGCGCTGCCCCCACTGCATGATCCGCTCGGGAGAAGCGAGCGTGATCTTGACGTAGTCGAAGTGGTTTTCAGTACGAAGGTTGCTGTTGGACATCGGAGTGTGGGGAGCGCTCGCTAACTCAAGGAGGGAAAACTGACAGAAAGGGCAACGGACCGAACAGTCATCCGGACCGGTTGTCGATGAGAAGATCAGTCGTCGTCATAATCCGCGACCCCAAGCGACTCGTAGGTGGGACGACTAGGGGTACTGCGACGGGGGTTGATATCCTGCATGAGGTCCACTTCTTCGCCGCTATCGGTATAGACGGCAATGTCCAGACCCAGGGATTGGAGCTCTCGCATCAACACCTTGAAGGATTCGGGAGTCCCAGGACGGGGTATGGGTTTGCCCTTGACAATGGCGTTGAGAGCTTCGTTCCGGCCCTGCATGTCATCGGACTTGACCGTCAACAGCTCTTGCAAGGTATAGGCTGCGCCATAGGCTTCAAGAGCCCACACCTCCATTTCACCCAAGCGCTGGCCGCCCTGCTGGGCCTTACCGCCCAGGGGCTGCTGGGTCACAAGGGAGTAAGGACCAGTGGAGCGGGCGTGGATCTTGTCATCAACAAGGTGGACAAGCTTCAGGATGTGGGCATAACCAACAGTTACAGGTTGATCGAAGGCTTCGCCACTACGACCATCGATGAGCTGGATCTTGCCTGGGTTCTCGGGGTCATAGACCCATTCCTTGCCGGGTTGCTTGGCCGCCTCTTCGAGGTAAGCCTGGACGGTCTGTTTGGACTTCTCGGCTCCGTGCATTTCATCGAAAGGCACGACCTTCACACGGCAACCGAGGTGGGAGGAAGCCCAGCCCATCAGACATTCGAAAACCTGGCCCACATTCATCCGCGAAGGCACACCCAAGGGGTTGAGAACAATGTCAATCGGGGTGCCATCGGGCAGATAGGGCATGTCTTGACGGGGGAGGATGCGACTAATAATCCCCTTGTTACCGTGACGGCCCGCCATTTTGTCCCCCACTTGAATTTTACGCCTTTGAGCCACATAAACCCTGACGACCATATTGGCGCCAGGAGGTAGTTCGTCACCCTGTTCGCGGGTGTAAATGCGAACGTCAACGACACGGCCACGCTCCGTACTGGGAACTCGTAGGGAATTATCGCGAACATCCCGGGCTTTTTCACCGAAGATGGCCCGCAGCAACTTCTCTTCGGGGGGCTGGTCGGATTCGCCTTTGGGGGTCACTTTGCCGACAAGTATATCGCCGGATTCCACATAAGCTCCGATACGGATGATACCCATTTCATCCAAATGACCTAGGCTTTCTTCGGCAACGTTAGGAATTTCACGGGTGATCTCCTCAGGACCGAGCTTGGTCTGACGGGCTTCAATCTCGTACTTTTCTATGTGGACAGAAGTGTAAAGATCGTCCTGAACGAGACGCTCGCTCACAAGAATGGCATCCTCATAGTTATAGCCTTCCCATGGCATATAGGCGATCAATACATTCTGTCCCAATGCTATTTCGCCGCCTTCACAGGCAGAACCATTGGCCAGCACTTGGCCAGCGATCACCGGATCGCCAAGCTTGACGATCGGACGCTGGTTAAGGCAGGTGTCCTGATTGGAGCGTTGATACTTCTGGAGATGGTGCACATGTTCGTAACCTTCCTCATCGCGGATCACGATGGCGGTTGCATCCACAAAAGTGACCGTGCCGTTGACCCGGGTAATCGGCACCATTCCTGAATCGCGAGCGACCTGGGTTTCCAGGCCGGTTCCCACAAGGGGCCTTTCAGGACGGAGCAGGGGCACGGCCTGACGCTGCATGTTTGAGCCCATCAGGGCCCGGTTGGCGTCGTCATGTTCCAAAAAGGGAATCAGCGACGTTGCCACGGAGATCACCTGCACCGGAGAGAGCTGCACGTAATCGACCTGCTGGGGGGGCACCTTTTCGAAATCCTGGCGATAGCGCACTGGCACCAGATCAACCGTAATGTTCCCCTCGGAGTCCGTGGCCACGTCACCAGGGGCGATGCGGCATTCGTCTTCCAGGTCAGCTGAGAGATAAATAGGAGCCCCCTGCTTGATGACAATCCCGTTTTCCACCTTCCAGAAAGGGGTTTCGATAAAGCCATATTCATTGACCCGGGCGTGGGTCGCCAGGGAGCCAATCAGACCGGCATTGGGACCTTCCGGGGTCTCGATGGGGCAAATCCGCCCGTAATGGGAAGGATGGATATCGCGAACGGCAAATCCCGCCCGTTCCCTGGTCAGGCCCCCCGGGCCGAGGGCACTGATGCGACGTTTATGAGTGAGCTCCGCCAGGGGGTTGGTCTGATCCATAAACTGGCTCAGCTGGCTGGAGCCAAAGAACTCCTTGATCGCCGCCACCAGGGGCTTGGGATTGACCAACTGGGCCGGAGTGAGCGAATCGGTTTCACCGACGGTCATGCGCTCCTTAATGATCCTTTCGAGGCGATTCAGGCCGACACGCACCTGATTCTGAAGCAACTCCCCGACGGAGCGCACACGGCGGTTACCAAGATGGTCAATATCATCAAGGGAAGCGCCACCGACATCAAGCTCAAGATTGATTAGGTAATCGATCGTCGATAACACATCCTCGGGAGTGAGGGTGCGCACCGCATCGGGGATTGTAAGGCGGAGCTTTTTGTTGATTTTGTAACGCCCGACGCGACCGAGGTCATAGCGCTTTGGATCAAAGAACCTACTATGCAGCAACTGCTGACCACCACTGACTGAGGGGGGTTCGCCGGGACGTAATTTTTTATATAATTCTAGCAAAGCCTGATCTTCGGAACTGATGCCCTCGTCGTTCGCGGCCTCAATCGATTTTTGATAATACTCAGGGTGGCGGAGTTTATCGAGAACATCATTATCGGAAAGGCCGATGGCCCTCATTAAGACATGGGCATTGATCTTACGTGTCTTATCAACGCGTACGTGAAGCAAGTCATTCTTGTCGGTCTCAAACTTCAGCCAGGCACCCCGGTTGGGGATCAGGCTGGCATTGAATGTTTTGCGACCATTCTTATCCTGCTCATCCTTAAAATAGACTCCAGGACTGCGCACAATCTGGTTTACAATGACCCTTTCGGCACCATTGATGATGAAAGTGCCTCGCTCTGTCATCAGCGGCAGTTCGCCGATGAAGACTTCTTGTTCCTTGATTTCCCCAGTTTCCTTATTGACAAGCCGGCAGGTCACATACATCTGAGAAGCAAATGTGGCGTCGCGTCGCTTTGCCTCTTCCACATCGTGACGAGGCCGTTTTAGGCGGTATTCATTACCAATAAAATGCAACTCAAGCTTGCCTGTGTAATCGGTGATTGGCGAAAAGCTGTCGAGTTCCTCGATCAGGCCCTTTTCCAGGAACCATTTGAAGCTCGCCCGCTGTACCTCCACCAGATCGGGAAGGTAAGTGACGGTCTTGGCGACCTGGATCGCGCTGCTCATGCGGTGGACCTGCAGGAACGAAAAAGAAGGGACGGACTGGAGGAGTCTCTGGTGTCAGATCCGCATCGATTCCCTGGGGATCCCCAAGGACGATGCCGACGCGAACAGCCGTCCCCCCAAGGGGGAACGGCTCTCACCACCAACCTGCCTCACCGGATGGACCGGAAGAAAACCGTCTCGGCGGTTGCCGACGCGGAGGATAGGGCTGGGGACACCAAGGCTTGAATAACCAGGATGGAAATGGAAGCGTCTCCGCTGCCAGGCCAATCTCAAATCATACCTTGTCAAGCTTCAAGCCGAACAGTGTTACGGCGTTGGCAGAGCTGCTTCGGGCCAAGTTGGCCAGGCTTTCGCCCCGCAGCTCCGCCACCCGCTCGGCCACCAGGGCCACATGGGCTGGCTCATTGCGCTGACCCCGACGCGGAACCGGAGACAAGAAGGGGCAATCAGTTTCCACCAGAAGGCGCTCGGCCGGTACGCGGCGCACGCATTCATGGGTATCCAGCGCCTTGGGGAAGGTGACCGTGCCGCTGAAGCTGATGAAAAGGCCCAGTTCCAAAAAGGTCTCCATCTCGGCAGGGGTTCCCCCCCAGCAGTGCATGACCCCCTTCAGGCCTGCGCCCAGGCGATGCCGTTGCTGCAGTTCGGCCAGCATGGGCTCGGCGGCGTCCCGACAATGGATGATCACGGGGAGATCGAGCTCGCTGGCCAGATCAAGCTGGGGTCTCAACATGGCCAGCTGCTCTTCAAGATTCTTCTGGCGGTAGAGATCCAACCCCAGCTCTCCGATGGCCACGACCCGATCGTCAGCCAGGGCGGCCTCCCGCAGCACCATGGCCGTATCGGCCTGCCAGTGCTCGGTGTCCAGGGGGTGGACACCCACCGAGTAGCGCATTTCGGGGAAGCGATCCGCCAGGGCGCGGATGGCCGGAATCTCACCCGGCTCGACGCAAGCATGGACTAGGGCCCGCACGCCGGCCTGCCGCCAGCGGGCAGCCACCCCATCGAGATCGTCCTCGAATTGTCGGAAAACGATGTGGCAATGGGAATCCACCAAAGGGGCTGGTGCGGCCCCTGCACCGGAAGGGGAATCAACGACAGGCAAGGAGGCCATGGAGGCGCGGGTGGGCCCAAGGGTTACCCATTGTGGCCAGGGCCCGCGGCGCACTGTCGATCTGGGCCTTGGACCCTAGCCTCAAGCAACGATGCCAAATGAGAGCTTGATTGCATCCGGTTCCCAACCCAATGCCGCCCCTGCTGCCGTGGCCCTGACCTGCCTGCCGGATGGTGAGGCCGCCGGCGCCAGGCTGGAGGCCATTGCCGCCCGCACCGGCGGTGGCCGCCGGCGCCAGGAAGAGGAAACGGTGGCCGCCATCCTGGAACAGGTGCGCCTCGGGGGGGACGCCGCCCTGCTCGAACTCAGTGAACGTTTCGACGGGGTGCGGCCCCAGCCCCTTCGTCTAGACAGCAGCCAACTGCAGGCCGCCTGGGAATCCACATCCATCGAGCTGCGCCAAGCCCTGGAGCTGGCCCATCGCCGCATTCTCGATTTTCATCGCCGCCAGCTGCCGGCAGACCTGTCCGTGGTTGGTCCCCATGGCGAGAAGCTTGGCCGCCGCTGGCGGCCCGTGCAGAGGGCGGGACTTTATGTGCCCGGCGGTCGGGCCGCCTATCCCAGCACCGTGTTGATGAACGCAGTGCCGGCAAGGGTGGCTGGCGTCGAACGCATCGTCATGGTCACCCCACCGGGTCCGGGCGGAACACCCAACCCAACGGTCATGGCCGCAGCCCATCTCTGCGGCATTAACGAAGTCATCCAGGTCGGCGGAGCCCAGGCGATTGCCGCCCTGGCCTGGGGGACCGAAACCGTGCCCCGGGTGGATGTGATCAGCGGGCCGGGAAACCTCTGGGTGACCTTGGCCAAAAAAGCGGTTTACGGCCAGGTGGGCATCGACTCCCTAGCGGGCCCCAGCGAGGTCCTGGTCATTGCTGACCACACCGCCAGAGCGGAGCATGTCGCCGCCGACCTGATGGCCCAGGCCGAACACGACCCCCTGGCGGCGGCGATCCTGATCACCACCAGCGCCGAACTGGCGGCGGCTGTCCCCAAGGCCATCGACGCCCAACTGGAAAACCACCCACGGGCTGCCATCACCCGTACAGCCCTGGAAGATTGGGGCCTGATTGTGGTCTGCGCGGACCTCGAAGCCGCAGCCAGCCTCAGTGACCGATTCGCCCCCGAGCACCTGGAGCTGTTGGTGGAGCATCCCGAACCCCTGGCCGAGCACATCCGCCACGCCGGGGCCATCTTTCTTGGGCCCTGGAGTCCAGAGGCCGTGGGGGATTACCTGGCCGGCCCAAACCACACCCTTCCCACCAGCGGCACCGCCCGCTTCAGTGGTGCCTTGAGCGTCGAAACCTTCCTGCGCCATACCAGCTTGATCAGCTTTAATCGCGCCGCCCTGGAGGCCACCGGTCCCGCCGTGATCACCCTGGCCGCCAGCGAAGGACTCCATAGCCACGCCGAGTCAGTCAAGCAACGGTTGGCTTCCCCCTGAGGCCCATCGGGGATGCCCCTAATGGCAACGGCGAGGGCCTGACCCAAGGGCCCCGTTGGCCAAGTCAGCTTGCAGTGGCGATCCAGCAGCTGGGCGGGTCCAGTCAAAAATTTCATGGTTCAAGTCCCCATGTCCCCCAGGGCGTCTCTGGGGGACTCACCCAGGTGCCACCTGCGGATCGGCTTGCTCCATCAGCGACGGATCAGATCGCGGACCCGGGCAACACCTGCAACGATCTCTCCGACAAGCACTTGGTCGGCGAGATTCACGAACAGTCCGTTTTCGAGGACACCAGGAACATTGTTGATGGTTGACTCAAGGGTGGCCGGGTCAGCGATACCGCCGGCAAACTTGACATCCAGCACCAGGTTGCCTTGATCGGTCACCACCGGCCCGGCCTTGCGAACGGCCATGCGCAGCTCGGCATCGCCACCCAGGGCGGCCAGTTCCGCCTTCACCTGGCGCCATGCCCCAGGCAAGACCTCAACGGGCAACAGAAAGGACAGATTGAGTCGTTCCACCAACTTGCCGGCATCTACGACCACGACGAAGCGTTTGGCCCGTCGAGCCACCAGCTTCTCCTGGACATGACAGGCTCCCCCTCCCTTGATGAGCTGAAAAGCCGGATCGACCTCGTCAGCGCCATCAATGGCCAGGTCGATGTGATCGATGGCGTTCAGGCTCTTGAGGGGAATGCCGAGCTGGGCGGCTAGAACCTCGCCTTGAAAGGACGTGGTAACTCCAGTGATGTCGTGTAACGCGCCGCTGCGGAGCTTCTCCGCCAAGCCCTCAATCATCATCGCCGCCGTGGAGCCGGACCCCAGGCCCAGCACCATGCCATCTTGAATTTGCTCAACCGCAGCCGCCGCCACGGCTTGCTTCATGCGTTGCTGAAGATCGTCGACAGCCACCCGTTACCTCTCAAACCGAGCGGCGTGACCGTAGCAAGCTGCCAGGACCAGCCAAAGGGGCTAATCAGGCCGCAACAGCCCCTGCGCCCGTGCCCGGCTCAAGAACCTGCTTGACAGCAGCACTGAGCCTGGATTTTTGGTTGGAGCCCGTATTGCGATGCATCACTCCCACCTTCACAGCCTTGTCGATCTTGCTGAAGGCGGCGTTCAGGGAGGACTCAACGGCGGCCTTGGACTCAGGCCCAGGCTTCTGGCCGTAGGTGCTGCAGGCGACAAAGCAGCGCTTCATCAAGGTGCGCAGGGCCGACTTGTAAGTGCGGTTGCGCAAACGGTTGCGTTCGGCGATCTCGATGCGTTTCTTGGAAGACTTGTTATTGGCCACAGCGGGTTCGCAGCGAATTCAACAAAGGCAGATCCTACAACGCTCGCTTCGGTCCAGCCCCTCTCCAGCTGCTTGGACTTGTGTTGGGACCACAATGGAGTCGAAATGGCCCAATCCAGCCCCCCATGCCCTCCCGATACCGCAAGCTGTCGAAGGAGCTCCACCTTTCGGGCCCCGGTCCCAAGCGCATCCTGGCGCTCGATGGCGGTGGCCTGAAGGGAATCCTGACGCTCGGGTATCTGGAGACCCTGGAGCAGCTCCTGCGGCAGCGCCACGGCAACGACCCTGACTTCCGCCTCAGCGACTATTTCGATCTGATCGCCGGCACTTCGACAGGGGCCATCATTGCCGCCTGCCTGGCCCTGGGGATGTCCGTGGTGGAGGTGCTTGAGAAGTACCAAAAGCTGGGCCGCAACGTCTTCAGCCGGGACTGGTTGCGCCAAGGGGTCATCCGCGCCCGTTACGACAAGGGACGACTGGAAAGCGAACTCAAGTCCGTCTTCGGCAGCGACACCACCCTGGAAAGCGACCAACTGCGCACGGGGCTGCTGGTGATGTCCAAGCGACTGGATACGGGTAGCCCCTGGCCAATGTCCAATAACCCCAAGGGAAAGTACTTCCGCAATACCGACAGCACCAGCCACTGGATTTCCAACGCAGATTACCCCCTCTGGAAGGTGGTTCGCGCCTCCACCGCCGCGCCCACATTTTTTGACCCAGAAGAAATTACAATTATTGAGCGACCCGGCATGAAACCCGAAAAGGGTCAATTCGTCGATGGGGGTGTTAGCCCGTTCAACAACCCTGCGCTCCAGGCTTTTCTATTTGCCACCCTCAAGGGCTACAACCTGAGTTGGTCCAGCGGCGCCGACAACCTGTTGCTGGTATCCGTGGGGACAGGGCGCAGCGATCCCAGCAATGACACCACAAGCCTTGCTGCCACCGGAGCAATAACGGCGTTAATGAGTCTAATGAATGACTGCGGCAACCTTGTTGAAACAATGATGCAGTGGCTCTCTGCCAGTGAAACGAGCCGCGTCATCGACAGTGAATGTGGAGATCTAAGAGGCGACATACTTGGGGGCAAGCCTATGCTGACTTACCTTCGCTACGACATGGCCCTCACCAAGGAAAATGCGGTCTCACTTTGCCCTGATCTAGCACTTCAGCTTGGCGAACAACTAAACAATATCAATGCCATGGATAATCCCCTAACCATGGATCTCATGCTTGCCATGGCCCGCAAGCTTGCCCAAGACAGCATCCACGACAGCCAATTTGAGCCCCGCTTCGACCTTCCCCAGACCTGATGCGAACCCCTGCATCGTGGCAGGAGCGTTAGGAGGAAAATAGTTTAACTGGCTGGAGATGATTTGATCAACAACCAAAAAACCAGTCCCTACTAAAATACAAAGAATACTGAGGTCTTTGAAAAGATATTCGAAACTGTTCCTGAGTGATGCGGTTGTTGACCGGGGAGCCGACACACCCGTTGCCCGGCTCCCCGGTCAGCTCCTTAGCCAGGGGATTGGCCATGGGGGGATTGGCCCTGCTGGGGCAAGGCAGCCGGCCGAATCGAGATCTGAATCTCCCGCTGACCCCTCACCACCTTGAGGGGGAGGGGCTCGCCCACCTTGGCCTGTTCGACTCTCTTGAGCAGGTCAGCGGGCGTGGCCACCCGGTCCGAGTCAATCGAAACCACCAGGTCGCCCCGCTTGAGTCCCGAGGCCTCAGCCGGGCTTTGGGGAAGCACCTTCTGGACCAGGGCGCCATCGCGCTCGGGCAGTTGCAATAGGGCATTGGCATCTTGATTGTTCTCCCGGGCCACCCTTGCCGTCAGCGGCACCAGCTGGAGACCCAGGTAGGGATGAATCACCTTGCCACCGGTTGCCAATTGCTCCGCCACCCGCTTGGCCAGGTTGATCGGGATGGCAAAACCCAGGCCCGCTCCCGGACCGGATCGCACGAGGGTATTGATCCCAATCACCTCACCACTGGCATTGATCAACGGCCCCCCGGAATTGCCGGGGTTGATGGCGGCATCGGTCTGGATCAGATCCAGTCGTTTGTCAGCGAACCCGAGACTATTGATATCCCGGTGCAGGCTGCTGACAATGCCCAGGGTGACGGTTCTTTCCAGGCCGTAGGGACTCCCCAGAGCAATGGCCCAGTCACCTACTTCCAGGGCTTCGGAGTCTCCGAGGGGGGCCGCTTTAAGCACTCCCCCTTGGGAGGGCAACCGCACGACCGCCAGGTCGGTCACGGAATCAGCCCCAACCACCGTGGCATCCACCTGGTGACCATCGGCAAAGGTGATGGCCACCCCATCGACTTGATCGACCACATGGGCATTGGTCAGGACCAGACCCTGGGCCGCGTCGATCACCACCCCAGAACCCTGACCCCGTTCCCGCATCGAAGTCGAGGGATCTCCCATCAGATCCCGCAGCAAGGGATCCAGCATGGCCGGATCAAAGGCAGGCCTGGCCACCTGGCGCTCTGTATCGATACGAACCACGGCCGGCGACACCCGACGGGCCGCCTCGGCCACGAAGCTATGGGCGGACTTGGCCCCAGCCTGGGACAGATCAGGGGCGGAGGTGGCGGGGCCAAGGGCCTGGGCCGGCGAGGGTCTCAACGGGGACAAGATCACCAGGGCGGCCAGCAAAACGGTCAGAACTGGACGAACCAGTTGGCGATAAAGCTGGATCAGGGCAGGAACTCCCAACATGTCTGGACCCCGAAACTAGGGGGATTCCTGCCAAGCAAGGCGGGGCCATTCATGCCGGATTACCCCCGCTTCGCGAACCCCGTCCGCCACGCAGCGGAATCCCCATCAAGCGCAATTCCCAGCCAAGTCATGAAGAATCCTCGTTTTCGCCGCCGTCAAACCAGGGTCCGCCTTCCCCAACGGGATCAGCCCGCCTAAGTTGCCTCGAACCTTGCGCCGGTCATGGTCACAAGTTCTCCAGGCAGCCGGCGACGCTGCACCCTCTGCGAAGTCGAGATCCAATCCTTGGCCGGCGGCCAGGATCTTGTCCATTTCAGCCTCGGGGCGCCTGGCACCCGATCCAAACTCTGGGCCAGGGTCTGCCAGTACCTGCGGACTCCCGAACAGTGTGGCCAGTGCCTCAACCAGGACCCGAGCTTGCGGGGCGACGCCAGCAAAAGCGATTACTACGCCGAACCCCCGGTTCTGGACATGCCAAGCTCCCTCTGAACAAGGGGCAATCTCTCCACCCCCGGTCCATTAAGGTGGTTTCTTGCCCGCCGGGCACCATCCTTTTCGCCCCTGCGCCGGTCCGCCGGCCAGCGTCATGAGGGGGCAGTTTGACAACTGCAGCTGCGGCGGTCCGCCCCAGCTCTTGTCTTCCCTTGCCCCACCCGCTTGTTGCTGATCTTGAGCGCCTGGCTGCCACTGAGGCCATGGCGGCCGATCTTCAAGTCGTAGCTGTTCACCTCCACAGCCACCGCATCCCGATGACGGTACAAGTGATGGTGCGGCAATCCGATGGTGGCGACGTCAGCCTTGACGCCTGCGCAGCCTTCAGCGGCCCCCTCGGTGAGGCCCTTGAGAGTGCAAACCTGCTGGAAAGCCCCTACGTGTTGGAGGTGAGCAGTCCCGGCATCGCTGAAGAGCTGACGAGCGATCGTGATTTCACCAGCTTTCGTGGTTTTCCCGTGGCGGTCACCTTGGACGATGGGCAAGGGGGCGAACAGATCCGCGAAGGTCTCCTCCTCGAGCGGGACGCGCTTGAGGTTCGGCTCAATGTGCGCGGCCGCACCCTGCGCCTGAATCGCGCCTCCGTGGCCCATGTGCGCCTGGTCAGCCCCCGGGATGGCCCCTGATCCGGCAGAGCCTTTCGCCCAAGGCAGCCCACCACCCAGCTTTCCAACCCTCCCTTGCTTCCCTTCTCCCCATGGCCCTGGTTCTGCTGCCCGGTCTTAACAATTTGATCGAGGACATCAGTGAAGAGAAAAAGCTGCCTCCGCAGGTCGTCGAGGCGGCCCTGCGGGAAGCCTTACTGAAAGGCTACGAGCGCTATCGCAGAACCCTTTATTTGGGCATCAGCGAAGATCCCTTCGAGGAAGATTATTTCAGCAATTTCGATGTGGCCCTGGATCTTGATGAAGAAGGCTATCGAGTTTTAGCCAGTAAGATTATCGTTGAAGAGGTCGAGAGCGAAGATCACCAGATCTCGATCGAGGAAGTCAGGCAAGTCGCCGATGACGCCCAAACTGGCGACACGGTGGTGCTTGATGTCACCCCGGAAAAAGATGACTTCGGTCGGATGGCTGCCGCCACAACCAAGCAGGTGCTAGCCCAGAAACTACGGGATCAACAGCGCCGCATGATTCAGGAGGAATTCGCCGACCTTGAGGATCCGGTCCTCACGGCGCGCGTGATTCGCTTTGAGCGACAGTCGGTCATCATGGGCGTCAGTTCCGGCCTAGGCCGCCCTGAGGTGGAAGCCGAACTCCCGCGGCGAGACCAATTGCCGAATGACAACTATCGAGCCAATGCCACATTCAAGGTTTTCCTGAAAGAGGTGAGCGAGGTGCCACGCCGGGGGCCACAACTGTTCATCTCACGCTCAAATGCCGGCTTAGTCGTATATCTTTTTGAAAACGAAGTTCCCGAAATTCAAGAGGGCTCAGTGCGCATCGTCGCCGTTGCCCGAGAAGCCAATCCTCCCTCCCGCTCCGTGGGACCCCGCACCAAAGTGGCCGTCGATAGTGTTGAAAGGGAGGTCGATCCCGTCGGCGCCTGTATCGGGGCCAGGGGCTCTCGTATTCAACAGGTGGTCAATGAGTTGCGTGGGGAGAAGATTGATGTCATTCGTTGGTCCCCTGACCCCGGTGAATACATCGCCCATTCCCTCAGTCCGGCCCGCGTCGATAGAGTGCGGCTCGTCGATCCTGAGGGTCATCATGCCCATGTGCTCGTACCTCCCGACCAACTCAGTCTGGCCATTGGACGCGAAGGTCAGAACGTGCGGCTGGCCGCAAGATTGACAGGCTGGAAAATCGACATCAAGAATTCCCAGGACTACAACCAGACCTCCGAAGACGAAACCGTCGCGGTTCTGATTAGCCAAAGGCAGGAAGAAGAAACCTTGCAAGCGGAAGCTGAGGCCCGACTGGCCGCAGAACAAGCCACTAGAGCTGAGGAGGACGCACGCCTGCGGGAGCTTTACCCCTTGCCCGAAGACGAGGACGAGGACGAGGACAGGGACGAAGTGCAAGAAAGTGCCGACTTGGCGCCCACCACCGACTTGGCCTCAAGTAGCGATCTGGCGCCAAGCGAAGCCCCCGCAGAAACCGACCCGGAGGAGGAAAGGTGAGGGGCGATCGCCCGGTACTGCGCCGCTGCGTGGCCTGCAGGACCCTGGCGGACCGCCGCCATCTCTGGCGGGTCATCCGCCTGGCTGGCGGCGGGTTCGCCCTGGACCGGGGCATGGGCCGCTCCGCCTATGTCTGTCCCAGCCTTGATTGTCTGCAGGACAGCCAACGGCGTCGGCGCCTGCAGAGGGCCCTGCGCTGTCAAGTGCCCGCCTCGATCCTGGACAGCCTGCAGGCGCGACTAATGCAGCCCCTGAGGCAAGATGAGGCATGGCCCGCATCCGACTGTGGCCCGGACACCCCGGTTACCTCCGACCGAATCAGAGACCTGAATGACCACCAGCGGCAAAATGAGAATTTATGAGTTGTCCAAGGACCTGGGCCTGGACAACAAGGACGTGCTCGACGCCGCCGAGACCCTTTCCATCCCGGCACGCAGCCACAGCAGCTCAATCAGCGAAGATGAGGCGGGCCGCATTCGGGCACTGATCCGCACTAAAAGCAATGGAGGGGGAGCTGCGCCTGCGCCAGCCCCTAAGGCCATTCTGGCCTTGAAGAAGGCAAACCAGGAAAGCGGGGCCACCCCCAGGACTGAGCCTCCCGCGCCCCCGGCCCGTCCTGTGGCACCTGCCACACCGGCGGCTATTGCTCCGCCCGCCCGCCCAGCTCCAGCCCCGGCCCGGGCCGCCTCAGAACCAGCAAGTCCACCCAGCCGCCCGGCCGAAATCGTCAGCCCTCCCGCCGCCCGGCCCCTGCCTGCCAAACCAGCAACTGCCGGAGCTGCCAGACCCCAGCCGGTTCGCCCAGCGGCGAATCTGCCCACGCCCCGGCCGGGAGCCGCCGTCGTAGCCCCAGGTGACACCCACCCATCGGCACCGGCCAAGCCTGGCCCAGTCGCGACGGCAGGACCACCAGCCGCAGCCGCCGCCGCTCCAGCACCAGCCCCACCAGCACGACCCGCCGCACCATCCCCCCGGCCGGTCCAAGAGATCCGTCGACCGGATACAACCAAACCGACAGGGCCAGTCCAGTCAACCCGTCCACCGCTGCCAGCGTCACCGCGCCCGGAAGGCAGTCAGCGCCCCGCGCCACCGAGCTCTGGCCCCCGGGCTTCAGGAACCCCCGTGCGCCCGCCCTCGGTCAGTGGCGGTAGCCGACCCCAGCTGGTCGGCCGTCCCCAACCAGCGGGCACGGTGCCTGCGGCCCCAGGGAACAAGCCGGCGGCGCCGGTGATCAAGGGAGCGGCACCCTCGGTCAAACCGCCGCCGCCACCTTCGCTGCGGCCTGCCCCCCCGGCGGCACGGCCGGCACCACCGTCGGCCCGGCCCGCGCCACCGTCGGTCCGGCCCGCCCCCCCCTCCTCCCGGCCCCAAAGGCCCGGAGCGCCAGCTCCGGTACGGGCGGGAACGGCTGGCAGTCGTCCAGCGGCACCGGGGTCGCGCCCCTCCCCTGGCCCTGGGCGGCCAGGGGCAACTCCCTTGGAGCTGGTGGGCAAGCCCATTCGCCGGGATAGTGCCGGCCCAGGAACCCCCAGCAGCGGTCGCCCGGCGGCCCCAGGTCGGCCCGGAATGCCGGCTGGCATGCGCAAGCCGATGGCACCGGGCGAGCTCATGCAGCTGCAGACGCCCAATGGTCGGCCTGCGCCTGCCGCCCCCCGCCGCCAGGGCACCGAAAGCGCCGGCGGGGATACCGAACTGGTCCGCCCCACAGCCGCTCCCACGGCGGCACCGCCCAAACGACCCGGTTTCCGTGCGCCAGTGGCGGGAGCCCCCAGCACCCGGGCCCGCCGTCCTGACTGGGATGACAGCGCAAAACTGGAGGCACTGCGCAGCCGTTCGCCCCAGAAACAGCGCCAGAAGGTCCACATCATCGGCGAAAACGATGATGCCCTCACGGCCGAAACCGGTGGTTTCGCCGGTGAACAGGAGGCACTGGTGCTCCAGGCGAGCCTGGCCAGGCCCGCCAAGCCCCGCAGCAGCGCTGCGGCCGCACTCAAGCCAACGGTGGCCGTTCGCAAGCGCAAAAAAGAAACCACCCGCCAACGTCAGCGCCGCCGTGCCATGGAGCTGCGGGCGGCCCGAGAAGCCAAGTCCCAGCGCCCTGAAATGCTGATCGTGCCGGAGGGCAACCTCACCGTGCAGGAATTGGCGGACCGACTAGGAGTCGAAAGCTCCGAGATCATCAAATCCTTGTTCTTCAAGGGCATCATCGCCACCGTGACCCAGACCCTCGATCTGCCCACGATCGAGACCGTTTCGGACGAATTCGGCGTTCCTGTCCTTGAAGACGACGTCGAATCCGCGGCCAAGAAAACCGTGGAAATGATCGAGGCCAGCGATCTGGCCCACCTGATCCGGCGTCCGCCGGTGGTTACGGTGATGGGTCACGTCGACCACGGCAAGACCAGCCTGCTGGACGCCATCCGCAAGACCCGGGTGGCGGCCGGCGAAGCCGGTGGGATTACCCAGCACATCGGTGCCTACCAGGTGGAGGTGTCCCTAGGCGGCGAGGAACACCGCATCACCTTCCTCGATACTCCAGGGCACGAAGCCTTCACCGCCATGCGGGCCCGTGGCACCAAGGTCACCGACATCGCTGTTTTGGTCGTGGCCGCCGACGATGGTGTGCGGCCCCAGACCCTGGAGGCCATCAGCCACGCCAGGGCCGCCGAAGTCCCAATCGTGGTGGCCATCAACAAGATCGACAAGGAGGGGGCCTCCCCGGATCGAGTCAAGCAGGAACTCTCCGGCCACGACCTCGTGGCGGAGGATTGGGGCGGCAATACTGTGATGGTGCCGGTGAGCGCCATCAAGGGCGAGAACATCGACAAATTGCTGGAAATGATCCTGCTGGTCTCCGATGTGGAAGACCTGCAGGCCAATCCCGACCGCCTGGCTCGCGGCACCGTGATTGAGGCCCACCTGGACAAGGCCAAGGGCCCCGTGGCCACTTTGCTGATCCAAAACGGCACCCTCCGCGCTGGCGATGTTTTGGCGGCGGGTCCTGTGCTGGGCAAGGTGCGAGCCATGGTGGATGACACCGGCAAGCGGGTCAAACAGGCCGGTCCATCCAGTGCTGTCGAAGCGCTTGGCTTCAGCGAGGTGCCCACCGCCGGCGACGAGTTTGAGGTTTACCTTGACGAGAAGTCAGCCCGGGCCGTGGTGGGGGACAGGGCCAATGAAGCCCGCGCCACCCGACTTGCCCAGCAGATGGCCTCCCGCCGGGTTTCCCTGGCCTCCATGTCCAGCAAGGTCAGCGAGGGAGAACTCAAAGAGCTCAACCTGATCTTGAAAGCCGACGTGCAGGGGAGTGTGGAAGCCATTCTTGGCGCCCTCGAGCAGTTGCCCCAGGAGGAGGTCCAAGTCCGGGTTCTGCTCTCGGCCCCTGGCGAGATCACTGAAACCGACGTCGACCTGGCCGCCGCCTCCGGGGCAGTGATCGTTGGATTCAATACCTCCATGGCCTCCGGTGCCAAACGGGCTGCCGATCTGACTGGCGTTGATGTGCGGGACTATGACGTCATCTACAAATTGTTGGAGGACATCCAACTCGCCATGGAGGGTCTGTTGGAACCCGAGTTGGTGGAAGAGACCTTGGGCGAAGCCGAGGTTCGGGCGGTGTTCAGCATCGGCAAAAGTGCCGTGGCGGGTTGCTATGTCACTAGCGGCAAGCTGCAGCGCAATTGCAAGGTGCGCGTCCGACGCGGCAAGGAGCTGGTCTACGAGGGCGACCTCGACTCCCTCCGTCGCAACAAGGATGATGTCAAGGAAGTGGCCACCGGCTTTGAATGTGGCATCGGCTGCGACCGTTTCTCGTCCTGGCAGGACGGTGATCGCGTCGAGGCCTACCGCCTGGTCACCCAGCGCCGAACCCTGGCAGGCTAAATCGCGTGAACCCGCGCGCTGAACCACTGTTGTGGTTTCAACTGGTCTCCCTTGGGGTTCTCCCCCTGGAGGCCCTGTTGCTGCTGCTGCTGCTCGCGGGCCAGGACCCCGGACCCTGGCCTGGCCTTGAGCGGCTGTTGTGCTGGATGCTCGGCGCCCTGGCGCCAGCCTTGCTGCTGTGGCGGCGTCCAGCCGATGTCTGGTCGCTGCTGGTGCTGCAGACTCCCTTGCGGGGACGCCGGCCCGTCCAACAGCGCCTCAGTCGCCTCCAGGAGGGCTTGCCACTTCGCCTCGGCTTGGCGTTTGGCGCGATGCTGCTGCTACCCATGCTGTGGTGGATCGACAACCACGCGGCCTTGGCCCATCCCTACTCGCCTCTGTCGGCAAGTCCCCGCCTGTTGGCCCTGCTGCTTTCAGCCGCCGTTCTGGCCGTGATGCTGTGGCAATGGCAACAACTGCTTCAGGCCGTCTGGTTGCTCAGCCGGCCCACAGATAGCTTGCCGATGGTGCCGGCCATGACCAGCGAAGCCATGGCCGCACAACGCCTCAGCCTGGGTCTGCCCCTGCTGCTTTTCGCCCCTTTCCAAGGGGAAGTCCAAGCCCGTCCGCCATCCCCACCCCGAACCGCCCCGCCAGCCGCCATCGCCGACCCAGGCGTCGAGAAGGAGGTCTCATGGGTCCCTGGGGGGGACATCGCCGAGGGCCCGGTTGCGATCCCACCAGAGCAGCCCGCCGCAAACCAGAACGGCGAGAGTTTGGATCAAGAGATCGGTTGAGGCCACCTCGGAGCCCGCAGAGAGCCTCAATGCCATCGTTGCCAGCCCGAGACCGGCCGAGGCCAACAAGGCAAACCAGAGGGCCCTGCGCAGACCTCTCCATGGCGTGCGGGCCTCAAGCAGGAGGCGGCGACGTAAATCGGGATCCAGATCACGACTCGGTGGCAAAGCCATGGCAACGGGGGGAGGGGGACGAATGCTAATTTCTTTAGGCTGCCGGTGTAGCTCAGTGGTAGAGCAACTGATTCGTAATCAGTAGGTCGCAGGTTCAAATCCAGTCACCGGCTTTTTCCCCGCCTTTTTGCCCTTTCAACACCATGCCAATCCATCCATATTAGCTTTTTCAAAGCAGCATTGTATTACAAGGGCAAGTAACGCGGCCAAGCTAGGAACGCCCAATGATCCCTCTGGGACAGGCTCTAATCAGGAAAACCGTGGTCCCTAGCCCAGGGAAAACCAGGCCCTGATGCGGCAAGCCTTTTGACAGAGAATATTTCAACAGGGTTTGATGGCTTATCCGCACCTATTGACCCCTTTTGTTATACCCCGTCTCTCTATATGCGGGGCTCCAACTGGCCTGGTTTTCAATCAGCCCTCCATCCCATCGCGCCCTCCCTCGGGTCAGGAGGCGCGGGTCTTGGCCCTATGGGTCTTGGCCCTATGGGTCTTGGCACCAGATGACCTCATCCAGCCCCTCCGGTCGCTTTCTTCCCCATGGGGTGTTGTACTCACACGCTTGAGCGCTCGGGCCGTTGCTGCCAATTCTGCGGTAGCGCCGCCAGCCCCCACCGCCATGCCACGGCAACAACTGCTGGCCTGACGCCACTCCAGCTGGGGCTGATGGGCGCCATGGGTCGCTGGCCGGCTGCCCTGGCTGGCCGGATGAGACCAGCAAAACAGTGCCTCGGTCTTGGCGGAACGGCCCCAAAATCGGCCTGCATTGCCTTGCGGTCCACGGGTCCAGCTATTGCGAGAGACTGGGGGGCCAGTATTGCGGGCCTGCCTTGGCTTTCCCTTTATGCCAGTTGCGTCGGCGCTGCCGCCAGGTGCTCTCGCAGCCGTTGCGTTCGCCTGCGTTAGCCACCGCCCTGGGCGGTGTTCTGCTAATGACCCCGGGAGCAGCCAGGGCCATCGATATTTTGCAGATCCGCCTGCCGCTGCTCCAAGAAGATTTTTCGGTTCGGATCGCCGAGTTGGTCACCCCCGATGCCCTCTGGGCGGGAAATAGCGATCTGGCGGAGCTGAACAGGGCCACCAATGGGGCCTATGCGCTGCGGCTGCAGGAGTTGCTGAACCACCCCCTGCCGATGCAGGACCATCTCGACGCCCCGATGGCCCGCCAGGTCGAGCTGATCTTGAAACGGTTGATCGATGTCGATGGCAACGAAGCCAAAGTGTTGGACTCCGAGCCAGTCCAGGCGGGCCTGCGCAAACTGATGGCTGAAGGCCGCCAAGCAACGCTGCTGAACCTGCTGCAGGCCATCCCTGGCCACAAAGTCTCGATCCGCCTGGACCGTGCCGCCATGTTCCTCAGGCAAATCAATCAGAACGACGAAAAGATCACCGCGCTGCTGAAAACGCTTCCCCGCCTGCCGGCGGCGCCATCGGAGGCTTTGGGGCGAGGCCCTTTCGCGATCACGACCCGGGTGGTGAACCTGCCTCCTGCTAGCGAGAAGGAATCCCTGGAGGTCACCCTTGTGCGCCCGGTAGGCCCGCCCAGCATGCCCGCCGTTGTCATCTCCCATGGACTGTGGGATTCGCCCACCAGTTTTCTCGGTTGGGCGCAGCATCTGGCCCGCCATGGAGCGCCGGTGTTGTTGCCCCGCCATCCCGGTAGTGACATCAGCCAACAAGCCCAGATGCTGGCCGGCAATGCGCCGCCACCCGATCCGCGCGAATTCCTGCGCCGCCCCAGGGATGTCAAGGCGGTGCTGGACGCCCTGGAGAACGGTCAGATTCCCGGGGCAGAAGGGCTGCCGGCCCGGGGGCTCACCTTCATCGGCCATTCCTGGGGTGGCACCACCGCCCTCCAGCTGGCCGGCGCCCGCAGCCTTCAGGCCACTCTCTGGCAGGCCTGCAAAAACACCAACAATCCCGATCGCAATCTGAGCTGGGTGTTGCAGTGCACCTTCTTGCCTGCAGCAACGGGCGCTTCCCTGGCCGATCCCCGCATCGTGCGTGTCGTCGCCGTTAGCCCCCCCCAGGCACTGATCTTTGCCGCTGGCCTGGTGGATCTGCAGAAACCGGTGTTATTGATTTCTGGCAGCAGTGACATTGTGGTGCCCGTCCACCCGGAGGCCCTTGATCCCTTTCACCTCTATCCCTTGGACCGCAGCCAGCTGGTCCTGGTGGAGGGGGGAACCCACTTCAACCTGCCCGCCCCTGCCAGCAGCGATGGCGGCCCCCTCCGCGCCCTGCTGCTGCACTGGGTCAAAGGAACAAGCTTGAGGGCCGACACAGCGGTAGCTGATCCGGCTGGTCGGGCCCTGCTTCTGGTTCCCCGCAAGGGACCAGTGCCTGCCAATCGCTAATCCCAACCCGATGGCCAGCCAAGCTCAAGAAACCATTTTGGTTCTGGGCGGAGGTCTGCTGGGGCTGGCCATCGCCCACGGCCTGGCGCGCCGTGGAGAGTCGGTTCATGTGCTCAGTCGCCGCCGCAGCGAGGCGGCGGGCTTTGTCGCAGCCGGCATGCTGGCCCCCCACGCCGAGGGGCTGCAAGGTCCGCTGTTGGCCCTGGGCCAACGCAGCCTGGAGCTGATCCCCGCCTGGGTTGCAACCATCGAGGCGGATAGCGGCCTGGGTTGCGGTCTCCACCCCTGCGGCATTGTTGTGCCCTTTGCCAGCAACGCTGAGCGGGATGGCTACGCCACAGCGCCGTGGGGCCTGGCCCTGGATCGCTCGGGGCTGGAGCAGGAGGTGCCAGGCCTTGCCCCCCACTGGCAGGCCGGTCTGCTGTTTGCCCAGGACGGCCAGATCGACAACCGCCGCGAACTGATGCGCGCCCTGGAGGCCGCCTGTGTTGCCCGGGGTGTGACCTTTGAGGAAGGCAGCGAAGTGCTGGAACTGCTCACGGAGTCCAAGCCTTCAGAGGGGGATTCAGGGCAGGGCAGGGGGCGACTGGCTGGGGTGCGTCTCAGGCGCGCCGACGACCAGGACTACGAGCTGCCCTGCCAGCGTGCCGTGCTGGCCTGCGGAGCCTGGAGCGCTCGCCTGCTGCCCCAACTGCCCTTGTTTCCAGTCAAAGGCCAGATGCTTTCCATCCAAGGGCCGCGCCACGCCCTGACTCGGGTGCTGTTCGGGCCTGGCACCTACATCGTGCCGCGCCAGGATGGGCTGCTGGTGGTGGGCGCCACCAGCGAACCGGAAGCCGGTTTCAGCGAAGGGCTGACGCCCAGTGGGCAAAAGCAACTGCAGGAAGGTCTGGTTAAGTTATTGCCCGAGGCTTCAAGCTGGCCGCCGATGGAGCGCTGGTGGGGGTTTCGCCCCTGCACAGCCGACGCAGCGCCATTGCTGGGCACCGCTCCGATTCAAGGGCTCTGGCTGGCGAGCGGCCACTGCCGCAACGGCGTGCTGCTGGCGGCCGTCACGGTGGAGTTACTCGTCGGGGCGATGCTTGGCCAGAACAACAACGACGAACTGATCGCAGCCTTTGGGTGGAACCGATTTGGATTGGCGCCAAGAGAGCCAACCAGGAAGTGAATAATCGTCAGCGAAGAGGGTTGCCCGGGAAGGACTGCCCGGGAAGGACTATTGCCGTCTTCGCTGACGATTTAGAAAACGACCCTAAATCAGATCAAGAAGACCATAGACATCGACGGGATCGGGCAACCCTTTGAGCCGATGGCGACCAAGGGGCTTAACCTGTAACTGATTGGGTAGAAGTGCCAGCAGGTCGCCGCTGATCAGGATCGGGGTGTCGGGGAACTGGCGGCTGAGGCCCTCCAGCCGGCTGGCCACGATCACGCTCAATCCGATCACGGTGAACTCCAGCCGTTGGCTGGAGCCGAGGTTGCCGGCCATGACGTCACCGAAGTGCAAACCGATGCCCTGGCGCAGGGGCGGCCGTCCCGCCGCAACCAGCTCGACATTGAGCTGGGCCAGGCTGGCCCGCATCCCCAGGGCCGCCCGGACGGCCGCCAGGGCTTCCACCTCATCACCGCGGCTACGGGGCACGCCGAACTCGGCCATCAGCGCATCGCCGATGAACTTGTCGAGCAGTCCGTCCTCGGCGATCACGGCAGCGGCAATGACTTCAAAGTAACGATTGAGCAGGGTGAAAAGCTCCGAGGGCTGCAAATCGGCGCCCATGGGCGTGAACTCCACCAGATCGGTGAACAACACCACACAGCGGGCCCTGCTGCCGCCCACCTGGGTCCAGATCGGCCCCGGTTCCCGCAGGATGTCGCGCAGCAGGTTGGCGGAAACCTTCCGGGCCAGGATTTGATGCAAGTAGGCGCGTTCACGGCTCTCCTGCCTCCATTGGCCCCAGGCCCGCAGGCCACCCCCGATTAGCGGGGTTGCCACCAGAAAAGTGACCGGCATCAGGCTCTGAACCAGGGCCCAACCCAGGCCGGAAGTCGTAACGCCGACGACCGCCAGAGCCACCGCAATCGCCGCCGTGGCGCCAGCATCGCGGCCCCTGCGCAGCAACCCGCCCGCCAGCAACGGCCAGCCGCCCAACAGCAACCCCGACCAGGGAGCCGGCATCGCCCGAAAACCTCGCTGCTGCTCCACCGTTGCCAGGGCGGCGGCCTGCACCTGGGCTCCGCTCTGGGGGCCGAAGGGGGTTTCCTGCTGGTCGCCTAGCTCCGGCGCCGTGGCCCCGATCAGCACAGTGCGGCCCCGCCAGAAGCCTGGCGGCTGTTGCAGCACCTGCCAGGCGGGCACCTGGGGCAAGCGGCGGGCTGGCCCGGTGAAATCAATTCCCACCGGAGCCTCCGCCGTCGGCCGGCCGGCCGCCACATCGGCTAACGGTGCTGGGTGGGGTGGGGCGAAATCGGCCAGGTTCTCCTCAAACCAACGGCGGCCAGGAATGGCCTGAACCAGACCTTGAGGACTGAGCAACAGGGCTGTGAGTCCGACCCTGGGGAAGGAATACAGCGGCATCTGGAGGTGGGCCTGCTGCAGCTGCCCCTGCTCGCTGGTTCCGTAGGACGCGGCAAGCACCACCCGCTGCCGCCAGGGCGCCAAGCGCTGTTGGAAGGCTGCGTCATCGGCCGGGCCATAGCGGCTGGGCCCGGCCATCACGATGTTGAACACCACCTGCCGCGCACCCCGTTCCAGCACGGCGACCGCCAGGTCAGCCTGGAGCTCACGGGGCCAGGGCCAGGACCCCATGCGGCGCCACAGCGACGAGGCGCGGCGCTCCGCTGTCGTGAGCAATTGATCAAGGGCCAGGGAATCGGCATCCACCGCCAACAGCACCGGATCCGCCGGCGCGGGCCGCTGCCCCCGCAGCTGGAAAAACAGCACGCTCCACTGGGAATCAACGCCGCCCAGCCAGGGGCTGAGCAACAACGGCAGGCCCAGGGCCAGGCTCCAGATCGGCCCCCGGCTCACCGAGGCGACGGGCTGGCGGCGTTGGCCGGCAGGGGCCTGAGACCCAGCTCCCGCTCGATCACCGGCAGGGTTTCCATGGGGGTGTCGAAGCCATTGAGGAGAATGCTCTTGGTACGCCGTTCCGCAGCTTCCTGCAGGCTGAGGCGACGCGGCGGCAGCCAAGCTCCCTGTTCAAACACCACCTGCTCACCGCTGTGCAACTCGAAGCGCTGGCCGGCATCAGCCATCACCGTCACGTGCCCTTCCCAGCTGAACACCTTCACCGCCTCTGGCGTGGAGTCGATGAACACCGTGGTTCCCATGATCGACGCGGTGCCAACCCGCGTGCGGATCTTCAATGGTGAACCACCCCCCTTCGAACCCGGATTCACCCAGGCGATGATCTGGCCGCTCTCCAGGTCCAGCCCATCGGCGCCGAGACGGGCCACGGCATTGCCGCCGAGGCGAAAGCTGCGACCATTGGCCAATTGAACCTGCATCCGGCCTGGCTTCTGGGTGCGCAACAGGGAGCGGGTTGCCAGCACCTGGCCAGGCCGGGCCAGGTCTTCCGAACCGCCGGGCGGCTTGGTGAAGGCAGGTCTAGAAGGAACCTCAACCACCCGGGGCACGGCGGGTGTGGCGCTGACCGCAGCCGAGGCGCCCAGCAGCAAGGCGATCGCCAGGCCCAAGGACGCCCCAGCCGCGAAGCAATGATGCGCTGGTGGCATGGAGGGTGCAGCCATGACGTGGTTCAGGCTGGCGATAGAGACGTTAAAGCGCCAGTAAAGCCCACTTTGGAGCAACAGAACCGGTTGATTGGCGGCGGCGAAAGGGATCTGACCCAGAATTAAACCAGCAGACCTCGCTTCCGCAGGGCCTGGGGATCGGCGATCCTCATCCCCTGGGAGTCGACCTTGACGATGCCACGCTCGCGCAATAACGCCAGGGTGCTGGAGGTGGTTGGCCGAGCCAGACCCGCCATGACCGCCAGCTCCCGCTGGGGCAGGGGCGGGATCGGGGCGAGGGGATCCTGGCCTCGCGACGCGGTCAGGGCAAGGTCCTGCAACACCGCCAGCAAACGGGTGGTGGCGTCTGCCCCTCGCAACAACAGACGGGCATGGGTCGCTGTCAGCCGCACCGCCAGCAGACGGGCCAATTCCAGGCAAACCCGGGCGTCATGGAGCACCAAATCCCGGAAAAGACCGGCCCGTAGCTTCACAGCCACCAGAGGTGTCAGCGCCACCACATCGGCGTTACGCACACCCTGCGTCAGCACGGCCATCTCGCCCATCAGGTCGCCAGGACCCAGCAGGGCGATCACCACCTCTTCGCCATCGGCCGAGAAGGATCTCACCTTGGCCAGCCCGTCTTGAATCACCAGGAGGGCTTCTCCCTCGTCCTGCTGAATGAGCAGGACCTGATCAGCGGCCACCGCCAGGGTGATCTGACCGGCCAGCAAAGTTTCGGCCTGGTCCAGCGGCAGGTGGGCGAACAGGGACAGGCTTTGGAGATCGGCCGCCGTGAGCGGGGACGCCATGGGCACCTCAGCCCTCCGAACGCCAACCCTGATCGGCCGGAGTCCAGTCGCTCAGCTCGGCGGGGCTGAACCACAGGCCGATTTCAAATTCGGCGGTTTCAGGCGCGTCAGAACCGTGGATCACATTGCGGCCGATGTTCACCGCCAGATCACCGCGAATGGTGCCGGGCTCGGCCTCGAGGGGCTTGGTGGCGCCGATCAATTTGCGGGCACTGGCGATCACGCCGTCCCCTTCCCAGACCATGGCCACCACCGGGCCGCTGGTGATGAAGTCCACCAATCCGGCAAAAAAGGGGCGTTCACGGTGGACGCCGTAGTGGCTTTCGGCCAGTTCGCGGCTGGGGGTGAGCTGCTTGAGACCCACCAACTTGAAGCCCTTGCGCTCGAAACGGCCCAATATTTCCCCCACCAGACCCCGCTGCACCCCGTCGGGCTTGATGGCGATGAAGGAGCGTTCGACGGCCATGGATTCAGGGCAAGGAGGATGGGGGCCATCGTCCGTGCTGGGGTGGCCGGTTGGCAAGCAAGCAGCGCTGACCAGGCTGGGGCCCAACCGGATTCCCCCTGGGGTCATCGCCTTGAGGGCTCGGCAGCAGCAGAGACCTGCTTGCGGCCCAGCAGCGCACTGATCAACTGCAGGCGGGACTTGACCTGATATTTACGGCGAATGCTTTTGCCGTATTCCTTAACGGTATGGATGGAGATCAGTAGTTGTTCGGCAATCTCCCGATCCGAAGCACCCTTGAGCATGAGGATCAGGATTTCCTTCTCCCGTTGCTTGAGCGACTGCGGCGATTCCACGATCGACTCGGGCTGCTGCATCTGCAATCGCGCCCGACTTAGGCTGATGGCCGCCAGGCCGCAGCGGCGCCGAGGGTAAGTTGAAGGCGCTGGCCAAGCCGCGAGGAATGGCGGGCAGGAGGATGCATGAAGGTCACAGGAATAATGCGTAAACGCCGCGAATATGCCTCCTTTTGCAGCCTTTCAGGGGGGGGTGAGGCAAATAACCCTCTTTAGAGGGGGTGAAATTTTCGGGGGGGGGGCGAAGGGTTGAGAAAACAGGAAGGCCACCCATGGGCCGGGATCGTCAGATCACTCGCCACCACGGAGCCGCCAGCACATCGGGGGTGAGCCATTCGACGCTGCTGCCGGTGTGGAGCAGGAGGCCCGCTCGGGCCTTGTTGCCGTACTCGGCGCGGAAGCTGCGCAGGTGGGCGCAGTCCGCCAGTCGCGGCGATGGCGACGCCTTGACTTCGATCGGCAGCAGTTTGCCCCCGGCCTCGATCACAACATCCACCTCCTCGCCGATGGTCGTGCGCCAATACCCCAGTTCCGCCCGGGCGACACGGGCGTCGCGCCACGCCAGCAGGTCGTGCAGCACGAGGTTTTCGAGGTGGGAACCCTGCGGTTCCGTTCCGGCCAAGTGCAGCGCGATGCCGGTGTCGCCCCAGAAGAGCTTGGGGGCCTTGATCAGCCGCTTGGTGCGATTCACGGCATAGGCCGGCAGGCGCACCAGCAGGTAAGAGGTTTCCAGCAGGTTGAGCCAGCGGTGAACCGTGGGTTGCGGCAGCGCCACGTCGCGCCCCAGCTCGGTCTGGTTGAGGAGCTGCCCGAGGCGCAGGCAGGCCGCCTGCATCAGCCGGCGGAAATCCGGCAGTGAGCTGATCGTGGCCAGGTCCTGCAGGTCGCGCTCGAGATAGGTGCGCACGTAGCCGTCGAACCAGATGGCGCGCTCGGCGGAACCGGCCAGCTCGATGGCCGGTGTGGGAAAGCCTCCCCGATGCGCCAGCGCACGCCAATCCTCCTGGTGCGCGTCCCCCCCGGCCAGCAGGTCGCGCCAACCTTCATCGGGCGTGTCGAGCAGCTCCTCCCAGCGGCCGGCCTGCCCCAGCCCGAGCTGCTCACGACGGGTCATCGGCCAAAGGGTGAGATAGCTGGCGCGGCCAGCGAGCGATTCGGAAACCTGGCGCATCAAGAGCAGGTTCGCCGAACCTGTCAGCAGGAAGCGACCCGCGCTGCGGTTCCGATCGATGGCCCGCTTCACGGCGCTGAGCAGACCTGGCTCGCGCTGCACCTCGTCGAGGGTGATCGGCTCGCGACCTCCCACCAGCGCCTCCGGATCACGCCGCGCGGCATCGAGCACGTCGAAGTCGTCCAGCGTGCGGTAGAGCCTTTTGCCTTGAACGAGCTGCTCGGCCAGGGTGCTCTTGCCGGTCTGCCGCGCGCCCGTGACCACAA
>JAPLIC010000022.1 GCA_026389315.1 Cyanobacteriota bacterium
CTTGTTTTCATCACACCAGAGAAGTACACCTATGTTCAGGCAGGGTCTGAGGTTCGCAAACTACTTGCATCACATGATGTAACCGATATTACTCTTCTTCAAGAGGATGTGTTTCCTGGGCGAACTACTTACCCCACTGTGTCTAGGCTAAGAATTTCAGCTGTAGGCGAACACACGAGAATACAGACTCGCAATGGTGTTAGTTTTCCTGCATTGTTACCAAAGAGTGGTGAGAGCTGGCGCCATCTCTTTTCAAATGATGAACTGCCCGAAGTAATCGGTTCGCTTCGGCTAGATGATATATGCCGCCGAATTAGTTGTGGCATCGCCACAGGGGCTGATGGTGTCTTCGTAAAAGACATAGAAGACCTACCTGAAAATCTTGAGCAACATGCTTGGCCGACCATCTCGGGTCGACAATTGCAGCCATCAATATCTAAAGTTAAGACATCATCAGTCATGTTAATTCCTTATTCGAGAGAGTCACGACTGAAATGTCTTGAGGAGATCGGCGAGCTAGGCGATTACCTCAAGCGGTCTGATATTAAATCAAAACTCGCTATGCGCTCTTGTACACAGCGGAAGCCATGGCATGCTTTTCATGATGCCCCGCAGATGAGTGACTTACTACGTCCAAAGATACTTTGCAAGGACATTTCCGATAACCCTGTGTTCTGGATAGATAAAGAAGGCATAGTAGTGCCGAGACACTCGGTTTACTACATAGTTCCCAGGCATCCTAGTCAGATATATCATATAGCGGAGTATCTAAATTCAGATCCAGTCAAAGCTTGGATATTTGCCAATGCTCAGCGGGCTGCCAATGGATTTTTGAGAATTCAGAGTTCAGTGCTTAAGCGGCTTCCTATACCCGCAGATTTAGCTTGGCCTCTGTCAGCAGACAATGATAGGGATTCAAAGCCTCGCCAAGTTTTGCAGCTAATGAGGGCTGAGATACTAAAAGTAGCATGATTACTCCGGCGGATAGGGTTATTGAGCGAATTCTCCAAGACAGGTACCATGACCACAGATCTGCACGTCATTCAGATATTATCTGCAATCATTTCATCCTAGACTTGCTTCAGCAATGCCCTGCCCTTGCCGATGACATTGAAAACTCCAGAGTTCAGTATCGACTCAATGTAGAGGTTTCAGGGTTAACGCATAAAGTCGATCTCATGATCTATGAAGTTGATGACAGTGATAGCGTGCCGACTCTTGACCGTGCGCGATTGTGCATGGAAAACAAGTCAGTTATTACGGCTCACGGTAAGAACAGGAAAAACAGGCAAAGTGATTTATCTGATTTTGCCAATCTTCTACAAGCCAAGAAGCCTGAAGCAATTGTCTTAGGACATGTTCTTGTAGGTACCGGAATACAGTACGTCAATATCCCAGATGCTGTGAAGCGCAAGTGTCAGATTCTGGGGATAGATTTTGAGCGTGATGTGTTGCCACGTCTTTCTTCCGGCGATCCCAAGCTCTGGACTGAGTTTGGAGCAAAACCAAATTCGGAGGACGCCGCATTCAAGACAATAGGGATGATGAGGTCCCTTCCAGTTAAGGAGAAAGGCTTTACTCATGAACTGGGTTTTGATTATCTTCTCATCGAGCCTGTCTTTGTTGACAACATCAATCCTCCGCGAGTCGAGCGAGAAAATGTTTTTGGAATCAACATTGACTCTCAGTATCCAGAGATGCTAAGGCGGACTTGTAGGGTTTATACGTCTAGATGGCATACCTTGGTTGGGTAACTACCCTCCACCCAACAAAACCATGTACCCGACCGAAGGGAGGTTGCCTTCATATTGTCGAGTTTGTGCGGCGGGTGATGATGAGCATTAGATGTACAGGAGTGGCAAGATGTCTATCCTTGGCCCAGGAAAGCGCGATGAGCGCCTAAAGCCCCCCCGCCGACAATCCCAACCCAAAACTATCGCGCCGATGGAAATCCGGCTCCGCCCCGGTATGGGCCAAGGCCCAGTAGCTGACCCCCTGGCCCACCTGATCGATCACCGCCGTCAGGCTGATCTCCAGGGGAAGACCTGCCACCCCGGGTTCGTCCCCACCGGCCACCTCGCTTAGATCCAGCTCCACCGCCACCTCCCATTCCCCTGCCGTCCGCCGCACTTGCCACGGGAGAGCCGCCGCCAGGGCCACAGGAACCAGCGGCCCCCGGTAGTGGCTGAGGCGATAGAGGTTCCAGTCGCCGCTGGGGGCCAGGTTCAGTTCCCAGTAGGCATCCTGGCCGGCAAAGCCCCAGAAGGCCTCCAGGCAGGTGGTCTGCCAGAGGCCATCGCAGCGGCGGCGGGATTCGCTTGGATCCGGCAATACGAGGGCATCCAGATCGCCGGTCAGACGCCAGACCAGCTCCAGGCGGCCGGCTTGGTGGCCGGCTTGGCGCTCGGCTTGGCGGCCGCCCAGACGACGGGCCTGGCCTGAGACGGTTAGATCGGGGGGATGGGACAGACCCCCAAAGGGTTCGAGGGCCAGCATGGTGGGCTCAGCGCAGGCGCTCGATGATGGCGCGAATGGCGTCCTCCTTGGCTTCGATGTCTGCGGTGAGGCAGAATTGCACCCGGGCCCGCTGCAGATTCTGCTGGGGATGCTCGACCCGGAAATAGACATCACCGGCGAGGTAATCGCTGAGGAAGCGCAATCCCAGCTCGAAGCTGATCAAGCGGATCGCGTCATAGAGATAGTCCAGATCGGCATCGCTGAGCACCTGACGGGCGGCGTCGGCGTAGCCCGTCAAAATCGCCTCGCAGAACTCAAGATCGAAGCCCACCTGATCCAGATCGTCGGTTTCCTCGCCGAGGCGATTGCAACCCGATCGCAGGCAGTCGCCGATGTCGTAATGGACCAATCCCGGCTTGACCGTATCGAGATCGACCAGGGCGATGGCCCGGCCGCTGGCTCGATCCAGCAACACATTGTTGACTTTGGGATCGCCGTGGATCGGGCGGGGCATCAACAGCCCCGCCGCCACCGCATCCTCCAGCACCGTCGTAAAAGACCTCCGGGCTGCCACGAACTCAAGGCAATTGCCCACGGCCGGCTCATTGGCGCGATCGCTGTTGGTTAGCACCGCGTCATAGGCCTGCAGATAGGTGGGGGTGACATGGAAGCCGGGCAGGGTGTCGGCCAACAGCTCGGGGGGTAGGTCGCTGATCAGGGCATGGAAGCGTCCGAGGCCATAGCCCAGCTCGCGGGCCTGCTCCACGGCATTGAGGGTGTCATGGGAGACGGTGTCCTCGATGAAGCTGATCAATCGCCAAAAGCCATCGTCCGTTTCCACCCAGGTCTGCTCACCGCTGGCGGCGGCTATCACCTGGGGCATCTCCCAGCCGCGGCCCGCATCAGGGGCATCTGGCGTCTGGGCCAGGCGGCGGGTCACATGCGCGCTCACCTCGGCCAGGTTGGCCATCAGCGGCTGCGGCTGGGCAAAGACCTGGGTGTTGAGTTTCTGCAGCACATACCGCCGCGGCTCCCCGCCGGCCAACGCCACCAGATAGGTGGCATTGACATTGCCGTTGCCCAGGGGCGCCACCCTGGCGACGGGGGCCGGCAGATCGAAGGCGCCGGCGATCGCCACCAACTGGGCCTGGGGGTCCAAGGCGGGATCGACCATGGCGGCAGCAACGCAGGGGGCTGCATGGTGCCATGGCTCCCGGGGGCCCTGCCCCTTAGCCCAGCAGGGCGGCCTCGACGCAGAGGCCCGGGCCGAAGGCCAGGGCCACGCAGGGGAGGGGGGCGCCGGCAAGGCGCAGGCGATCGAGGATGAACAAAATCGTGGCGGACGACATGTTGCCGCACTCCCGCAGCACCGCTGTGGAGGGTTCGATGGCGCTGGCGGGCAGGCCGAGACAATCTCGGACCGACTCCAGCAGGCGGGGCCCGCCTGGATGCAGGGCCCAGGAGCCGATGGCCGCCCGTTCGAGCCCCTGGGCATCCAACCAGCCATCCAGCCAGGGGGCCAAGCGGGCGGCGATCAGGGCCGGAACCCGTGGTGAAAGCCCCATTTCGAAGCCGTGGTCGCCAATCGTCCAGGCCATGGCATCGGCGCTATCGGGCAGCACCGTCGAACCGGACGCCAGGAGCCGCCAGGGGGGGGCGACCGGCTCCGCCCCTGCGGCGGCCAACACCGTGGCGGCGGCGCCATCGGCAAACAGGGCATTGGCCACCACCCGCTCGGGATGCCATCCCAGCTGTTGGTGCAGGCTGCAGAGTTCGAGGGCGCAGAGCAGCACCCTGGCGCTGGCATCGGCCTCGACAAACGCATGGGCGACGCGCAGGCCGTTGAGGGCCCCGTGGCAGCCCATGAAACCCACCTGGGTGCGGGCCACATCGGCGGCCAATGGCAGCGCCTGAATCAGCTCCAGGTCGAAGCCGGGGGCCTGGAAGCCGGTGCAGCACACCGTCACCAGGTGGGTAATCGCAGCCGGATCGACGGCGGCGGCAGCCAAGGCAGCGCTGCTGGCCCGCAGGGCGAGGGGACCGGCCTCGGCGGCGAAGCGGGCCATGCGCTCGGCGGTGGTGGGGTTGGCGCCTGTGTAGAAGGGCAGGCGATCAGGCAGGGGGCCATCGGCGTCCGCCAACAACACGCTGTGGCGGAAGGCCACGCCGGAACGGCGCTGCAAACGCCGCAGCAGGGTGGCCTGGACGTCATTGGTGGCCGAGAGGCGCTGGGCCATGGCGGCCGATTCGACCTGGCTGAGGCGATGGGAGGGCAGGGCGGTGCCGATCCCCAGCAAGGTCACGGGCATGGGGTCGGCAGCGGCGCCAGGCTGGGCCAGCGGCGCACGGCGTCAAAGACAACACAGCTGCTCCAGGGCCGACGCAACACCAGGGCCAGGGCCTGGCAGAGCCGCTGGCGGCGGGCCATCAGGGCGGCCTGGGATCGGCTCCAGTCCCGGGCGAGTTGGTCGTCCCAGCCGTTGTCCAGGGCGGCGAGAGCCAGGGGGGTGCTGCTGAGGGCCGCCATCAGGGCCCAGCCCATGCCTTCCCCCGTAAATGGTTCGACATAGCCAGCGGCATCGCCCAGCAGCAGATAGCGATGGCCCGCCAGGGGGCTGCTACGGCGGGTGAGGGCGGGGGTGAGCTGCCAGGCAGCCGGGGCAAGGGCGGGCAAGGGGTCGAAGCCGGCTTCGCTCAGCACCTGGCTGGCCGCGGCGGCAGGCCCGCCGGCAGCGGCGAGGGCAGCGCCATCGAAGGCGGCGGCCACATTGAGGGCTCCATCCTCAAGGCGCACCAGCCCGACATATCCGTGGCGGCCGATGGCCATGTGGAGCCGGCCATCGCCATAGGCCGCCAGCGCCGGATCGTGGGGGCCGTGGTTGGGGGCAGGCAGGAGGCAGCCGGCGCCGATACGGGAACCTGTTTGGATGTGGGTGGCCACTTCGGGCAGTTGCCGCAGGCAACGGTGGGCCAGCCCCGCCGCCACCAGCACCAGTTCGGCCTGCACCGTGGCCAACTCCTTGCCGCGTCGCAGCTGCACTGGCCGGGCCCCCGGATCGGCGGGCCCCAGCTCGGCCATCGTCTCGGGCACCAGCGTGGCACCGGCGGCTACGGCGGCCGCCACCAGCCCCTGATCCAGCGCCAACCGCGAGAGAACCCTGCCGGCCGGCAGGGCCAGCTCCGCCCGGGCCCCCTGCAGGCCGAGCTGCACTGACCGCAGCGGGCGGGCGCCGAGCTGATCGAGCAGGGGGGCCAGGCCGGCCTGCTCTAGGGCGGCGAGGGCCTGGCCACTGAGGCAGGCACCGCAGACCTTCCAGCGGGGAAAACGGCGCCGCTCGACCAGCAACACAGGCACTCCCTGGCGGGCGAGCCCCAGGGCGGCCAGGGCGCCGGCGGGACCGGCTCCGACCACAACCACGGGCCAGCGGCCGGTCGGCAAGGGATCAAGCACTGGGCCCCCCGGAGGTGGGGACGGCTGGGGTTGGGACAGCTGGGGGCGGGGACCAACGCAACAGGTAACGCTCGGGCCAGCAACGCCGCAGATCGACGCCATCGAGGCCGGCCCGTGCGGCCATGGCCGCCACCTCGGCCAGCTGAAAGGCGCCACGCACCGACAGCAGGCCATCGATGTGCACAATTTGCGAGCGCGACAGCAACCGGGTGCCAGCCCAGGCCAGGCCGTAGCCCAAGGGGGTGCGCAGCAAATCGCTGATCAACAGCAGCCGGCGGCTGCTGGCGGCGAGGCGGGCCAACAGGGTTTCGGCATCGGCCGTATCGAGGTGATGCAGAAACAGCGAACTAACAATGATGTCAAAACGATCGGGCAGGGAATCGGCCAAAACGTCGGCAACAAAGAAAGAGGCCTCCAGCCCCCGCTCTTGGGCCCTGGCCTGGGACAAAACGACGGCCTGGGGGCTGATGTCGCAGCCCTCCACGGCCAGGTCCAGGCCCTGGCGCTGGGCCAGGGCCGCCAGGTCCAGGGCGTTGTCGCCGCCACCGCAGGCCACGTCCAGCAGCCGCAGGGGGGCGGTGCCTGGGGGCAGGCTGCGGGCCAGGGCGCGAATCGGCGCGAACAGGCTGGCCGCACTAAAGCTGACCGCATTGATGCGCCTAAGGCCCACCAGGGCCTGGGCGTGCAGTTCAGGATCGAGACCGGGCTGGTCCATCAGCTCCGGCAACCGCTGACGCTGGGCCAGGGGGGGCCAAGAGAGAATGGGCATGGGCCAAGCCTAGAGTTGATCGGTGCCATTGCCCCTGCTGCATCACACCAACGCCATGGAAGGCGGTGTCACCTCCGCCATCCAACTCGCCCTGACGCCAGCCTTTCTGCTGACGGGCATCTCCAGCCTTCTCAATGTGATGACAGTCGGGCGATCTACGCCACCACCCTGGCCGCCCTGCTGGTCTGCGCCATCCTGCCGGCCCTGTTTTTGGGGGGGCTGCTCAAAACCGAGTTCACCTGGGTGGTCGGCGGACTCTTTTTTGGAGCCACCGGGGCCCTGGTGATCGGCTTGGGGGACTTTCTGCGGGAGGTGCACCTGGCCACCAGGACCGTCCGGTTCACGGGACAAAGCTTCTCGGTGCAACGGCCCACTGAGCCGGCCCATCCCATAACGGGCCAACGAGGCTGACGCCCAGGCATGCCGGCAAGTGCCGCGAGGGCACCACCCGATCTCCATCCCTGATCGCAAGCCCTGATCGCAAGCCCTGATCAGCGAGACTGCCGCAAGCCACCCCCGCCCCGGGGCCACCTTCTCCCCATGGTCGCCAGCGGCAGCCCCAACCCTTCCCCCCCCGCTCCGGCCAGCAGCACCGCCGCCGCGGCCAGTGGCGGCGCCGCTGCGGCCAATCCCGCCCCCGCCTCGGCTCTGCGCCATAGCGATCCCGGGGCCGCCGCCCGCAGTTTCCCCCTGGCGGCCATCACCGGCCACGGCATCCTCAAGCTGGCCTTGCTGCTGGCCGCCGTCGATCCGGGCCTCGGCGGCGTCGTCATCGCCGGGGGCCGGGGCACGGGTAAATCGGTTTTGGCCAGAGGGCTGCACGCCCTGTTGCCGCCCATCGACGTGCTCAACCTCGGCCCGGCGGCCACCAGCCTCAATGTCGATCCGGGCCGGCCCGATGAATGGGATAGCGCCGTACGCCAGCGCATCACCGAACTCGGCGGCGATGCCAGCGGGGCTGATGCCAGCGGGGCTGACCCCAGCGCCCTGTTGCCCACCACGGTGATCCCGGCTCCCTTTGTGCAGGTGCCCCTGGGGGTGACCGAAGACCGGCTGGTGGGCGCCGTTGATGTGGCCGCCTCCCTCAATGCCGGTGCACCGGTTTTTCAGCCGGGCCTGCTGGCCGAGGCCCACCGCGGGGTGCTCTACGTCGACGAGCTCAACCTGCTCGATGAGGGCGTCACCAATCTGCTGTTGGCGGCGGTCGGCAGTGGCGAGAACCGCATCGAGCGGGAGGGCCTGAGCCTGGCCCACCCCTGCCGCTGCCTGCTGATCGCCACCTACAACCCCGAGGAAGGGGCCGTGCGCGACCACCTGCTGGACCGCTTCGCCATCGCCCTGTCGGCCAACCAGCTGCTGAGCAACGAACAACGGGTGGCCATCAGCCGCAGCGCCATCGACCATGGCGAAGCCGGCGCCTGCTTCCGGGAGCGCTGGCGGGAGGAAAGCGATGCCCTCGCCACCCAGCTGTTGCTGGCGCGCCAATGGCTGCCGGATGTGACCATCAGTCGCGATCAGATCCGTTATTTGGTTGATGAGGCCCTGCGGGGTGGGGTGGAGGGGCACCGCAGCGAGCTCTATGCGGTGCGGGTCGCCCGCGCCCACGCCGCCCTCAGCGGCCGCGACCAAGTGGAGGCCGAGGATCTGCAGGTGGCGGTGCGGCTGGTGATCGCCCCCCGGGCTCGCCAGCTGCCGCCCCCCGACCCCGACCAACCCCTCGAACCACCGCCGCCGCCGCCCCAGGGCGATCAGGCCCCCGACCCGCCAGAAGACCAGGCGCCGGAGCAGGACCAGGACGAGCCGGATCCCCCCGAGCCCGACAACGACGACGACGACGACGACAGCCCCGACGACAGCCCCGAGGATCAGGCCCCCCCCTCCATCCCCGAGGAGTTCCTGCTCGATCCGGAGGCCACCCCCATCGACCCGGACCTGCTGCTGTTTTCCGCCGCCCGGGCCCGCAGTGGTGGCAGTGGCAGCCGCACCCTGGTGCGCAGTGAGAGCCGGGGCCGTTATGTCAAGCCGATGCTGCCCAGGGGGCCCGTGCGCCGCATCGCCGTGGATGCCACCCTGCGGGCCGCCGCCCCCCACCAGAAGGCCCGCCGCGCCCGCCATCCCGAGCGCCGGGTCATTGTCGAAGAGGCCGACCTGCGGGCCAAGCTGCTGCAACGCAAGGCCGGGGCCCTGGTCATCTTTTTGGTCGACGCCAGTGGTTCGATGGCCCTCAACCGCATGCAAAGCGCCAAGGGGGCCGTGCTGCGCCTACTCACCGAGGCCTACGAGAACCGCGATGAGGTGGCCCTGATTCCCTTTCGCGGCGACCAGGCCGAGGTGCTGCTGCCCCCCACCCGCTCGATCACCGCCGCCCGCCGCCGGCTCGAATCGATGGCCTGCGGGGGCGGATCCCCCCTCGCCCACGGCCTCACCCAAGCGGCCCGGGTGGGGGCCAACGCCCTGGCCACCGGCGATCTCAGCCAGGTGGTGGTGGTGGCGATCACCGACGGACGGGGCAACGTGCCCCTGGCCCGCTCCCTGGGCCAACCCGCCCTGGAAGGCGAGGAACCGGTGGATCTGCGCGAGGAGCTGCGGCAGGTGGCCGGTCGTTACCGCGCCCTCGGGATCAAGCTGCTGGTGATCGACACCGAGCGCAAGTTCATCGGCAGCGGCATGGGCAAAGAACTGGCCGAAGCCGCCGGCGGTCGCTACGTGGCCCTGCCCAAGGCCAGTGACCAGGCCATTGCCGCCATCGCCCTGGAAGCCGTCGCCAGCTTGTGAGCCTCTAGCCCCGGCGGCCCTGGAGCCACCGCCCTACAGCCCCCGAACCGAACCCGGCGCCGGAGGGGGGGCCACGCCGCCACTGCCGCGGCTGCGGGGTGCCAGCCGCTCCTGCTCGGCCCGCTGCCGTTCGGCTCGTGCCGCCTCCCGGCGGGACGCCTCGGAGGCGGCACGCTGCTGCACCGCCTCGGGATTGCTGGGATAAAGATCGTCAAAAAAGCGGGCCAGCCCATGGCTGACGCTGCGAATGTTGTCGGCCACCTTGGGATCGCCCGTCAGTTTCTGCACATCACCGCCGACGGCCTGCCAACGGTTCGTGAGCTGGCGGGCATTGGCCAGGGTGGCCTGCAGGTCGGCGGTCAACTTGGGGTTGTCGAGCCTGGCGGCCAACTGGCGGGCATGGCGGCTGGCCCGCTGGGCATCGACACTGGCGGCGTTGAGATTGTTGAGGATGGGTGTGGCCCTAGCCATGGAGGCATTGAGTTGGGCCACCGCCTGGCGCGCATCGCGCACAAACAACTGACCATCCCGCGTCAACTTTTGCGTTTCGAGGGCCGTGTCTTCGAACGTCTTGGTGGCCGAAACCATCTTGGGCACCAGCTTGCCGCGGTCGGCCTCAGAGAGCAGGCGCTGCATGGTCTCGGTGACCGAATCGAAGCTGGCCGCCGTGACCCCGGGGATCCGGTTGTACTGACAGACCATGCGCTTGCGATCGCAGCCTGCCTCCTTTGGCCCTGGCATTGCGGGCCCCAAGGGCCGACCGCCACTCATCAACGAAACCGCCGCATCCCCGCCCAACAGGGAGGAAGGGGCGACCCGGGCCACCACCGGCAGGGCCAGCCGCAGCTTGGGATCGGTGATGGTCAATTCGGCCACCACCTCCGCATCGGTGACTTTGAGGGCCTTAACGCTGCCCACCATGACGCCGCGATAGGAGACGGGCGAGCGGGGGGCCAGCCCGGCGGCATCTTGAAAGCTGGCCTCCATGGTCCAGGTCTGGCGCCCCAGGGAAAGGCCCTTCAACCAGAACCAAAGCCCCAGGCCGCTGGCGATGGCAGCCAACAGGCAAAATCCAAGGGAAGCCTCGCGAACACTGCGGCGCATCGACTAACGCTCGGCCGGCTGCATCGGTCCGCGCAGGCTACCGCTTCGGAACTGCACCACGTAGGGGTCCTCGCAGACCCGAAACTCCTCAATGCTGCCGCTCCAGCGAAAACAGCCGCCGTACAGCAAGGCCACCCGATCAGCGCAACGGTCGATGGTGCTGAGCACATGGCTGACAACCACGCCTGAGGCATGGGTGAGGGTGGTGCTCTGCACGATCAAGTCCTCAATACGGGTGCAGGCCATCGGATCCAGGCCCGCCGTGGGCTCATCAAAGAGCAGCAAGGGCACCCGTCCCTCGATGGCGGCCGGATCGTCGATCAGGGCCCGGGCAAAGCTGACCCGCTTCTGCATGCCCCCACTCAGTTCTCCGGGCAGGCGCTCCTCAATGCCGGCCAAACCCACCGCCTCCAAGGCCCTGGCCACCCGCTCGCGAATCTGGTCCTCGCCCAGGCGGCTGAAGCGATAGAGCAGGAAACCGACGTTCTCGCGCACCGTCAGGGAGGCCAGCAGGGCCGGGTTCTGAAACACCAGCCGCACATCGGGGGGGTGCCGCTGGTCCAGGCGCAGATAGGTCTGGGGCACCCCATGCAGGCGCACACTGCCAGAACTGGGCAAGAGCAAACCGGCCAGCAAGCGCAAGATTGTTGATTTGCCCGATCCGGAGGGTCCCACCACCACCAGCCGTTCGCCCGCCTCGACCCGCAGATGCAGCTGGTCCAGGACCAGCCGCTCCCCCCAGCGCATGGTCACCCCATCGAGCTCCGCCACCGGCAAGGCGCCTGGCGGGCCCGGACTGCCGGCCATGGGGCCGGGAGATGGGGGGCGATCCGTAAGGCGGTGGCGGGCGTTCCCGCGGACCCGATCGATCACGGCTGCGGGCGGTCAAGGACTCTCAACAGCCCCATCCTGCCCCCTGGCGCCGCGCCCGACGCCATCCCTCGCCGCAAGCTTCGTAGAGTCGAAGCAAGATCCGCCGCGCCCCGCGCTCCGACCTTGCCCGTCCGAGGCCCCGCCGAGCGTGTCCCCCGAAGGTCCCGTCGTCCAAGCTGGGTGGGACGGGGGCAGATGCGGCAAACAGACTTGGTGAGCCGCTCAAGGCGGGCGGTGCGCTGGCTGCAACCAGGTCTGGTGGTCAAGCGTTGGATCTTCACCTCCGGCCTGGGGTTGCTGATTGCCCTGTTGGGCGCAGCCGTCTGGGCTGATCTACAACCCATTTACTGGACCCTGGAGGCGATTCGCTGGAGTCTGGGCCAGGTCACCAAGGTGCTGCCCCGCGGCATCACCGGCCCCCTGGTTCTGGTCTTGGGCGGGGGGCTGGTCTGGCTGGGCCAGAGCCGCAGCTTTGGCTCGATTCAGCAGGCCCTGGCCCCGGAAAAGGACACCCACCTGGTGGATGCCCTGATGGCCCAACGGCGACTCAGCCGCGGGCCCAGCATTGTGGCCATCGGCGGCGGCACCGGCCTGGCCACCCTCTTGAGTGGCTTGAAGCGCTACAGCGGCAACATCACCGCCATCGTCACTGTTGCCGATGATGGCGGCAGCAGTGGGGTGCTGCGGCGCGAGCTGGGGGTCCAACCCCCAGGGGACATCCGCAATTGCCTGACGGCCCTGGCCCGCGAAGAGCCGCTGCTCACCCGCCTGTTCCAATACCGCTTCAAGGCTGGCAGTGGCTTGGAGGGCCATAGCTTCGGCAATCTTTTCCTCACGGCCCTCACCGCCATCACCGGCAGCCTTGAATCCGCCATCACCGCCAGTAGCCGGGTTCTGGCGGTGCAGGGCCAGGTGGTGCCGGCCACCAATGCCGATGTGCGCCTTTGGGCGATTCTGGAAAACGGTGAGCGGCTGGAGGGCGAATCACGCATCGGCAAAGCCACCAGCCCGATCGTGCGGCTGGGTTGCACTCCTGATCGCCCGCCAGCCCTGCCGCGGGCCCTGGAGGCGATTGCCCATGCCGAACTGATTGTGCTGGGCCCCGGCAGCCTTTACACCTCGCTGCTGCCCAACCTTCTGGTTCCCGAACTGGTGAAGGCGATCAGCCTGAGCAAGGCGCCGCGGCTGTACATCTGCAACTTGATGACCCAACCGGGTGAAACCGATGGTCTCGATGTCAGCGGCCACCTGCGGGCGATCGAGGCCCAACTGGCCAGCCTGGGGGTCAACGAGCGCCTCTTTGATGCGGTGCTGGCCCAAGAGGATTTTAGCAACTCCCACCTGCTCGACCTCTACCGGCTGCACGGCGCCGCCCCTGTGACTTGTGATGAAGCCCATCTCAAAAAAGAGGGCTATGAAGTGATGCGGGCGCCGCTGCAGGGGTCGAGGCCCAGTGCCACCTTGCGCCATGAACCGGCCAGTTTGGCCAAAGCCGTGATGCGGTTCTACCGCAAACACCGTCACAATTGAACCCAGCGGTCCCAGAGCTGCAATAGCCAGTGGACCCCCTGCTGGCGGAGTCGTTGGACAGTGAGAGCAGTGAGGGCAAGGTTGACGTCAAGATGGACCTAATCGATCCACTCCCTGATGCGTCTGATCGGCCTGCTGCTGACCCTGGCCATAGTTGGCGTCCTAATCCAGCGCCTTTATGGAGGCCCCACCCAGCTAAGCCCCACGGCAAAGCCGGCCATCACCGCACCCATCAACCGCGCCACGGAAGCCGTGGACAAGGTGAATCAATTGGAACGAGAACGGGAAAAAAAGAGTATGGGTGAATTTGCGCCTGGAACCAATCCCTAACCAAATCAAAAATCGCACTGACAACTACCTACTTGGCATAATGAAAATAAGCATATTGTCCATAAGCGCCCAACTAAGCCCTACTAAGCCCTACTAATAAGCATCCTGCATTTCGTAAAAATCGGGCTGCACATAATCTTTGCGCAGGGGCCAACCTTTCCAGTCCTCTGGCATCAACAAACGCTTGGGGTGGGGATGGCCTTCGTACTGAATGCCGAACATGTCAAAGGTTTCCCGTTCCTGCCAATCGGCACCGCGCCAGAGGCCATAGAGGCTCGGAATCGTGAGGTCACCATCCCTGGACAGGAATACCTTGAGCCGCACCTCCTCAGGACGAACGGCGGCGGGCAAAGGGGCCTCGGCATCACCCAGGGCCTCAATGGCATTGGCCAGGGGGGCAAGCTTGATCAGGTGGTAAAAGCTGACAAGGCGACCGCCCGGTCCCTCGTCATAGCCGCCTTGGCATTGCAGGTAGTCGAAGCCCGCAGCCTTGAGGGCAGTGGCCAACAGGGGCAGAAAGGCCGCATCAACGCCCAGAGTCTCGATGCCGAGATGGTCAGCCCCGAGGACTTCATGGTCAAAGCCTTGGGAGACGAGCCAGTTGCTGACGGGACCGGCCGTTGGGGCCGAAAGCGAGGACTCATCGGCGCCAGGTGGAGTTGCAGCCGCGCTGGCAGGGGCCGCTGGAGTGTCTGAGCTAGGGGGTATCTCTGCGGGCATGGTGCTTGGGAGGGGGTTGGCTCAGGGCGAAGGGGCCGCGGCTTGGGGCTCGGCGACAACGGATTGCGGGGCAGCGGCGACCGCCAATGGCAGACCGGCCGCCGCCGCGAGGGCCGCCTTTTGGGTTTCGGCACGCAGGTAGGCCCCGGTGACAATCGGTTCGACCCACTTCATCTGGTGGGGAATCGTGTAATAGCGATGGGTGGGCTGCACAAGTCCCCGTTCCGCCAGGGATTCATTCCCCACCTTCTTGCGCAGCTTGATGACCGCATCAAAGATGGCCTCGGGCCGGGGCGGGCAACCAGGCAGATAAAGATCCACCGGAATCAGTTTGTCAACGCCCCGCACGGCGGTGGTCGAATCGGCCGAGAACATGCCGCCGGTGATTGTGCAGGCGCCCATGGCGATGACGTACTTGGGCTCGGGCATCTGCTCGTAGAGACGCACCAGGGCCGGGGCCATTTTCATCGTGACGGTGCCAGCGACGATGATCAGATCGGCCTGCCTGGGACTGGAGCGGGGCACCAATCCAAAACGGTCGAAATCGAAGCGGGAGCCGATCAGGGCCGCAAATTCGATGAAGCAACAGGCGGTGCCGTAGAGCAGGGGCCAGAGACTGCTGAGCCGGGCCCAGTTGTGGAGATCATCCAAGCTGGTGAGGATGATGTTCTCGGAGAGGTCGGCGGTGACGGCGGGGGCGCCGACGGGGCCACAACTAGCGGCCCGCAGGTCCCGCAGGGCGGCAACGGAAGGGGAATCGGCAGGGGTCAAGGTCATGGCGCTCCGGGTCAGCTCCACTCAAGGGCGCCCTTGCGCCAGGCATAGGCAAGGGCGACAACAAGAATGGTGATAAAGATCAGGGCCTCAATGAAGGCCAGCAGGCCGAGCCGGTGAAAAGCCACGGCCCAGGGATAAAGAAAAACAGTCTCGACATCGAAGATGACGAAGACCAGAGCAAACATGTAGTAACGAATATTGAATTGAATCCAGGCGCCGCCGATGGGCTCCATGCCGGACTCGTAGGTGAGCTCGCGCTCGCCCTTGCGGCTCTTGGGGGAGAGCAGCTTGTTCGTCACCAAGGCCAGCACCGGGACGGCAGCGGCGATCAGGAAGAACCCCAGGAAAGCGTCGTAACCGGGGAGCACGAACATCGTTGGCCAAGTCCGATCTGGACGGCATTCTGCCATCTGTGGGCCCGTTGTGGGTCCATGGCCCTTGGTTGGGGGGGCTGGATAGAGTTTGGAAGCCCTGAAGCGCCACCGCATGAGCAGCGACGTCCCGGGAGATCCCCAACCTGGCGAGGATCGGCTCATGTCCCAGCCCGATGGCCCCCCGCCCGCCAGCGCGACCGACGGCTCCAACGCCGAGGCAGCGGCCACGGCCACCGCTGCAGCCACCGCCCCGGTTACAGCCCCTGATCCCGCTTCAAATCCAGCCCCGGAACCGGCCATTGATCCGGCCAGCCACCGCTTCGAATGCCGCAGCTGTGGCTTCGTTTACGACCCGGCCGAAGGGGTGCGCAAGCTGGGCATCGAAGCCGGCACCCCATTTTTGGAACTGGATGCCATCAGCTTCCGCTGCCCGGTGTGCCGCAGCCGGGTGGTGGCCTTCAAGGACATCGGCCCCCGGGAAAAACCCAGTGGCTTCGAGGAAAACCTCAACTACGGCCTCGGCGTCAACCGCCTCACCCCGGGCCAGAAGAACGTGCTCATTTTTGGTGGCTTCGCCCTGGCGATCGCCTTCTTCCTTTCTCTGTATTCGTTGCGCTGATGTCCGCCTCCCTTCCCCGCCGCGCCACCCCTGGCCCCCAGCGGCTGCTGCTGTCCCTCTTCAGCCTGGTGCTGGCCCTGGGGCTGGGGCTGGGCCTGACGGGCTGCGTGGCGACCGGCCTGCCCCTGGCGGCGGCCAGTCCCTGGCAGGAAGTGCCGCTGGACACCCGTTCCAGCCCATTGGATGTGGCCTTCAGCGACAGCCGCCACGGCTTCCTGGTGGGCAGCAACCGCCTGATCATGGAAAGCAACGACGGCGGTGCCAGCTGGCAGGAGCGGGCCCTGGACCTGCCGGTGGATGAAAATTTCCGCCTGATCAGCATCGACTTTCGTGGCAAGGAGGGCTGGATCGTCGGCCAGCCCGGACTGCTGCTGCACAGCGATGACAACGGTCAAAGCTGGAGCCGCCTGCTGCTCGATACGAAACTGCCCGGTGAGCCCTATCTGATCACGGCCCTGGGCCCCAAGCAGGCGGAACTGGCCACCAATGTGGGCGCCATCTACCGCAGCGCTGATGCCGGCAACAGCTGGCAGGCCCTGGTGAGCGATGCGGCCGGATCGGTGCGGGACCTGCGCCGTGACGACCAGGGTCGCTACGTGAGCGTCAGCAGCCTGGGCAACTTCTATGCCACCTGGGAGCCGGGCCAGGCCACCTGGCAGCCCCATCAACGGGTCAGCAGCCAGCGGCTGCAATCGATGGGCTTCCAGCCTGACGGCGGCCTGTGGATGCTGGCCCGGGGCGCCCAGCTGCGCTTTGACTCCGGCACGCCTGAGAACCCCGAGTGGAGCAAACCGGTGATCCCGATCACCAATGGCTTCGGCTACCTCGACCTGGCCTGGGATCCCCAGGGGGCCCTCTGGACCGGGGGCGGCAGCGGCACCTTGTTAAGCAGCACCGATGGCGGCAAGCGCTGGAGCAAGGATCCGGTGGGGGCCCGCCAACCCAGCAACTTCACCCGCATCGTTTTTCCTGGCGATGGCAAGGGGTTTGTGTTCGGGGAGCGGGGCTCGCTGCTGCGCTGGGTCGGCTGAGGGGCGAGCCAGCCGGGGGCTGCAGGGGCCGCAACTGCGTCCCTGTGTAACCAAGCCGGGGGCAGAGGGCCAGCCGCCCCCGACCGGCCCTTAGGATCTCTGGGCTGAATGCTTCCTGCTATGGCTGCCGGCTCTACGGGTGAACGCCCGTTTTTTGAGATCATCACGAGCATCCGCTATTGGGTGATCCACGCGGTCACCCTGCCCGCCATTTTTCTGGCCGGCTTCTTCTTTGTTTCCACCGGCCTGGCCTACGACGCCTTTGGAACGCCCCGCCCCGATGCCTACTTCCAAGCCCAGGAAGCCAAGGCTCCAGTGGTGAGCAAGCGTTATGAAGGCAAATCCCAGCTTGACCAGCGCTTGCAATAAGCCATGACCCAATCCACTGCCCCCACCACGCCGCGCAATTACCCGATCTTCACGGTGCGCTGGCTTTCCATCCATGCCCTCGGCGTTCCCACGGTGTTTTTCCTGGGTGCCCTGGCCGCCATGCAGTTCGTCCGCCGCTGAATACCACCATGCAGCGCAATCCCAACCCCAACCAACTTCCGGTTGAACTGAACCGCACCAGCCTCTTTCTGGGTCTGTTGATCGTTTTCGTCACCGGCATTCTGTTTTCCAGCTACTTCTTCAACTGACGGAGATCGACCATGAGTAGCAAACCAAGAACAATGCCCGACGGTCGGATCCCCGACCGCCTGCCCGACGGCCGGCCGGCTGTGGCCTGGAAAAGCCGTTGGACCGAAGGAGTCCTGCCCCTGTGGCTGGTGGCCACCGCCGGCGGCATGGCCGTGATTTTTGTGCTGGGCCTGTTTTTCTACGGCTCCTATGTGGCGGTGGGTTCGGCCTGATCTGGGCTGATCACCTTCAAGAGTTTCAGGGCGGGCCGCAAGGCCCGTTTTTTGTGGGGTTCGAGAAATCCTGGTCCCTTTTTTGGGCCCCGCCTTGGCTCAGCGCCTCAGAGAGGGAACTTTCCTGCCGATCACTTGACCAGGGCATGGGGGATGTTGGGGCTGCGGGGATCGGCCTCGAGCCGCTGACGCGCTGGGTGCACGATCAAATCCATGTCCTCCATGGGCACGGCACCAAGGAGCACCGCATCACCCAGCACCAAGGCGCCCACAAAACAGGACCGGCCTTGATAGGCCACCCTCACGGGACCGACGTAGGGCACCCGCATCACACGGCCATCCGCCACGGTGACCTCCCGGACCGATTCCTGCTCGAGTTGAAGTTGCAACACCAGATGCTCTGGAATGCAAAGCATCAGGCCACCCGTGTCAGCAAGGGCAGAGACCTCCACAGGCCGCAGTTCTGGCTGACGGGGATTGCTCAACTCAATGGTGGCTTGCACGTAACCCATGGCTTGAGGCTAAGGGTGGCAAGGTCAGATGATGGGTTTGCTGCTGCCAAAGCTGCCGAGATGGGGAGGTGGGGAGTGCATTTGCTTCATTGCAGCGCTGCTGCCAGGCTGCTTTGGGCCAACAAATCGCCGATGGGCAGGCGTCGATCCTGGCGCTCGCTGTCCCGCAGGTGTTTAAGCACCACCACGCCTTCCGCCGCCTCCTGCTCCCCCACGACCGCCGCCCAGGGGGCACCGCTTTTATCGGCCCGCTTGAACTGCTTACCGAAGGCGGCGCCGCTGGCATCGCGCTCTACCACCAGGCCGGCCTGGCGGCCCTGGCGGCAGAGGGCCAGGGCCAGCCGTTCGGCGGCGGCGCCGCGGCTGATCACATAAAGATCGGGCGCCGGCGCTGCGGCAATGGCCCCCTGGGCCTGGCTGAGCAGCAACACCAGCCGCTCGAGGCCGATCGCCCAGCCCACCGCCGCCGTGGCCGGCCCGCCCAGCTGCTCGACCAGGCCGTCGTAACGGCCGCCGCCGCAGACCGTGGCCTGGGCACCGAGCTGGCTGCTGGTGATCTCAAAGGCGGTGTGGCCGTAGTAATCGAGGCCCCGCACCAGGCGGGGGTTGAGCACAAAGGGAATCTGCAGGGCTTCGAGGGCCTGGCGCACCTGGCTGAAGCGCTCGTGGCTGTCGCCGCAAAGGGCAGCGGCCAGGGTGGGGGCACCGGCCAGCAGGGCCTGGGTGTCGGGGTTTTTGGAATCAAGCACCCGCAAGGGGTTGGTGCTGATGCGCTGCTGGGAATCGGCATCGAGCTGGTCATGGTGGGCCTCCAACCAGGCCACCAGTTCGGCCCGATAGCGCAGCCGATCTTCTGGGGTGCCGAGGGAGTTGATCTCCAGCTGCAGGCCGCCCACGCCCAGGTCGGCCAATAGGTCCCAGGCGACGGCGATCGCCTCGGCATCACTGGTGGCATCAGCCACGCCCAGCAATTCGACGCCAATCTGGTGGAACTGGCGCTGGCGTCCCGCCTGGGGCCGCTCGTAGCGAAACATCGGCCCGCCATACCAGAGCCGCTGGGGCCCCTGGGCCAGCAGACCGTGCTGAATGGCGGCCCGCACCACCGAAGCGGTGCCCTCCGGCCGCAGGGTGCAGCTGCGATCACCGCGATCGATGAAGGTGTACATCTCCTTGCCCACCACATCGGTGGCCTCGCCGATGCCGCGGGCGAACAGCTCGGTGGCCTCCAACAGGGGCGTGCGGATCTCGCGGATGGCGGCGCGGCGAAAGTGTTCGCGGGCCGTGGACTCAAGCTGCTGCCAGAGGGGGGTGTGCTCCGGCAGGAGGTCGACCATGCCGCGCAGGCTCTGGAGCGATGCCAAGGAATCGAGTCGCAACGCTTCCTAGTTTGCCTGGGGACCGGGGCAGGGCTTGGGTGGCGAGCTGGGCTGGGGGCTGACAAAAATTCCCGCACCATCGCCGCATCGGCCGAAGTTGTTGGGAAGCTTGCGGGAGGAACTGAGTCTGCGGCGCTATGCACCCCGACCGGGAAACCTAGGAAAGCTGGTTTCTGGGAGGGATGGGACAAAGCATGGCTACCAGATTCGCCGATAAGAAAATACGCTTATGTAGCCCAGGAATGGGTATGGCGATGGGTAGTGCAGCGAACATCCAAGGCAACCAAAGCAACAAGAAGCATTTCCCTGGCCATGCACGTCACAAGGCTTGGCCTACCTCTAGGTCCTAAAAATCACCCAAGCTCGGCCTCCCCCGGAACTTGCTGGGCAATGACAACTAGGTGTGGATAAATGGTGATAAACTGAAACTGCACATCATTCACCGAACCTGACCGCCACCCTAGGATCCTTGTCTTAGCCATGGCTTTCAAGTCTTCGAAGGGCTCAAGTACCTGCAGGATATGCTGCAGAGATCGGATTTTGCGGGGTAGGCGGGGCCTCACATTCCTTGTTAGACAGCACCCAAAGAACTACCCCGGAACATTTTCATTTTATTGCAGTATGTCGACAACTGGGCCCTGTTTGGCTACACAATATTTTTACACTGAACCGCCCCAGTTGATACCATGAGAGGAAAGCGCCCTAATGCATGTATTTTTTTATCTTACGCCTCTGAGCAGAGAGGCATTGCCGAGTCAATAAGCCTTGCGCTGCTCAACTTGGGATCCAGACTGTATAGAGTAGGCAAGTCTCTGCGTATTGAGGTAGGATTGGCCTAGATGCAACCGACATGAATCCAAACGTTACGAGGTTCAAAGATGCCCAAGGAAGCAAAGCTCACCAGGTGCATTCAGCTGTAGACTGATTGCAATATTGAATAGCACACAATTTTGCATCATGAATACGCATGCTGATAAAACATCGAAAACCACAAGCAAAGCCAACGCCAACGGCTTGCCAAAGCTGCAACGCGATGCCCGATTCACTTTTCAGCTTTCGGACAGCAGGTCAGAAGCTGCTGCGCCAACGAAGCCGCAAGAACTCGCCAATAACAGCCCCCAGGTTTCCCGGCTGAGGTCTTTACAACAATTAGCAAAAAACAGGCCCCAATCGAGACAAGCGGCCCAATTGCAGGTCCTGGCAAACGCAAAAGTTTCGTCGTCAATTCAACAACGGATAGGGAACGGAATTGCGCAACAGGCTCAGGCACCTGAGCAAGAAGAACTCGTGCAGAGAAAATTCGAATTCATGCAACGACAACCAAACGAATCAGAACGCAAGCCCCGCGAGAACAACACCGGCCTGCCCGAGAACATCAAGGCCGGCATCGAATCGCTGTCCGGCCAATCGCTGGACCACGTGCGGGTGCACTACAACTCCGCCAAGCCCGCGCAGCTCAACGCTCTGGCCTACGCGCAGGGCAGCGACATCCACCTCGCGCCGGGCCAGGAACAGCACCTGCCGCACGAGGCGTGGCATATCGTCCAACAGGCGCAGGGCCGGGTGCGGCCGACCATGCAGATCAACGATGGCGTCCCGGTCAATGATGACGCGGGGCTTGAGCGCGAGGCTGATCTGATGGGGGGAAAGGCGGCGATTGCGGTCAATGAGTCCTACCCGTCAGGGACCGCCACCGCCTTCGCCGCCACCCCGACCCCGCCGGTACAGCGCCTAACCGCCGACGGCACGGACTACACGCCCCAGGAGATCGGTGCCGCCGCCACCCAGGCGCGCAAGACGGTAACCAAGAAGAAGGCCAAGGACACCGACTTCGCCAAGGCCATGGCCGACCACCTCCTCGGCATAGGTCAGGCCACCAACTACAGCAACCGGACGCAACTCGAGAAGGCCTGCAAGGAGTGGTGGAACAAACCGTCGAGCTACGAGGTCGCCGCGGAACCCGAGGCCCGCAAGGTGCTCGAAGAACCTGAGATCGAATACGGTGCCGAGCATGGCGACCTGCACTTCATCGACACGCCGAGCGAGAAGAAGGCGGCCTGGACCATCGAGAAGGACACCGCGCTCGCACTGATGGAGGCCGCCATCCGCGAACACCTCAAAGCACTAGGCGAGCACTCGGCCACCGGCGAGTCGAGGGAAGGATGGAGCCCCTTCTACATCACGGTCGACCACGGGGCCGAGACCGGCGTCTACTGGGTCCCAAAAAGCGACCGGAACAAAAACAAGTACCCGACCACGACCTGTTTCTCAATCCAGTTGCAGGTTCACTACGCCACCAAGGTGATCAGCTACCACGGCTACCCCGACGAACGTATTGAGGGGCGCAGGACCGGCTGCTCCAAGTCCAAGGGCGGGGCCCTGCTCTGAGGCGAGGGTGGCGCCGCGGACAAGCCCAGAACCCCCAGGAGACGCATCCCAAGGGCTCGTATCAGTATGTCCATCACATGGAGGACGGCGTGACCTGCACGCAAGTCTCCAAAAGCCCCAGCTCACTCCCCCAGCAAATGCAAGCTCAGCTGTCGATGCTGGCCTTGGGCCCGGTGCTCCCAGAGATAGACGGCCTGCCAGGTGCCGAGCAGCAACCGCCCGCCGCGGAACGGCAGGGCGAGGGTGGTGCAGGTGAGGGCCGTGCGTATTTGGGCGGGCATGTCATCGGGGCCGCAGGTCGGCGTTCTCGTTACGGGTGTGGAGGCTGAGCTGGTGCAGGCTCTGGCGCAGCATCGACGCGCGGGAAAAGCTCACCCTTTTGCCTGGTTGCACCCACCAGCCAGTTAGTCTGACCAGACCGATCAGACCAGATATGTCGTCTACCCAGGGGAGGCCCACGTCCGGCCCGCCAGGGCTCCCACCGCGTTACATCAACGTCGAGGAGGCGAAGACGCATCTCTCAGCCCTGCTGGCCCGGGTGGCGGCAGGAGAACGCATCGTGCTGGCTCGGAATGGCAAGCCCTGTGCCCAGCTAGTGCCGCTCGATCCCAGCCCACGCCGCCAGCTGGGTTTCCTGCCGGGCCGCATCGATGAAGCGTTTTTCGAGCCCCTGCCCGGCGACGAGCTGGAGCGCTGGGGGGCGTGAAGCTGCTGCTCGACACCCACGTGTTGCTCTGGGCCCTGCTGGAACCCCAGAAGCTCTCGCCACAGCTGCGCACCGCCCTGGAAGACAGCGACAACACCCTCGTCGTGAGCGCCGCCACCGCCTGGGAGATCGCCACCAAATGGAGGCTGGGCAAACTGCGGCATGCACAGGCGGTTGTTGAGCACTACTCCATAGCCCTGAATCGTCTGGCGGCGGTCGAACTGCCGATCAGTGGCGCGGTAGCGCGGCAGGCTGGTTTGTGGGAGGTGCCGCACCGGGATCCCTTTGATCGCCTGCTGGCGGCTCAAGCAAAAGCAGACAACCTTGTGCTGGCCAGCACGGACTCGGCGTTCGCCCAGTTCGAGGGGGTTGAGGTATTTGGATGAGTCGCTGCTGTGGAGGCTGCTGTTGCTTTGCAGCCCCAGCTCACTCCCCCAGCAAATGCAAACTCAGCTGGCGATGCTGGCCCCGGACCCGGTGCTCCCAGAGATAGACGGCCTGCCAGGTGCCGAGCAGCAACCGCCCATCTCGGAACGGCAGGGCGAGGGTGGTGCAGGTTAGGGCCGTGCGGATGTGGGCGGGCATGTCATCGGGGCCCTCGTCGTCGTGGCGATAGGGGCGCAGCTCGCCCCGGCCGCTGATCGGTCGCACCCCCTCCTGGGGCACCAGGGCTTGGAGGTAGGCGGCCAGATCGACCAGCACCCGCGGGTCGGCGTTCTCGTTGATGGTGAGCGAACAGGAGGTGTGCAGACATGCCAGGTTGGCTAGGCCAGTGGCCAGCCCGCTGGCCCCGATCTCCCGGTCAAGAGCGGCGCTGATGTCGGTGAAGCCTTCGCCACGGGTGTGGAGGCTGAGCTGGTGCAGGCTCTGGCGCAGCATCAACGCTTCGGCGGGGTTGTTCTCCATAGCATTAGCGCGCAGCGCGACCTATGCACCGCGAGCTGGTTAGGTTGCCAGCCTTGCGGGTCGCAATGATGGCCAAGAACGCCGCCGATAGCCCCATTCCTGGCGACTCCGCCGCCGAACCCGGCACGCCCACGGTGGGGGGCGGTTGGCCGGTGATTGATGGCTGGGCCAAGGCCAGCCTGTCGCTGCAGGGGCCGCTGCTGTGGAGGACGCTGCTGCACAAAAGCGCCTGCCTCTCGTGCGCCTGGGGCACGGGCGGCCAGAACGGTGGCTTCAATGATGAGCTGGGGGAGCCCCTGCAGCGCTGCCTCAAAAGTGTGGAAGCGATCTCGGCCGAACTGCAGGCCGCCGTGCCCAAGGGATTGTTCGGCCAGCGCAGCATCGCCGAGCTGCAGCAGCTCAGCTCCCTGGAGGCCGACCGGCTGGGGCGATTGAGCCAGCCGCTGATCCTGCGGCAGGGCCGCAGCCACTACGAGCCGATCGGCTGGGACGACGTCTTTGAGCTCACCGAGCAGGCCTTCAAAGTGCCGCCGCAGCGGCTGGCCTCCTACAGCTCCGGCCGCTCTTCCAACGAGGCCGCCTACCTGCTGCAGCTGCTGCTGCGGGCATTGGGCTCCAACAACCTGGCCGATTGCTCCGACCTCTGCCATGCCCCCTCCACCGTCGGACTGGGCGAGGTGTTTGGTTCCGGCACCTCGATGGTGAGCCTGGAAAGCCTCAAGCAGGCCGACTGCGTCGTGCTGGTGGGCTCCAACGCCCCCGCCAACCACCCGCGCTTGATGAACGAGCTGATCAAGCTGCGCCAGCGGGGCGGCACGGTGATCGTGATCAACCCGGTGCTGGAGGTGGGCCTGCTCAAGTTCGGCTCACCCGCCTTCCCGATCCGCTCGCTGCTGAAGGGTTCAGCAATCGCCTCGATCTTTCTGCAGCCGATCCCCGGCAGCGACGTCGCCGTGTTCGTGGGGATCCAGAAGGCGCTGCTGGAAGCCGACCAGATCCGCCGGGAGTTTCTGGCGGCCCATGCTGAAGGCTGGGAGGCGGTGCTGGAGCAGGCCCGTGCCACCCCCTGGGAGGCGATCACGGCCTGCTGCGGCCTCAGCCGCGAAGAGCTATTCCACGCCGCCGCCGCCATTGCCAGGGCCCGGGGCGTGGTGTTCGCCTGGGCGATGGGCATCACCCACCAGGCCAACGGCACCAGCAATGTGCACGCCATCGCCAACACCGCCCTGCTGAGCGGCAATGTGGGCAAGCCCGGGGCTGGCACGATGCCGATTCGCGGCCACTCCAACGTGCAGGGCTTTGGCTCGATGGGGGTCACCGTGAAGCTGAGGGCCGAGCTGCAAAAGGCATTGGAGGAGTTGCTGGGCCGGCCGCTCAGCCCCGTGCCCGGCTACGACACCCGCGCCTTGATTGCGGCGGCAGACGCCGGGGCGGTGGATACTTTGTTGTGCCTGGGCGGCAACCTCTGGGGCGCCAACCCGAATTCGGCTGAGGCGAAACGGGCCCTATCGCGCATCGACACGATCGTCTACCTGGCCACCAAGCCCAACCAGGGCCACTTCCACGGGTTGGCGGCAAGCAACACTTTGATACTGCCGGTGTTCAACCGCTTCGAGACACCCCACCGCAGCACCACCGAATCGGGCAACAACTTTGTGCGGCTCAACGAACCCGGCAGCACCCATCTCAAAGGCGCCGACCTGATCAGCGAGGTGGCCTTCCTGGCCGAGCTGGCGATGCGATTAATGGGCACAGACCCGATCGACTGGGGCCGCCTGCAGGACGCCAGCTACGTGCGCGAGCTGATCGGCCGCACCGTGCCGGGCTACGGCCCGATCGCCCAAATCGATGCCAGCCGCAAGGAGTTCAGTGTTGAAGGCAGGCTGTTCAACGAACCGACGTTTGCCACCCCCAGCGGCCGGGCGCGGATGGAAATCACCCCCCTGCCAGCGCTGCAGCTGCCGCATCCGCAGCACTTCGGCGGCCTGGCGCCGGATGAAGCAGGACTGGTGCTGGCCCTGATCACGGCCCGCAGCTACAGCCAGCACAACACCGTTGTCTACAAAGAGGGAGACATGTACCGCGGCATGCCGCATCGCAACACGATTTTGATGAACCGGGCCGATATCGCCCGCGCTGGCTTCAGGGCCCACCAGCGGGTGACGGTGCAGGGGGAAGCCGGCGAACTGCAGAACGTGGAGATCATCCCCGGCGAGATCCGCAGCGGAGCAGCGCTGATGTTCTACCCGGAGGTCAACGCCATCATCCGTGCGGTGATCGATTCCCGCAGCGGCACCCCCGCCTTCAAACGGGTGCCGGTGCTGGTGCGATCGGGAAGGGGACAGCATGACCTTGCCTTCCCGGCTGGAGGTGCAGTGCTTGCCTCAGAAGGGGACCGGGCCGGCAACACGGCCAGCGCCGATCGGGCAGAATGAGAACCGCTCTCGCCAGTGGTGGGCCATGGACCAGCAGGGGCTGACCAGGATCAACACCGCATGGGCTCTTTTTCAGGGGCTGTTGATCGAGGCGCTGCCCTTTCTGCTGATCGGTGTGTTGATCTCGGCCCTGGCGCGCTGGCTGGCCCCGGGGGGCCGTTGGCTCAGGCGGCTGCCGGCCCATCCGCTGCTGGGACCGCTCAGCGGTGCGGCCCTGGGCTTTGCACTGCCGGCCTGTGAATGCGGCAACGTGCCGGTGGCCCGCAGGATGCTGGTGGGCGGCGCACCCCTGGGAACGGCATTGGGATTTCTGTTTGCAGCACCCGTACTCAACCCGATCGTGATCGCCAGCACCTGGGCCGCCTTTCCTGCCCAGCCCTGGCTATTGTTGGCGCGCCCCATCGGGGCGGTGCTGGTAGCGCTGGCCCTGAGCCTGCTCCTGCGCCTGATTCCGGAGGAGCGGCTGCTGCAGGCTGATGTGCTGGCTGAACGGCAGCTCAACCAACCACTGTCCGCAGTGAACCTGCTGCAACGGCGATCGGGACTGGTTGGTATTACCACTGCAACAGCGAGCGATCAACAGGAATCACGACAACCCCTGACTCGTCCTCCCTTGCAGGAGGTGCTGAGTCATGGCGGCCGGGAGTTTATGCAGCTGGCTCTGTTGCTTGTGGCCGGCTGTGTGTTAGCGGCGCTGGTTCAGACGGTACTGCCGCGCCAGTGGCTCCTCGACCTGGGAAGCAGCCCCACGAGCTCCATTCTGGCGCTGATGGCCCTGAGCGTGGTGATCTCGGTGTGCTCGAGCGTGGATGCTTTTCTGGCCCTGAGCTTCGCGGCCCAGGTGACCCCGGGGGCCCTGCTGGCCTTTCTGTTGCTGGGCCCAGTGATCGACCTGAAACTGGCGGGATTGCTGGGCCTGCTGCTGCGGCCACGGGGTCTGCTGCTGGCCTCGGCTGGGGCCGGCTTGAGTGTGCTGCTCATCAGTCAGTGGATCAACCTGTGGCTGCTGTGAAGTCACACGCCCCGCAGGCCGTCGCGCTGGCCCTGTGGGGCCTGGTGCTGCTGCGCTCAAGCATCGATGGACGGCTGGATTTGCTGTTGCGCGGTGTGTTTCACCCATTGGTGAGCATTGCCGGGTTGCTGCTGCTCGTGTGGGCGATGCTGCTGGTGCTGCCACTGCAGGGACGAAGGAGCAAAACCGCTGCCCCGGTTGTCGCTGAAGCCGTGACCCCCCGCCACTGGCAGTCGCTGGTTGCCACAGCCCTGATCGCCGTGCTGCTGATCGGTCTGCCGCCGAACCCTTCTTTTGCCGATCTGGCTCAACGCCGCCCCGGCGACGACAGCAGCGAAGCCGAACTGGCTTTTGTCCTACCACCGGCCCAGCGCAGCCTCACTGACTGGGTACGGCTGCTGCGCACCCAGAGCGACCCGCGGCTCTATGTGGGTGATCCTGTGCGCATCAGTGGATTCGTGCTGCCCCGCAACGATGGCCCGCCCCTGCTGGCACGGCTACTGGTGCGCTGCTGCCTGGCCGATGGGACGCCGATTGGCCTGCCGGTGCGCTGGCCCGCTGGCAACCCTTTACCAAAAGCGGATCAATGGCTGCAGATCACGGGATCGATGGCCGTGCAACAGGGTCTTGACGGGGAAGAACTGGTGGTGATTCCGCAACGGATCTCAGTGATCCCGCGCCCACGACGGCCTCTGGAGCCATGAATCGACTGGCGCTGGCCCTGATGGTGCCGCTGGTATTAGCAGTGGGCCAGCAACAACTGCTGCTGCGCCTGCCACCTCGACTCGTGGAGCTGCAGCAGAGCGAGGCCAGCAGCGGCCCCGCCTCCCTGGAGCTCCAGTTCAGCCGGCCGATGGATCGCGCCAGCGTGGCCGCCAGCAGCCGGATTGAACCGCCCTTCAACGTGCGCTGGCTTGGTAACGGCAACCGACTCAAGTTGAGCCTGGCGCCTGGCAGCCGCATCAACGGCCCGATCAGCCTCACCCTGGCAGGAAATGACCGCCGCCAAACGGCCCTGCCGCCCAGCCGCTGGCTGTGGGATCCCAGGCCCCGCATCATCGCGGTGGTACCGGTGCGCGGCGGCGAGCAGCTGCAGCTACGCCAGACCGATGGGCGCTGGCAAGCCATCTCCCCGGTGTGGTCGCAGATCCTGGCCGTCGAGCCCCTTGGCGATGGCTCGGGAGTAGCCCTGGTAGGCCCCACTCCCGCAGGGCAGCAGATCTGGCGGATTCCTTTGCGCCAACGCAACCTGGCGCCGGCCAGCCAGGGCTTGGCGCCGGTGCAGGCCCAGGCACCCATCGCGCTGGGGGATGGGCGCGCCCTGTTTGCCCATTTGAGCAGCAACCGACGCGGCGATCTGCTGATCCAAAGCAGTGGCCCTGAGCCCATGAGCGTGCAGACGCTGCTCTGGCCCAAGGGGCAAAGGCCCCGTTCGCTGGCGATCGAGGCCAGCGGTCCGATGCGACTGCTTCCCCAGGGGGGCGCCGTGGTGGTTCCAGCAAGCGAAGGCCTCACCCTCCACGACTTGCCACCGCGACCGGCACGACTGCAGATACTGCCAGGCAGCCGCGACCTGAGCAGCTTCTGCCCGCGTGCAGGGCGCGCCCTGCTGGTGCGCCACTGGCCCGACTTTCGCCGTTCGCTCGAGTTGGTCGAACCCGGGCAGGCTCCGCGCCAGCTCTGGCTCGGCAGCCAGGCGCTGGTGGCCAGCAGTTGCCTGGGGGGCGGTGAACGGCTTTGGCTGGCCCAGATCGAGGCGATTCAGCGCCCTGAGCTCACCGTGCTGGAGCTCAATCGCCAGGGATCCGTCATGGCTCGCCGCAGCCTCAACAACTGGGAGCTGGAGCCGGGGACACCGATCAGCCTCGATCCAAGCCGCAACCAGCTGCTGTTGGCCCTGCGGCCTCTGGACAGCCCTGGCGCCAGACCGCAATCCCCTGAACTGATGCTGATGGGAGGCCCGGATCTGGCCCTGACACCCGTTGGACAGCGCGGCCGCCTGGCCCTATGGCTGCCTCCCTGAGTGGAGGCAGACACCTGCTGGAGAGCAGCGGGTTGTTTTGCTGACCAGCAGCGCCAGCAGGAAGCCCGCAAATTGCACGATCACCACGCAGGGGCCGGAGGGCAGGTTGGTGAGGCCTGAACCCAGCAGGCCCAGCAGGGCACAGCCACCGCCGAGGCAGGCGGAGATGAGGGCATAGAGCGGGAAGTGGCGACTCACCAACCGCCCCCCGCAGGCCGGAATCACCACGAAGGCACTGATCAGCAACACCCCCACCGCTTTGATCGACACCGCCACCACCACCGCCAGCAGCACGATGAAAGCCAGGCGGTGTCGGCTGGCTCCCACACCGAAGGCTCCGGCCAGATCGCTGTTGAGCGTCAGCAGCACTTGGGCGCGCAGGCTGAGGGCGAGATAGATCAAGGCGCCCATCAACAGCACCGCGATCACCGTCAGATCGCTCCAGCTGATGCCGAGGATGTCACCGAACAGCAGCTGCTGGATGCCGCCGCGGTAGGTCTCCACCAGGCTCAGGGCCACCACCGCAAAGGCGAGCGAGGTGGAATAGACAATGTTGAGCAGGGCGTCGGCCGGCAGGCCGCTGCGGGCCACCAGCTGATTCACCAGCAGGGCGAACAGCACCGCGAAAGGGATCAGTACCAGGGTGGGATTGATCCCCAGCAGGATGCCCAGGCTGATGCCAAGCAGGGCGGAATGGCCCAGGGCATCGCTGAAGAACGAAAGCTGGCGCAACACCGCGAAACTGCCCAGCAGCCCGCCCAGGGCTCCGGTGAGCAGGCCGCCGAGCAGGGCCCGCTGCATGAACGGCTGGCCCACAACCTCCAGCAAGCCTGCGACATCAGCCATGGCCGCCAACCCCGTCATGCTGATGGCGGTAGGGCACCACATTGGGGCCATAAAGCTCGGCCAGCCGCGCCGCACTGAGGGCATGGTCGGGGGCACCACTGCAGCGCAGGCGGCGGTTCAGGCACAACACCAGATCACAGCTGCGGCGCACCATCTCCAGATCGTGCGACACCTGCAGCACGGTCCAGCCCTCCTGGCGGCGCAGTTCCAGCAGCAGCTCCTGGAACTGCTCGCTGCTGGGGGCATCAAGGCCAGCCTGGGCCTCATCAAGCACCAGCAACTGGCGGGGCCGCACCACGCAGAAGGCCAGCAGCACCCGCTTGAGCTGACCACCGGAGAGCTCGCTGAGCCGGCGTTGCGCCAGGTCCTGGCAGCCGGTTCGCTTCAGGGCAAATTGCACGGCCTCGGATCGGCGCCGGCACCCCAGCCAGGCCAGGCTGAGGCCCGGCGGATCAAAGCCAAATCCCACGAATTCGCCCACCGTGAGCGGAAAGCGCCCCTGTAACGCCAGGCTCTGGGGCAGGTAGGCGATTTGTGCGCGCACCGCACGGGGCAACTCGCCCGCTGGGCCGAGGGCGTGGCCCAGGATCTGCACGGTGCCTGAGGCCCTGGGAAGCAGACCGAGCACGGCGCCCACCAGGCTGCTCTTGCCGGCACCGTTGGGACCCACCAGCGCCGTATCGGTTTCGCGGGCGAGCTGAAAGCTCACCTGCTCCACAGCCAGCTGCTCACCACGGCGAACGCTCAGGCCTTCAACCAACAGCACTGGGGGGTTGTCTGTCATTGCCCGAAGGCCTGGCGTAGATCCGCCACGTTGCGGCGCATCACGCTGACGTAGGTGGCCGGATTCCTCGAGGCTTCCTCCGTGGCCGTCTCCATCGGATCGAACACCACCACTTTCACGCCCAGATCTTTGGCCAGGGTATTGAAGGAGCGGTTGCCTTCCTGAGGCTCGCTGAGCAGGGCTTTGAGCTGGCTGCTCTTCACCTCGGCTGGGCGAAGTAGGGGGCGAAGTCGTGGAAGGCCACAAACGTTTTGCCCCGATAGGGCTCAAGTTGGCTAGCGATCTCGCTGTTTTGCTGTTTCAACTGAGCGGTGAAAGCAGCAGCGTTGCGCCGGTAGCCGTCAGCGCAGCTGGGATCGGCCTGGATCAGGCCATCGCGGATGGTTGCCACCTGCTGCACCGCCCGCAGCGGATCAAGCCAGATGTGGGGATTCACAGCGCCGTGATCATGGCCAGGCGCAGAGCCGTGGTCTTCTTGCTGACCATGCTCCTTGCCCTGGGTGTCGTCATGGTGGTCCGTTTCCAGGGTGACGACACCGCGGCTGGAATCAATCACCTGCAGCTGGGGATTGGCGACGGAAACGATGAGCTTGCCCAGGAAACTCTCCATCTCCAGGCCGTTCTTCACCAGCACCCGGGCCTGGCGCAGGGCCGTCAAATCGCCCGGCCTGGCCTGGAAATCGTGGGGCCCTGTGTTGGCAGGGATGAGGGGGGTCACCGTGGCGCAGTCGCCGGCCACGGCCCGGGTGAACAGGGTGATCGGCAGGAAGGTGGTGACCACCTTGAACGGCTTGTCCGCTGCGGCATCAGGGGGGGCCTGGCGGGGGGCGCCGCAGGCGGCCAGAGCCAGAGCCAGGGAGAAGGCGCCAAAACGGGCCAACAAGGGGGTCACGGGCTTCATCGGCAAGGGGCGATTGGGCAACGGGAACGGAGCACAGCGGCAGAGCCCCCGACGTCGAACGAGGTGAGAATCGTTCTCATTCTAGAAGAGGTCGCCGTGCCTGCCGCAGCAGTTCGCGCCAGGGGATGCCGCGCGCTGCCAGGCTGTCCTGCAGGGCATCCAGCAGAGCGAGGGTCTCCTCCACATCGCGCCTGTCTGGCGCTTGCAACCATTGCAGGGCAAGGGCTTCACAGGCCTGCTGCAATCTCGCCACCGGCTCCAGTGCCGATTCGGCCTGCTGATCCCTAACGCGAAGACGAGCGCGATCGCTGAGGGCATCCGCAGGCGGAGGCAGGGCGGCCGGTCCGCCGACCGACGGACTCTCACCCTGCTCGTAAAAACAGCCGCGTGCTCCGGTATGGCAGGCCACATCACCGACCTGCTGCACGCTGAGTAGCAGGCAATCGGCATCACAGTCGTAGCGAAACCCCCGCAACAGCTGAAGGTGGCCGCTGGTGGCGCCTTTGTGCCAGAGCTGCTGGCGCGAGCGGCTCCAATAGTGCACCTGGCCGCTGTCGAAGGTGGCCAGCAGCGATTGGCGGTTCATCCAGGCCAGCATCAACACCGCGCCATCGAGCCAGTCCTGCGCGATGGCAGGGATCAGCCCATCAGCGTTGAAGCGCAGCTGATCAATACAACCACGTGGCCATGGGGTCGCACTGCTCATGGGCGCTTGTCCTCTGGCGAGTTGAGGGGCCACATCACCCAGCCCCCTTCCTCACCGCCCGCCGCCAGGGCCTGACAGTCGTGACGCCAGGCCAAGCTAGTGAAGGGCTGCCCATCCAGCTTCAGCACCTGGAGCAGCGATCCCGATTCACTCCACAGCGCCGCTGTGCCATCGCGCGACGCCGTGACAATTGCAGCCTGCATAGGGCCAAAGGCCAATGCCGTGATCCGATCAAGATGCCAGGGCAGCAACACGGCATCCCAGGCCTCGAGGTCATCCCCCTGACCCGACCACAGCACTGCGGCCTCCGCCGCTGCCACCAGCAGCCCCCGCTGCCCGCTGGGCAACGAGGCCAATGCAAGGGCGTGAATCTTGCCTGGCAAGTCACCGACACCGAGCATGGGTTGCCGCAGATCCCGCCACAGCACCAGGCGCCTGTCTATCAAGCCCGCCGCGAGCCAAGGGGGATCGCCTCCCCACGCCAGCTGCAACACGGCCGAGCCCGTGTCCAGCTGCAGGGGCTCGGCCCTATGGGGTGGGACCAGCGGCAGGCTCCAGATGCACACCCCCTGGCCCGTGCCCGCCGCCAGCTGATCACCGGATGGACTCCAGCTCAAGGCCATCACGGCGGCTCCCGGGGTGCGCAACGGCAGCAACCAGATCTGATCGCGGCCGTGCCAGATCCAGATCTCAGATCCTCGTGCCACCGCTAACAGCACACCATCCGGTTGCCAGGCCAGTTGATCGATCCAGCCTTCGAGCGCCGGCACCAGCAGTTGCTCTGGCACGTCGTCTGCAAGGCACCAGAGCGAGAGCACACCAGCCTCCCCGGCAGCTGCCAGCCAGCGGCCGCAGCTGGAGAACCCCAGGGCATCAAAGCCCTGGCCGCCAGAAGCGTTGGCTTGCTGGAGGGGCCAATCCACGCCGGCTTCAAAATCCACCAGGATCAGTTCACCAGCGGCGCTGGCGATCACCAGCTGGGGTGCCTGCGGGGCCCAGGCCAATCCTGTGATGCAGCCATGTACCCGGCCGCGCAGCTGCTGCGTCAGCGGGCCAACGGTTGGGGGCAGCACGGGGTGGGAGATTTCAACCATCAGCGCTGCTGCGCTCCAGCAACTGATTGAGCCGTAGCCGGCGCTCGCAGCGGGGATCTGGGGCCAGCTCACCCACCAGCTCCTGCGCCAGCCGCTCAACAGCCTCGGGCCAAGCAACCTCGCCCGTGCGCTCCAGCAGCAGCTCCACCGAGAGCAGCCAGGCCTGCAACGCCCTCAGCTCGTTGAGCACCTGCCGCCGCACCACCAGGCGTCGCTGCAGGGCTGGTGGCTCGCTCGCCAAGGCCTGCACGACGGCCGTGGTGAGGTTCTGCATGGCCTGCACGCAGACCCAGAGCTGCCACTGCTGGCCCTGCAGTTTGCCGTGCCTGCGTAGCAACGCATCATGCAGACGCTCGAAACGGGCCTGTTCTTCGGCTGAGGGGTGCTGATCCCAGGGCTCCTGCCCTGACCATTCCTGGGCGTCTGAGGTCATCGGAGGAGGCGAGAACCCCTGAGCTGCGAAGGCTGGGGATGAGACCAGCAACACCGGCCGTGCATCAGGGAACGAGAATCGTTCTCATAGAGTACGACGCTGATGCTGCCCGGCCTGGTGACGCGACATACCGCCCTTTTCCGCCAACCCCAGGCAGCAACCTCAGACACGGCGTCCGTTCTCACCGTGGCGCTGCAGGCCTCAGATCTCAGTGGCAGGCAACGAACCGAACGCCAACTCCTGTCGGTGGCCATGGGGCAGGGCAGTCTTCCCGCCTGGCTGGAAGCGGAGATGGCGTTACTCCCAGCTGGCAGCGTGCGGCGCTGGCGCGTGGGGCCTCGCCAGCGGCCGCCCTCGTTGCTGAACCATCCCCTTCTGCCATGCAACGGATTGATCTGGCTGGAGCTGGAACTGCTCGAATCGCGGCAATCGAACCTGAAAAGGGATGGGCCGAGCGGCTGCGCCCTGATCAGTCAGGGCGAAGTTCAGGAGCTGTTTGCGCGCTGGAACTGGGCGCTGCAGAGCCGGGATCCGGAGCAGGTGGCACGGTTGTACAGCCGCGATGCGGTGCTGTTACCCACGCTCTCCGATCAGCCCCGCACAGACCACGACAGCATCGTGGATTACTTCAGCCACTTTCTGGATAAACGACCCCAAGGCCAGGTGAGCCAACGGGAAATCCTGATCGGCTGCAACATGCTGCAAGATGCAGGCCTCTACACCTTCCGCTTTGCCAATGGCAGCACCGCGGAAGCACGCTACAGCTTCATCTATGTACTGGAGGATGGCGAGTGGAAGATCTCCCACCATCACTCATCACTCCAACCCGAATCGACCGATTGAGTCACCACTGAGATCTTGGCCATGCCCCTGGCTTCATTGATGCGCCGTCTGTTGCTGCTTCTGATCCGCGGCTATCAGACCCTGATCAGCCCGCTATTAGGGCCAAACTGCCGCTTCACCCCCAGCTGCTCTCAATACGCCATCGAAGCCATTGAAATCCATGGAGCTTGGCGCGGCAGCTGGCTGGCGCTCTGCCGGTTGGGTCGCTGCCATCCCCTGCATCCAGGGGGCTACGACCCGGTACCGCCATCAACTGGGCCAGTGCTGTCGCGCGGCGGATGGATGCGGCGGAGCAAGCAGCTCAGCGCTCAACCCAACAACCTCGCCGCTGCTGACGCGCGAACCGATCAACCCCGCAACTGCCCGGAGCCCCGGAAAAGACCACACGCCACAC
>JAPLIC010000059.1 GCA_026389315.1 Cyanobacteriota bacterium
CGCCTTGAGGTAGCTGATCAGGTCGAGATCGGTTGCGGCAGAAACGCTTTCGAACACAAGGAGGAGGCGATTCCGCCGACCTCAGCCCATGCTGACAGCCCCAGCAAGGCCACCTGTGACAGACTTTGAATCAGCCCTGGCCGTGGAGGAGGGGGGTCATTAAGGAATTATAAAAATTAATGCACTAATTCTTAGTCCAGTGGCAATTGCTTCACTAGCGACAAGCACCCAGCTTGTTTCCTCCGCTCCTCCGCGTCTGAGCCAGGCCCACGCTGCTCTGAAGCCTTCGCGCCCCCACCGCATTAAGTCAGTCGCTCGCGGTACCGTTGGTGCCGCCCTACAGGCCACCTGCCTCCAGGCCGGTGCCGCGTCAGCCCTTAGCTTCAACTTCTCCTTTACGGGGACTGGATTTCCAGCAAGCCCAGCAACGGTCACGGGGACCGTGGAAGGCTTGGTTGACAACCTTAGTAATCAGATTTCCGGTGTGACGGTAACCGTTACCGGGGCAACGAATTCGGGGTCTCTTCCGGCAGTCTTCACGGATGCAAATTCTTCTATTGGAGACGGCTTTGATGTCTCTGGTGGCCAGGTAACCGGTGTAGATATTTCTTATTACAACTCCTTAACTGACCTTGTTTTTTCCCTAGCCAACAATAACCAGAATGGATTAAGAAATGAATATACCGACTTATTTAGTTTTGGAAATGAGGAAGCGGATGGATCGCCAACAAATTCCCTCCGCTTCACTCCAATCAATCCCCCCTCGGCCCCTGTTCCTGGCCCCCTACCCCTCTTCGGCGCCGCTGCCACCTTCGGCTGGAGTCGCCAGCTACGGCGCAGGATCAAGACTTCCGTTTGATCGGTGCTGCTTTAATCTTCTGCCCTTCTCCGCGATTGTCACGACCGCTATGGGGAGGCCCGAAGTCGCTGGCCCATTTTTGTTTTCTGGACCACAGCCCAGGGGGTCAGCATGGTATGGGGTAGTTCGAAATCAAGGGGGGGGGCCTTTGGCAATCAACGGCTCACGCGCTGCAATATGCCAATTGTTTAACTGATACAGCCATTGGGAGCTTTTAGCATGATGAAAGAATAGATTGTTATAATCAATTTTGCTTTCAGTGGCAATTGCTTCATCCGCGATTATGAACAAAATTTCCGAGCTGGATGATAGTTACTGGACTTACCACAATGATGATTTTGAAGCCGCCTATGCCGGATTTTTGGAAGAACATAAAAAAATCGGTATCTATGAAGTAGCTGGGCTAAAATTTTTCTGTCCTTCGGGGGTTTATCATCCGCATGAATTTAGCACTACACGCTTTGCTCTTCGAGGTTTATTTAAAGAAAGAAGTAAGTTCGGCAATAGACTGCTCGAGTTAGGTGCGGGTAGCGGCGCTATTGGTATCTGCCTTGCGTCAACCGGTATGGATGTTACGCTGTTAGATATTGATCCCGTAGCCGTTGAATGTGCAAAAAATAACGCAGCAGTAAATAATGTTAGCTTAAACGTACTACAATCTGACCTTTTTGCCGCTGTCGAAGGGCAAAAATATGATGTGATATTTTTTAATATTCCCCTGCTGGATAAGGGCATTGAAGATCCATTGGATATTATTGCCTGCGATGAAGGCGGGGAGTTATTGACGCGTTTTTTGGCCGAAGCTCCCACCTATCTTCTGCCAAACGGGCTAGTCTACGTTTCGGTTGGCAATATCAGTAATAGGGCAGCACTGCTGAAGGCGATTGCTAATTATGATGAACATATTATTTATGCGGAGTTCTATGGTGGTAGCGGGGGTTGGCGCTGGCTTATTTCACTACAACCCCTAGACAAAGGGAGTTTTTCGACGCCCGCAGCTTCGATCAGGCCCTGACCCAGGCGCTGGCGGATATGGCCTAGTTTGAGAAGCTGGATTAGCCCCTCGGCTGAGCCCTTCGGCTGAGCCGGACGCAGCTGAGCTGGAAACCAATAACAGCCGCCGCATGGCGATCGGCCCAAAGCCATGATGATCGCCAACTTGGCAGGTTGTTGCAAGAATCCTGTGGTCTTGATGGCTGGCCGTGATTTGCACGGGCCATTGCCTTGGGATCGCCTCCTTGAAGTGGCCCACTGGCACGCTACCTGTAGCGTAGTGTTGACAGAGGTTGCGTAGGCGTATCCAATGCAGGGATACGGTCCTCGGAACCGCTGCCGGTCCGGTGATTGAAGCAAAGGGCAGGGTTCACACACCCAGCAGATTTCATACATCCAGCAGATTTCATACATCCAGCAGATTTCATACATCCAGCAGATTTCACTAACCCAGCCGGTCTCGCACCACCACCAAATCGCTCCGGGTCAGCCAGCGGGGCGATCCCTCCGCCTCCGAGGGATGGCGCAGCAAATAGGAGGGATGCAACAGGGGCATCAGGGCGATGCCGCCGGCTCCGCCCTGGGGCCACCGGATTGGCGATCGGGGGCTTGGCATTCGCTGGCGTTGGGTTGGCTGGCTTGGCGATCGTTGACTCTGAGCTGACGGGCTTGGCATGGGCTGGCCCTGGGCTGACGGGCTTGGCGTTCGCTGCGGCGGCGGCGGCTCACTTGGCGCGGGTTGGTCTGGCCCTTGGCTGGCTTCCAGGTGAAACCATTGACCCCGCAGCTGGGTGATGCCCCCCCTGATCCCCAGCAGCGCCTCCAAGGCCGTGGCGCCCACCAGCAGCACCAGCTGGGGCCGCACCATGGCGATCTGACGCTCCAACCAGGGCCGGCAGGCCTCGATTTCGGCGCGGCTGGGCTTGCGATTGCCCGGGGGCCGGCACTTGATCACATTGGCGATGTAGAGATCCCGCTCGCTGTTGAGGTCCGCCGCCGCCAGCATCGCTTCCAGCAAACGGCCCGAGCGGCCGACAAAGGGCTGGCCGCTGGCTTCTTCTTCGGCGCCGGGGGCCTCCCCCACCAGCAGCAGCCGGGCGTTGGGGTTGCCCCGCCCCACCACCACCTGCTGGCGGCTGGCGGCCAGGCCGCAGCGGCGACAGGCGCCACACTCGGCGGCCAGGGACTCGGCCAGGCGCTCGGCCAGGGGGGCTAGGTCATCGGGAGCGATCACAGGGGCTGGGGATAGGGCCTGTGGGGAAGAGGGGATTCCAGATCACCTGGATTGAGATCGGAGGCCGCCCAGATGTCGGCGCTGGCCACGGCATAGCCGGCGGCCTGGGCAAGGGCGGCCACGCTGGCGACGTCATCGGCCTGGCTCAAGGCCGCCTGCAGCGAGGCATCGATCTGGGCTTGGGCCAGAAATGCCGAGAGTTCGCCGTGGGGGTCCTGCCAAAACAGCGGCAGCTCCTCCAGCTGATCCGGTTCCAGCTCGGAAGCCTCCCAGAGTTCTGCGGCCGTCAAGGGATAGCCCGCCGCCCGGGCGATGGCGGCCACGGTCTCGCCATCGGGCGCCTGGATCAGGGCCTCCTGGTACCAGGGATCCAGTTCGACCTGGTGCAGAAAGGCGGTCAGGGATTGGTGGGGATCCAGCCACACCCGGGGCGCCTCCAGCAGCATCTCGGGCTGCAGGTCCGATCCGGCCCACAGGTCGGAGACGCTGACCGTGAAGCCGGCCCCCCTGGCGATCGTCGCCACGGTCTCGACATCGCCAGCCCGGGAGAGGGCCTGCAGCAGGCCCGCGTCGGACTGGGCCCGCTGCACAAAGGCGGTGAGCTGCTCCTGGGACATGGGGGGATGGGCGGATGCGTGACCCCTAGCAAAACACCCCCAACCCGCCCTGCGCCGTCCCGCGGGCGGCCCCCAGTCAAGAGGTGGTGCAGGATGGCCCATTACGACACCCACTCCCGCCCTGATGTCGGCGCCGCTGAAGCTGTCTGCCCGGGCCGAGGGGCTGCAGCCTTCTCTCACCCTTGCCATCGCCGCCCAGGCGAAAGAGCTCCGCTCGGCTGGACATGACATCTGCAGCCTTTCGGCTGGGGAACCGGACTTTGATACGCCGGCCTTCATTCGACAGGCCGCTGCCGACGCCCTGGAGGCGGGCCATACCCGCTACGGCCCGGTGGCCGGCGAGCCGGCCCTGCGCCAAGCCATCGCGGCCAAATTGAGCGTTGAAAACGGGGTGCCGACGACGATCGATCAGGTGCTGGTCACCAATGGCGGCAAGCAGGCGCTCTACAACCTCTTTCAGGTGCTGCTGGGCCCCGGCGATGAGGTGCTGCTGCCCTCACCCTTCTGGCTCAGCTACCCCGAGATGGTGCGCCTCAGCGGCGCCGAACCCCGGCTGCTGGTCACCGAGGCGGCGCGGGGTTTTCGTTTCACCCCAGAGGAACTCGAAGCCCAGATCCGGCCCTGTACCCGTCTGCTGGTGCTCAACAGCCCCTCCAACCCCACCGGCATGGTCCTGAACCGTCAGGACCTGGAGGCGATAGCGGTGGTGCTGCGCCGCCATCCCCAGGTGGCGGTGGTCTGTGACGAGATCTATGAATTTTTGCTGGCCCCGGGCCATGACCACCACAGCCTGGCGGCGGTGGCGCCCGATCTGGCCGAGCGGCTGTTCATCGTCAACGGCTTCGCCAAGGGGTGGGCCATGACCGGTTGGCGGGTGGGTTGGCTCGCCGGTCCCCGCCCCGTGATCGCCGCCGCCGCCGCCCTCCAGAGCCAAAGCACAAGCAATGTCTGCAGTTTCGCCCAGATGGGGGCCCTGGCGGCGATCACGGCGAGTCGAGATTGTGTCCACGAGATGGCAGATCGCTTCAGCACCCGCCGCCAGCTGCTCAGTGATGGTCTGGGCCGGATCCCGGGGGTGGTGATGATTCCGCCGGAGGGGGCTTTTTATGCCTTTCCCGATGTCAGTGCCTGGGGGCTGGATTCGATGAGCCTCTGCCGCCGCCTGCTCGCGGAAGTGGGCTTGGCGGTGGTGCCGGGCCTGGCCTTTGGCGATGATCGCTGCATTCGCCTGTCCTGCGCGGCGGCTGAGGCCACCCTGGAGGATGGCCTGGACCGGTTGGCCCGCTTCCAGTCTTTGCTTTGAGCCTGGGCCAGCCGCCAGTACCGCCAGCGCTGGTCCTGGCGGCTGGCCCAGGCTGCTGACAGGTCCCAGCTTGCTGGCGCTTGCTTCCCGGTCCTGGCTTGCTAGTCCTGGCTTCCTAATCCTGGCTTTCCAGGCCCCAGCTTGCTGGCCCCAGCTTGCTGGCCCCAGTTTGCTGACACCCAGCTTGTCGGTCCTGGCTGCTGGGCCTTGCTGCTGGCCCAGCCCCGGGCTGGCCCCCGATCCCAGCCCCTTCCCTCCCGATTGCTTGCGTCATGGTCCTTGCCGTTCCCAGGAAACTGATCGTTCTGGGGGATAGCGGTGCCTTCGGTTGGGGGGACCCGGACCAGGGCGGCTGGTGCGAAAGCCTCAAGCGCCATTGGATGGACCTGCCCGATGGGCCGGTGGTCTACAACCTCGGCGTGCGCGGCGATGGCCTGGAGCGCGTCGCCGCCCGCCTGGAGGACGAGGTGGCGGTACGGGGCGAATTACGCCGCCAGCGTCCCCAGGGCATCTTGTTGGCGGTGGGGCTCAACGACACGGCCCGGGTGGGCCGGCCCGACGGTCGTCTGCAGCTGGAACCGGAGGCTTTTTTGTACGGCTTTGAGCAGTTGCTGCGGCAGTGCCGCCGCTTGGCGCCGGTCTTTGTCTTGGGGCTCACCCCCGTGCTGGCGGAGGCCATGCCCCTGGCGGAGGTGCTTTGGTACGACCTGGCGACGGTGCGCCGTTACGAGGGCCTGCTGGAGGAGGCCTGCATGCAGGCGGATGTGCCCTTCCTGCCCCTGATCGACCCCTTGCTTGAGGATCCCTGCTGGCGCGATTGGCTGCTGCTCGATGGCGTCCATCTCAATGGCGAGGGCCACCGGCGGGTGTTCCAACGCTTGCGCACCTGGCCGGCCTTGCTGGAGTGGGCTGGTTTAAGGCTTGAAACCTTGGCGACGCCGATGGGTTGGATTTGATCCCAATTCCCCCGTTCGGGGGATGGCGCCGGATTGGAACCGCTTCAGCCTGCCCATCCCTTCGTGACTGGGACGATGCCCATTCCTCCGGCTCCCCTTGCCCCGCTTCGCCATTCCACGCCGCACGCCGCTTTGATTTGTCCTCAGCCAGAGGTCAGCCTGGCCGGGACGCCGCCGGTTGCTGCCTCCACCCCCAAGGCTCCCGTAGCCGATCGTCCGCCACCCCTGTCGGCTGCCCATGGGCCCACGGCAGGCCGGGGCGAAATGCCAGGGGCGGCAGACAAGGTCGGCTCTCTATCGGCTTCAGAGCGCAACCGGCTGTGGCTGGAGGCCTATGCCGCCTGCCGCGATGGTCACCAACGCCGCGTCCTGCGCCAGGCCCTGGTGCGGGCCAATCTGCCCTTGGTCCGCAGCATTGCGGCCCGCTATGGCGTCAACAGTGCCCTGGCCTTTGACGATCTCACCCAGGTGGGCAGCCTGGGCCTGCTGAAGGCGATCGATGCCTTTGATCCCAGCCGTGCCGCCAGTCTCAGCAGCTTCGCCGTCCCGTATGTGAAAGGGGCGATCCAGCACGAAATCAGGGATCGGGAGCCGTTGGTGCGGGTGCCGCGGCGCCTCTGGGAACTGCGGCAGCGGGCCTTGGCCCTGCAGGAACAGCGCCGGCAGCAGGGCAAAACGCCGCTGCTTGCCGCCCGGCTCTGCCAGGCCCTCGACTGTCGCCTCGATGTGCTCGACGAGGCCCTCGCCCTGGGGCCCCTGGGGCGTGCCCGCAGCCTGGATGAGCCCATCGCCCCGCAGGAAGGCAATGGGGCCGGTGGCCGCTCGCTCCTTGATGTCTTGGTCGCTGCGACCCAGGCGGGGCCGGGGGTCAATGATGCAGCCGCCGATGACGCAGAAGGCGATGACTCGTCGCCAAGCCCGGAATTGGCCTGGCTGAGAAGCCAACTGGCGGCGCTGGATCCCGCCATCCGCGACCTGCTGGTGGGTCGGTTGCAGCTGGGTTGCACCTGGGTTGAGTTGGGGCAGCAGCTCGGTTGGCATCCCCGCATGGCCCAGCGCCGCTTTGATGCCGCCCTGGCCGGCCTCCGCGACGGCGCCCAGCAATGGGCAGAGGCAAAATCTGCCTCAGCTGAGGGCGTGCAACGGGGTTGAGGCTGGTCCTGGGTGGCACTTCAAGGGAGGGTCGCCTCAGGTCAGCAGTCCCCGCCCTAGGCCGCGGCGCTGGCCAGGGCCAGCAAGCCCCCTTCCAGGGCAGCAGCACTGCCCTGGACCACGAGGCCCCCGCCCAGGGCTGCGGCGCTGCCCAGGGCCAGCGCCCCCCCCCCCAGGGCCGCGGCACTCGCCATGGCCAGCAGGGCCGCCAACAGGGTTTGGAGGCCATTGACCAGTTCATTGCTGAGCCAGGGCAGGCGCTGCTGCAAGGTGGCGCCGATGACGCTTTCGGCCAGGGTCGCCAGCAGCCCCACCAGGGTCACCAAGGCCCAGGCCTGGGGAGTGGCAATCCAGCCCAGGACTGCCATCAGTGTGGCCATGGCCGCGGCGCCGACGGCGCTGGCCAGGCTGCCCTCCAGGCTCACGGCCCCTTCGGTGCCGGGGGGGACGGGCCTCAAGGTGGTGATCAGCAGGGTGCGGCGCCCCCAGCGCTTGCCAATCTCGCTGCCGAAGGTGTCGGCCAGTTTGGCGCTGAAGCTGGCGGCGAAACCCAGCAGCAGCAAGGGCCGCCAAGGGGGTGGCACCAGGACGGTGGCCATGGCCAGCACGGCTCCCACCAGTGCCGAGCCCCAGACATTCTCCGGCCCGCGCCGGCCGCCGCGGGCCTCGGCCAGGCCGCGGGCCTGCTTGCGCTGGAAGCCAAGGCGGGTCACCAGCGAGCCCAGGGCCAGGTAGGCCACCACCGCCAGCCAACCCCGCCAGCCCAGGCAGCCCCAGAGCACCGTGCCCAGCACCCCGGCATGGACCCAGCCCGCCTTGGTGAGCAGGGGTGCCCGTTGGGCCAGGGCGATCAGTCCGCCATTGAGGCCCAGGGCCAGGGCCCAGGTCGCCAGGGTTTGGGGGGGGAGGGGTGGCATCGGCCGGGCCCGGATCTGTTGCACAGATCTAAGGCGGCGCCCGGCAGTGGCACCCAGGGCTGATAATCCAACGACAGGTTTGGGCGGACCATGTTCTTCAAGAAGGCCAAGTTTTTCCTCGACCTCACCGGTGAGGACAATGGGTCCGACGCCAAGGGGGCTGAAAAGGCCCCTGTCGTGGCGGCGGTGGTGGCGCCGGTGGCCCCAGCCGCCGATGTCGCCGGCGCGGTGGCCCCTGCTGCGGTGGCGCCAGGCACCCCTACCGCCGCGCCAGCAACGGCATCACCAACCGCCGCAGCGGTAACAAGCGCCGCGCCAGTTGCTGCTGTCGCCACGGCGGCGCGCACCACGGCCGAGGAGATCGCCGCCGAGTTGGCCGCCGCCCAGGCCAATCGCCCCCCCGCCAGCACCGTGACCTTTGCGCCGGAATGTCTGGTGCCCGGTGCCAGCCTGGCCCGTCGCCGGCGCACCGCTGGCGCCAATCTGGCCGGCTTCCGCGACATCGCCCGTTCGATGATGAAGAGCTGAAGGGGTTGACGCCATCGCGCTCGATGGGGCGCTACGGGCGGTTGGGCTGGTTTTGCTGAAGATGTTGTAGTTGGAGGCATTCGGCTTTAGCGGGCCGCAGCAGCGCCAGGGCGGCCAGCCCTGCCACTGCCGCCGTTGAGGTGCGCAGGATCGAGTCCCCCAGGGTCACCAGTTGCCAACCGGCGCCCAGGGCCTGGCGCTCTTCCTCTTCGCTCCATCCCCCTTCCGGGCCAATCGCCAGGGTGATGGGCTCATGGGGATTCTGGCTCCAGAGGGTCTGCACCCAGCTCGCCAATGGCGGGAGATCCGCCCTGCGGGTGGTGGCCAGCAGGCGTGTGCCTGGCATCGCTTCGCCCCAGCAGCGGCTTGCGGAAAGAGGGGCTGCCAGCTCTGGCAGCCAGAGGCGCTCGCATTGCTCGGTGGCTTCGCGGATGATCGTGGCCCAGCGCTCCAGGGGCAGCGGTTCGCGCACCACTCCCCGGGCCGCGATCAGGGGCTGCAGCCGGGCGGCGCCCAGTTCGGCCGCCATGCGCCAGACCAATTCGGCATCCCGGCGGGGAACGGCCAGGGCCAGGGTGAGGGCCGGGCTGGCCGGCATTGCCCTCTCCAGGGGGGCCTCCGGCGGTTGCTCCAGCCGCAGGTGCTCCTCCGACTCCAGCACCGCGCTCCAGAGCCGGCCGCAGCCATCAACCACCGCGAGCCGATCCCCCGGGCGGAAGCGCAAAACCCTGGCCAGGTAGTGGCTTTCGGCGGCCTCCAGGGCCAGCTGGTTGGGGTCGCCCCGCAGGGGCCACCGGGACGGTGGGATTAAAAGGCGACGCAGTTCCCGAGCCATCGGCGGGTGGGATCAATCGTTGTGGTTGATGATGTAGTCGTTTTTATAGTTGTAGTCTTTATAGTTGTCGTTTTCATTGTAAGCATCGTCATTGTAGGTGTCGTCGTTGTAGGTGTCGTCGTTATGAGTGTCGTCCTTGTCGGATTCGGTGTCGTTGTTGTTGCCGGAGCCGGTGTCGTCTTCATCGTCGTCGTCGGTAGCAAAAGGGCTGTCCGGATCGTCTTCGATCGGCCAGTCCTCGTTGAGGCCGCCGATCAGCAATTCCTCGATTTCAACCACATCATTGTTGAGTTGGCCCAGGGCGTTGATCAAGACGTCCAGGGCCAGGGCATCGCTGGTGCCCAGGTCCAGCCAGCAACGGCCCCAGGTTTCCAAATATTCCATCACGGCCATGTTGTGCATCAAGGCCGGCAGGGCGCGGCTGGAGCCTTCCGCTTCCCAGGCCAACCAACTCAGATCGGCGCCCGCTTCATGGGCCTGCAGGGTTTCGGCATTGAAGGCCCCCAGTTTGCCCAGAAAAAACCAGCTATCGAAAACGGTTTCGACATAACTTCTCTCCGCCTGTCCCGGGGGATCGGCAAAGCGCAGCCAGATCCAGCAATTAAACGGATCGACTTCACGAAAGCGAACCTCCATGGTCAAGGTGCAGGCTCTAGGTCTCCCCATCCAACACGATCGCCAGGCAGGCATGCTGGGGCCATGCTCGAGTTGCAGGCCGTCCGCTACCACCCCGCCACCCTGCCCCAGCCGGTGCTGCGGCAGGCGAACTTGAAGCTGGCCGTGGGCACACCGGTGCTGGTGGCGGGCCGCAGCGGCAGTGGCAAAACCACCCTGCTGGAGCTGATCAGTGGCATGGCGGAAGCCGATGGCGGCCGGTTCCTCTGGAACAACGAGGCGGTGACGGCCCGGCAGCGCCGCTGGCTCTGTGGCCTGGTGTTTCAGTTTCCGGAACGCCATTTCCTGGGCCTGACCGTGGGTCAGGAATTGCGCCTGGGTCAGCGGCGCCTGGGGGGCGAGGCCATCGATCAGGTGTTGGCCCAGGTGGGCCTTGCCGGCATCCCCCTGCAGCAGGCTCCCGAGCGTCTCAGTGGCGGCCAGCAACGGCGCCTGGCCCTGGCGGTGCAGCTGCTGCGCAATCCGCGGGTGTTGTTGCTTGATGAACCCACCGCAGGCTTGGATTGGACGGTGCGGGAGGAGGTGCTGGGGCTGCTGGATCAGCTGGCACGGGAGCGGGCCCTGCTGGTGGTGACCCACGAACCGGAGCTGTTTGCTGGTCGCATCAGCGAGGCTTGGCAGCTCGTCGATGGCAGCCTGGGGCCTCTTCCCCCCACCAAGCTTCTTACGATGCCGCCAGACGGATCAAGCTGATGGGGGATCATCTGCTGCGGGCCACCGCCGCGGGGGGCGGGATCCGCCTGGTGGCGGTCAACAGCAGCGAAACCAGCGCCGAGGCCCGCCGCCGCCATGGACTGTCTTTTTTGACGACGGCCCTGCTGGGGCGGGCGATGACGGCGGGCCTGCTGTTGGCCAGTTCGATGAAGGTGGCCCATGGCCGGGTCAATCTGCGCATCCAGTCCGATGGGCCCCTGCGGGGGATGACGGTGGATGCCGGGCGGGACGGCACGGTGCGTGGCTATGTGGGAAAACCGGACCTGGAACTTGATTTGCTGGCCGGTGATGACGGTGTGCCCCAATTTGATTTTCAGCGGGCCACCGGCACCGGCTACCTGCACGTCGTCCGTGACATCGGCGAGGGGGTGCCGTTCAGCAGCACGGTGGAGCTGGTCAGTGGTGGGATTGGCGATGATTTCGCCTCCTATTTGCTGCATTCCGAGCAGACCCCTTCGGCGGTCTTTGTGGGCGAACGGCTGGATCGCAGTGGCGTGCGTTGCGCCGGTGGAGTTTTGGTGCAGGTGTTGCCCAAGGCGGCGCGGGAACCGGCTTTGGTGGCCTTGCTGGAGGAACGTTGTCGCGAAATCGAGGATTTCAGCGCCCGCCTCGCCAGCCATGGGAACAACCTGGAGGGATTGCTGGAGGATATTTTCCCCGATCTTGATGCCAAGCCGGGGGCGGACCCGCAGGCGAGTACGCCTGTGCGCTTCCGCTGTCCCTGCAGCTATAACCGCAGCATCGGTGCGCTCAAATTACTGGGCCGCGACGAACTGACCGCCATGCTTAAGGAAGATGGCCAGGCCGAACTCACCTGTCATTTTTGTAATTCTGTCTATCGGCTTGATGCCGCCGGCCTGCAAACGCTGATTGATGGCTTTGCCGTGGCTTGAAGTCGGCCTCGGGTTGCCTATTCAGGCCAGCAGCAGGGCCCCGGCCAGCAGCACCAAGATCACCGGCGCGCCCAGAAGTTGCATGGGCCCCAAGGGCATCGAGGCCAGCATGACGCCGGGCACCAGCTGCATCACCATCTGCAGCACGAGGTTGCCGAGCAGCAGGCCAATTAGGAGCAGGATGAAGGTCCAGCCGATGGCCCGGCCGAACTTGACCTGGCGCCGCAGCAAATTGAAGACGGTGGCCAGGCAGGCCAGGGCCAGCAGCATCGCCCCGGAGGCCTGGGGCAGGGCTAGCAACAGCACCAACAGCAGCCCGTGGGCGGCCAGGGGAAAGAGCCGCTCCTGGCCGTTGGCCATGGCCAGGGTGGGCAGGGCCGCAATCGTTGGGCTGGCCAGTTTTGGCAGGGGGAAAGAGGGGGTGGAGCGCAGGGAGGGCAACACCGAACGGGGTGCCGGCGCCGTTTGCTCTTTCTGGGAGGCCGTGCGAGCGGCGCTGCTGAGACGACCCTGCTGCCGTTCCTTGAGCCGATCCATCAGGATGGAGTCGTAGGCCGCCTCAATACGGGCCCGTTCCAGCGGGTCGTCGCTCACCTCAGTCAGTCGGCTTTGACGGGCCTGCTGCACGTCATCAAAACTGGCATCGTGGGCCACCCCAAGCTTCTGGTAGGGGTCGGACGGAGCCGCCGCGGGCCTGAAGGGCTCAGGGATTGGATCGGAACCTTTGGTCATGGCCTGAGCGTAGGCAATCGCGATCAGAAAAGAGGTTCACTGCGGTGGTATCCGGCCTCAAGCAGCAGGGATTGGCGGCAGGCGATGGCTTCGGCGATGGCCAGGCGGCGCCGGCGTTTGAGCAGGGGCATCTGGGGGGGAAGGTGACTGCCCTCCCGGATTTCAATCATCGGTGCGCCGGGATCGCTTTGGAAGGGCCGAAAGCTGACGAAATCACGACCGCCATCACTGCGGGGCCGAACGAGCCAGAGGGGGTTGGGCATGGATGGAACCGGCCCGAGGAGGCATGAAGAGATGTTGCAGTCATTCTGGCGCGCCCCGCCGAGCGCCGTGGTGACCAACTTGACGGTCGACGGGGCACGCCTTGCCCTAGAGGGCGATCGGTTCGGTGCCGCTGACCACCGGCGCCACTGCCGCCAGGGCGAGTTCCGGGTGGTCCTCCTGCAGCTGGTTGAGGTTCCAGGTGTTGCGGAACAGCAGCACCGGTCGATCCCAGGGATCGCGCACGGTTTTGCAGTTGAACACCCTGCCGACCGCCTCCAGGGCCGCCCAGCCGCCGCTGACCCAGCGGGCCACGGTGAAATCGAGGGGTTCGAGGCGGGCTTGAACCCCGTATTCGTGCTCTAGCCGGTAGAGAACCACCTCCAGTTGCAACTGGCCCACGGCCGCCAGAATCGGATCCCGTTTGCTGGCATCGGTGTCGTAGAGGACCTGGACGGCCCCCTCCTCCCGCAGCTCGTTGACGCCCTTGCGGAAGCTTTTGAAGGCCGAGGGGTTGGGATTGCGCAGCCAGGCGAAGATTTCGGGACTGAAGCAGGGAATGCCTTCGTATTCCACCCGGGGGCCGCTGTAAAGGGTGTCGCCAATGGCGAACATGCCGGGGTTGTTGAGACCAATCACATCACCTGGATAGGCATCTTCCACCACCTCTCGATCTTGGCCAAAGAGTTTTTGGGGTCTGGAGAGGCGCAGGGTGCGGCCGCTGCGGGCGTGGCGCACCGTCATGTCCTTCTCGAAACGGCCCGAACAAACGCGCACGAAGGCGACCCGGTCGCGATGGCGGGGATCCATGTTGGCCTGCAGCTTGAAAACAAAGCCGCTGAAATCGGGCCTTAAAGGATCAATGCTGCCTTCGGCAGATTGGCGGGCGATGGGGGATTGGGCCAGTTCAAGGAAGGCATCCAGAAAGGGCCGCACGCCGAAGTTGGTCATCGCTGAACCAAAGAAGACGGGACTCAGGTCACCGGCATGGACCAGCTCGAGATCGAGTTCGGCGCCGGCCCCATCGAGCAGCTCCAGTTCTTCGATGGCCTGGCTGAGCAGTTCTGGTTCGACCAGGTTGGCCAGTTCGGGATCATCGATCGCCAGGGTGCGTTCGGCGCTTTGGCGGCCCCGTTCGGCGCGCTGAAACAGGATGACGGTGCGGCTGCGCCGGTCGATGACACCGCGGAAGCGGTCGCCGCCGCCGATCGGCCAGTTGACCGGCCAGCAGGCCAGCCCTAATTCGCTTTCGATTTCATCGATCAGGGCCAGGGGATCGCGACCGGGCCGATCCATCTTGTTGATGAAGGTGAAGATCGGCAGGTGCCGCAGCCGGCAGACCTCAAACAGCTTGCGGGTCTGGGGTTCGAGGCCCTTGGCGGCGTCTTCGAGCATCACCGCGTTATCGGCGGCGGCCAGGGTGCGATAGGTGTCTTCGGAGAAGTCCTGGTGGCCGGGGGTATCAAGCAGGTTGATCGTGCTGCCGGCGTAATCGAACTGCAGCACGGTGGAGGTGATCGAGATGCCGCGCTGCTTCTCGATTTCCATCCAGTCGGAGGTTACCTTGCGCTGTTCGCCCTTGGCCTTGACCGCCCCGGCCTGCTGAATCGCCCCGCCGTAGAGCAGCAGCTTTTCGGTGAGGGTGGTCTTGCCGGCGTCCGGGTGGGAGATGATGGCGAAATTACGGCGCCTGGCCACCGCCTGGGCCAGGGATTCGCCGCCGCCCTCGGCGCTGGCGACTGGGTTGGCCCCCTTGGGGGCGTCTGTACGGCTCTGGGTCATGGGGCCAGCCTGCCAGGCCAAGGGGCGCTGGGACCAGGCTGGTAGGCCAAACGCAGGGGGCTAGCTGAAAGGCCAAGCCCCGCTGGTGCGCCCCCGCAGGAGGGCTTGATCGAACTCTTGCCTGGGGTTCAGTCGAAACCGAGCAGGTCGAAGATTTCGCGGTCCTTGAGGGATTCGGCCTCCAGGGGCACCACGTCTTCGAGCATGGTGCGGGCCAGCTTGAGGTATTCCTGTTGGACGGCGTCGACTTCGGGGCTGGATTCCATCTCAAAGATGGTGCATTTTTTGAGGCGTGAGCGGCGCACGGCATCCACATCTTGGAAGTGGGCCATGGTTTTCATGCCGACGCGGGCGTTGAATTTATCGATTTGGTCGGTTTCGCGGCTGCGGTTGGCGACGACGCCACCAAGACGGACTTTGTAGTTTTTGGCTTTGGCCTGAATCGCGGCGATGATGCGATTCATCGCGAAGATCGAATCGAAATCGTTGGCGGTAACGATCAGGCAGTAGTTGGCGTGCTGCAGCGGTGCGGCGAAACCACCGCAGACCACATCACCCAGCACATCAAAGATCACCACATCGGTTTCTTCGAGCAGGTGATGCTCTTTGAGCAGTTTGACGGTTTGGCCGGTGACGTAGCCACCACAACCGGTACCCGCCGGGGGCCCGCCGGCTTCGATGCACTGGACGCCGTTGTAACCCTCAAAGACAAAATCTTCGGGGCGCAGTTCTTCGGTGTGGAAATCGACGGTTTCGAGGATGTCGATCACCGTGGGCACCATCTTCTTGGTGAGGGTGAAGGTGGAATCGTGCTTGGGATCACAGCCGATCTGCAGCACCCGCTTGCCCAGCTTGGAGAAGGCGGCCGAGAGGTTGGAGGAGGTGGTGGATTTGCCGATGCCGCCCTTGCCGTAGACGGCGATCACCAGGGCACCCTCCTCAATCTTCATGCTGGGGTCGAGATGCACCTGCAGGCTGCCCTCGCCGTCCTCGCCGCGGGCGACGCTACCGGTGGTGGGAGGGGTGAGTGTAGTGGTCATGGGTTACGGCGGGCCGCAGCAACGGCGATCGTTCCATCTAAGGGCAAGCGACCGGGGGCTGCAGGGGGTCCGTGCAAAGCGAAACATGCCTGGGCGGCTGGCTCAGGGCCCGGGCAGGCGCAACCAGTGCAATCGGCCGCTGGCATCGCCGGCTACCAGGGTTGGGGGAGCTGGCAAAAAGGCCAGGGCGGTGATGGCGGCATCGGCTACGAATTGCAGCTGGCTGGATTCGGGTTCGCCGCTGGCCGGATCCCAGAGCTTGATGGTGCGATCACCTGCCCCCGAAGCGAGCCGCCCGTCGGGGAGCACCGCCAGGGCATTCACCCAGCCTGAATGGCTTGATGGTGCCATCGTCTGCCCCCGAAGCGAGCCGCCCGTCGGGGAGCACCGCCAGGGCGTTCACCGTGCTTCCATGGCCAGTAAGGGTGCGCAGCAAGGCCTGGTCGGCCAGAAGGCTGGCGGTGAGGGGGCGCAGGCCGCCAGCCTTCTGGAGCTGGGTGCTGGCCTGGTCGCGCAGTCTTGTCGCTGCAGGGTCGCTGGGCCCGCCCGGGGGGGTCGTGGGCCAGCGGTCCAGGAGTTGGGAAGGG
>JAPLIC010000012.1 GCA_026389315.1 Cyanobacteriota bacterium
CTTAATCACCGCTTCCCAGACAGAGATTGAACTCAGAAAGACATCGTTCGATGCATCCTGGGTGGCCGCCCGAAATGATTCGGGCAGCTTGGGGTCGGCAGTGATGTACCAAAGAAAGACGTGCGTATCCAGCAGTAGCCTCATCACACCTCAAAATCCTGCAGCAGGCTGTCAGGAAGAGGAGTATCAAAGTCGTCTGGGACGCTGAACGCTCCAGCCGCCAGGCCGAAGGGACGTAAGGAAGATTGAGGCTGCGGGATGGGTCGCAGTTCAGCGACTGCACGGCCCCCGCGCACAACCAGAACCCGCTCGCCAGCTTCCACTCGATCCAGCAGCGCGGCTGGATCGTTTGCCATTTCCTGCGGACTGATATTGGTCATTTTGTCAGTTTACCGGCCAGATCGATGTGCGTGACCTGGTGCCCGAGGCCGTGGCTGCATGAGCAGCACCACATCGTGGATGCGGAGGTTTGGCTGCGCGACTGAGGGCCGATCAGGGCAAGTCCAGCCAGCCCCTCAGGGCCAGATCCAGCTCGATCAGCACCTGGGGCTCCAGCTGCCCCACTACGACTCCCAGCGCCTGGATCGGCATGCTGAACAGCTTGTCCACCATCAACTGCGATGGTTTGCGCAGGCCATTGCGTGGCGAGGGAGTCACCGCAATCCGCACCAGCGGGGCCTCGACCACTGAGTTGGTGAGCGGACAGAGCGTGACGCTGGGATGGGCCTGCAGCCAGCGCTCGGCCTGCACCACCACCGCTGGCCGGGGCTTGCCGGAATACACCCCTGCACTGGCGACGGTCACCACCGTTCCTCGACGCAGGCCCGCTACCAGCGCTGCCGCGGCTTCTGTCACGCGGTCCAGTCACTCCAGTCCGGCAACTGCTCGCTCCAGTTCGGGGCCTCCAGCTCAGCCAGGAGTTGCGACTGGCGGCGGGCTTCCCCATCGTCGCCGTGGCGGAGCAGGTACTGGCCGATCGCCTCGCGGATGCAGGCACTTCGGCTCTTGCCCAGCTGCTGCGCCAACTGGTCGAGGCTGCGCTCCAGCTCGGGCTCCATTCGCACACCGATCACCATGGCGCCGTACGTGCAACGGTTCGTACAACAGCGTAGGTGCCTTGGCTGGGGGCGGTGCTGGCCCTGCGCTGCCAATGGCTGGAACGAAGAGCGGCTGAGACAGACCGCCTGGATGGTGGCACTGGAGAGGGGTGGGCAATGCCTGTCCGGTTCGCGCCCACGCTTTTGCTGCAGCCTCCAAGTCCATGCCCGATCCCGAGGGCCGTGCCGGCCAGCAGCCTGCGGCTCCGCCAAGATCGATGAATTCTCAGCGTTCTTGGCCCGGCCTCGATCGGCTCGGCCTCATCCAGGCCATCGGCGGCCTGCTCCTCGGCCTGATCGCCCTGTTCTCCTCCTATGACCACATCTCCGTCGCCGGCCGCAACCTCCCGCTCCAGCAGCAATGGGGCATCACCTTCATCCTTGCCTCGGTGGCGACAGTTCTTGTCTGATTCGTGTCATACAGCGCGCCACTTGGGCGCGACGCTGAACTGGCGACCCGTGCGCGAGATCGAGCAGCGGACCAGGGAGATCGAGATCGAGATCGCGCAGCTGAGAGCCGAGAACGCCAAGTGGAGAGTCTTGAACGCCTCCATACAGCGGCTGTGCTTTCCGCCCGAGTCCAGCTCGACCCCTCCGCCACCAACCGAGCCCGATTGCGGGCCTTCCTCGCCCTGATCAGCGGTGAGATCCCGCCGGAGCCGACAACGCCGAACTGCTGAACGCCCTGCCCTCCCTGTCGATCGAGCGCGCCAGCATCCTGGAAGCCCTGGCCGAGAGCCGCACCGAGCGCTGATGGTGGTGAGCGATGCCCGCCTCGCCAGGGCAGCTGGGATAGACTGCACGTATATCCCAGGTATCCAAGGTTGATCATGGTCTCCATCACCAAGCTCTTCCTCAGCAACCGCAGCCAGGCGGTGCGCATCCCTGCCGACCTGCGCCTGCCCGACTCCGTCAAGGAGGTGGAAGTGCGCGCCTGCGGGCAGGAGCGGATCATCGCCCCTGTCGGGCGCAGCTGGGACAGCTTCTTTCTCGATGGCCCCCTGGCCAGCGAGGATTTCCTTGCAGAGCGTGCCTCCCAGGAGCAAGCCGATCGCGATGCCTTCTGAGCCAGGCCATGCTCCGTTATCTCCTGGATACCAACATCTGTATCTACGTGATCAAGGAGCGACCCCGGCCACTCTTGGAGAGCTTCAATCGCCATGCGGGTCACATGGCTATGTCGGCCATCACCCTGTCCGAGCTACTGCATGGTGTAGAGAAAAGTGCAGACCCTGAACGGAACCTTGCTGCGGTGGAGAACTTCTGCAGTCGCTTGGAAGTCCTGGCCTATGGCCCTAAGGCATCCCTTCACTACGGTCAGATCCGGGCTGGCCTGGAGCGCCAGGGTCTGCCGATCGGTGTGAACGATCTCCACATCGCCGCCCATGCCCGCAGCGAGGGCCTGACGCTGGTCAGCAACAATCTTCGTGAGTTCCAGCGGGTTGACGGCCTCCTACTGGAGAACTGGGTTTGAGCTACAACGCATCTCTCTTCTCAATGCCCCCTTTCTGCTAACCAGTGGCTGCATAATTTCCAGCCCTGGAGCTGTTCATGCGCTTAGGCTGCTCCAGTAGCCCACTGTTGGCGCAGCTCCGCAGCCGATGAGCCTTCACCACGAGATTGCCTTCGAGCGCGAGATCTGCGAGCATCTCGGCGCCAACGGCTGGCTCCACGAGGAAGGCAGCGCTGCTGCCTACAGCCGCGAGCTGGCTCTCTATCCGCCGGACCTGATCGCCTGGGTGCAGGAGGCCCAGCCGGAGGCGTGGGAGGTGCTGCAGAAGAACCATGGCGCCAAGGCGGAAACAACGCTGCTGCAGCGGGTGCGCCAGCAGCTCGATCAAGTCGGCACCCTCGATTTGCTTCGCCACGGCGTGGAGGTGTTGGGGCTGCCCAAGGCCCTCAAGCTCGCGGAGTTCAAGCCCGCCTTCGGGCTCAACCCACAGGTCCTGGCCCGCTACAACGCCAACCGCCTGCGGGTGGTGCGCCAGGTGCGCTACTCCACCCGCAACGAGAACTGCCTCGATCTGGTGCTGTTTCTCAACGGGATTCCTGTCGCCACCGCCGAGCTCAAGACCGACAACACCCAGTCGATCGCCGATGCGGTCTGGCAATACAAGACCGACCGGCTACCACGTGCCGCTGGCCAGACACCCGAACCGCTGCTCTCCTTCCCCAGCGGAGCCCTGGTGCACTTCGCCGTCAGCAACCGCGAAGTGCAGATGACCACCCGCCTGGAGGGGCCCCGCACCCAGTTCCTGCCCTTCAACCAGGGCAGTGACCCCGGCGGCCCCGACTGCGGTGCCGGCAATCCGGTGATGGAAGGTCATCGCACCGCCTATCTCTGGGAGGAGGTGTGGGAGAGCCACAGCTGGCTGGAGATCCTCGGCCGCTATTGCATCGCCGAGCGCGATAAGAAGAAGCAGATCCGCCGGCTCGTTTTTCCCCGCTACCACCAGTTGGCTGTCACCCGATTGCTGCTCCAGGCGGTGCTGGAAGAGGGCCCCGGCTGGCGCTACCTGATCCAGCATTCCGCCGGCTCCGGCAAGACCGCTTCGATCGGCTGGAGCTCCCACCTGCTCGCCGATCTGCACGACGAAAACGATCGCAAGGTCTTCGACACGGTGCTGGTGGTGAGCGACCGCAGCGTGATTGATTCCCAGCTGCAGGAAACCCTGGAGAACTTCGAGCGGCGCAAAGGGGTAGTGGCCTCGATCACCACCGAGAAGGGCATCAAAAGCGAGCAGCTGGCCGCAGCGCTTTCGGGCGACAAGAAGATCGTGGTCTGCACCATCCAGACCTTCCCGGCCCTGATCAAAAAAATGCAGTAGCTCAGCGCCACCAGCGGCAAGCGCTTCGCGGTGATCGCCGATGAGGCCCACAGCTCCCAGACCGGTGATGCCGCCCTCAAGCTGCGCAAGGTGCTCTCCGCCGCCGAACTGGCCGAACTGGCCGAACTCGCCGATGGGGGTGAGGTGTCGATGGATGACGTGCTTGCCGCTGAGATGAGCAATCGCGCCGGAAGTGCCGGCATCACCTATGTGGCCTTCACCGCTACTCCCAAGGCCAAGACGCTGGAACTGTTCGGCCGCCGGCCCAATCCCGATGAGCCCGCCGGCCCCGGCAATCTGCCGGCGCCTTTCCATGTGTATTCGATGCGCCAGGCGATCGAAGAGGAGTTCATCCTCGATGTGCTGCAGAACTACACCTCCTACAAGCTGGCCTTCCAGCTGGCTCAGGAAGGCCAGAGCCTCTCCAGCGAGGAGGTGGAGCGCAATGCCGCTCTCAAGAAGCTGATGGGCTGGGTGAAACTCCACCCCCACAACATCGCCCGCAAGGTGGAGATTGTGGTGGAACACTTCCGCCAGTTCGTCTGGCCCCTGCTCGATGGCAAGGCCAAGGCGATGGTGGTGGTGGGCTCGCGCAAGGAGGCCGTGCGCTGGAAGCTCGCCATCGACAAGTACATCAACGAGAAGGGCTATCCCCTCGGCACCCTCGTGGCCTTTAGCGGCGAGGTGAGCGATGCGGAGAGCGGCCCCGATGGCTTCAGCGAGCGGAGCCAGAGCCTCAATCCCGGCCTTAAGGGCGACATCCGCGAGGCCTTCAAGGGCGAGGGCTACCAGATCCTGCTGGTGGCCAACAAGTTCCAGACCGGCTTTGATCAGCCGCTGCTCTGCGGTATGTATGTCGATCGCCGTCTGGATGGCATCCAGGCGGTACAAACCCTCTCGCGCCTGAACCGCTGCCATCCCGGCAAAGACACCACCTATGTGGTGGATTTCGTGAATGAACCAGACGACATCCTGGCGGCCTTCAAGACTTACTACGCCACGGCCGAGTTGGCCGTGGCCACCGATCCCAACCTGATCCTCAATCTCAAGACCAAGCTTGATGCCCAGGGCCACTACGACGAGTTCGAGATCGATCGGGTGGTGAAAGTTCTCCTCGATGACAACCGCAGCGACAAGGTGCGGCAGAGCCAGCTGATGGCAGCGATCGAGCCGGTCGCCCAGCGACTGATGACCCTCTACAAAGAAGCCAGGCTGGCCTATCGCCAGACAGAAGACAGCAACGACGGCGATACTCTCAAGCGGGCCAAGGATGAACTGGCTGCTTTGACGCTGTTCCGCAGCGACATCAGCACCTATGGGCGCTTCTATACGTTTCTCTCGCAGATCTTTGATTATGCCAACACCGGCCTGGAGAAGCGGGCGATGTTCTACAAGGCTCTACTGCCCCTGCTGGAGTTCGAGCGCGAAATCAATACGGTGGATCTCTCAAAGGTGGTGCTCACCCATCACCATCTCCGTGATCTCGGCACCAGGAAGCTCGATCTCAAGCAGGGCGACAGCCCTGCTATCCCTGGCATGGACCCTGGCGGTGGAGGGGTGCAAGACAAGAACAAGGTGGAGCTGGCAGAGATCATTGCCAAGCTCAATGAGCTGTTCAACGGGGAACTCGGCGATAATGACAAGCTTCCTTATGTCTGCTCGGTGATTCGCGGCAAGCTGTTGGAATCCGCCACCCTGAGTCAGCAGGCGGCCGCCAACAGCAAGCAACAGTTTTCCAATTCGCCGGATCTCAACAAGGCGCTGCTAGATGCGATCATCGGCGCTTTCGATGCTCATCAGCTGATGAGCACTCAGGCACTCAACTCAGAGGCAGTACGTGAGGGAATGATCGATATCCTCCTGAATCACACCAACCTTTACGAGGACTTGCGTGATCAGAACAGGCACGCCATGGGGCGGTGCAGATGATGACCGAGCCTGGTGGGGCCTGGCGCCAGCACCTGCCAACGGCTTTAGCGACTGCCAGTTTCCTGGTCTTGCAGGGCAGCGCGGAAGGCCGCCGAGCTGAGGATCGGCGAGTTGTGGTCGAGGTCGGGCACCAGAACCAGCTTTGCCACGCCGGGCTGGAAGGCGCGGTGCAGGGCGACGGCGTGGCGGTTGGGCACCACCCGATCGACGGCCGCCGCCACGATCGTGGTGGGCGCGCGCACCAGGGGCGCCTCGGCGGCCGCATCCCAGCGATCGAGCAGCAGCAGATCGACCGGCAGCCACGGCATGGCGCCGCGGGCCACCGCCAGCAGGCTGTCGAACGGCACCAGCAGCACCAGCCGCTGCACCGGCTGAGTGGCAGCCAGATGCACCGCCGGTCCTGTGCCAAGGCTGCGGCCCACCACCGTCACCGCGCTGTAGCGCCCGGCCACGTGGGCATACAGGGCCTGGGCGTCGGCGCGCAGGGCCGCTTCGCTCGGACTGCCCTCGCTGCCACCGAAGCCGCGATAGTGGAGCAGATAGAGGGCGCTGTCCGGCAGCAGGGCGGCCAGCTCGACGCGGGTGAGAGACACGTCCTCGGCATTGCCGCCGAAGTAGATCAGCGCCCGGGGTCCGGGGTGGGGCCGATGGGCCACCTGCACCCGCTTTCCCTGCACCTGCAGCTCCAGGCGGCCGGATGAATCGGCGGCGGGCTGGGGGAAATAGATGAACGAGCGCTGGTTCAGGAACACCAGCAAGGAAACAACGGCGTAGCCCAGCGCCAGCAAGCCGGTCCAGCCCAGCAACCTACCCCCAGTCATCGGTGCATTGCCCAGCGCCCTTCAGCAACTCAGGATGAACGGCGCCAGGCAGTAATCGACGCTCAGCTTCATGGTCAGACATCCCGAACGGGCTCGATGGTGCAAGCAGCCGAGCTGGTGCCGGATCTGGGCGTGGCTGTTCCGCTGGTTCAGGGTTGTACCGCAGCCACCGTCCAGCCTGCCACGATGACGCAGTGGCCGGATGGGGAAGGGCGCAGCCGTTGACGCCACCCAATGCCCCGCTACCACCAGAAACACCCTGCCCGCCCTCCAAGTGCCCTTTCCCGAAGCCGACCTTCCCCTGGCCACAACGACCCAGCAGCGCATCCTCGAGCTGGGACCCCTGAATGGCCTATGACGACCCTACCGAGGTTCGGCGAGGAGGGGGTCAGGGGGGGCGAACCCGGCTGGATGGCCAGAGTTGGAATCTGCAAGGCACACAGCCGCCTATCCCGTCACTTCCGCCAGCGGGATCATCAACATCCACGCCATGCAGCACGGCGGTGGCCCAGGCGCGGGTTTCCAGCCACGCTTCGGGACACGACCTTCAGTCCTGGAATAATGCGGGTAGTTCAGCAGCCAGAAAGCTCCAACAACCGACGATTGATTTCCTGGTATGAAGCCGTCAAATCCACGGTGGCGAAACGAATCCGATGCCCCTGGATGCGCACGGATTCATCTACATGGATGCTGATAGCGGGATGGAGCAGCAGTCCATCGGCCTGCTCCGCCCAGGGATCGCCGCGACCCTCTTGGGAACGGAGATAGGCATAGATCTGATAGACGTAGCCAGAACGCAACGTCTGGTCGCGATACCAGCCCTTGCTGTACACGCCGGTGAACTTGGTGTCGATCACCAGGCGTTGGGGCCTATCCCGCCGGTCAATCACGATGTCGGTGCGCATCGAGGGGAACACCTGGGCGATGCCGCTGGTGGCCTCTTGCAGGGGCCAGCTCAGGGGCTTGCCAGTGCTCACCACCCACTGGGCATCACTGAGGTGGAGGCGGTAGAAGCCGCCGATCGCCTTCTCGTAGAGGCGCCGCAGCCAGTGAACGCAGCGCTGCGGATCGAGCAGGCAATGAGGGCCGGCTGCTTCTGTTGGTAGAGCGAGGTCCATGGCCAGGCGGGCTGCAGCCAGCATCGGCTGATCGATCTGATCATGGCGACCAAAGCGTTCGTTGCTGATCTGCTGCCTGTCGGGAGCTGCACCCACAACGCCCTGAAGGCGGAGGCCATGGGCCAGGCCACGGCAGCGGTGGGCTAACGCCCGCTCGCTCGCCAATCGGGCGACCGTTTCAAGAGCAGCCCGCACGTAGCGGTTGCGGGGGCTGTCGATCGTGAGTTCCTCGAAACGGCAGGCCACCTGACCCTTGGCCAGGAGCTGCCGGCGGCTGGTGCTGAGGTGGTCGATGCGTCCGCGTACCCGACTGAGCACGGCCTGCCGCTGGCGGAAGGCGGTGGATAGCTGGCGCCGCTGGCGTTGCTCTACAGCCCGGGCCAGGATCTCCGCGACCAAATCGGGAATCTCCTCCGGCAGGTCTTCCGCCGCCAACTGGGCCGGGTCGCTGCTCTTGCCAAGGTCTGAGGCGTAGAGCATCAGCCACCAGATGTTGCGGATGGGGATGCTCACCACCCCTCCAGCAATCGATGCGCTTCCCGATCGGCGACGTCGGGGGCATCGAACCAGTATTCGTGCAGCAGGGGTCTGAGTTCACTGGCCACCACCTCGGCGAACCAGTCGCGGCTGGAGCGGTCCTCCAGGCTCTGGGTGGGGGTGACGTAGCTGTGGCCAATCTGGAAGGCCTTGCCGAGGCGGCTATCGGCGGCGATGGCGGCGTTGAGCTGGCCCAGGCGCTGCTCGATGGTGGTGGCGGCGACCGGATCCATCTGCAGCCGTGTTACAACCCATTCGCGCCAGGTTTCGCCCAGGCAGGGCTCGAGGTCGATGAAGGCGAAGCGCCGGCGAAAGGCCATGTCCACCAGGGCAAGGGAGCGATCGGCGATGTTCATCGTGCCGATCACCACCATGTTTTCGGGCACGTACACCGGCCGGTGGGTGCCGTCTGGGTCGGGATAGCAGAGCTGCATGGCATCGCGTGGTGTGCGCTTGCCGGCCTCCAACAGGGTGAGCAGCTCTCCAAAGATCTGGGCAGGATTGCCGCGGTTGATCTCCTCGATTACGAGCACATAGGTCTGGCCGGGATGTTCCAATGCCGCTTTTACCATCTGCATGAACACGCCCTCATGCAGGGAGAGGCCGCCGTTGGCGCTGGGCCGCCAGCCACGCACGAAGTCTTCGTAGGAAAGGTTGGGGTGGAACTGGACGGTGCGCAGCTGGGGTTCCTGCACCACATGGCCCACCAGGGCCATGCCGAGGCGTCTGGCCAACCAGGTTTTGCCGGTGCCGGGCGGGCCCTGCAGGATCAGATTCTTCTTGTCGCGCAGGCGGCGCAGGACGCGCTCCAGCTCGCTGCGGGGCAGAAAGCAACCATCGGCCAGGATGTCATCAATGCCGTAGGGCGTTAGCGGGATGACCGGCTCCACAGCTGGTGTGTCGTCGATGTCACTGACGACCGACTCATCATCTTTTGGCTCGTCGTCGGCAGACACGGCCGCGCTGGCGGTATGGGTCCAAGCCTCCAGGGAGAGCTCGGGAAAGGAGTGGACACTGAAATCGGGCTCCTCAAAGCGCTGCTTAAGGGCATCGATCAACTGCAGGTAGTCGGCAGCGGTGCAGCGGTGCTTGGGACCGTTGCGGCCGACGGTGAGGCGCAACTTTTCGCTGATGTAGATCCGGGAGCGCTCATCAAGGCTGAGGAAGCTCCAGGGGCGGCACCAATAGAGGCCAAAGGTGAGGTTCCAAGCCACGCCGTAGTAGGCCATGGCTGCATCGAAGTCACGGCTAAACACCTCAACGGCCTGCTCGGTGTCCGCTTCGGCCAGGGCCAGGCCGCTCTGGAAAACCTGCCAGAGGGCCTCGATTTGGGCGGGGTCGCGGTTTTTGTCGTAGGGGAAGAACCACGACTTTTGGTTATTGAGCACCGGAATGCCCTCGAAGTTATCAGGCACGGCCTCCTCCACTCCAAGGAAGCGGGCCAGGGCGGAGGCGATGGCCTGGCGGTTGCTGTCTCTGATGCCGCGATTGAACAGGCCGAAGAGGGTGAAAGGATCGATGTCCTGGATAAAGCCCTTGCTGCCATCAACGAACTGATCACCACTGAGCAGGCCGAGGCCCTCCACGCTGGGCTGGAGCTCTTGCAAAAAGGCGATCAGTTGGCTGCGATCGGCGCGGTGGCTTAGCAGAGCATCGGCGATGGCTTGGTAAAAGCGGGCCCAGCGAAAGCGCTTGTGATCCCTCTGATCGGTGCCGAAACGCTCGCGCCAGTAGGGGTCATTGCGGAAACGTTCGATGACCTGGGGCTTATTTTGGAAGGTGAAATCGATCAGGGCATCGGCTTTCCAGTCGCCGGGGGTGACTTTCCAGATCGTGGGCTGGTAGGTGTAGAAGTACCACTCGCGGGCGGGGCTGACGCGCTGCCAGTGCACGCGGAGGCGGCGACCATCGCCCATGTTTTCGGCGATCACACCGGTGGCCTTGATGGCCATCACCGACACGGTGTTGCCCCAGGTTTCAAAGGGCAGGCCATGCTTTTTGACGTAGGCCGCCTTGATGGCAATGCGCTCGCCGGTCTGCATGGAGCGCACCTGGGCCAGCACCCTGCTGTTGTCCTGGAAGTCGTGCTCCCAGATGCCTTCGTCGATGAAGCGTTCGGTCTGGTCGTCGCCACGGTTGATCATGGCGCCGACGAACCAGCAGGGGGCTGTCGATTGTCCAGACGAGGCGGAGAACTGGCTCAGCACAGGACACCTCCCGCAGGGCCGCACGAAACGACCGTCAAAAACTTGAACACCAGTTCTTTAATCGCCATAATTGGCGAGATGAAGGCAGGTCTTGGGGTTTCTCGTCGGATTTGGCAGGTTATGGCTTGCATTGTTTGGGTTGATGGGCGTTAGCGCTGCAGCAGGTTTAGGCGGTGGCTGGCCTCGATATGCCTGCATTGCTGCTCCGGCACACCGGCACCAGAGCCAAATCGCGGCCAATCGCGAACGGCGGCGATGACTTCCTCGGCGATGGCTTCGGCTCGGCCGCGCTTCAGCTGGGCGGAGCCGCCGGCGGCCAGGAGGTCGGCATGGGTGAACTGATCACGCTTGCCATTCACGGACATCTGATGGGTGGCCGTCCAGTCGCCAGCGGGATTGAAGCTCCAGGTGATGTCGAAGGCAGGAGAAAGCGACCACTGGCCAGCGCGATCCATCAGAAAGGCGATGTTCTTGACGTGATCATCCTGATTGCGAGCCACAAGATTGAAGACCATGCGCCGGTATTGCTCTTCGAGATCCCGCATCGGTAACTGGAGCTGCCGCATCGTCAGAAAAGCCTGTTCGTAGCTATAGCTACCAGCTTCGTTGTAATCGAAATGGGCCAGGGCTCCAAGCGACTGCATGTGCAGCTTGTCGCCGGCGTCTTCGCGATCGAAGCGACGTGTCATGAAATGGCACCGGCCGTTCTCCTCCAACAGACGGCAGTCGGTCATGGTGATCCCTGCAGCCCGGGCCATCCTGCTGTAGGCGAGTTCAATCAAGCCATAGCCCTGGGGATCTACAAGTTCCTTGTCCTTGTTGCCGCTCACCCCATCGAACTTCAGCAACCAGTGGCTGAACCCTGGTGGAGCCTCCAGCTGACCGGAGCGCACCTCACCATTGCTTGGGTTCCAGGCAATCAAGGCCTTGGCCCTGGCGCCCCCCGCCGATGTGCCCACCCGCAGAATCGTTTGGAGAGCTTCCTCCCGCTCGGGTTCCTGGAGGGATGTGGCCAATCCCTTCTGCTGCGAGAGGATCTCGGAAGCCAGGGTCACGAGTTCGGCGATCTGGATGGAGCCGCTGGTGAGGGCGCTGGGCCCCTGAGCCGGCATGAATTCCAGGGCACCCATGCCCCGTAGGCCGGTATAACAAAGACGCTCCACGGCATCGAAGCTCTCCGGCGTGCGGCCCTGCCGCGCCAACCAGGCGTTGATCAGATTGTTGCCGAAGCGATCGGGCAGGGAATCGGCGAGGAGGCCCGGCAGGCCGCGAAACGTGCGGAGCGGCAAATCAGGGAAGCTGTAGACCCGCTTGGCCAGAGGCATCATCAGGGGAGCCAACTGGATACCACTGGCCAGGAACGAGGGCTCGTATTCGAAGGAGGCGAAACCTTTGGAATCGGTGAGGGCCACGGCACCGATACGCGTGCCCCAGAGTTCGACGGCCGCAACGTTCATGGTTTCCCCCAACTCCAGGAGGTGGCGGGTTTGGCGATGCGGCGACTGGCGCGCTTGCGCGTGGTCTGCTGCTGCTCTAGCAGGGCCAGGGGTGACGGCTGGGGCTCGGGAAGCAGCTGCTCCAGCCGCTCGAGGAGATCCAGCTGTCGCAGCACGCGCAGGAACAGCGAGAGCTGGGTGGCTGCAGCTCCGGATTCAAGGCGTTCGAGGGTGCGCTTGGAGATACCGGCCTGCTCGGCCAGCTGGGCCTGGGTGAGGTTGCGCTCCAGGCGAAGGCGGGCGATGCGCTGCCCCAGCTCCCGCAGGAGAGCCTCGTCACTCATCAGACGCTGGATGGGCATAGCAATGGGACTGAGTCGCCACCTTTGGCGAACTGATCAAGAATAGCAGGCTCTTCTCGTCTTATCAGTCGAATCAATAAGGCCGGCCTTCCTCCTGGTGGCCGCCTTGATGGCGATGCGCTCGCCGGTCTGCATCGAGCGCACCTGGGCCAGCACCCTGCTGTTGTCGTCGAAGTCATGCTCCCAGACGCCTTCGTCGATGAAACAGTCGGTTTGATCGTCACCACGGTTGATCATGGCGCCCACGAACCAGCAGGGGGCTGATGACTGACCTTGAGCAAGGAAGGGAGATTGTGTCATGAGCCGAAGAAGCATTCCCACGGCTCAAGCCCAAGGCGCTGGGTGCGGTAATCGCCGAACTGGCGTGTTTTGTTGGTCTTGTGCATGCGGGTGGCATTGAGTGGCTTGATGTGCATTAATCTTGTTGCCATTCACTAGCGAGTTCTCGCACTAGAAGCAAGAGTTTTTTGGCACCTTCTCCAATCTGCGGATCGTGGAAGCCGTGGACGGCACGATTGCGGATGGAAACAAGTTCCTTGATCTGATGAAACTGTTCGCGGGAGATCTCGCCTTGTGAGTAAAAATGATTGGTCATCGCCAGAGGCGTCATTCGCTCAATTGGGATATCGGACTGAATCGAGCGCCGCCGTATCATCCCCTCCAGGGTACTCCACAGGAACAAGAAGGATGCCTCAGCGCTGCCTGCCTCAATCAGTGCTTCGGCTTGATCGGCTCGCCGCAGGGCTTCGTCATATCGAAGTAGATCGAACTCTGAACCAACCGGGAGATCGTCGTCGCCGGTAACAATTAAAAATCTCCATTCTGGATGGGCGTGTACCATCTCGGCGATCGATCTGAAGCGGTCAACCGAAATCTGATGAGAGGAACCCTTTACCTCAATGATATAGTTCTGATCAGGTTCTTTTTGGGCGATCAGATCAGGCCGATAGCCACCAAGGTCAAACGGCAGCCGACTGAAATCAGGATTCACAATGACTGAAAAACCCTGTTTTTGGTATTTCTCAGCGACTCTTGCTTCAAGTTCGCTGTCAAAATTAAATCGATTTAGCGAGCCTTCAGAGTTGGTGTTCACAGCTTGTCCTCCAGGATGGGCTGGCCTGAAATTCGTACATAGACACATTCACCACCACTTAGCAGGCCTCGAAGCAGCTGATCTGGCCATCGAATTGTATTATAGTCTGAAACCAAGGAAAGTGAGCGGCGGCGAGATTCGACATCCGAAATCAAGATATCATCCTCATAGACGAGCCCTTTGAGAGCATCCAGAATTGGCTTGATTATATTATCCGTATCAACAGAAAACTCGCCACACAGATAGATGAGTGTTAGTTGAAGTTGGCAATCAGTGATAGGCGCTTTGTCCCAGGTTTTGGCAGCCTCATCTGCTACAAATTGTTGCCATTCACGCAAACGCTGTCGCCGTCGTGCCTGCAATGAAACTGGCCGCTCAGGAATCAAGAATTCAAACTCCATCTCACCCACCCCCAAACAACCGATCCCAAGCCTCAAGCACCAGCCGCTGCGTGCGGTATTCGCCGAATTGACGAATTTCGTTGTTCTTGAGCACGCGGAAGGTTTCGCTTGGATAGTCGGGGCCCATCACGTCGGCGGGGTCGAGGATATAGCGGAGCTCATCGCGATTGAGGCCGTAGAGGTGGGCAAAGTAAGCATCCAGTTCGGCCCGCAGAATGGCTCTGCGGTCAGGATCGAAGCAAAACGGTGGCTTATCGTATTCTACTTCCGCAGCCCAGGACTTTAGCGAGAAGCTTGTGTAAGGTACCCGTTCAGAGGTCGGGATGCCCCGGCGCAGGACTGCACACCTGATGGTTCATCGCTGAGGGATCAAGCAACAGTGTTCTGTGTCGCCAAATTCAGGGATCCGGCAGCAGGGATGGCATCACACCACCGTGGTGA
>JAPLIC010000050.1 GCA_026389315.1 Cyanobacteriota bacterium
GGCCACGCTCTGCCGGTTCGGCGGACTCATTCGCCTTCTGACATCAGCCTTGATCGCCTCGCTGTAACGACGCATTGCTCTGCTCCATCAAGCCCCCGGGTTTGCGATTGAGAGGGGTGACAACTTTCCTGGTAGCGGGGGCAACTAATTGCCATCTAACAACAAGATTCAGCGGACGGGAGCATAAACCCCTTGCTGGCAACCTAATCTGCTGCCCGCCGCTGATCTTGAGCGTTAGGATTACCAAAAGAAACCAGCCATGCTTTTCCAGCTAGACGAGCCAAGTCAAAAACTGCAGCCTGTATCTACCTCTTGGAATCCCGAAGAGCTGGGACTAGAGTCGTACATAATCACTACTGCCGAATCAGCAGAAAGAATACTAGCTGAATCAGTTTTTGGCGAACCATTGCTTTTGGTCAGCAATCAAGTCAGAACAGCAAACAAGAAACGTGCTGACATTCTTGCTCTTGACCGGAATGGGAATGCCGTCATAATTGAGCTGAAGCGTGATAGAGGAAGACTGGGTGTAGAAACGCAAGCATTGCAGTACCTGGCAGATTTTTCCGCTTATAAGGGAAGGGACTTCTTGAGACGTTTCTCTAGTACCGGGCTCACTGAGGAAGCCGTGCTGAGCTTTCTTGGAGACAAAGGGTCAGTTGATCTACTGAATCAATGCCCTAGGGTCATTCTGCTAGCGAGAGATTTTGACGAATCAGTCTTTGTTATTGGCGAGTGGCTGAGCGATAAGGGAGTGGCATTTCGCTGTATAAGCTATCAACCTATAGAGATTAGTGGTGCACGTTTCCTTTCATTCAGCGTTGCCTTTGATCATTCACCTGAAGGGCTCTATCAGCTGATCTTTTCAGCTTCAACAAGGGAGCCGGGAATTTTTTGGCACAATATTGCTGATAACTCTCAGGAATGGTGGGACTTTCTACGGACAAGTGGACAGATACCGGCGTGTTTCCAGAATGCACCAGGAGATCAAGGAGAAAAGATTCTATGCAAGTATAAAGAGGGTGATAAGATCATTGCGTTTGCAAAAGGATATGGGGCAATTGGATGGGGAGTAATTGAAAATCCAAAGTATCGATTGATAACTGCAAGTCAGAATAATGGCTTTGGGGATAAGTGCTTACACAGGCTAAACATTAAATGGGAGGCAGTTGCCAACCAACTTAGCGACGGGCTTCGAGTCGACGAGGTCAGGAGGAGATTTTCTATCTATCATCCAATATCTACATCTGTAGCAATTCGGTTGCAAGATGGATTGCGCCTTATCGAAGATCTTAGTCAGCGTTTTCCCTGCGAATCCTAACATCAAGATTCAGCGGGCGGGAGCAATGATGTCTGATGAATCCATTGGAGACTTCCCCGCCGCTGATCTTGAGCGTTAGCAGGATGAGATAAATTATAAGTCATCCCCTGATGTTAAATTTTATCATGGTGCATATTACACATTAATAAATTAGATTTTGCTAAAATAGGCTGTTAATGATATATTGCGTCAAACCACTACAATAAGATGCCTGTTCGAAGGACTGATGCCCCTCAAGATGACAGTAGAGAACAGGATATGTTAAGAGTCTTTGGTCTTAAACAAATTTCAGAATCCTCCAGGGGAGACAATGATGCATTTCTTGATTTAGAGGGCATGGAGACGCAGGCCTTCGAACTAAAGTCATCTACAACCTCAAATCTTGTTACCGCCAGAGACTTCAGCCTTGAGCATATAAAAGAATGGCGCACCAAGCATGTTTTAGGTAGCTTTTATGATAACGGTGGAAACTCGATTCAATGGTCTCTTTTGATTCCGAATATCTTTCTCAACGAATGGCTTAATGAACAAGTTGAATATATTAGATGTGATATAGAAATAATTGAGGTGTTAAGTGATGAAGTCACAAGTGAGATGGCTCAAAAGGTTATTAAAAATATTTTCGGAGGTAAAGTAATATTTACGGAGGAAGACCTGAAAAAAGTATTAAAGAGACAGATAACAAATCAGGAGTATTCCAAGTATCTCAGTAGTGGCCCCAATGGGGAAAAGATATGTTCTTTAGATTCTATGGAGAAAGCCATTAGCTCTAGAACTCAATATTTGCTAAATAGGGGTACTTCACGAAACAATCCTCATATTAACGATGGGTGGATAAAAGGGATAATTGAAAGGGATCAACGTCTACGCCTTGATCATCCTCCAGGAGACTATCAGAGGCCAAAGTTATGGCTTGATCAGTTGATGCGTGAGTATGCTGTCCAAAAAGAGCATTCTTAACCGCGATCGCAACTTGGTACGCAACAGGTGGTGCTACACTATTTCCAATTTGTCCAATGGCTTTATAAACTGGTCCTTGAATAATCCAGTCAATTGGGAAGCCTTGTATCAAGGCAATATCTTCCACAGACAGCCGGATGGTCCCATTTTCAGTAGGAAAGCTAGCCGCAAGCGCCCTTGTTGCTGCTATTCCATTTCCCCATATACCCATTTTTTCCAAAACAGTTTGACTAGAAGCTCCATTTAGAATAGATGTTGAGTTGCGAGGACCAGTAAATCCACTTCTAAAAGTAGGCGCAAGTCCGTCAGGTAATGAATCATCCAAACCCAAAGCTTCCCTTACTCCCATTGTAACAGGAAGCCTGGTATAATTAACCAATTTTTTCGCACTTTTAATATGTCTGCCAAGGCCTCGATGGACAGTTAGAAATCTTTCAACGGAGTGAGTTGGAACAGGCACCTGAAATTGCATGAACGCGTTTAAGCTCTTAAAACCAACTATAAATAGTCTATTTCGCTGTTGAGGTATGCCGAAGTGAGGGGCAAAAAGATAAAACTTCTTAAAATGATATTCAGATCCGATCTCCTTATGAAGCAAGCTATCTAAGTATGTAGAAAATTTAGCACTTCCAAGGGCGGGGACATTCTCCATAACAAAAGCATCTGGCTTGAGTTCATTTACAGCCCTAAAGAACTCTGGCACCATATTCCTTGGATCATTTTTGCCAAGTTGCTTTCCCGCATTAGAAAAGGGTTGGCAAGGAGGCCCACCATGAACAACAAGTAGATTGTTTTTGCGGGTAACTTCAGCTTTCCAATTAATTTTTCTCACATCGCCATTGTCTGGACCTGAACGGACTTTCCAGCTAGGTCGGTTTATATTAAGTGTAATACCGCAGATTTCTAGAATATCAGCCGATAAACGATGGCTAAACCCAGCACGTTCAAAGCCTATATCAAGTCCGCCACACCCAGAAAACAAGGAAACCGAATCAATATTGCAATTAGCTAGGATTGGCATGAGACTAGAAATATCTAGCTTTGGATGCCGTATAGCTGAAGTCCCTTTTCTATGTGCACAAGATTGTTTACGGGCAGCAGACAGAATCGACTTTTGCCGAAACCACTCACGCTTCTCAGGAGACAGGTTCCAACCGGTTTGCCAGTGAGCGTGCATACAAAAACCGCTAGTACAGCTATACTATCATACGATTCGCTTTTTTGCAAGAGCAAAGAGATTGTGTACTTTTTCAATAAAATCATCGAGTTTTTCCCTATCTCGCAATACCAAATAATAATACTGTTAAAAGTATCAGATGAGTTTGTTCGCTGGGTCTTTCGATCGTATCATAGATGTTCCTTGCAATGACGAAAAGTTAATCTACGACCTCAAGGTGTCTTGCTTGAATTGGCTTGGTCATGTCGAACAACAAGATTCAGGGGAGAGGCTCAGCCATTCTTGATCAAGCCATTAAGCAGCTGCCCGCCGCTGATCTGGAGCGTTAGGCCCACTGAGTACTACATATCTCCCAGAGCAGAACCTACACCTAACCAGAACCCACCCGCATTCCACTAAGTCTCTCTATCAAATCCCCACGCCTAAATGTGGCAGAAAGCTGCTGAAGCGCAACATCCTGCCCACCGTAAAGGTCAGAAAGGGCATTCTGTATATCACCTAATGACTCGATGTAGAATCTATTGCCGTTTGCCTCAACAAGTTCATATGCAGCTTTGAAGTTGAGATGGCTAATCTCTTCGACATTCGTGAGACTGAGTTCGGCCAGAAGTCGCCGGCCCATCTGCATGGCGATAAAGCAAGCTGCGTACCTTACGACAATCGGGTCGGTATCCTCTGGGCGTTTACGCCGGTTTTCGGCAATGCGGTACAACTGGACAGCAAGCACTACTTGAGATCCATTTAATTGAGGCGAAAAGATCTCACCATAAAGCCGGCCAAAGTGCTCACGGGTAAAGAACTTCGCTTGCTGCGGGCGGTGCCGCCAAACCGAAAGGACTGCCTCCGCTGCAACACCGGAAGTGATATCAATAGTCCTTGTTCCAGAGTCAGACCGCTTGCGCCGATAAGTGAAACCCAATTGCTCAATATCCATTTCTAAACGCCGCTGCACTTGGTCATTGGCGCGAAGATCTCGCAGGTCCACTGGGTTTTGGCTATTCGTAGCAAACGTGATTCGCTGTACTAAATCTTCATTATCGGAGGGAAGCTGATAAAGTCTTAGCAGTACGAAAGCTTCATTAGGGAAGAGGGTTCGTTGCTGCAATGTCTGAAAAATGGTCATGCAAGTCTGTCCGCCATTGATGATTTGCAGATTTTCTACCTTGACCTGAAAGTCACCTTCTTGCAAAGCGTTGTATGTAAACTTGTCACAGGTAAGAGTGATTCCGTTGTTGTAGAAGTAGAAGTTGCCTCGTTCAGTGCTTTCTAGTGTTGTGCGTATTGCCTCGTTGACTCGGTTACCTTGTAAACCAAGATAGCGCCGTATGTTTCTTTCTAGTAACCTATCGCCGTGTCGGGAAATAAGCTCGGCAATTTCTGTAACCGAGACTCGGCCTACTAAGATCCGACTAAAGTCCATGTCCTCTACTATTGCCTTGCCGCTGAGGCGTAGCGTATCTGTAACAGACTTTGATGCCTGTAGGATTTTTACAAGAGACGCATGGTTAACATGCTCCCAAGTAACTTGCTCGCCAAATGATGCCCGGGTGATCGCCTCTTCGGCGGAAGTATTCCACTTGATGCCATTGTTGCAGGCAATAGCTCTAACTTGTGGGATAAATCCATCTCGGATCAAGCTTCTCGCCTCCTCAACTTTTGCCAAGAGGCGTGGATTGATGTGTTGAAGCTGGGCAGCAGGGTCGAATAAGAGACCTATGGCGCGTATCAGGCTATTAATCCCTGTCTCAGGGAAATTTGAATTGCCGCTAAGATCTTTATGTTTATACTTGGCTTGAAAGAGGCTAACTGTAAACTCGCCATCATACTCCTCAGAAATGTGTATTGCGTCTACTCCAAAATCGCCACCACCTTCCGTTAGCCAATCGAATGTTTCATCAACTTCTAAGTCAAGAACGGTTTTTACGCAGAGGTAGACAAAAGCAAGTGACTTTAGCCTTTGTGGTTCCTCAATCCGCAGCTGCTCGAAAGCGGGCTGTTTTATGTCATTGACAATGGATGTAAGTCGCTGATCAATTATAGATGCTTCAATATTCATAGCTATCAATAGGAATTAGCTCGGTCAGTCTGCAGATTATAGCCATGCCCTGCAGCTATCGGCACCTCCGGCCTCACCTCAGCCAAGCGGGCATCCGATCGATACTGAACCAAAGCCAGAGCATCCTGGTGCCGCAGCAACTGACCGTCTCGAAAGACAAGCGTATAGCGCTGTGGTTTGTTTTGGGAAGAATGGGCGTGCAGAAATTGTGCGGTCATGGTGATGTTTGTGTTTAAGAAAAGGAAGCAAAAGTGATTTTCAAAATGCGGAGGCCAGAGCCTCCCCTGGAATGAACAAATCGGCTTCGCCGATGTTCTGCAGTAGCCCAAGGGTTTTGTAACGGTTGAGATTTTTGGTGACTGTCACCCTTGTCAATCCGCATATTTCAGCCAGAGAGCGGTGGGTCAGGTTCATCTCTTTGAGCGAAAGTCGATAACCACGACTACTAACCTGGCCAAAGCGCACACCAAGCCAACGCAGCAGCATCAACAGCCGTCGCTCGGCACTGCGGATGCGGTTCAGTTCGAAAATTTCTTCGGTGTTGCGGATCTGATGCAGCAGAAAAGCCAGGGTTTCAGCTTCGTCCGGGTTGTATTGCTCGACGACAACGGTTGAAAGGCATTGGACTTCCACCGGCTCTAGGGCGGAGTGCGCGTTGGTGACTAGATCACCAGGACCCCAGAGGCCCAGGGTGATCGCATCACCTTCTTCGTTCCAGGTGGCGGTGCGCAGGTAGCCCTCGTGAATGCGCCAGGTCAGCCCTTCGGGCAGAACGTCATTGGCTTGCAAGGTGAGGTGGAGAGGCTCCAGATCAGGTGCGCTCACCTTAGCACTTATTTCCCATCGGTCAAACGTGCTTTGCCAAGCCGCCCGGACGGCGGCGCCTAACTTCTTGATTGGGCATCCAGATTCCCCCTGATGTGCGAACTGCTGGCCCTCAGCGCCAACACCCCCACCGACCTGCGCTTCTCCTTCCACGGCCTGCGGCTGAGGGGTGGCTCCACCGGTGATCACGCCGATGGTTGGGGGCTGGCCAGTTACGACATCGATGGCCTGGGGGTGCGGATTTATCGGGAGGACGCCGCCGCTGCTTTTTCACCGATCGCCGCAGCCGTTGCCGAACTGGATCTGCGGGCCCACTGTTCGATGGCCCACATCCGCAAAGCGACCAAGGGCGTGGTGGCCCTGGAAAATTGCCATCCCTTCCATCGCCACTGGCAGGGGCGCGAATGGGTCTTCGCCCACAACGGCGATCTCCACACCCCCTTGCCCCTGGCCGGTCAGCATCAGCCCATCGGCGATACCGACAGCGAAGCCGCCTTTTGCTGGTTCCTCGAACAGCTGGAAGCCCGCCAAATCGCCGCTGATGACGAAGCTGGCCTGTTCGATGCGCTGCTGGCCTGCTCCAACCGTCTGGCCAGTGGCGGCATTTTCAATTGCCTGCTCAGCAACGGCAACTGGCTTTATGCCTACGCCGGCACCCGGTTGCACTGGCTCACCCGCCGGGCGCCCTTTGGGCGGGCGTGGCTGGCCGATGACGAGCTCAGCGTTGATTTCGCCGCCGTCACCAACCCCACCGATGTGGTCACGATCGTCTGCACCGAGCCCCTGACCGCCGATGAAGCCTGGCAACCGCTGCAGGTGGGCCAAGGAATCCTGCTTAAAGCCGGCGCGATCGTCCAGGGCATGTAGGCCCAAGCCACCGCCGTAAACCATCGGGTCGGCTTTGCAGCACATCAAGGGCCCCAACCCCAAGATCCTTTAGATTGTCCACAGATTTGAACCCTGCCGTTCCGCCCGGTTTTCATGACCCCCCGCCCCGGTCAATTCGTCCATCTCGACGAAAATCTCGACAGCCACTTCCAGGTGATCAACGTCGACGCCGAGAAGGGCACCTGCTGGGTGCGTCGTTGGCCCATCGCTCGCAACGGCTCACCCCCTTTTTGCATTGATATCTCCAGGGTCAAGGCTCTCAACCTGGTGGCCGCCTGAAGTCTTCCCCGGGCCTGGCCCTGGCCCATCACCACCTGAACCAAGACCCAGCGAGCGGGCCGCCATCACCGCCAGCACCAGGCCCAAGGGAAACACCTCGGTGATGTTCATCGTCAAACTGGCCAGCACCAGCACCGCCCAAAACAGGCGCGAACCCTGATCCCGAATCAGGCACCACAGCACCAGCCCATAAAAACTGGCCAGGGCCACCAGACCCCCCTGGGCCAGCAACAGCAGGGGCAGGGCATCGGTCGCTTCCACGTGGGCTGGGTCGTTGCCCTGCACCGCCGCCGCCAGGCTGCCCCCCGCCGTCACTCCGTAGCCCCACAGGCGCTCCTGCCTTGGCATCGGCTGGGTGATCCAGTCGCCAACGTTTTTGAGCCGACCCAGGGGCGAATGGAACAGGGAGGGTCGTCCCAGCACCTTGGGCAGCACTTGCGGCAGGGCACGCGGCCCCCTCGGGCCGGCCATCAGCACCCCGGCCACCGTCAGGGCCCCAGCCACCAGGGCCGCCACCGCCATTCGTCGCCGCCGCGGGCTGAGTCGGTGGCCCAGGGTTTCCCCAACCAACCCCACCATCAGCACGCCCAACCCCACCAGTCCCGTGCCGGAGCGCGCCACCAGCACCAGCGCCAAGCTGGCCAGCAGCAGGGGCCAGCGCTGCCAGCGGCGCTGGCTGACGCTGGTGCAGAAGGCCGCCGCCACCAGCACAAGCACCCCCAGGCTGTTGGGCAGGGTCAGCAAGCCCGCCAAACGACCGGCCAACCAGGGGCTCGGCAGCCCGCCAAAACGCATTGGCAACCCCCGCATTGTCTCCAGCAACACAAAGGGCAACTGCAACACCACCAGGACCGCCAGGGCATCGGCCAGGACCTGCAGCCGCCGGGGTGGAGTCAGCCAGCCCGCCAAGGGAATCAGCGGTATCCACAGCAGGGCCGGCAAACAACGCAGGGTCAGCTCCAGGCCATCGGCCTGGAGGCTGATCGCCACGGACACCAGCAGCGACACCAGCAACGGCACGACCGGCAGCAGGCGCCGCCAGGGCATAGGGGTCGACCAACGGCTGAGGGCCAAGACAATGGAGCCCAGCAGCAATCCCGCCATAACGCCGTATTTGAAGCCCTTCAAGGGCGTTTCCAGGGGGCTGAACTGGTAGAGACGATTGGAGTCAATGCCCTCATAGCGCTGGTTGGGCAGGCGGCGGTAGGGCTCGCAGGAACGCGGCAGCCACCAGCTCTGGCGGGGCGTGCGGCAGTAGGTCGCCAACTCCTGCGCGTAGGCCGTCCGATCGATCAGGCCCACCCGCCGCATCCAGAACGGCAATCCGTTCAGCAAGCTCGCCAGCACCAGGGCCACGGCCAGCACCCTTACGGCCCGATCCAGTCCGCAAGTCCTTTTCCCAATCCAGAACCCTTTCATGGTCTGGGTTGGCGCCGCCGCCACAGGCCCAGGGCCAACAGCCAGGCCAACGGCAACCCCAGCACCTCCGCCGCCCCAACAGCGGCCAACCTGGCGCCGTAGCCGGACGGTGACGGCAGGCCCCAGTCACGTCCCCACAGATGCAGCCGCACCGCCACCACGGCCAGCAGCCCCGCAACCGAGGCCAGGGCCACCAGCACGACCAGCGCCCAGCCCGCCTGGCGCGCCACCAGCGCCGGCGCTGCCACCGGTGCCGGACCGAGGCTGGCGGCGGCTGCCAACAGCACCGCCAGCAGCCGCCCCCATCGCCAGGCCCAATCGCCCAGATCGGCGACAGAAATCGGTTGATCCAGGTTGATCGGGGCCAGCAGCAGCACCAGGGCCAGGGCCGCCAACCAGGCCGCCGCCACCCCCAATGCGGCCGCCACCACCGCGATGGCCCAACGATCGGAGCCCCGCCGTCCCCTCATGGCCCCTTGATCCATGGGGATCGCAGCAGAGCGGGCACCGAGCGGCCGGCGGCCTCCACTTCGGCGTGCCACCAGGCAGGTCCCACCGGGCCCAGACGCAGGGGCCTGACCCCCATCGACGCCAGGGCCGGCAGCGATCCCGGATCCCGACTCGCCGCTGCCCATTGCGGTCGCGTCACGGTCAACAGGCGGTTGGCTTGCCCGTCAACCAAGCTGCCCTGGTCCATCCCGGCCACTCCCCTGACGGTCGCCAGCCGATTGCCCCGAATTCTTGCCCGGATCAGGCGAGAATCGTCCTGCCACCCAATCTGCTCGCCCAGATAGGTGTTGTCGACCACGCTGACATCACGGCTGTCCCCACCCATCAATTTCAGCAAAACTCCATAACCCACTTCCGGCGGATGGGGAAAAGCCACAAAGACATTGTTCTCCACCACAAGCGGCCCATCCGTCACAGGACTCACCCCCAACACCACAAGAGGATCGAGGACCCCATTGCCTAGCACCTTCAGCTGGCGGGCCGGTCCATCAAATTCGAAGGCATCGTCTGTGGTTTCCGTAATCAGATTACCCCTGACAATATTCTGGCCACCCACCGGGGAAATCTTGATGCCGTCCCCGACCTGGTTGATCAGATTACCCACCACCTCCAGATCGGCGCCTTGCAGCCAGGTGAGCGAACAATTCGAGTAAAAATAAAGTTCTCTCCAGCTCAACCAACCGCGGCGGCTCCATTCCGCCAGGGGATAGCAACTGCTGAAGTTGCGCTCCACCACCACCTGGCCCGGCAGGGCCACACTGGGCGAATCATTGACGGCCACATCTGCCCCCTCAAAACTATTGCCCTCCACCCGCACATGGTGGGTGTGCCAGAGCTGAATGGCGGCCATCACGGCAAAATCAAAGCGCAGATCACGCACTTCCACCCAGGGTGCCTCGATCCAGAGACTCGCCATCTGGTGCCCGCCGGAGCGGCGGCGCAGGGGCATGGGCCTACGCACCTGCAATCGCTCGGCTCGCGGCGGGCCGCCCCGCGGCAGACAGAGCACCAGCCGCGATCGGCTGGAACTAAAGGCAGGCCAGGCACCCGCCCGGGCACAGATCTGACGCAGGTGGTCTGTGGAAGGGCTGCGATACGCCATCACCCCATCAACCCGCAGTCCATCAACACGCCAGGCCACGGCTGTGGCGTAAAGGCCCCCGCCCAGGGAGCGCCATCGCCAGGCGCCTGGCACCTCAGCTCCCGCCGCCCCAGTGATCACCGCCTGCCCCGGCACGGCGGCCCGCATCACCAAGGGCTGGCCTGGACGTCCGCCGCGGCGCAGATGGATGTCCTCCGCATAGACCCCCGGCCACACCAGGATCGTTTCCCCGGGGCCGGCCAGATCGGCAGCCCGTTGAATCGTGCGCAGGGCATGGCGCCGCGACTGGCCCAGCCAGCCATCGAAGCCATCGGGGGCCACATGCACCACCCCACGGCGCAACCCATCCGTGGGCGGCCGCAGATACAGCACGCTCACCAAGACCGCAACAGCCAGGGCGATTCCCCGTGAAAGCCCCTGCAACCCATCGCCCTCAAGCGCCTTCACGGGCCCACCCAGTGGACCAGATTGCGGCCGATGCGCCCCAACCGCTGGCTCAGAGCCGCCGGCAGGGAGAGGTCCATGCCGGTCTCGGGGTTACTGAACGAGCCCGGCAGCAAGACAAACGAGGCCGTCGTGCGGATCCAGTCGGCCGGGGTGCGGGCCAGAAACAGGGCATGGCGCCAGTCGGCCAATCGACCAAGGGGATGCCAGGCCAGACGGCCCCGCTCATCCACGGGCTGCCCCTGGGACCAGCGGGCGACGGCCAGGGCGCGCCGGCCCGGACGATCCGGCGCAACCTGGCCCCAAGGCTCCAGCCAGGGACTGCCCGTGACGCTGTAGGCCACCAATCCGCTCAGCTGTACGGCCTTGTCGTGGCCCAAGACCTGACGATCGTCTTCGCTGAGCAGCCGGGCCAGGCGCTCAATGTCCACCAGGCTGCGCAGGCTGATCCAGCGATCCTTGACGGCGTGGTCGCAGGAATGCAAAAAGCTGTGGCGCCGGCCGAGGGTGGCTAGTTGGCGGCCCTGGTAGGTCAGCGGCTCCCGTTGCTGCCACAGCGCGTCGAAGGCCGGCAGGCTGGAGCGCAGGGGGCCCAGATCCCAGTGCAGGTCAATGAGCAAAGGCCCCCGCTGCAGGGGCAGTTCGTAGCCGACCCAGCGGGCATAACGACCCCACCGGGAAGCAAGGTCCATCGGGGCCATGCCGGGCAGCCGCCTGAAGCCAAGACCTTCCAGAATTTCGATCGCCCGCATCAACCGGCAGGGATCGACGAGCACATCCAGATCGCCGCGGCCTCGGGCGGTGGCGTCTCCGGTCGTTTGGAGGGCGAGGGCGGGTCCCTTCAGCAGCAGGGCTCGCACCCGGGCCATCGCCAAAGCCTCCAGCACCTCGATCGCCCCCGCCACCAGCGGCAGGGCCTCCAGGCGCTGGTGGCGGGCCCTCTCCAGCAGCAGCTGTGTCAGGGGAGCCGGCCAGCCCAGCTTGTCGTGCCAAGGGGCCAGTACGATTTCAAGGCGCTGGCGGTTGATCGCGGGCCAGAGGTCTTGGGGATCCACCGCTGGGATCGATTGATGAATGCCTGGCTGGGCTTCGCTAGAATTTAAGTAATAATACTGTCGCCCGCTCTCCCAGGCCAAGCAAGCTTGAAGCGCCTGCCGCAGTTGGCCCATGGCCCCGGATGATTCGCCCAGCCGCGTCTCAGGCAAAGCAGAGGTAACTCAAAGTTCTGTCTGATTAGAATGCACCCTGGCGTCCAACCAACCAACCTGGGCTTCTCCTCCTCGCCGCAATTGTATCGGGCGTTTGGTCTGGAAGTACGCAGCGACGGTTTGGATCTGCCCGAGTTGACTCCCATCGGACCCCCTGCCATTGGGAGCCTGGTCTGTCAAAGCAACCCCAAGGTCTGCCTTCAGTACGAGCCACCCAGCCATTGGCCCGCCGTCAGCGAGGATCCGCCAAACCGCTGCCACAGCGACGAGCAGCACAGCCTTTGGATCGGTCCTGATGAGCTGCGCCTGCAGATCAAAGAGGTGGGCCATTTCCGCATCCTCGGGGGCCACCAGATCGGCTGGTGCCCCGCCCACCCGGGGGTCAGCCCAGTTGAACTGCGCACGTACTTGTTGGGCTCAGCTTTTGGGGCGCTCTTGATTCAGCGGGGCTTGCTCGTGCTGCATGGCAATGCCCTCGAACGTGATGGGCGGGCCATCGTCTGCCTGGGGGACTCGGGCGCCGGCAAATCCACCCTGGCCTGTGCCTTGATGCAACAGGGCTGGAGGCTGCTGGCCGATGACCTGGTCGCCATCACCCCCGAAGGCATGGTGTTGCCCGGCATTCCCCGCATCAAACTGTGGGAAGATGCGACGCGCTCTTTTGGCTTTTCCCCTGAGCTTTGGATCCCTGTGGCCGCCGGCATCGCCAAATACCTGATGCCCGCCGACCTGCTGCGCCCGGCGCCGGCCGCAGCCCGGCTGGCCCAGCTCTACCTGCTGCAACGGGAGCCCTGGAACGGCATCAGCCCCCTGAAGCGGCGCTCCATCGGCAACGAGCAAATGGCGATGGCCGAACTGCTCAACCAGCTGTATCGCCCCACCTTTGTGGCCGGGTTAGGTCGTCATGGCTCCTGCTTTCTGGCCCTGGCCCGGTTGCTGCGCCAAGCGCCGTTGACAACGCTGCTGTTACCGGACACCATCTCAAATTTGGTTGAAGCCCTGACAGCAACGGACCTGATGCCCCAAGAGCAAGAAATCTCTGCAACCCCCCCCTGAGGCTCGGCTCTGAGTTGCCCAGTTGGATCACCAATTTCCATACCTTATCTCGATCACTAACCATGCCCTTCCAGCGCCACCCGGATGTCTGCGCCGCCGAACTGGATGGAGAAACTTGTCTGTTTCACCCCCACACCGCCCGCTACTTGGCGTTGAACGCCACCGGGTCCGCCATATGGCAACTGCTGGAGCGTCCCATGGACCTCAAGGGCTTGGTGAGTGCCTTGCGGCGTGAGTTTGAGGTGGAGGAAGGGGACTGCGATGAGCACACCCGCGCTTTCCTCGGCGAGGCGGTGGCCTGCGGCATGTTGCAGGAAGGCCCGGACCCTTGATTCCACCGATCAAGCGCTTGCTTCAAGCAGGGGCCTACGGGTTGTTCTGTGGCCTGGACCATTTGATCTGGTTTGCGGTGCACCTGCTGCCTGGCCCCCGGCTCTTCGCCCTGTTCCGCCAGCGCCCCTGGCGTCGCCCGCCCGCCTTCCAGAACTGTGCTGATCGTGAGCGCTGGTTGGGGCGCATCAGCTGGCTGCTGCGCCAACGCTGCCGGCGGGCGGCTTGGGGAAGCAGCTGTCTGAGCCGTTCGTTGGCGGGGAGGTTGCTGCTTGACTGGCTCGGGTTGCCCAACGACCTGCACCTGGGCATGGAACGGGACTTTTGTGGAGAACCCATCCCCCACGGTTGGCTCAGCAGCGGCGGTCGCAACCTCACTCCCGGTCTCGATCCACGCAAGGGAGCCCACCTGATCACGCTCTGAGGCGACCAACCCGATGATTCCTGTGCTCGCTGGCCTGATCGCCCTGGATGGCTCCAGCCTGGACAGGCACCTGGCCGGGGGCACCAGCTGGCGCGGCGAGGGGGTCGAGCTGGCGGGTCGGCTCAGCCACCATGGCCCCTCAGGGAGCCTCTGTCTGGGCTCGGCCCGCCTCGACAATCGCCGGGAGTTGATCGCTCTGCTGGGTCTCAGCCAGGCCGAGTGGGGTTCCCCCGCCCCCCGCGATAGCGACCACGACGACACGCACCTGATCCATCGGGCCTGGCTGCGCTGGGGGGAGGACTGCGTCGAGCGTTTGTTGGGGGACTGGGCTCTTGCGATCTGGAACCACCGCACCCGGAGCCTGTTTCTGGCCCGGGACCACTACGGCATCACTTCGCTTTACTACGCCATTGGCGCACGCCATTTCGGCTTTGCCAGCGAACTGGGCGACCTGCTGGTGCTCGATCTGGTAGCGCCCCAACTGGATGAAGGGCATTTGGCCCGGCTGTTGTTGTGCTGGCCTGCCACCAATGGGGCGGGCACGGTGCGCGTGGGTGTCCAGCGATTGCCGCCAGCCCACTGCCTGCATCTCGAGGACGGACGCTTGCGCCAACGGCAGTACTGGTTTTTGGAGCGGACCCCACCCCTGGTGATCCGGGACCGCCGCGAGGCGGTGGAGGGTTTTCTGGAGGTGTTTGACCAGGCCGTGGCTTGTCGCCTGCGCAGGGATGACGGCGGCAAGGTGGCCAGCACCCTCAGCGCCGGCTTGGATTCCGGCGCGATCAGCGTCACCGCGGCCAGCCAACTGGCCCAAAAAGGTGAGCGGCTGCAGGCTTACACCGCCGTGCCGAGCGGCGATGTGGCGACCTTTGCCGGCGACCGGCTGGGCAACGAATGGCCCCTGGCCGCAGCGGCGGCCCGCGGCCAGGGCCAGATCGATCATCACCCGGTCACAGCGGACGCTCTTTCGCCGCTGGAGGGCTTTCGGCAGGCCCTGGCGATCCATGGCGAGCCCCAGCATGCGGCCAGCAACATGGACTGGTTGATCTGCCTCAATCGCGCTGCCGTTGATCAGGGGTGCACGGTGTTGTTGATCGGCCAATTCGGCAATGGTGGTATTTCTTGGCAAGGCCGCCTGGCCTCCCAGCCCGGTCCCGTTCTCTGGCGTCACTACGGGCCTCGCGTCTGGTTCCGGGAACGGATTCGGCCCTTGGTGCCGCCTGCTTGGCTGCGAGATTGGCAACATTGGCGTCATGCGGGGCATCCCTTTCCTCCCTACTTCCGGCTGGGAGAGGGCTCTGCCCTCAATTCCGAGCTGCTGAAGCGCCTTGATCTGGAAAGGCACTGGCGCAGCGATGGCGCCAATCTGCCGCCCCGCACGGCGATTGCTGAACGCTGTCGTCTTTTGCGGCCAGGAAGCATCCATGCAGGTGCCCTGCATGCCGAGGCAGGTCGGGCAGCCGGTCTGGAGGTTCGCGATCCCTCGGCCGACGCTAGGGTGCTGAGCTACACCTGGTCGCTTCCCGATAGGGTGTTCATCGATCCAGAGACAGGCAAGCGCCGCTGGCTGGTGCGGGCGGCGATGGCCAGTCGTCTTTGTGAGGCGGTGCGGACCAATGAAATCCGGGGACTGCAAGGTGCCGACCAGGTGCTGAGACTCCGCAAGGCGCCTCAGGACGTCGAGACGGCCCTGGTACGGCTGGCCCACTCGCCCTTGGCCCGAACCATTCTAGATGTGCCCATGCTGACAGATGGATGGCGGCGAATCGAGCGGCAGGGGGATGCCAGAACCGCTGAGCTGGCTGCAACTTCCTGGTCAAGGGCAATGATGGTGGGTCTTTTCCTGGCTGATTGGTCCACGGGCAAAGCTGGTCAAATCCGCTAAGGGAAGGTATGCTTTGGAAGTAACTCCCATCCTGTCGTGACCCAAAATCTCTCCACCTACCCAAATCCAAACCAATCTACCGACTTGGTTTGCAACATTCGTCAGCAACGAAAGTCTTGGATCAAGCCTGAGATCCGTGAAATTAACATCAGGGCAACCGCACTAGGAGCGGGTTCTAGAGCAGACGGTACTAGCCAAAGCTAGGTCGTAAATTTTTTATTCGAAGTCTCTTAATTAAACTTAATCCTTAAAATTTCTTTAAGGATCGCTAAAAAATCTTTTATTATGGATCTGAACCAAGCCTAAAAAATTTAGAAATTTTTAGCAACACTCATTTTTTTTGAGTATATCCAGATTAGTGTAATACTGGTTACTAATGTATTTTGGTAGTCGTTATTTTTTGATGTTACTCATTTACAAATAAATTTTTTTAGTTTTTTTCAGTAAATTTTTCTGTTTTGTGAAAAAGATATTATATAATCTTAATGATTCTTCTTTTTACTATTAACTTTTCTCAAATATTTAAAAAATAGCTTAATATCTTTATATTTTTTTATTGTTTAAAAGTTAATCTTTTTATATTTATTGATAATGCTCTGACATTTATTTCAACCAAATTACACTGCAACCACCACCGCCATCCCCCTGATCCGCATCAGCCACCCGTTCCACGTAGGGAACTCCCTCCAGCCACTCCCTCAGGCCCCGCTTGAGTTTGCCGCTGCCATGGCCATGGATCACCCAAACCGGACCTGAAGCACCCCTAAGGATTTCTTCCACGGCCGCTTCGGCTTCATGCACCCGTAAACCGCGCACATCCACCGTGTTACGGGCGGTGCCCACTTGGGCACCCTGACCGGCCAGGGCCGTACCGCCCCGAATCCGCACCTCGGGCGGATTTGGCGGAGACGGTTTTTCGCCATTGAGACCCTCAATCGCCTCCAAAGACACCGTGCTGCGCAGGACACCACAGCGCACGGTGAGCTCCTGGCCGTTGTCGGAGAGGGCCAGCACCTCGGCCGCCTTGCCCAGGGCCAGCAGCCGCACCCGCTCCCCCAGTTGGGGCCGCCAACCCCCATGCTGGCGCCGTTCGATCGGGGGTCGGTGTTCCGCCTCCAGCTGCCGCAAGCGCTGGCCCGCCTGGCGGGCCGTTTCGCCGGCCAGCCTTCCCTGGCGAATCCCGGCTTCCTCCACGCTTTGGCCCACCTGACGTAGACGGCGGATCAGGCCGCGCACTTCCCCCTGGCCTTCGCGGATGGAGGTTTCCAACGCCTGCCGTCGCTGCTCCTGCAACGCGGCGCTCTGGTGACGCTGCTCACTCCAGCGTTGCAGCAACTCCTCATGCAGCAACTCGGTGCGGGCCAACAGGGCTGCTGCCGCCTCCGCCGCCTCCTGCTGCTGGCGGCGCTGCTGCTCCAGCCCCTCAATCACCAGATTGACATCGCCTGCGCCGCCGGGCTCCAGCTGGCGGGCGGCGGCAGCCACCACCAGGGGCTCCAGGCCCAGGCGCGTCGCAATGGCAAGGGCATTGCTGCGGCCCGGGATGCCCCATTGCAGGTGATAGGTGGGGGAGAGGGAGTCGCTGTCGAAGGCCACCGAGGCATTCTCAAAGCGGTCATCGGCGTACTTGAGGGCCTTCAGTTCGCCGAAATGGGTGGTGGCCACCGTCAGCCGGGCCCGCTCGGCCAGGTGGCGCAGCAGGGCCGCCGCCAGGGCCGAACCCTCCTGGGGGTCGGTGCCGGCCCCCACCTCATCGAGCAGCACCAGGTCTGCCCCTTGGGGCGAATGGGGGGGCGGCGGGAGCCAGCCCGTTGGGTTGGCATGGCCGGCAAGAGCAGGGGGCAAGGCGTCGAGCATGCGGGCGATGCGCCGGATGTGGCCGCTGAAGGTCGAGAGGTTCTGCTGCAGGGACTGCTCGTCGCCGATGTCGGCTAGCACCTGGCCACACCAGGGCAGCCGGGGAGTGCCGCTGCAGGGCAGAAAAAGGCCGCAGCGGGCCATCAGGGCCGCCAGGCCCAGGCTTTTGAGAGTGACTGTCTTGCCGCCGGTGTTCGGGCCGGTGATGGCCACCACCCGCAAACACGAACCCACCGCCAGGGTCACGGGCACCACCGGCCGCCCTCCTTGGCGCCGCTCCTGCCACAGCAGCAACGGATGGCGCAGATCGCGCAGCTCAAAGGGGCTGAAGGGATCGGGGTCGAGTTCGGGCCTGACGGCCCCCAGCCAAAGGCCATAACGGGCCCGGGCCAGGCCCGCATCCAGTCGGGTCAGCACCCCTTCCAAGTGGTGCAGGCTGTCCGCCTGCTCGGCCACCAGGGCGGCCAACTCGATCAAGACTCGCTGCTCTTGCTCGCGCTCTTGACCCTCCAGCTCCCGCAGGCGATTGCCGGCCGCCACCACCGCCTGGGGTTCGACGTAAACCGTCAGGCCTGAGGCCGAACTGTCATGCACAAGGCCGGCCACCTGGCCCGCCACCCCGGCTTTGACCGCCAGTACCGGCCGGCCCTGGCGCTCACTGATCACCGTGTCCTGCAGCAAGCCACCTAGACGGCGCACCATCTCTTGGAGGCGATCGCGCCTAGCGGCCCGGCCCGCTTGCAACTGGCGCCGCACGGCTTCGAGCGCCTCACTGGCCCGGTCGGCCACCCGGCCGCCCTCCTCCAGGCAGAAATGCAGCCGCTGCTCCAGCTCCGGCAGGGTGCGCAGCTCCGCCACCAGGGCGCTGCAGACGGGACGGACCTCGGCATCTTCAATCTGACGCCGGAGACGGCGGGCGGCCGCCAGGGTGGTGGCGACCGCCAGCAGGTCCTCCCCCGGGGCCACCCCCCCCTTGACGCAAAGGCTAACGGTGGCACCGATGTCGGCGGCGCCGGCAAAACTCAGGCCCCCCTCCGTGAGGCCATCGAGGCCCAGCAGCTCGGTGGTTTCGGCCAGCCGCCGCTGGCTTTCGGCAAAATGGGCAGGCAGCACCAAGGTGCCGCATTGGCGGGCGCCGGCGCGGGTGCTGGCAAAGCTGGCCAAATGCTGCGCCAGCCGCGGCCACTCCAGCAGTTCGAGGGTCTCGGCCTCAATAGCCGTCAGTTCGCTCACCCCTGGGCCAAAGCGACGGCGATTGGCGCAGCGCCAATGTTGGAAGGAATCCCGGTGGGGGGTTCGTAGAGCACCTCCAACCAGTTGCCCTCCGGATCCTGGAGATAAAACGAGGCGGTGCCATCGCGATGGTCATGGACAGGACCGACGCGATGGCCGGCCTGTTGCAGTTGACGATGGACGGCATCGACCGCGGTGCGGTCGGCAAAGTGAAAAGCGAAGTGGGGCCCTGCTGCGGTGTACTCCGGGCTCAGCAGGGCCACCCCGTCACCGGTGTCGGGCGACTGGAGATAGGTCCAATCTTGCGCTTGCCAGGTCACCTGCAGGCCCAGGGCCTGATAAAAAGCGCGGGCCCGGTCCATGTCCTGGACCCGCAAGGCCACATGTCCTAGCCGTGTCATTGGCGCTCATCGCGTAGGGCATTGCTGCCATTCAAACCGCCGCCGCCCCTGGTCCGTGGACCTGGGGGGGCGGGATTCAGCCCTGGCGAAGCCATTGGGCGGCATCACAGGCGTGATAAGTGAGGATCAGGTCGGCCCCGGCCCGCTTGAAACAAAGCAGGGTTTCCAGGGTGATGGCCCGCTCATCAATCCAGCCCCGTTCTGCTGCCGCTTTCACCATCGCGTATTCGCCGCTGACGTTGTAGGCGGCAATTGGCAGTTCGGTTTCCGAGCGCAGTCGGTGCAGGATGTCGAGATAGGCCAGGCCGGGCTTGACCATCAAGATGTCGGCACCCTCCTGTTCATCGAGCAGGGCTTCGGTGATGGCCTCCCGACCATTGGCCGGATCCATCTGATAGGTGGCCTTGTCCTTGGGGATCGGCTTGCCACCGGCGGGTCTGGGGGCCGAATCGAGGGCCTCCCGGAAGGGGCCGTAATAGGCCGAAGCGTATTTGGCGGTGTAACTGATGATGCCGACGTTTTCAAAACCCTCTTCATCGAGGGCCTCACGGATGGCGCCAACGCGACCATCCATCATATCGCTGGGACCAATCAGGTCGGCACCGGCGCGGGCCTGGGCCACGGCCTGCCGGCAGAGCATGGCCACGGTTTCATCATTGAGCACGACCCCGTGCTCATCGACGATGCCATCGTGGCCGTCGCAGGAATAGGGATCCAGGGCCACATCGGTCATGATTGCCATGGCTGGATGCACCTGCTTGAGACGGCGAATGGCCCTTGGAATCAGGCCATGGTCGTTGCAGCACTCGGCACCGTCCTCACTCTTGAGCCCATCGGCCACCTTGGGAAACAGCACGACGCAGCGGATGCCCAGATCCCAGGCGCGTCCCACTTCGTCCACCAAACCCTCCAGGCTCCAGCGCTGGGCCCCGGGCATGGCGCCAATCGGCTCGTTGCTGGCGCCCTCGTGCACGAAGAGGGGATAAATGAAATCGGTGGCACTGAGTTGGTGCTCGCGCACCAAGGCCCTCAGGGCAGGCGTAGCCCGCAAACGACGCGGGCGGTAGGTGAGCTCCATCGGCTGGGACTGGCTGGGCGGATCTTATCGGTCGGGTTCCTGCTGGCACTGCGGCCTTGGCCGTCTTGCAGTGGCCATCCGGCTTTGGCCGTCCGGCTTGGGCCGTTGCGCTTTGGCCGTTGGGCCTGTGCCGTCGGGCCGAGGGCGGCCAGCGTGGCTGCGGGGGGTTCAGAGGCGGGCGGCGCTGATCCACTCCTGGCGTGGATCGGCGCTGCGGGCCTGGCGCAACTGCTCCAGCAATTCCCGTTCCCGATCGCTCAGGTTCGGGGGCAGCTTCAGCACTGGAGTGAGCAGCAGATCGCCGCGCCCTTCCTTGAGGGGCCAGCCTTTGCCCTTGAGCCGCAGGCTGCGGCCCAGGGTCATGCCAGGGGGCACCTGAACACTGGCCTCGCCGTCGGGGGTCGCCACGGTGACCTCGCCGCCGAGGGCCAGTTCATCAAGGCTGAGGGGCAGTTCGGCCCGTAGCTGGTCGCCATCCAGTCGCCACACCGGATGGTTGATCAGTTTGAGATTGAGGTAGAGATCACCACGGCGGCCGGTGCCGGGTTGCAGGTTGCCCTTGCCCTTGAGACGCAGGCGACTGCCGGGCTTGACCCCGGGCGGGATGCGCACCTGCACCTTCTCCTCATTGACCGCCAGGGTGCGCTCGCAGCCCCGGAAGGCGTCCGCATAGCTGACCTGCAGGGTGGCTTCGGCATCGAGGTTGACGGCGCCGCCGCGGCCGCCGCCGGGAAAGCCCCCACCTGGAAAACCGCCCCCTGGAAAACCGCCACTGGGGAAGCCGGAACCAAAGCCGCCGGGAAAACCAGCCCCCGCCCCCGAGAAGCCCCCTCCGCCTGCCGGCCCGCCGGGGCCGCCGAAGCGCCCCAGCAAGTCGTTGATGAAGTCGTCGAAATTGCCATAGCGGCCAAAATCAACGTCCACACCGGCCGGTCCCCGGCCCGAACCGCCGCCCATCTGGCTCCAATATTGGCCAAATTGCTCATATTTGCGCCGTTTGTCTGGATCCGAGAGCACCTCATAGGCCTCGCTGATCTCCTTGAAACGGGCTTCGGCCGAGGCATCCCCAGGATTGACATCGGGGTGATATTCACGGGCTAACTTGCGGAAGGCGCGCTTGATGGCGTCGGCATCGGCGCTCCGCTCAACCCCCAGCACCTTGAAGTAGTCCCGATATCCGTTTGCGCTCATCGCGGGGGGTCAGGCGAACAGGCCGGCAGGGGCATCAAGGCGCACCCCTGGCGATTCCATTGTCCCTGGCGCCGGTCTGGTTGCGGCCCCCCAGGCGGGGCGGAAGGCCGTACTGTTCCGGACCCCTAAAGTCCCAAACCCTGCAATCCCTTGCCGTGGCGCCGTTGTTCCCCCGGGGCCCTTGGGCCTGTGGCCCTTGGGCCCGCCCCCTGGCCGCCGCCCTGGTGCTGGCCAGCTTGCCGCTCTTACCCAACAGGGGTTGGCCCCAACAGGCCCCGGCAGGCCCTTCAACCACCCCAACTTTGGGCCAGGCCATCCATCCTTCCACCGGGGAGCAGCTTGCCCTGGTGCGCCGTCTGCGCGAGCGGGGGGCTGTGTTCTATGGCGCCTGGTGGTGTCCTGCCTGTTTCCGGCAGAAAAATCTGTTCGGCCAAGAGGCGGGCAACCAACTCCCTTATGTCGAATGCGAAAAAACCGACGCCGATCGCCAACGTTGCGACCGGGTCGGCATCAAGGCCTATCCCACCTGGGTCCTGGGGGATAGGCGGGTGGAGGGGATGCTTTCCCTGGACGCCTTGGGCCGTTTGCTGGGCGACCCCCCCAAGCGCCCTGCGCCTTAGTGGGGCATCAACAGATTCACCGAAGTGGTCAGTCCTGCGGCCTTGAGGTTGGTTTCGTAACGGCGGGCGGCTTCTGGATGGCCCCGGAAGACGATGGCGGCACCATTGCGTTGCAGCCGTTCGTCGAGCCAGGCGGCACTGGCCGCCGGCAGACCGGCGATGGCCCGGCGCAGGGGTTCGATCACCGGCTCAAGGCTGTTGAGCACCCAGACGGTGGCCAGGGGTGGGCGGGCAGCACGCTCCTGGACGAGAGCGGGCAGCAGGGGGGCCGAAGCGGTAAACGGGGCCATTAAGCAAGGTCGAGAATGGATTCAACCTATGGATCCCCCCGGGGTGCCAGGCAGGGGGAGAGCCGTCAAAAAGCCGTTCTTGACAGGGTTGCGGCTATTTGCTGCGCCCCAGTTCAGCCAGTTGCTGCTCGAGGACTTCGGCAGTGACGGCCCCTGGCAGAAATTGACGATCCATCACCACGGTGGGGGTGCCTTGCAAGCCCAGGGCTTCAGCCTGGTCGACCTCCTTTTTGATGGCTTGCAACGAGGCTGGTCCCTTGCGGTCCTGATCGAAACGGGGCAAGTCGAGCTTCAGGTTGTTGGCGATCTCGCCATAAAGGGGCTCTCCCAAGCGAGCCTGGTTGGCGAAGAGGGCGTCGTGATAGGCCCAGAATTGGCCTTGGCGACCGGCGGCCCAGGCCGCTCTGGCGGCGGGAAGCGCTTGGGGATGGATCTGGGTCAGGGGAAAATTCTTATAGACAAACGTCACCTCCTTGCCGTGCTGCTCCACAAAGGCCTTCAGGGCCTCATGGGCCTGGGCGCAATAGGGGCACTGGAAATCGGAAAACTCCACCACCACCACCTTGCCACTGCCGCGGCTGGGGGAATCGCCGATCAGGTCGCGGGGCTGGGGATAAAGACTTCGCAACTTTTCGGCCTGCTGACGCCGTTGGGCCTCCTGCTGGTCGCGCTCGTAGGCATTGAGGGCCTCAATCAGCACGGCAGGATGGCGACGGATCACCGCCAGCACCTGCTGCTCAAAAGCGGGATCGAGGGTATTGGCGGCCAGTTCCGGTGCGGTTGCCGGGGGGGAGGCGGCGCTGGCGACGGCGGGCAGGGCCAGATGGGTTACCAGCAGGCCCAGCACCACAGCCACCAGGACGCCAAGGCGGGGGCGGCTGAAAATCGGGCGCGCGGGCCATGGGCCCAGGGATCGAAGGGGGAACAAGGGCTTGGCGAAGGGTGGGCAATCGCCGCAGGTTAGGGGGCGCCGTTGCCGATGCCGTTGGCATAACCAGGCAGGGCAGGAGTCCTGTTATTACCGTTGCCGTAGGCCACGTGGCAAGTGGTGTTGAGCAACTGGGCTTCGGCCACGGAGCGGGGCGCCTGGCCGTTGAACAGACCCTGACGGCAATTGCCATTGCCCTGGTACGCCGAGCCGCTGCTGCCGACGATGTAGCGGAAGCTGACCACCCCATCGCCGGCGGGCAGCACCGAAGCGAAATCAAGACGATTGGTGGTATCTGGCACCACGATCAGCGTGGATTGGTTCTGGGCGGCGCTATTGACCAGTCCGGTGATCACTGCCCCTGTGGCCAGGCCCATCACCCCCCAACCCACGGCACTGGGGCCCCACCAGGACCAGTTAGTTGGGCTCCAGTTGTACCAACCGGTACGCCAGGGTCGATAGCCCCAGTAGCCGCCGTTTTGCCAGCCCCGGTTCCAGCCCCGGTTCCAGACGTAGGGACGGCCGTAGCCGTAGACGGGCCGGTAGCCGTAAGGCCGGCGGTAGCCGTAGGGCCCGCGGTGGCCGCCTCCATTGTAACCACCGTGGTAATAATTGCCACCATGATAACGGTTGCTATGATAATAATTGGCCTCGGAATAATTAGTGCCATTTTCATTGCTACGCCTGTGGTTAACCCAGCGATAGTCGCCGGAATGGCCGCCGCCACGATAGTTGCCTCGATTTTCGCCGGAGGTACTCCAATTCCCACCTTGATTGCCCCCAGTGCCTTGCCAGCCATCGGCCCGGGCGCTCGGCAGCGCCAAGCAAGCAGACAACATTAAGGCGGCAATCCTGGGGGCTCGGCGAAGACCTGGTTGCACCATGGTTCGGGGGCTAAACAAACCCAAGGGCCGTCCCAACTTCCAATTTGCAGAAACCATGGCGGGCCAGAGGGGTAACGGCAGCAGTCTTTGAGCGTAAAGGTATCCCGGGATGGATCCCTTTCGGAATGCCGTACTTTCCAGCTTGACTGGGTTTTTTATTGGAAAGGCAAACGACTGATCCAGAGAAGATTATAATGAATTCATTTGATATCGTCGATTGGCATCTTTGGTAGATCTATTTCAGCCTTTACTGGTGATCTATCGCCATCTTGTCTGGAATCCCTTCGCCGCCGGATCCATCACCCATCTCCCTTGGAAAACCATCTCCACCAGGAGACGTCTCGGGAAAAACCAAAAATTAAAGGGGCCCTTCCAGGCCCCATGGGTCATTTGGGTGACAAGGCTGACCTCACCCCGTCTCCGTTAAGAGTGTCAGGCAGCCACAGGGGCGGCTTGACGGGAGAAACGAACGATGTTGTTCGCTGTTACGTGTTTGCTCTTACCGAGCCGGGAGCGGGGGAATGGAGCTGAGCGGAATCGAACCGCTGTCCGAAACACTGGTGTGAGCCACCTAGTCGGCCCGAAGGCCGACCTTGGAAGTATGGCACTGCCATCCTGGCGGCGGAGCAGCCAGGGTCGGTGGGCATGACCGAACCTCTCGATGGAGGAGCGGACCGCTCCACGGCCTAGAGGCCGACATGACCCCGCTGATCACGGCCCTATTGGGCACCGCGGCCCTGCTGGTGGGGCTGTGTCTGGTGATTCAGGGCGGCTGGTGGCTGGTGTTGCGCCTGATGGATCCGCTGCTGGAGCGCAGTCGGCTGGACGTGCAGCAGGAGCGGATCCTGCGCCACCATCAGCTCCTGGAGCGGCATCGGCAGGAGCGGGCCCGGCAGATCGCCCGCCAGAGGCGCCGGGTGGTGGATCTTGAGGGCCAGGTGTGCTGGCTGCTGCCGGAGGAGCTTCGGGCCATCTGCGAAGCTTCTGGGACGAGCTGGAGCTGGCCGAGGGCAGCACCTGGGCCGTGGTGCGCCAGCACTGGCAGCGCAGCAGCCTGCGCTGGCATCCCGACCACGGCGGCGATCCGGCCGTGTGGCTGCGCAAGCAGCGGGCCTATAAAGCCCTGAAGAGGGCCCGGTCCCAGGCGAAGGGCATGCCCCCCGGCCAGGCCCAGCCCCGACAGCTGGGCGGCCGGCGCAGACCCTGGCCTTGGCCCTTGCCCAGGCGGCGCAAGCCGACCCGGCCGGCCGATCCTTAAATCAGACCATGACTGCCGTCGCGGTCGGCCAGAGCGAGGCCCGGGGCGGCGGCTCCAGCTGGACCATGCCCGCTGTTCGTCGTGGCGGCGACGCCCCCGATCTGATGCGTTGATGCGTTGGCTCCACCTTCACGAACCCCACCGAGGCCAGGGCAGCAACACCGTGAAAGGCGTCGACGCCTGCCCGGCACCCTGCGGGTGTTGTTCGGGGCGGCGATTGAAAGTGCCTTTCTTTTCAGCCTCAGGCGCCAGATCCGATCGGAGCCTCGGTAGCCCGGGCACGGCCCAAATGGCGTCCGGCGACCCCCGCCGATCCGCCCTGCTGACCAACCCCCTTGGGGGAGGACGCTCTAATGACAGCCAAGGTGTCTCAGCCCTTGCCCTGCCAGGGATCAAGGGTGGCCACACCGGTGGGGGTGAAGTGGCGCAGGTTGCGGGTTACCACCGTGAGGCCGTGCTCCAGGGCGGTGGCGGCGATCAGCAGGTCGGCGCTGTCGTGACCCAGGGCGGCCGAGAGTTGGCCCCAGCGGCGGGTGACGGGCAGATCCACCGCCAGCAGCCGCTCACGGTGCAGGTGTAGCAGGCGGTTCAGCCAGGTCGCCAGCTCTTCGGCAAAGGCCGCATCCATGCTGCGCTGCCGCGCGATCCCCCGCTCGATCTCGCCGATGCTCACCACACTGAGAAAGAGGTTGTCGTGCTGCTGCCGGGCGATCCAGGCCACCACCCCTGGATCGCGCTGGCGGCGGTGCAGCTCCGAGAGCACCATCGTGTCGATCAGGTACACGGAAACTCCCGCGGCGTCAGCTCGATCCGCTCGAAGGGTTCATCGTCCTGCGGCAGCGCCAGCAGCAGCTCCGGCAGCGAGGGCGCGCTCGCCTGATCCAGGCGGCAGAGCCGCTCGTATTCAGCCGCCGAGATCACCACACCCACCCAGCGCCCACGGCGGGTGACCCTCTGGGGCTCACCGGCCAGGGCTGCCTCCACCACGGCACTGAAGCGGTTCTTGGCGTCCTGCAACGTCCACTGGGCGACCATAGGGAATCAGCTAGCTCATCTGGCTAGCTTAGTAAAATGATGCCGCCGCTGCTCGGCTCGATCTCCCGGCGATCGAGCGGAAGATCGCCGCACCGCCTTCGCCCACCCCCAGCCCCGCCAGCCTGCCCGCTTCACGCTTAGCAGCCAGATCGGAGCTCCGTCGCAAGGCGGAAGCGCCCCTCAGGCGCATCAGCCAGGAGCTGAGCTGAGCGGGCCAGACGGAGGGTGAGATGGGCCAGGATCCCACGGCAGCCCCAGAGAGGGGGCCGCAGCCAGCGTGGTTCAGCCACCAGCTGCCAGCCAACGCTCCAGATCCGCTGCGCCGTGAAAATCGAGCAGTGCTTCCGCCAGCGCCTCGAGTTGCACCAGGGGCAGAGAGCGGATACGGCTCTCCTGATCGGAGCTGATGTTGCCGCAGCGACGTCGCAGCAGGAGCAGAGCGATCTCCAGCTCTCCTTCCTGCCGTCCTTCCTGCCGGCCTTCCTGGCGGCCTTCCTGGCGGCCCTGCCCGAAGATCTCCTGATACGCCACGCTCTGGCTCAGATCCTCAAGGGTGATGCCGCCCATGGTGCAGAGCTCCTCCAGCGATCGGCCGTTGACCCGTGTGATCACGATAGCGGCGATCACATCCGCCAACCCTGCGGCCTCAGGGGTGCCAGCTGACTGCCGGCGGA
>JAPLIC010000034.1 GCA_026389315.1 Cyanobacteriota bacterium
CACCGCGGCGGGGAGATGCCATCGCTGTTGCCCGATCCCTGAGGACAGGAAGAACAACAGTCCGCATCTCTGCATGCTCAGTGGAGTGATCATGCCTGCATTCGGCCGCGTCAGCGCGTCCCGGTCTCTGAACGGGTACGATTCAGATTCATCGTGCGCATCATCTCCCCAAGCCAAGTAACATCAACAGACTTGCGGGCTGTTGCAACAACTGCATGCTCGGACGCAAAGAATCTGCCGGTTGCGTAATTTATGTTTCCGCACAAAGCCCCTTGTCTACCAATAAGAACGAACTCTCCGCTATGCGTAAAGGACGATGTGTAGCCACGAAGCCCGTTTCCTCCATAGACTGGATATGCGCCTGCAGACTCAATCGTCTCGGCTGTGATTGAATTTCCGCTTTGCATTGCGACAATCCTCTTGAGTGGCATTACCTCCCAATGCTCCGGCACCTCCCCCAGCCACTCCACGCCGCTGGGCTTGTAGGCCGGGTAACGGGGAAAGCTCATGTGCGTTCACTCCAGTAATCCGGCTGCTGATGGAGGTGCATGACGGCCAAAATCAGAACCTGTGATCTTTGCTCGTCAACAGAGTAGATCACTCCATAGGGGAAGCGGTGAATCAGGCAACGACGGACCTGATCATCCAAAACGGGCCACATGCCTGGTGTGGCCTTGATTCGCTCAACTGCTGCGACTATCTCAATTGCAAATTGATAGCCAAGGCCTGGCTCGCTGCTTTCAAGAATCTGCATCAGTTCAATCGACGCCAGATCACAGCAAACACGTCTTCAGCGGCCACAGGCTTGACGACGCCAGTCTGAATGTCCTGCAAACGCCTTGCAGCCAGATCGGCCCATTTCTTATCGACCTCAGACACCGTCTGATTGAGGGAGCGGAGAATGCAATCGGCAACGCGAGCACTTTCTCGACAGGTAGCGATTGAATCTCCAGGATCAGGTCGTCGGTTTTCAAGATGGTTGTTAGTACGGCATGAGTCCATCCATCTTAGCGGCTCTACGTTCTTGTTCCTCGTTGATTACCTTGATATGAGGCTTGTAGGCCGGGTAAGGGAAGGCCGGATGCAATCGCGAAGGCGGCCAGGTAGGCATCCATCCAGCGCTTCGGGGCGGCCTGCTCGATTGCACCCAGCTGGCACCAGTGGCGCCCCAGCTCTGGCGGTTCATCGATCACATCCACCTGCGGCAGCGCCAAGAACGTCTGCAGGGCGGCCCAGGCATCGCCGTTGGTCGCCTTCGGCACGTCGTAGGCCGCTGTGATCACCGGCGTGGAGGCCAGGCGCAGAAAACTCTGCTGGGTGGCACGGCACCACAACGCCGGCTCCTCAACGCTGGCCGTGCGCAGCACCCCGCGAGCGACAGCGTGGGCCGGATGCTCGGCAAAGGCTGCGGCCAGCCACACATTGCTATCAAGCAGGCAGGCCGGCACGCTGTCGGTCCTCCTGCATCAAGGCGTCCTGGTCCAGCCGCAATGCTGTGGCCAGATCAATGGAATGCCGCTTGAGCTGGGGGTCAGGGCGAAACAACGGCAGACCTTCGGCATCCACCTCCAGCACTCCGCTGTTGGTGGTCAGCGGCAGGGCGGCAGGGCCATGCAGACCCTGGCGGATGTAGTCGGCCATCAGCGCCTTGATCGGCCGCCCCTGCTGCAGGGCCCGCTGTTTCACCTGTTGCATCAGGTGATCCGGGAGATCAAGCGTGGTTTTCATCGCACCTCCACCCCAGCAAACCAGTTTACTGGCTTGCTGGGCATGGGCAGGGTGGCCGCCCGAATGGTGCTGCCGACCAGAGGCTGTACATCAGCCTTCATCGCTCGGCTTCAGCGCCCTTTCCAGATCGGCGCCCTGCAGGATGCGCAGCTCGCCATCAATCTCCACGGCGATGCCGGTGCCGGTCTGGCGGGCCAGCTCTCGGGCCCGCTGTCCAGCGCGAAGCAGGGCCGCCGATACCCGATCTAGGTCAGGATCGTTGAGTTGGCTGGTAAAACCCAGGCTCATCGGTTTATCCCCTCTGCAAGCAGGACAGGCGCTTCGCCTCCATTATCGATCAACTGCCAACCGTCGACGGCTGAGCGGTAGTGCTGATCAAAATTCGCCAGACCTGCGGTGAATCGTCGCTGGATCACGGGTTCAGGAATGGAATGGCCTCCTTGGCTGATGCGCAGCCGCACTCTCTGAATCGCAGCGTCTGCGTTGGTGAGCTTGAGAAAAATCAGCTTTATTCGATAGCCAGCGCGCCTCCAGTGTTCAATCCTTTTCAAATACCCCTTCCCCGCCAGCGTGGTTTCAAAGGCAAAGCAGATGCCTTGAGCCCCGCAGCGATCGATCTCCTCCAACATCAACCGCCCCGCCCGCTGAGCAGCCAGTTCCGGCGCAAACGGCGACAGGCCGGCAGCGATCAGATCGGCATTGACGAAGGTGGTGATGCCAACCTCCAACGGCAGATATTCACGGGCAAACGTGGTTTTGCCGGCGCCATTGGGGCCAGCGATGATGATGATTCGTTTCTCATTGCTGCACCGCTCAGCCACTCAGTCCCCCGATCATCGCCAGGATCCGATCCGTCACCAACTTCAGCTCGGCATCGATCACCTCCAGGGGCCGAGGCGGGGTGAACACATAGAAGTGGCGGTTGAAGGGGATCTCATAGCCCACCTTCGTTTTCTCGTGGTCGATCCAGGCGTCGCTCACATGGGGGAGCACCTCGCGTTCGAAGTAGGTTTGCACATCTTCTGAGAGCGGCACGTTTTCGGTGTCGCGCAGGCTGGAATCGGGCTGGGGCTGGTCCTTGGCTTTGCCGCGCTGGCCCAGCACCACCTTGCCGGCTTCATCGCGGAGCGGGCGCTCCACGGTGATGGTGCGGTAGCCAAAGTCTTCGTTGCGGAAGATGCGGCTGATCGGTTTGTCGTCATGCTCAGCCTCTTCGAAGTTGCCGAACAGGCGGGTGATTTCGGCGATGTGCTCCTGGCTCAGCTCCTTGCGCTTGCTGCCCAGGCTCTTGCGCATCTTCTGCCAGAAACTGGAGGCATCAATCAGCTGCACCTTGCCCTTGCGCTCGGTGGGTTTGCGGTTGCTGAGGATCCAGATGTAGGTGCTGATGCCCGTGTTGTAGAACATATCTGTTGGCAGGCCGATGATCGCCTCCACCAAATCGTTTTCCAGCACATAACGGCGAATTTCGCTCTCGCCTGAACCCGCTCCGCCGGTGAACAGGGGTGATCCATTCAGCACGATGCCAAAACGGCTGCCGCCCTCTAGGGCCGGGCGCATCTTGCTGATCAGGTGCAGCAAAAACAGCAGCGAGCCATCACTCACTCGCGGCAGGCCAGGTCCGAATCGACCGGCAAAGCCAAGCGTGTCGGCCTCCCGCTGCACCTCCTTCTGAATCTTCTTCCACTCCACCCCGAACGGGGGATTGGAGAGCATGTAGTCGTATTTCTGATCGTCCAGCTGGTCGTCGGCGAGCGTGTTGCCGAAGCGGATATTTTTGATGTCCTGCCCCTTGATCAGCATGTCGGCCTTGCAGATCGCATAGCTCTCGGGGTTGAGCTCCTGGCCGCTCAGCACCAGCCGCGCCGTGGGATTCATCCCCACCAGGTGTTCCTCGGCCACGCTGAGCATGCCGCCGGTGCCCGCCGTGGGGTCGTAGAGGCTGCGCACGATGCCGCCTTGGGTGAGGGCCTGGTCGTCTTCGATGAAGATCAGATTCACCATCAGCTTGATCACTTCCCGCGGCGTGAAGTGTTCGCCGGCGGTTTCATTGGAGAGCTCCGCAAACTTGCGAATCAACTCCTCAAACACCAGCCCCATCTCGGCATTACTCACCGTTTCCGGGTGCAGGTCGATCTGGGCGAAGCGCTCGCACACCATGTACAGCAGCCCGGCCTTGTCGAGCTTGTCCACCTGCAGATGGAACTCAAAACTCTCGAAGATGTCACGCACCGCCGGCGTGAACGCCTGGATATAGCTGCGCAGGTTTTCGCCGATGTTGTCCTGGTCGCCCATCAGCCGCTTCATGCTCAGGGCTGAGGTGTTGCAGAAGGCCTGCCCCGCCACCCGCAGCAGGAAGGGTTCGGGGTCGAGTCCCTGGCCTTCGCGCAGCTGCTTTTCGGCCAGCACCGCCTCTTTGCTGGGCTCCAGCACGCAGTCGAGCCGGCGCAACACCGTGAACGGCAAGATCACCTTGCCGTAGTCGCTCTGCTTGTAGTCGCCCCGCAATAGGTCGGCCACGCTCCAGATGAAGGCCGAGAGGTTTTGCTTGCCGCTGGGTTGGGGGCCGGGAGTTGGGGGCGACACCGTCCGGGGCGTCCGTGGGCTGGCGGCGGGGCGTCGATCCGCTGGGGCGCTGCTGCCAGCGACAGCCTCGTCCATCAGGCTCAGCGAGCCCCCGCGGCCTCGGCCTGGTTGCAGTTGGCCTGACGCGACCAGCGGGGCCTTCACCGCCTCGTAGGTGGCCTCATCCCAGCCGAGCAGTTCGCGCAGCTTGCCGTTCCCCGCCGAACCGCCCAGGGCTTCCAGGGCGCCAAGAAGTTCCAGCTGCTGATCGTCTGCTCCCATTCGGCTGCTCACTCCAGCGCATCTCGCCGGGAAGTCTGGCCCTCAGGCGGTACAGGTGGCCACACCTCAGACCAGCAATAGAAGGCTCGTGCTCATCACCACCATGCCGGCGATCACGCCGGCGATCATCTGATGGTGGGTGCCATAGCGCTGGGCGGCAGGTAGCAGTTCATCGAGGCAGATGTAGACCATCACTCCTCCCACACCGGCGAAAACCACACCCATCACCAGGGGTGTGAGAACAGACCTCAGTAGGACGTAGCCGAGCAGAGCACCGAGGGGCTCTGCTAGACCCGAAGCGAAGGAGAGCCAGAAGGCCAGGGCGCGGTTGCCGGTGGCGTAATGCACTGGGGCTGAGATTGCCAGGCCCTCCGGAATGTTGTGGATGGCGATCGCCAAGGCGATGCTCAACCCAAACCTGGGGTTGCTGACGGCGGCCATGAACGTCGCCAGACCCTCGGGGAAGTTGTGAATCGCGATCGCCAGGGCAGAGAACAGGCCCATACGCAGCAGGGCGTTTTCTCCTCGGTGTTGGCGGACTGGGAAGGGCGGAGGCCGAGTTGGGCGGCATCACCGTGGCTCGGCAGCACCTGGTCAATGGCGGCCATCAGGGCGATGCCGGCGAAGAAGGCGATCGTGGTCCACACGTAGCCGGCTCTGACACCAAGGGCGGCGCTGAGGGTGGTGCGGGCCTTGGGAAAGATCTCCAGGAAAGACACCTGGATCATCACCCCGGCCGAGAAGCTCAGCGAGAGGGCGAGCAAGCGGGGATTGAAGCTGCGGTTGAACAAGCCCAGCAGGCTGCCGATGCCGGTGGACAGTCCGGTAAGCAATGTCAGCAGTAGGGCGAAATGAACGTGCTGATCCAGGCCCGGCAAGGCGTGTCCTCCAGTAGGTCTCAGGGCGCCTTAACCACATATTAGTAAACCGGCAAGGCAAAGGTGATCGGCGGGCTTGGCACTCAACGGCCACGGCCACCAGGTTCAGCCTTCATCCTCCCCCGGCAGGCCCTGGCGATCACCTGCTCCTCATCGGCCGCAATCACCATCACCTCGAAAGGGGAGAGCCAGCTCAGGGCCGACACCACCTCTTGCCTGAGGGCGTCATCGTGCTCACCGATGCCGCCGGTGAAGGCGAGCACGTCGACGCCGCCGAGGCTGGCGGCCATGGCGCCAATCTCCCGCAGCAGCCGGTGGCGGAAGACGGCGATGGCCAGCTGGGCTCCCTGGTGCCCAGCCGCTGCCGCAGTCCTGAGTTCCTGCATGCTGCCGCTGAGCTCGGAAAGAGCCAGCAAGCCGCTTTGTCCATTGAGGGCCTGGTCCAGCTCTTCCACCGACAGGCCCCTACGCAGCTGATGCAGCAGCAAGCCGGGGTCGACGGAACCGCTGCGGGTGGCCATCACCAGCCCCTCCAGCGGGGTGAAGCCCATGGTGGTGTCGATGCTGCGTCCCGCCTTGATGGCGCACAGGGAGCAGCCGGCGCCCAGGTGGCAGCTGATCAGCCGCAGGGGGGGCGCCGCCGCAGCCCTGGGGAAGCGGGCGGCGACCACCTCGGCGACGTGCTGGTGGTTGAGGCCATGGAAGCCGAAGCGCCGCAACCCCTGGCGGCGCCACTCGGCGGGGATGGCGTAGGTGGCGGCCTCGGGCGGCAAGGTGGCGTGGAAGGCGGTATCGAAGCAGGCCCACTGCTCCAGCTCCGGTTGCTGGGCCGCCAGCCAGTGCATCACCCGCAGGGCCGGGCCATTGTGCAGCGGAGCCAGGGGCACCAGTTCTGTTAAAGCCGCCAGCACAGCCGGCTCCAGCCGCACGGGGGCGATGAAGCCCTCGCCGCCATGCACCACCCGGTGCCCTGCCAAGACAATCGAGTCGTGCCAGGGAGCCAGGGCCGCCGGCAGCCAGTCAGCGAGCACCGGCTCCGGGGCAGCTCCTTCGGCCATCGGGCATGGCCGTTGCCCCTGCCAGAGGCGGTTGCCGTCCTCATCCAGCAGGGAGGCCTTGAGACTGGAACTGCCGGCATTGAGCACCAGCACCAGCCCAGCAGCCGGGGCTGCCGTTGTGGCCAGGACCGTCATCCGCGCTCGTTGATCGGCAGCGCCCAGCGCCAGTGGGTGATTTCCGGCGCGTCCATGCCGTGGGTATGGGCATACTCCCGGTGGGACAGGATCTCCTCCTGCATCCGCTCTTTGACATGGGCAGCGCGGGAGCCGAGGCGGGGCACGCGATCGATCACATCAATCACCAGATTGAAGCGGTCGATTTGGTTGTTCATCGCCAGCTCCAGCGGCGTGTTGATGTTGCCCTTCTCCTTATATCCCCGCACATGGAAGTTGGCGTGGTTGGTGCGGCGGTAGGTGAGGCGGTGAATCAGCCAGGGGTAGCCGTGGAAGTTGAAGATCACCGGCCGATCGGTGGTGAACAGCGTGTCGAAATCCCGGTCGCTCAACCCGTGGGGATGCTCCTTCGGGTCGGTGAGGGCGAACAGCTTGACAACGTTGATCACCCGGATCCGCAGGGTGGGGATCTCGCGATGCAGGATCTCAACGGCCGCCAGGGTCTCCTTGGTGGGAATGTCGCCGGCGCAGGCCATCACCACCTCGGGCTCATCGGGTTCGACGCCTTGGTCGTCATTGCTGGCCCAGCGGACGATGCTGATCCCCTTGGCCACGTGGATCCTGGCCTGCTCCAGGGAGTAGTACTGCAGGTGCTTCTGCTTGTCAGAAACGATGATGTTGCAGACGTTGGTTTCCTGCAGAGCCTCTTCCGCCACCGCCAGCAGGCAGTTGGCGTCGGCTGGCAGGTACACCCGCACCACCTCGCCGCTCTTGTTGCCGGCCAGGTCGATGAAACCCGGATCCTGGTGGGTGAAGCCGTTGTGATCCTGCCGCCACACCGTGGAGGAGATCAGGCAGTTCCAGGCCCCGATCGGCGCACGCCACGGCGCATGGTGGATGCAGGATTCCAGCCACTTGGCGTGCTGATTGAACATCGAGGCGATGACGTGGGCAAAGGCTTCGTAGGTGTGGAAGAAGCCGTAGCGACCGGTGAGCAAATAGCCCTCCATCATCCCTACCAAGGTGTGTTCGCTGAGCATCTCCACCACCCGTCCGCTGCGGGCCAGTTCACTGCCGTTGAGGTCCTCCGGCAAGAAATCCTCCATCCACACCTTCTTGCTCACTTCGTAGATCGCCTGCAGGCGATTGGAGGAGGTTTCATCCGGGCCGAACACCCGCATCGAATCGGGATTGGTGCGGATGATGTCGCGCAGCAGCTCGCCGAGGGGGTAGGTGTTCTCCACCTCTGTGCTGCCTGGCACATCCACTGCCACCGCATAGTCGGCCAGGGCGGGGAACTGCAGCTTGCGGCGCAACAAACCGCCGTTGGCATGGGGGTTGGAGCCCATGCGACGCAGGCCGACGGGGGAGAGAGCCCGCAGTTCGGGGATCAATGTGCCGTTGGCATCAAAGAGCTCCCAGGGGCGATAGCTCTTCAGCCAGTCCTCCAGCAGACCCAGCTGCTCGGGATCGGTGTTGGGGGCTGCGAGGGGCACCTGGTGGGCCCGCCAGAAGCCCTCCAGTTTCTTGCCATGCAACTCAGTCGGGCCGGTCCAGCCCTTGGGGGAGCGCAGCACGATCATCGGCCAGGCGGGCCGCACCGCTTCACCGCTGGCGCGTCCCTCGGCGCGGATCTCGAGAATGCGCCCGATCGCCCGATCCATGGCGGCGGCCATAGCCTCATGCATGGCCTTCGGTTCGCTGCCTTCCACGAAGATCGGCTCCCAGCCGTAGCCGCGCATCAGGTTCGCCAACTCGTCATGCGGAATCCGGGCCAACAGGGTGGGGTTGGCGATCTTGTAGCCATTGAGGTGCAGCACCGGCAGCACCGCCCCATCGCTGATCGGGTTGAGGAACTTGTTGATGTGCCAAGAGGTGGCCAGGGGCCCGGTTTCGGCCTCCCCATCACCGACGCAGGCCAGGGCGATCAGGTCGGGGTTGTCGAACACCGCGCCGCAGGCATGGGAGAGCACGTAGCCGAGTTCGCCCCCCTCATGGATCGAGCCGGGGGTTTCCGGGGTGCAGTGGCTGCCGATGTGCCCGGGAAAGGAGAACTGCTTGAAGAAGCGACGCATCCCCAGCGTGTCCTGGCCCTTGTCGGGGTAAACCTCGCTGTAGCTGCCGTCGAGGTAGGTCGGGCCCAGCACCCCGGGGGCGCCATGGCCGGGCCCCGACAGGTAAATCATGTCGAGGTCGTGGCGGCGAATCACCCGGTTGGCGTGGGCCCAGATGAAGGCTTGACCCGGTGAAGATCCCCAGTGACCCAGCAGCCGTGCCTTGACGTGCTCAAAGCGCAGGGGTTCGGTCAACAGCGGATTGTCACGTAGATAGATCATTCCCACCGCCAGGTAATTGGCGGCGCGCCACCAGGCGTCGATTAGCTGCAACTCCTGTTCGCTATCGGGGCTGGAGAACTGAGCCTCGTATGGGGCCATAGACGAAGCAACCATGCCCTTCGGTCGGGTGAATATCGAAGACAATGATGGCTTGCGGTCATTAAGAAACGACTAAGTCGCTCGCTTCGGGGGCGGAAGTCAGGGATCCAACACCCTCAACGGACATGTTAAGCGAGCTGCAACAGCCCATCAGCCCGCCCCAGGCGGCCGGCCGTGCTCTAGCCGAGACTTTCTGGCGATCCAGATACCGCAGCGGCCTGGGTGGGCCCCGGCGGAGGCGCCAGAAGCAGTGCTTTGACGGCATGGATCGCATCAACACAAGTCCAATGGCTGGAGACAGGGCTGGGATGGATGCTGGGCTTATGTCACTTTAAGAATTTTGTTCCTTAACCTCCCGTTCTCCCCAGTGGAGCACAGTATCAATGCCGGTTGAACTGGGCTGCTCAAATCATGGAAAGGATTGTTTCAAGTGCATCCATGCAAACATTAGCCAACCAGCTGTTCGAGAAGGAGGCGGAATTTAGAAAGGAGACAATTTATTTTATCGTGATCGATCGTTTCTTTAATGGCAACAGAGCCAATGACGGGATCAGCAAGCAGGGACTCCACGACCCGAGTCTCACCCATTGGGGACACTATTGGGGTGGCGATCTCGAAGGCATCATCGAGAAGGCCGACTATCTCAAGCAGCTTGGCATCACAGCCGTTTGGCTCTCTCCACTGTTTGAGCAGGTCGATGACATTGAGGATGGCCATGGTCCCATGCACGGCTACTGGACCAAAGACTTCAAGCGCGTTAATCCCCATTTTGTCAAGGAGGGTGAATCGACCTCACTGAAAGCCTGCGTCACCCTGCGCAGAATGATCGAGGCCCTGCATGAACGGGGCATCAAGATCGTCTTGGATATCGTCTGCAACCATAGCTCCCCTCAGCTGCATGGCAGCAAGGGAGTTGTTATGGATGATGGCATTCCGCTTGCCGACTTTCATAATGACAGCAATGCCTTTTATCATCACTTTCCTGATATAACTGATTGGGATGACGAGTTCCAGTTAATTCATCATGAAATGCTCGAACTTGCCACTTTCAACGAGAAAAATATCAATTTCAGGCGATACATAAAAAGCGCCATCAAGGCCTGGCTGGATCTTGGCTTCGATGCCTTGCGCATCGATACCCTCAAACACATGCCGGTATGGTTCTGGCAGGAATTCGTGGCGGATATTCAGGCCAGCAAGCCCGACACGTTCCTGTTCGGGGAGTATGGCTTCGGTTCGCCCTGGGATGGGCGTTATCTGCACTATGCCAACGACTCGGGAGTGTCGGTGCTCGACTTCGCTCTTGCCGGGGCGATCCGCTCTGCCTTCAGCGGCCATGAGCCAGGTGGCTTCCACCTGATCGAAAGGGTGTTGGTGATGGATCCGGTGTATCGGCGCTCCACCACCCTGGTGACCTTCATCGAGAACCACGACATGCCCCGCTTTCTCTCCATCTGCTCCAGCCACGGGGATCTGGAGCTGGCCACGGTGCTGCTGCTAACGCTGCGCGGCATTCCCTGCCTTTTCTATGGAACCGAGCAGTATCTGGTGAACGATACCGATGGCGGCAATGATCCCTACAACCGCCCGATGATGGAGTCGTGGGAAACGGGCTCAAAACTATCGGAGATCATCCGCCGTCTGGCCCTGCTGCGCAAAATCAATCGCGCCCTTGCCTACGGGCGTCACGGCCAGAAGTACATCTCGGAATCGATCTATGCCTACACCCGCCACTATCGCGACAACCGGGTGTTCGTGGTCGTCAACAAGGGTGAATCCGCTTGCTGCGCTATTGAAAACACTGGGCTTCCCGAAGGGCCCCACAGTTGCCTGCTCACGGGCGAAAGCTTCGTGGTGGCTGAAGGGGCGATCCGGACACTCTTCATTCCAGCCAAGGGCGCTGTTGTCCTGGCGGTACAGGGAGAACCATTAAGGGCTACCACGGTGGTCAAGTTTCAAATTAATGACTATGTCACCCGTCCCGGCGAAGTGATCGCCGTCTGCGGTGATGCCCCTGAACTAGGGGCCTGGGATGTGGACCGGTGCCCCCATCTGGAATTCATCAACGGGGACGTCTGGTTTGCCGAAGTGGGTTTTGATGAATCGGCGGGAAAGCCGATTCGCTTCAAGTTCGTGGTGCTGCGCTCTGAGGATCAGGAGCCCGTTTACGAGAATCTGGTCTGCCGCACCTTCCTGCTGCCCAGCGGCGGCTCGGTGAAGCTGGATCTCGACTGGGACCGCCAGTAGGGCGGCCGGCCCTGGGGAATCAGGCTGATGCAACCAGGGGAGCGTTCCAGCACTTCACGGCCGGAATGCCACGGTAATAGGAAAGGATGGTGAGGGTGGAGGTATCGAGCAGGAAATGGGCTCCGTGGCTGGGCGATAGCCCGATCCAGCGGGCCACGAACACCCGGAACACGTGGCCATGGGCGAACAGGGCCACCCTGCCGCCGTTCTGCCGCACCCGACGGATGACGCGATCCACCCGTTCCCCCACCTCGGCGGGGCTTTCACCGTCTGGACAGCCATCGCGAAACACCAACCAACCGGGGTGCTGCCCGTGGATTGCCGCAGGGGTGAGTCCTTCGTAGCTGCCGTAATTCCACTCGGCCAGATCAGGATCGATGCTGGCTTGACCGCCCAGACCGGCCAGTTCGCAGGTGCGGCGGGCCCGCTGCAGGGGGCTGCACAGCACCAGGGAAAAGTCGCGGTCCGCCAACACCGGCGCGAGCAGACGGGCAACCGCTTCGCCATGGTCGGTGAGGGGGATATCGGTGCTGCCGGTGTGCTGACCCGAGAGACTCCATTCCGTCTCGCCGTGGCGTATCAGAAACACGTCACCTGGGGGTTGTTGGCCGTTCTGCATTGTGGTTGCCTATTTGGGAGATACTGGTTGGGAGGTACTGGAGATGGGCGTTCAAACGGCGCCACTGGTCATCGAGGGAGTTAGGGGATGGACATTCCAGATGGAGCTGGCGTAGTCCCGGATGGCGCGGTCGGAGGAGAAATAGCCGCTGCGCGCGGTGTTGAGCAGGGACATCGTCGTCCAGCGCCGGCGATCGAGCCAGATTTCGTCGACCCGGCCCTGGGCCTGCATGTACTCGTCGAAATCGGCCAGCACAAAGAAAGGATCCTGGCCCCGCAGTTGGTCCAGCAGGGGCCGGAACAGATCCCGATCGCCGCCGCTGAAGTGACCCCGTTCGATCAAGGCGAAGGCCTCCTGCAGGGCGGGAAGGCGCTCCAGCCATTCCCAGGGACGGTACTGGCCGCGGAGCTGGCGGATCTCCTCGACTGTTTGGCCAAAGAGAAAGAAGTTGTCGGCCCCAACCTGCTGGCGGATCTCCACATTCGCGCCATCCAGGGTGCCGATGGTTAGGGCCCCATTCATGCTGAACTTCATGTTGCCGGTGCCGGAGGCCTCAAGGCCAGCCGTGGAGATCTGCTCGGAGAGATCGGCGGCAGGATAGACTTTCTCGCCAACTTTGACATTGTAATCCGGCAAGAAGATCACCTTAAGCAGACCTTTGCAATCCGGGTCGCTATTGATGACCTCGGCGATCCCATTGATGAAGCGGATGATCAGCTTGGCCATGTAATAGCCGGGGGCGGCTTTGCCGCCGAAAATGACGCTGCGGGGCACCATACCTGTAGTGTTGCCTTGCTTGATGCGCAGATACTGGACGACGAGATGCAGCGCATTGAGGTGCTGACGCTTGTACTCGTGGATGCGTTTCACCTGCACGTCAAAGAGGCTGGTGGGATCCACCAACTGCTCGGTGCGATCGGCGATGAGGGCGGCCAGCCGGCGCTTGGCCTCGAGCTTGCTGGCCTCCCAGCGGGCCAGGAAGGCCGGGTCGGCCTGGAGGGCTTCAAGCCGCAGCCACTCCTCCTCCCGGGCGGGCCAGTCCGGGCCGATCGTCTCCAGCAATAATTCGTTCAGCGCGGGGTTGGCCAGGGCCACCCAGCGGCGGGGTGTGACGCCGTTGGTGACATTGGTGAACCGCTCCGGCTGCAGCCGGGCGAAATCGGCCAGCAGATCCGTCCGGACCAGATCACTGTGCAGAGCCGCCACCCCATTGACGTGATGGGCGGCGACGGTGGCGAGGTGGGCCATGCGGACGGCCTTGCCGCCCTGTTCGGCAATAATCGAGACCCGGGCCAGCAGCTCGTCATCGCCGGGGAACCGAATCCGCACCTGTTGCAGGAAGCGGGCATTGATCTCATAGATCAATTCGAGATGGCGTGGCAGCAGGGAGGCGAACAGGCCCAGATCCCAGGTCTCGAGCGCTTCAGGGAGCAAGGTGTGATTGGTGTAGGCAATCGAGCGGCAGGTGATGTCCCAGGCCTGATCCCATTCGAGATGGTGCTCGTCCACCAGAAGCCGCATCAGTTCGGCCACGGCGATCGCGGGATGGGTGTCATTGAGCTGCACCGCCCAGTGGTCCGCAAACCCCTCAACAGCGATGTCTCGATTGCGCAGATTGCGCAGCATGTCCTGCAGCGAGCAGCTCACGAAGAAGAATTGCTGCATCAACCGCAGCCTGCGGCCGGCATCGTTGCCGTCATTTGGGTAGAGCACCTTGGAGAGGGTCTCACTGATCACCTTCTGCTCCACGGCGCCATAGAAATCGCCGCTGTTGAAGGCATGAAAATCGAAGGCCTCGGCCGCCTCCGCCTTCCACAACCGCAGCCGGTTGCAGGTATGAACGCGATAGCCGAGCACCAGCACGTCATAGGGGATGCCGATGGCCTGATCGGAGGGAATCCAACGCACCCGGTGGTGGCCTTGGTCGTCGTGCCATACCTCCGTGTGGCCCCCGAAGCCGACGCGGCAGCCCATGGACGGCTGCACCAGCTCCCAAGGCCAGCCGCCCTTGAGCCACTTGTCGGTGATCTCCACCTGCCAGCCGTCCCGGATGGCCTGGTCGAAGATGCCGAACTCGTAGCGGATGCCGTAACCGGTGGCCGGGATCTCAAGAGTGGCAAGGGATTCGAGGAAGCAAGCGGCCAGACGGCCGAGGCCGCCGTTGCCCAGTCCCGGCTCCTCCTCAAGGTCCAGGAGCGGCTCGATATCATTGATGCCGAAGCGCTGCAGGGCTGCGGCAGCCTCCGCCTGGATGCCGAGCATCAACAGGTTGTTGCCCAGCTGGGGGCCGATGAGGAATTCCGCCGAGAGGTAGGCCACCGACCGAGGCTTGTGCTGCGCCCAGAGCGCATCCTGGGAGGCCAGCTGGCGGCTCATCAGCCGATCCCTCACGGCATAACTGAGCGCCAGGTAAAAATCGTGGGGGCTGGCGTTGTCCACCCGGCGACCGAGGGTAAAGAAGAGGTGCTCGGTGATGCCCTCGAATAGATCGTTGGCAGCGAGGCCGGTCCGCTGCAGGTCCCCAGAGCTGGCGGGGCGTGACAGGTCGGGGGCGTCGGTGAAGGTGCTGCTCATGGCCTTGGTCCGGAGGCTGGCACCAATCTGCTCTGCCTGGGTTAAGGGAAACGCCACCTGCTCGCCATCTTGGTGCAGACAACCCCCGGTTGACCCAGGATTCGCCAGGTCACTGATCCCATCCCATCCACGGTTGCCTTGAGCAAAACAGGCGGCTACGAGCAACTTCATAGCCCTTCAAGCCGCAGCGCCAGCCCCAGCCAGCATCGATCTGCCTCCCCGGCTGCGTCGACGTCACCGCAGCGAGCATCGGACACAGACGACAAAAACCCCGAACCCCTGCTATGTGTGGTCGCCCGCAAAAGTCGCCGTGGTGCCACTCAACATCTCCCGGCTGCAGCCCTGTCGCCTCGCGGCGATCGGGGACTGGCCGTGGCTCGATCAGGAGGTGCTCCGCACCAGCTGCAGCCATCAGGTCTGCATGACCTGCCATTTCTTCCGCCACCACCCGGGGGCCAACGGCATTGCGCAGCTCACCTGCCATCTGCATCAAGCCCTGATCGCCGATGGCGAGCACCTCACCCGCAGCTGCAGCGGTTGGACGGCGAACCGGCACCGCCTGCGGGACTGGCAGCCTGAGGTGGCGTGACCATGCCTGTAGGGAGAGAGCTGGCAGAAGCGCATGGCTCTTTACACCACGTTGGCGCGAAGGCCCGCCAGGCTTATTCTGGGGCAACCGGGCCATCCGCCTCAATGTAAACACAATTTCAAAGAGCGCTCCGTGCCGCCCAGCTTCCGCTGGCCCCTTCCCTTCAGCCCGCTACCATTTCGATATGAACATCAACGAAAATCTTGAGCTGAATACCATCGCGGCGCTTGCCGGCAAGCGTGATCTCAGCCGGGTGAAGCAAGGCGACATTATTTTTAGAATGGGAGAGCCTGGAGGCAAGCTTTACAGTGTAGTATCAGGAGAAGTGCAGCTCAATTGGGGTGATGATGGCGTAGAAACAATCGGACCAGGTAGCTCCTTTGGAATTGGTGCCCTGGTGGATCCAGAGCATCGCCGGTTCGGCACTGCCGTGGCCCTATGCAACAGTGAGTTACTGGAGATGAACCGCGAAGAATTCCTGTTTGCCCTGCAGGAATTGCCGATGTTTAGTCTGGAGATGCTGCATGACCTGGAGCAGCGTCTGCAGAAGATCAAAATGCAAATGGGTGGTCGTTGATCATGGAGTCAGGTCCTTGGATCAAGGCTGATGTGGTCAAGAACCATGACAAAGCCAACAAATGGCCCTTGATCCATCAATTATTCTTGATCGGTTGATTTTCCCTTCCTTCCCTCCCTGTCCTTGAGCCTATTGCCATGGCATCGTCCTGTCTGCCTAAGCTCTCGTTTCTCTCGATTCAGATCGCGGCGGCGTTCACCGCCGTCCTGGCCACTTCGCCACTGGTCCACGCCCAATCCCTTGCCCAAGGCGCTGGCAGCAATACTTCCACCATCAGAATCGGTGGCTCCAGCACGGTGTTCCCGATCATGGTGGAGGCGATCAGAGCGTTCCGCGAAGCAGGAAACAGCACAAAAATCGAACTCAAGGAGACAGGGACGAGCGACGGATTCAGACGGTTCTGTGCCGGCCAACTGGAGATCGCCAATGCCTCGCGGCCGATCAACAGCAAGGAACTCAAAGCCTGCTCAAGCAAGCGAATCAATTTCATCGAGCTGCCGATTGCATTCGATGCTCTCACCATCGTGGTGCATCCATCCAACACCTGGGCCAAGCAGATCAGCACCAATGAACTGGCCCGGCTCTGGGGGCGCCAGGCCGAGGGAAAGATCGACCGGTGGAATGAAGTAAACCTCGACTGGCCTGATCGTCCCATCAAGCTGTGCGGCCCTGGCAAGGACTCAGGCACCTACGATTATTTCAACAAAGCCATCAATGGCAACGCTGAAAATACGAGACGAGATTACGCCTCCAGCGAAGACGATAATGTCATTGTCAGATGCGTGGCACAAAATCCCAATGCCCTCGGCTATTTTGGCCTCAGCTATTACAAGGCCAATCAAGACAAGCTGAGGGCTCTTGGGATTGTCACGTCATCAGGCACCGTGATTCCATCGGTTGCCAGTGTCCAGTCAGGTCGCTATCAGCCATTTTCTCGGCCACTATTTATATACATCAATGACAAGGCCCTCGCCAGCAGGCCTGATTTGCAAAAGTTCACCACATTTACTGTTCGTAATGGCTTACGATTTGTTGGCAAGGCAGGAGACATTCCCCTGCCGGCCAGCACCTACCAACTGGTAGAATCAAAGCTATACAAGCGAATCACAGGAAGCGCATTCTCTGGTGATCTACCGGTGGGCCTCAGCATCGGCGAAGCACTAAGACGAAGTTTTGATGCCAACAAGCAGCCTCAATTCCGCTCGTTTTGAGTCGCTATTTCCCACTAAAGCTAGCCATTCGATTAGCCTTTCGCTCAGCAATGAAAATGGATGTGACCCAAAGGCTCTGATCCCACCTGGATCCGCTTCACCGCTGCGATGCACCGATCCGCTTCCGGAGCTGCCTGGACCAGCCAAAGGCCGCCGTGGCACCGAAGAGGGGCAGGGGAGCGGGAACGGATATGGGTGCTGCATGAAAGGGTGTGACGATTGCGTACTTCACATCGGTGTTATTAGCAATCGTTTCTACGCTCTGACTGGAAGGACTGGTGAGGTTCTGGGAAATTCCCAAGATGTCAGTGCCCGAAAGTTCGTAGGCGAAGACAGGGCCATATCCAACGCTAGGACCTGAGCCGAGCAGATCGTAAACCTGTTGGGAAAATTCAGCAGCCAAGTCTCCGGTAACGTCGCCCCACCAGGGCATCTGGCCGGCGGGAGGGACCTGGAAGAGGGATTCGTTGCCGAGGTACTTGCCGATGAAGACGTTCACATCGTAGGAAGTGGAGCCGACCGTCACCGTTACGGCAGAAGCGGGCGCCACGGAAAGAAGTGGCAGAACCACAGTGGCCGAGACCACAAGCAAACCAGCACAAAGTCGAGTTTTCATGGCAGAGACAGGTAAGAAAATGAAGAAAAAACGTTTGAAGCTGGAGAAGCGTTGATGCAGTCTATAGACAATATCGAAGAGACATCAAGAATAGGTAAACTGATTTGAATCAAAAAGGTTCAGGGTCGCGAGGGTGGCAGCCTGAACAAATCCGATGGGTTCTGGAGTAGAAGCCGGCTGTAGCGCATTGATTTGTACGCCTCTAGAGCCATTATAGCGGGCTGAGGTGAGTTGATAGTTGGCAGCGCTACTAGACAGGATGATCTTATCGCCGACGGAGAAATCGGTGATCCAGGCCATGTCCTTCGTTTCTGGAACGGCGGGATTGCCATCGTCGTAGAACACACCAGAGGCATCTCCGAGCACAAAACTGTCGTTACCACCCCCACCCGTGAGCTTGTCCACCGTTCCCCTGCCCCGCTGAGTTGAGCCCGTTGAAACACCTCTGATCGTTTCATCGGCAGCTGTTCCGGTGATGATGTCGGGGCCATCGGTGACAACGCCGACGGAGGGCTCCTTGATGGTCACCAAAAGGGTGGAGCCCAGCTGCTGGGTTAGGGCTGAATCGCTGAAGAATTTCACCTCCAGCCCCTCGTCAGCATCAAAGATGCCATCGGCGGCAATGGTTTTGGTGAAGGAGGCCCGGCCATCCGCTCCCAGCGTGTTGGTGCCGGAGATATTGCCATCGCCGAAATCCATTCCGGTGATGCCGCTGCCGCTGAACGACCAGTAGAGCTGGGTGCCGGGGGTCACATTAGTGCTACTGATGCCGATGGCCAGCGCCCCACCCTCATAGACCGTCGAAGCACTGCTGCTGAAGGTGTAGGCGGGACTGTCCGGCAGATCATTCACCGCCAGCTGCACACTGCGCTCAAAACTCAATCCGCCCTGGTCGGTGGTCTTCAGGCGGATGGTGTACGACGACTTGCGTTCATAATCCGGTGAGCGGGTGAGGTGGAGCGCATTGCCCGTAACGAAGAAGGCCAGGTTATCGGTATCCCCGGCACCGGCAACCAGGGCGTAGGTGAAGCTCTGGGGCAGAGTGTCGGGATCGCTGCTGCTGAGGTTGGCCACCAGAGAGCCATCGGCAATGTTCTCATCGAACGCTGTGGCACTCAAGCCGACAGAGCTGGGTGGTTGGTTCAGGGTCAGCACCGTGTCCTGGGCCTTCAGCAGCAGGTTCTGGATGCGCAGGTCGAGGCTGGCGGGATTGTCTCTGCTGGCGTAGGCCGTGGCCGGGGTGCTGTGCCTCGCCTCAAGGAAATCCTCCAAGGCCTTCTGCTCGCCCAGGATGTCGGTGATGGTGAGGCCTAGGGAGGAGTATGTGGTGTCGGCCGTGAAGTTGAGGCTTTCATCCACCGGGCCTGAAAGGGTGCCATTGGCCAGGAGATAACGGAAGTTCTCGCCGTTGGCCTTGATCGGATAGCTGTCTCCGCCGTTGGCGGTGAAATTAAGGATCACCACGCTGAGGCGGGGGGGCGCCCCCGCCAGCAACTGGCCGTTGTCGGCGACCTTGGCGACAAGGTTGCCGTTTTCGTTATAGATGGCCACGTCCTGCACTTTCTGCCCGGCGGGTCTGGTGGGGTCGTAGGAGAAGTGGACGCCGCCGATCTGGGCATAGCCACCGCTCTGCTGGGCAGGTCCGGAGGAAAGACCGGCGGCGAACTCGAGGATGTTGAGCAGTTGCTGGGGGGTGGTGTCGAACACCATCAGCTTGTTGTCGAAACGCAGAGCGTTCTCCACATCCAGCTGGGAAATGGCACCGGCTGGCTTAACGCCAGAAGTGGCAGGGGGAAGTTTTTCGCCCGACTCACTGATGGAGCCGATCGAGGCGCGGATGCCACCGCCGTTCTTGAGGGAGGCCAGCACGGTGCCGGCACCGAGGACCTGACGGGCTTTGAACAGATTGGCGTCGGCGGTGATGTTGCCAAGGTTGACTTCCTGAGTGCGACCGAAGACCCGATCACCCTCCAGGTACACATTGGTATAACCAAAGATGTTGCTGTCCTTGGAGACGATCACGTTGTTGATCGCCTGGGTGATGGCGTTCACCTGGGAGCCGATGCTGCTGCCGGCCACGATCTGAGCCGCACTCTGGCTGGTGCCGTAGGCCGCCTGCAGGCTGGCCTCGGTGGCGGCGTAGGCGCCGTTGATGGCCGGGTTGAGTTTGGAAAGGAGGATCTCGCCGTTGGCGTCGAACTCCACCACCAGACGGCCCAGGTAGGTGAACTCGGTGTCGGTGGTGACGATCAGGGTAGGTTTGCCGTCAGCACCGGCGGTGACGATCGGGAAGGTGTCGACGAAGTCGCCGTCGTGGCCGCTGAAAGCAACCGGCACATCGGTGGCATCCCCCAGGCGCTCGTGGCCGCCGCCGGCCACCATCACGTCGATCCCGGACACCAGGGGGGCCAGCAGCCTGTTGCGGTCGATCGTGTCGAGCTGGTCGAGCATCACGATCTTGTTGACCCCCACGGCCCGCAGCGCATCGACGGCGCTCTGGATGTAGGCGGCCACTTCCTGCAGATCGGAGGTGGAGGGGAGCCCATCGTCCTTCGGCACGGTGCCGTTGGGGGAGCTCTTGCTCAGCAAGTCGTAGGTGGTGGCCCCCACCAGGCCAATCTTCTCGCCCCCTTCGGTGACGATGGCATACGGAGCAATTTTGGCCTTGATGCTGCTGGCCTGCTTGCCGGCGAAGGCATTGGTGCTGGTGCCGCCGATCGTGGCGTCGGCCAGGCCGCGCAGGGAGCTGTCGCGGCTGAAATCGAGGTTGGCGGTGATGAACGGGAACTGGGCGCCGGCCCAGTCGTCGGCCGTCGTCGTGGTGCTGTTGTTGCTGAACGCGATGGCGCCCTGCAGGACGGGGGAACCGAGGTCGAACTCGTGGTTGCCGAGGGCCGAGGCATCGGTGCCGAAGGCGTTGAAGATGGCGATGTCGGGGCGACCGAGGGCGGTGCTGCCGATGCCGGGCACTGAGTTGAGGGAGGGGTCGGCGCCGCCGATCAGCCAGGGGCCGGGGATGAAGGTGTCGCCCTCGCCCAGCTTGAGGGTGTTGGCGTACTGATCGTCGAAGCGGTCGATCAGGGCTCCCAGGATCGGGGCGGTCTCGACACCCAGCAGGCCGCTCTCGCCGTAATAGCTGAGGATCTGCAGGGTGTAGCTCGGCGGTGGCGGTGCGGGCAGATTAAACCGCGCAATTGTGGGGTCGTGGTCGCTCACCTGATCGGCAAATTCGGAGTTCATGTGAACCACATCGAACCCATCCATTTTTGTGAAAAGGTTGGGACTGACCAGGATGTGATCCAGAACCTGGGCATTACCCTGAAAGTTGTATGTGTAGCGTTGATTCTGGGGAATTGTTTCTACCAGATTGGTGAGCCCGCCATTTTTGAGGATAGTAAGCGGGTTGGAAAATTCGAAGTCATTCAGATCACCGGCTACGACCAAATTCGCATCGGGGTTGCTCAATAGAGTGCTCTGCACGTAATCGCGCACGATGGTCGCCTGCTGGTGCCGCTGCAGTTCGGAGTTGAGAGAGGGTGGCTGGTTTGGGCCGAACAGTGGTTGGTCAGGGCCCTTGGAGTTGAAGTGATTGCCGATCACGGTCACCTGCTGGCCATTGAAGCTGAAGGTTCCCACCAGGGGCTTACGGCTGCTGGCAAAGTCATCCCCTGGGAAGGGGTCTGTCTCACCTGGATTCGGGTCAGTAAGGCGTTGCAGACTGCCTTCCACGAAGCTCACACGATTCGGGTTGAACAGAAAGCCCACCCGGATGTTCCCACCCGGTTCGCCGCCATCTTGATTATTGATGGGATTGATCTGCCGATAGTCGTAGCTGGGCCCTCCAGCGGCTGCGATCGCAGCAATCAGGGTCCCAAATGTGAGACTGGCGTCCACTTCACCATTATTGGTGGAGCCATTGTTGTCCTGGACCTCTTCTAGGCTGAAGATGTCGGGGGAGCCGAGGTTGTTGACAATGGCCGTTGCCAGAGCGGCAAACCGTGCGACCCCATCGCCTGGATCGAGATTCTCCACATTGAAGGTGGCTACCGTCAGTTGACCGGCCGTCCCCGTGAGAGTGGTGACCTCCTTCTGCAACGGCAATGCCGTGACGACTGTTGGGGCTGTCGTGACCAGTACTTCATAGTTGTTGAAGTCGTAACTCACGACACCGATGATCGTGCTCAGTTGAGTACCGACATTCAATGCTGGTAAGGTGATGTTGTTGATCAGATCATCAATCTGAATCCTCTCCGGGTTGAAGTCGCTCGGGATGATCAGGCTGCCGCTGTTCTGCGTGCGGCTAGTGGCGTTGACCCCATTGTCGGCCAGAACCCAGATCTCCTCTGAACTGCCAAAGCTGGCTGTGGGCGAAGTGGTGAGAGGAGTGTTGATTTGAACCCTCATCCCTTCCAGACTTTCATAGAAGTCAATGCCGTCCTGGCCGGGGTTGAATGAGCCACTGTTCTCGACATTGCCGACATCGCTGCTGATCAACTGGCCTGGGATTGCCCGGCCACCGATGCCTAGAATGATGGCCGCAGGGAGTGGGTTCCCACGGGAAACAATGCTGATGGAAGGATTCGTGATTTCGGTGATCGCAAGATTATTGGCATTACCGCCGGACCGGAATTCTGTGACCATGCCGGAGACCTGGAGTGCGTCACCTACAACGACGCTGGGTGCCGAACCTGTGAAAACAAAAATTCCTTCCGATGTGGCCTCGATGTTGTCGGGAACGGGATCCTGCAAATAAAAACCATTGGCGGCAACTGCCGTCACGACTCCTTCCAAACCACTGACGGACGATCCGTTCAGGGGTGAAAGATGACCGCTGCCCTGGATGTCACGGACGCGAACCGATGGCGCCACGTCGTTATCCGTGATTTCAGCAGTTGCACTGGTGATTGGCCCCAAAACATATTCCCCGCCGGCTGCCAACGTCAGGATGACGGATTCACTTCCTTCAACATCGGCATCATCCATCGGAGTGAATATAAGATCCACAAAAGATTGCCCATCAGCGATGGTCACCGTACCGTTCAGCGTGGGAGTGTAGTCAGTGCCATTGGCTGCCTGTCCTCCCCCAGTGGCCACGGTGTAGTTCACAGTGAGGGGATCAGTGTTCGGGCCTGTGCGACTGATCCGGAAGGTGGCTGGGTCCTGTCCAGCTTCGGCCGCATTGGCATCGGTTGCCGTGATCGATACCGTGGGTAGGGTTGGCACCGTCGTGGACAGGCTGAAATCGTCAATCGCCAACCCATCGTCTGAGCCAGTAGCGTTGAAGTCCTGCCAACGAAGCCAGAACGTTGCTCCAACTGCAATATTGAGACCTGTGATCGTGGCTGTGATTTGAGTCCTGTTGGCTGCCGCGTTGCCATTAAGTGCACCAGCCGTTCCCGTTGTCACCGGGGAAGTGAAATCGAGAGCATCAATATTCAGCCAGGTCCCTGTTGTCAACGAATTGGCATCCAGGCTGTACTGAAAGTCAAGGCGATCGGGCCGGGACAATGATCCGAGCCGCCACTGTTCGCCTGTGTAACTGATGGTCAGTGTGGTGATGGGGTTTGAACTGTTGTTGGTATAACTGCTTCCAAACAGTGGGATGAGCGTGCCGGACTGCAGTCCACCGAAGGCCCTCTCAGTGCTCCCACTTGAACCATAACTGTAGGTGTCGCCGGTATTGGAACTGCCAGTATCTGCCCCGTATTGTTCATTATCTCTTCCTCCGCCGCCTGTCTCTGAAATCTCCCAGCCCTGCGGGAGGGCCGTATTGGTTGTTCCAGTATTCGCCAGAGACTGGAAGTTCTGAGAATAGAATTCGTTCAGGCTGATCGGCATTGGATCTGACTGGTGCAATGGCGTCTCAAAGGAGTGCGCTCAGGCTTGAGCACTCCAGATCAGTCGTTAATCAACGGCCATCATGCCTTTAGGAGTTTAACATCTGACTAAGGGGGCATTAATTTTGCTTTCGTGTTTGTGGTGTGTCAGCGCGTCTCCTCCTTGCCTAGGGAGACTCCGGAAAACCATCCCAAACCTTGGGAGAATAAAGCTCTGATCTCTGGCTAGGACTGGCTTGATGGGGGGCAAACAGCTGGGTTTTGGTGATTACGAGTAGAGCGCCGCCAAAAAGCAGACCAAACGCGAGAAATTTCTGACCGAAATGGAGACGTTGGTGCCTTGGCAGCCGCTCCAAGACCCGTGGCATGGCCATGAAGCAAGGCACGATCATTGATCCAACCTTGATTGCCGCTCCGAGCTCCACGAAAAACAAGCGGGGCGAGCGGGATCCAGAGATACACCAGATATACATGCGACCCGATACAATAATCAATTAAGAAATGCTCAACTGCACGCAATGTTTTTGTCGATTACTGTTTGTCATTGATACACTATCATGGTTGAAGGCATCTAGCCTCAGCAAAAGTGAAACTTCAGAGCCGTGGTGCGCTAGGACACCATAAAGTGTGATGGAGAATGCTTGAAGCTAAATCCACTTTAACCTGCAGGTGCAAGATTAACACCTTGATTTCCTAGCAGTGATGCGATTTCTCCCTGCTGAAGACCAAGTTATTGTTGATCGCGCCCTGGCGCTTGGACTCAATGGTGCCTTGCCTGCACCGGCCTATTTGTCGCCCAATCTGTGCACTGCTCTGAGCTTCCTTTTGGCAGTGCCCTCGTTGGGGTTCTCCTTGGTTTTGGTTCCCATCCTCTGGGTTGCTCAACACGACCATACCAAGCATCGAATCTTGGGCTTGCGCAAGCAGCTTGAAAAAGATTCCTATCGCGTTGTCCTGAGTGACCCAAGCCCTTGGGCCGGTTCAACAGATCCGCTCATTGATGGAGTCCAGTCCTAGGGCCTGCAAGCGGCATTCCTGCGGGGGGCCAGCCGGGCCAGGTGGTTGGCCTGAAAAGGGCTGAAGTTGTCGTCTGAGGCGAGCAGAAGGGTAGGGCGGCCATCCTCAAGCGGAGGGCCAGCAGTGATGGCTTCCCAGTTGTCCGGCGACAGGCCGATGGCCTTGAGGTCCCATGAGATCAGGGGGGTCAGGGGAGCGGCATTCGCCCCGGGAGTGATCGGTTTTGGTAAAGGGTATAAAACAAGCTGGTTGCTCCATTGATCCGGCGCCTGGAATCTTCGTTGCAGCCCAAGCAGGCGTGCCTCAGGGGGGACCTCGGGCAGGGCCAGGAGGTCGGTGAGGCCCCAGCCGTCACCTGGGGGAAGTTGCAGCGGCTGCAGTGGTTTGGGGTCGCCGACCCCAGACTCCATGCTGCTGGCGAGGGGCCAGCCCAGCACACGCACCTGGCCAGGAGGATCCTGGAGCAGGGCCGATTCAGCCGCCATCAGCAGCTCCGCTGGCTTGCCCTGGCGCTGCAGCAGGGTGAGGGATTCTGGACCCCTGTTGGCGGCAAGTCCCCGACCTGGAGCAGGCTGCCACTCGGTAGGCATGGGAATCGCCAGCTCCAGCTCGCCGCTACGACGATCGAAGCCCAGCAACTGGGGGGGATGCTCAGGGCTGCGACGGCCCTCGCTCGCCACCCAGGCCCGCTTGCCCTGCAATACCAGTCCCTCCCCATCGATGCTCGGCGGCAGGTTGGCACCCTTGCCACTGCGCAGACGCACGACCCCCAAGGGCCGCAGCGGTGACTGACCTAGCTCGCCCAGTCCGCTCCATCCGACCAACTGACCCATGGGGGCGTCACTCAGCAGCCACAGCTCATCCCGGTCGGCGCGATAGGTCGCTGCGGAGAAGCCCCCGGAGGGTTGTCCAGCCCCATCAAGCCTCGGCAGACGCACCTCGGCCACCTTGTCCCAACCGGCCGATAGCGGACATGGCAACAGGGGGGCTGGCGGGACTGGAACAACCATTGCCTGAACAATCAACCCAAGAAATCCCATGGCCCTCTGCGATTTGCTGGCATCGCGGCACAACCGGCTCCGATCAAGTTACCTGCCGCTCGCAAGCTGGGCCATTGGTGCGGAAGGCCAGGCAGGAGAGGAGCTCTTCCCGATGGCGGGGGCTCTCCGGCTGACGGGTATGGAACCTCGCCACGATGGCGCCCAAGGTGCGCACCGTGGCGGTGATGTTGGGTCCCTTGTTGAGCATCACGGCTTCGGCCCTCGCCGCCATGGCCGCATCGGTGATTTCCGCACGGGTCGGCATGCCGTGCCGCGCCATCTCATCGAGGACCTGGGTGGCCCAGATGCAGGGAATGTGGGCCGCCGCGCAGATCCTCAGGATTTCCTCCTGAATCTCCCCCAGTTCCTCCCAGCCGCATTCGATCGCCAGGTCTCCCCGCGCGATCATCACGCCCAGGGGCCTGGAATAGCGCATCGCAGTCAATAGCAGCCCGGGAAGATTGAGAAAAGCTCTTCGTGTTTCAATTTTCAGTATAACGGCGAGATCCTCCCTGCCCTGGCTCTCGAGTTCCTGCTGCAGGGCTTCGATATCGGCCGCTCGGGAGACGAAGGAATAGCTGACAATGTCGGCATGGGCTGCCGCGAAGGCCAGATCGGTTCGATCCTTGCTGGTGAGGGCGGGGATCGAAAGGCTGCTGTCTGGGAAGTTGATCCCCTTGTCGGCGCGTAGCCGGCTGCCCTTCGGCCGTGCCTGGGTGATCTCCACCTCCACGGCCCCGGGGCAGACCGCCCGAATCAGCCCGGCGATACTGCCTTCATCAAACAACACACGCTCCCCCACCCGCAGATCGGCAAGCACCTCGGGCATGGTGCAGTTGATCGCCGTCCTGATCTCCCCCCCCGGTTGTCCCAGGGCGCTGGCGGTCAGACTCAGCCTGTCGCCGGGACGCAGCAGCACTTCCCCTTCCAGTGCTGGAAGGTCGCCGACAACAATCTTTCCAGGGCCTCCTTCCTGAAGGAACTCCAATCCAGAGGTGAAATGGCAGCGTTGATTGCAGCTAAGCAGCAGACCCCCGTGAGGGCAATCCACCACGGTGAGCTCCCGCCAGCGGCCTGAAGAGTCCCTGGCTCGCAAACGATCGCCGATCGTCAGTAATGGCCAGCCCTCGTTGCGGATCGGCAGCAGATTGAGTTGAACGACGTCCGGTTGGCGAGCGGGCTGAACAACAGCCCCTCCGATGGGCACAGCCATGATCCTGGCGCTGTGCAGCAACTTTCCATAACGGTTGCGCTGGGGCCTGGCATCCACCACACCGGGTTGGGAAGGCAGGGCGCCGATGCGGATCTTGGGTCCGGCCAAATCCATCGCGATGCGCACGTCCCTTCCGGCGGCTGCGGCGGCGGATCGCACGTGGGCCAACAGGTCTTTCCAGACTTCGGGTCCGTCGTGGCCGCAGTTGATGCGGGCGATGTCCATCCCTGCCTCGACCAGTTCCGCGATCAGATCCGCCTGTTTGGTGGCGAGGGCAGGGAGGGTGACCATGATCGCCGCTGCCCTTGTTCCGGATTCATCGCCAAGCGGCCTGCCGAGAAGTCGCTCGCCATGGGCCTGCATGATGGCCTGGGCTCCAAGGCTGGATGGTGCCGCTGAAGGACTCGGCGGTTCCGCTGGCAGGCCTTCGAGCCTCTGGAGGACCCCGATCACGGTGGAGAGGCTGGCATGCAGATGGCCATCACAGCCCCCCAGAGAACAAAGGCCGGCTTCTCGCATCGCCAGCTGCAGTCCGGGATGGTTGTTGCGGTGGAAGGCGATGAAGTGCAGCAGATTGATGGCACTGGCCTGGAAGCGCGGAGCAATGGCCGCGAGCGTGGCCTGCTCCTCGATTTCGATGCGATCCATGGCATCGCGCAGCGCTTTGAGCTCGTTCAAAAGCCGGCAATCTTGCGATGCACGATCCATGGCCGGGGCAACTACTGGCATAGCCGGGACTCCATCAGATCAAAGGCTGGAGCCGCATGGACCTCCGAAACCGTGATCCCCAAGTCGGCGCCGAAAGCCCCATCGGTAAGCGCAGGACGGGCAGGGGGTCGGAGGGTGAGCGGGCCATGGCTCGATTGTATTCGCATTCGCGAATAGCGAAGCTGGCTCGTCGGAAATGGGTGCAAAGCCCCCAAGCCTGCCGCTTCTCGCCCCACCAAACCGGCCCCAACGGCCGCCAGGTGCTCCCCTTGCGGCCGTGCTGAGAGCACTTGGCCGAGCGCATTCAAGACCAGTTGTACTTCAGCGATGGCGGAGTCAAGAAGCTGAGGCCCAATCAACGGGGCTCGAAAGTGGCTCTCGCGTCCTCGATCGGGCGCAGCGCAGCCACCATCTAGCCATGGACAATTCCTGGCGGTTTGATACCGTAGAGATTGAAACCAGCTTCCAGCCCACCATGCTCACCGGAACTGAATTACTCGCCAAGGTCAAGGAACTCGGCGATGCCTCAAAATCCGATCTGGTCCGTTCCGCCGGCTATGTCAGCACCAAAAAAGATGGCACGGAACGCCTTAATTTCACGGCCTTCTACGAGGCGTTGCTGGAAGCCAAGGGCGTCAGCCTCGGTGACGGCGGGCGCAATGGCGGCAAGGGACGTCCCGGCCGCAGCCTGAGCTTCGCCACCAAGATTCAGTTCAACGGCAATCTGCTAGTCGGCAAGGCTTACACCGCCCAGCTGGGTCTAGCGCCCGGCGATGAGTTCGAGATCAAGCTGGGCCGCAAACAGATCAAGCTCATCCCCCTGGGCGCTACCGAGGAGGATTGAGGGCCTGCCTTGCCGCGCTACGGTTGATCGATGGTCCATCGCTGCGCCGGCCACCGTGCCACTCGCCCATGGGGCCGGCGCAGCGATGGACAGCCCGTTCATGGCGGCCATCGCCAGCCGATTGGCTGACTCGCTCTGGCGGGGGGTGTGCTTTGAGTTCACCTAGATGGCCCGGCTGCGAGCAACGGGCCGCCACCAGGGGCCTCATCGGAGGCCGGTATTGCAGGAGGCGTACCGCCAGCAGATGCAGATGCAGATGCAGATGCCCCACCTGATCCACCTGGTCGGACGGCGTGATCTGATGGCCTGCCACCAGGGCCAGGAAGACAAACTTCCGATACTCCTCGATTGCGCCTGGGGCCAACGGCCGATCATTTCGCAACGCCGCCTGCATGGCCCAACCGACCCAACTGAAAAGAATTAACTTGCACCCAATTCCTCTCGCCAGCTCACTGCGATGCTGCCTGGTGGTCTGCAAGAGCGGCATGCCCGCCTGCTGCGCTGGTTGTTGATCAGCGGCTGGCTGGCGCTGATCGTCTCGTTGCTGATCCCCGCCAGTCCCGTGCCAGGCAACCGGATCTTCTGGGGCACGGTAGTGCCCTCGGGCCTGCTGGTGATCGCCGCCCTCAGCCATGAACTCTGGCGGCGCATCTGCCCCCTGGCCTTCAGCTCCCAGCTGGCCCAGGCCCTGGGGCTGCAGCGCAGCCGGCCGGGCAAGGGCAACCGCCCTGAACTGGTGCTGATCAAGCCCGACTCCTGGCTGGGCCGCCACCATGTGCAGCTGCAGTGGAGCCTGCTGATCGCCGGCCTCTGCCTGCGCCTGCTGGGGGGCAACAGCGATCCGATCTGGCTGGCCGTCTGGTTGCTGATCACCCTGCTGGCGGCGGTGGCCGTGGGCTGGGCTTATGGCGGCAAGAGCTGGTGCCAGTACTTCTGCCCGATGGGGCCGGTGCAGACCCTGCTCACCGGTGTGCGCGGCCCCCTGGGCAGCACCGCCCATGTGGGCGCCACCTCGAAAATCACCCAGTCGATGTGCCGCACGATCACGGCGGAGGGCCAGGAGCGCAGCGCCTGTGTGGCCTGCCAGTCTCCCTGCCTCGACATCGACGCGGAGCGCCAGTTCTGGCAGAACCTGGTGCGCAAGCCGGGTCTGGCCTGGGCCTGATATTCCTACCCCGGCCTGGTGCTGGCCTTCTTCACCCTGATGGAGTGGAGCGGCCATGGCGCCACCCCGCTCGTCCATCCCCTCGGCTACATCCGCTCCGGCCAGTGGGCCCTGGATCGGGAGTTGGTGAGTCGCGCCTGGCAGCCCCTGCCCCACCTCACGCCGCTGCCGCGGCTGCTGGTGATACCCATCGCCATCACCGCCGCCGCCTGGCTGTCGGTGATCTTCTGGTATGGGGTGGAGGCGCTGCTGCGGCGCCGCGGCAACCGTGAAGGGCTGCCGGCCGCCGGGGAGCGGGCGGTGCTGCGCACCCGCCTGCTGGCCTCGTTCGTGGCGATCAACACCTTCTTCTGGTTCGTCGATCCGCTGCAGGGACTGCTTGGGGCCAACGGCGGCCAGGTGGTGCGCTCCCTGGTGCTGCTGCTCACCTCCCTGGGGTTGTACCGCGCCTGGGGTCGCGATCCGGCCACCTACCGACGCGAGAGCACCAGCGACAGCCTGCGCCGCCAGCTGCGCGACCTGCCCGGTCTGGAGCCCGCCCTCGATGGCCGCAATCTCGACGCCCTCTCCCCGCTGGAGGTGTTCACCCTGGTGAAGGCGATGCCGGCGGTGGGCGAGCTGCAGGCACGGCGGGTGTACGGCGAGGTGCTGGTGGACATGCTGCGCAGTGGCCGACTCGATCAGGCCCAGAGCCTGCTCGACTTGCAGGAGCTGCGCCAAAGCCCGCAGCTCGACGACGAAGACCACCACGCGGTGATCGACCTGCTGGCCAAGGAGCATCCCGAGCTGCTGGGCAGGAAGCGCTTCGAACGCCAGGGCGACGACCTGCGTCGGGAGTTGGCCCTGACCAATCTCGAGGACTTCCTGCTGCGCCATGGCTTCAGCGTGTTCGACGCTGCGGCGCTCAACCCGCGGCAGCGTCAGGAAGCGGAGCGACTGCGGCTCGCCTCCGGGCTGCCAGAACCTGCCTGGGAGTCGGTGCTGCGGCAGTTCGGGCCCCAAGGAGAGCTGGTGCGGCAGCAGCTGGAGCCACTGCGGGCCGCCTGGCTGGAGGAGGCCGGCCTGCTGGACTGGCTCGACGGCCAGCTGGCGGAGGATGGCCTGCTGCGGCCGCTGCAGCGGGTGCTAACCCGGCGGGTGGGCGAACTGCAACGGCAGCTGGCCCCCCGCCTGGCCGCCGCCGGCCTTGACCCCCTGCCGCCAGCGGTGGCGCCGGCGGGCGACCTGCGCCGCGTCTTCGATCTGCTCTGGCTCGATCCCGATCCCGACACGGCGGCCTGGGTGCTGATGCTCGAACGCCAGCGCCACCCCGAGGCCGTGGCCCGGCGCCTGCAGGATCCCCGCCCCGGCCTGGCCAGCTCCCCCTTCCTGCAGGGCCAGTTGCGCGGCGATGCCACGGTGGATGAGGCGTTGCTGGCGGCGCTCACGGGCTGGTCGATGTTTGATGATGTATTGCCAGCCGGGCTGCTCTGGCTGGCCCAGCGGGGCACGGTGCGGCAGTTGCCCGCCGGCGAACCGGTGATGGAGAAGGGCTCCATCAGCGACCATCTGGCCCTGGTGCTTGGCGGCGACGTGCAGGTGTTGGTGGGCAGCGACGAAACGGTGCTGCTCGGGCCCGGTCAGGCCATCGGCGAGATTGGCGTGCTCACCGGCCGGCCCCGCACCGCCAGCGTGCGGGCCGGTGCGGGCGGTTGCCGCCTGCTCATGCTGCCCTCCGCCACCTTCGAGGAACTGCTGCGCCGCTCCGACAGCTTCAGGCGTTCACTGCTCTCCCAGCTGGCGCTGCGGCTGATGGACGCGACGCGCAAGGTTGCGGCGTAGGGCGGTCAGCGGCTGCGGCTAAGGCTTCACCAGCCTTAGCCGCCGCAACCGGTATCGGCAGCGGCAGCGGCAGCGTCCGCCTCAACGTTCTCGATCAGGTTCCTGAGATCGTCCAGCCGGCCACCGCCGATGGCGGTACGACCAAACAGGGCAACCCGCTGCAGCGGATCCGCATGGGTGGAGGCGCGTTGATAATGTTTAAGCACAGCATCTCCCCAAAGAGTGTGATCATTCGGCGGGTTCAGGCCAAGGCCGAATCCCATCAAACAACAAGACAAAATTAGAAGCAGATAATTTGTAACATTAGGCACAAGCAAAAAGCCGCCCATACTAAATGTTACTACGAACCCCATCAGTATCAAAAAGGAGCGCGTCAATTCGGCAATCCTCTCGGCCACACCCTGCAGTAACAACCCTTGGGACTGCAGAGATTCGCGTATTGACTTGAACTCGTAGTGACTAGGTACCACAATGTCAGTATAAGCCATTTCTTTACTGACATTGTACGAAAGCTGGCTATTGACCATGAGTAACTACTTGGCAATGCCCGGCATGGCCCCATCAATTCGCCCCATGCCTTCGCGCACCAGTTTGCATGTATCGGGATCGGCTCTCAAAACCCCCGCTTGCACCAGCGAAGCCAGACCCAGCTCAAGCATGCGGGTGGGCCCTGCGCAGAGATAGGCCAGTTCCTCATCGTCCAGCTGGGGTGTGGTGGAGAGGCTGCTTGGCTGGAGCAGCAGCGGCCGCAGAAGCCAGGAAGAAAACGCTGACAACACCATCAGACTGGCCACAACCACCAACATCCCCAACAGCGGCAGGAAGAACAGCAGTAACTGAACGGCCTGCGGGGTCTGCTGGTACGCCTGCTGCAGGACCGGCAGGTCGACGTTCGCTGGGGGAGGATCGGAGCGGGCCCCAGCGGCCGCCGTGACGATCCCGCAGGCCATCAGGCCCGGGCCGACCAGCAGGGGGCTGGACCGAGTCGGCCAGCGCCAACGAACCCAGGGCCGGAACGGCCGGCGGATGGGGCCGCGCTGCATCTGCAGGTCGCGGCCGAAGCGCACATCCACCGGCGGCCACAGATCAGCGGGGGGTTCGCCGAAGTACTGCCGGTAGCTGCGGATGGTGGCGCGGTACTGCTCGTGGAAGCGATCCCGTTCCGCTTTGCCGCCCCTGGTGGGCTGATGGTGCAGCGGTCGCCCCAGCACCCGCGGACAGAAGTCGTTCCAGTAGTCCTCGCTGAACAGCAGATGCAGATGCCACACCTGATCCACCTGGTCGGACGGCGTGACCTGATGGTCCGCCACCAGGGCCAGGAAGACGAACTTGCGGTACTCCCCAATCGCCCGCAGGGCAAAGGGCCGGCTCCAGCCGTTGGTGCGCATCAGTTGGGCGAGAAAGCCGATCTCATGGCTGGGATCATCCAGTTCGTAGGCACAGATTCGTTGATAGAGCTGTGGCTCTTGCTGCACCACGGCGACTTATTGAGATGTTGCTATTGACATTATCTGCAAGCCTGAAATTCTGTCAATTATGGCCAGATGCAAGGAGATGGAAAATACTGAAATCCACCACCATGCTGCCCTAAGGAGGATAGACTTCCCCCGGCGCCAACCTCCCCATCCCCCGCCAATCCGCCTGCAGCGATGAGCTGGACAGCATTCCTGCAGACCCTGGGCGAGCGGCAGGAACACGCGCTCACCCCCCATGAGCTGGAGGTGATTCTCTGCCTGCGGCAGGAGCCCGGCCAGAGCAAGCAGCAGCTGCTGGAGGACTACCAGCGAAGTCAGGGTCCGATCGAGGAGGAGGCCTTCACCCAGCGCCTGCGCACGATTTACCGCAAGTTCAATGTCAGCGGCAGGGGCTACAAGCTGCCGCAGTTGCAGCGTGTTCTGGCGCAGCAGTATCAGCAGAGCGGGCCGGGTTTGTCCCGCTTTGGCCTCAGCCGAATCCACGCCGCTTTCCCCACCGACACCTTTACCGCCGCCCTGGAGCGGCTGACCCATGACCAGGAGCAAACCCAGCCGGAGGCACAGCAGGAGGTGGCCATCCTGCAGACCTTCGCGCCCAATCTGGAGCACTACCGCGCCCACCTCAACCGCTGTCTGGAGGCCGGCGTGCGGGTGCGCATCCTGCTGGCCTGGCCCTATTCCCTGGCCGCGGGATTGCGGGAGGAGGTGTTGAAGCGCTATGCCGCCGAACCGCTGGCGGAGGATTTCGCCATCCAGAGCAGCGTGATCGCCAACCTGGAAACCCTGGAGGCCACGATTCGCGCCAGCCGTAATCCTGCCAAGCTGGAGATCCGGCTGTACGACACCCTGCCTTCGCTTTCGCTGTACCGCGCCGGCTCCACCCTGCTGGCGGCGCCGTTCCTGCACGGGGCCCTGGCGATCCACACCTTCCAGCTGGAGCTCGACCTGCGCGCCAGCGATCCGCTGCTCACCGGCACTTTGTTAAACGACTTCGAGCGGATGTGGACCGTGGCGCGCCCCTTCCTGCCCGCCCCCGATCAGAACTGGCGCAATGAGTTGAAGATTTTGTTCACCGATTGATCACCATGCTGGCCCCCCTCAACAACCAAGAACGACAACACATCGCCAGCCTCCGGGCCCACCCCCTGCTGGCCAATGTTGCCGCCCTCAGCTGGGATGACCTGCTGGCGATGCTGCTGCAGCGGCGCTTTCTGTCGCTGTCGATCGTCAATGTCTACGAGTTTGTGATCGACGCCCTGGAGAACGAAGTGATCAAAGCCACGGTGCGGTTGATCCTGCATGAGGAATACCCACGCAATACCCGCGGCGTGCCGCTCGCCTCCCATCGCGAATTGCTGTTTCGCGATCTACTGCACCTGGGCGCCAGCCGCGAGCAGATCCTCAGCACATCCGAATCCGCAGAGACGCGGCTGGTGCGGCTGGCCAGCCTGGAGGCGCTGCAGAGCTGCCTCAACCAACCCCACAGCGACCTGGCCCTGATCGCCTTTTTGCGCTTCTGGGCCGAGGTGCTGGTATCGGTGGAGTACGAGTGTCTGTGGCCGCGACTGTCGGAGCGCCTGGCCCACGGTCCGGGGGCGCAAGGAGTGCGCTCTGAATTCTTCTACTACCACATGATTCACGACCGCCGCCAATCCGACATTGGTGACGAACAACTCCTGGGCGGCCTCACCCACTCCCAGGAACTGGCCCGCCACATGGCCGAGCTGATCGACGGCGAGGCCGCCCTTCAAATCGCCATCAGCCAGGTGGAGCGGGCCTGGGAATTGAAGGATCGCTTCTACCGGCAATTCCTGCCACTGCCGGCCCATAGCCGCCGTCCGGATGGTTAGGGGTGAGCTGCAGCTGCCCAAGCCAGCACCTCAGCCCTCCCCCTGATCATGCCGCTCCACCCAGGCCAGCACCGCCGTGGCCGTAGCCGCAGGATTCTCCGCAGGAGTACAGCCAGACGCTGCAATCGTTTGGCCCCAGGGTGTCCCGCAGGCGCTGGCACAGTGGCCTCAATGCCCTGCGGGAGCGGCTGCAAAAAGATCTTGCCAAGGTCGAAAATGAGACCACCTGCCTGGCCGGCCGCCTCGCCAACCCCAACTTCGCCGGCAAAGCGCCGCCGCAAGCGGCGACGGATGCCCGCCACACCAGATGGCACTGTTGATCATGCGATTCATCGTACGATTGCAGTAGCTGCTTAAAGGCCTGTGCAGTCCATTTCGGCGAACGACCTCAAGACCGGCGGCATCGGTGCCATCTCCCGAGCCTTGGAGACCCAACGGGAAGTGGGGCTGAGCGTGCGGGGCGAACTGCGGTTTGTGGTGATGGAGGCCGACGCTTACCAGCGCCTGCGCGATTGCGAGCTGGAAATCGCCCTGCTGGAGACCCGCGCCGACCTCGCCGCTGGTCGCATGGTGCGCGAATCGGTGGACGATCACCTGCAGCGCCTGGATTCCTTGCCTTGAGCTGGTCACTGGTCTTCACCGAGCGCTACAACCGCCGAGCGGCGCGTTTTCTGCGGCGCCACCCTGACCTGAAGGAGGCCTATCGCAAAACCCTGCTGCTACTAGAAGTCAATCCACATCACCCTTCCTTGCGGCTGCATCCATTGAAAGGAAAGCTGCAGGGGATGCATTCGGTCTCCATCAACCTGAGCTATCGCATCAGCCTGGAGCTGTTGATCGAGGGCCAAACCGTGATCCCGATCGACATCGGCGATCACGACGTGGTCTATCGGGCTTGATGCGACGTGGATGCGCCTGCAGCGGCTCAAGAAAACAGACAACCTTGTCAATCACCCAGCCCGTTTCCCCCCCACCCTTTGTTGCCATGGCCGGCCGCGCCAGCCTCAATGCCAAGAACCTGGAAGCGCTGGGATCCGCCCGGTTGGCGGCACTGCTGCTGCAGCACACCGAGGGCAATGCGGCGGCTCAGGGGCGTTGCGGTTGGCGTTGGCGGAGCAGCGGGGGCCGCTGGAGATGGCGCAGGAGGTGCGCAAGCGGCTGGCTGCGGTGGAGCGTTCAAGCAGTGGGTTGGATCAACAGCGGCGCGATGTGCCTTGCTGGCTGATCTCGACCGGCAGCGCCAGGCGATTGCGGGACGAATTGCCGCCAACCATCCCGATCTGGCAGTGGAGATGCTGTGGCGGTTCCTGGATCTGGCCAAATCCCTGGGCGATCGCTGTGACTGCAGCGACGAGGGAGTCGTTTTTTGAAGGGGGACCGACGGAGTTAAGGAGCCAGATCCGCCTCAGCCATCCCCCTGATCAAGCCGCCTGATCAAGCCGCTCCACCCAGGCCAGCACCGCCGTGGCCGTGCTGATCGCCTGCTCGCTGTCGCTCGGCTCGAACAGATCCATCGGCGCCGTGTCCTCCAGGGGATAGCGGCTGGTCACGGTCATGCGCGTCAGAGCCCGCAGGGGCAGGTTTGCCAGGCCCGAGGCATCCACACCTTGTTGCTCCAGCACCTCCACCAGCTTTGGGAGGCCATGGGTGTGGGGCGGCGCCAGGCCAAGCTCCACGATCGCCCCCTTGAGGGCCTTCTCCGCCGCCTGGGTGGCAAAGAAGCAGGCTTGGGCGTGGTAGCCGTTGCGGCTGGCCACCGCCGCCAGATCGAGGTCGTTGCGGGCCTGGCGCCACCAGGCCATCGGCCGCGCCTGGCTCATGGTTGCGGATAGAGGCGGATCGCCTGGGCGCGGATCGCCCGCCAGTGGGGCGAGGTGGAGATGGCCATGGCCTGCCAGCGCCCTTGATCGATCGCCAGCACGTCATCACCCACCAGGGCTTCAATCAGTTGATCGGCGGTCCGTTCAGCCGCATCTTGGTTGGTGCCAACCACCAGCAAATCGATATCCGAGAAGCCATCCCAATCGCCCCTGGCAAGAGATCCGAACAGCCAGACGCTGCAGTCGTTATGTCCCAGGGTGTCCCGCAGGCGCTGGCGCAAAGCCGTGATCCGCCGTTGCCGCTCCCGGCGGCGCAGTGGTGCGAAGGTGCTCTCACTGGCGGTCATCAGCCAATCCTATGGGGGCCCGTAAATGCGGGGGACTTGCCTTGGCTGCACGGCGACGTTGAGGCATGCGCCAACATGTTGACTCCAGGCACCTCAGGGTTCAAGCGACTCCAGCCAGGTCTGCAGATCCTGGGCGCCCCTGAAATCAAGCAGGGCCAGGGCCAGCTCTTCCAGTTGCGGCAGGCTGAGGGCTTCGATGCGGGAGCTGGTAGGGACGTCAAGGGAACCGCAACGGCGTTCAAGTTGGCGCAGGGCCAGAGCGCCGGCCTGGCGGCGGCGACCTTCCTCCTGGCCCAGCTGCCTGCCCTCCTGCCTGCCGGCCTGCCGGCCCTGCTCGACGCCCTGCTGCCGCCCTTCCGCAAGGATGTCCTGGAAGGCGCGGGTGTGGCGCCAGAAGTCTTTGGAGATGCCGAGGGTGGCCATGAGTTGGGAGGGGGAAAGACCTTGAAAACGTTCCGAAAGAATAGGCACAATCAGCTCGATCAGATCCGGCCGTACCGTCAAAATGCGCTGCACGCAGGGCCCAAGATCTGGCTCCTTTTGCACCGGCAGGGTCAGCAGGGCCAACAGGGGGTCGAGATCGGCGCGGCGGGCGAGGGCGGCCAGATCCACCCAGGTCACGTCATGCTCAAGGAAGCGACGCAGCAGGCGGGGCTGGCTGAAGCCAAGGGCCAGGCGCCGGTGGGCGAGAAGCACCAGCACCTGCAGATGCGCCACCTCCTCGTGCTGTTGCAGCAGGCGGAAGGTTTCAGCGCCAAGGCGGCGGTTAAAACTACGGTCGGCGTGCATTTGAACCTCCAGGAGCACCACCGGACGCTGTGCGCTGCCGCCGGGGTGCTGGCGGGGCCAGAGCACGCCATCGGGGTGGTGGGCCACCTTTTTGAGGGCCACCGGCCGGAAGATGTAGGCCGTTTCACGTTCGAGGTCGGTTTTAGGCTCGGTACCAGAGTTGAAGCTGGGATCTGTCGCGGCAGGGTTGTTGTTGTCGCCGGGCCCAGCGGCGGCCAGCCCAGGCAGGAGATGACACACCAAATCGGGCATGGCCCGGAACACCTCGGAATACCAGTGATCACTTGGCAAGACAGTGGCTGCACACGGCGGAAGGGGTGGCGATGGCGCCCCATGGATTCAGTGCCACCGCCTGTCACCACCTGGCCGCCACCGGCACCGGCACCGGGCACGTCAGGTTTCGAGCCCAGTGCCTCGCCATTGACCGCAGCTGAGCATCGGCGAGGGCGTCGTTTTTGGGGGGGCGAGGGGGAGCGATCCATAGCCTGCCAGCGCCCGTGATCAATCGCCAGCACGTCATCCACCCACCAGGGCTTCAATCAGTTGATCGGCGACCCGTTCAGCCGCATCTTGGTTGGCGGCCACCACCAGCAAATCGATATCCGAGAAGCCATCCCAATCGCCCCTGGCAAGAGATCCGAACAGCCAGACGCTGCAGTCGTTTTGTCCCAGGGTGTCCCGCAGGCGTTGGCGCAGCGCCGTGATCCGCCGTTGCCGCTCCCGGCGACGCAGTGGTGCGAAGGTGCTTTCGCTGGCGGTCATCAGCCAATCCTGTGAGGGCCGTGAACCGCCAAACCAGATAACACTGTTGGCCAATCGATTCACCGTGCGATTGGAGCAACTGCTTGCAGGGCTGTGCAGTCCATTTCGGCGAACGACCTCAAGACTGGAGGCCAAGACCCCCCGATTCCCTACCCTGCCCCCATGGCCGGGCCTGCCCCAACTCGCTAACGCTACGACGTCTTCCTCAGCCACAGCAGCGCCGACAAACCGGTGGTGCGCGAGCTGGCGGAGCAACTGCGTGCAACCGGCCTGCGGGTGTGGTTTGACGAGTGGCTGATTCAGCCCAGCGATGTGATCTCCGCGAAGATTGAGGAGGGCCTGGAGCACTCGGCGGTGCTGCTGTTGTGCATGTCGGCCAATGCCTTTGGCTCCGATTGGGTCAGCCTGGAGGGCCACACCGCGATTTTCCGCGATCCGCAGAACTTGGAGCGGCGTTTCGTGCCCCTGCGGCTCGACGACGCACCGATCAAGGCGATGCTGCGGGGCTTCGCCCACATCGATTGGCAATCCGAGGCGGATCGGCAGGCGCAGTTGGGGCGGTTGCTGCAGGCATGCGGGGCGCACCAGCGGCAGACGGACGAAGAGGCTGCTGGCGTTCCCGCGTCCAGCGCAGGGGAGGAACTGGCACCCCAGGGCCCCGAGCAGTCCCGCCCGCCATTAGGCACCGTGCCAGAGCCACAAGCGCCAGCAAACACCGCCCTCGCCCAGCCCGCCACTGCGGCCGACTCAGTCACGATCCAACACCCCCTCACGCTGCAGATGTTGCATCCCGGCGCAGCGCCGTTGCGATTGCCGATCCATTCCTCACGGCGTTCATGGCGGTCGACACCCAGCATCGCGGCGACTTCAACCACAATGAATTGCTCTGGGCCGTGGCGGCCCAGCTCGGGGATCAGATCCACGGCGCTGCTGCCATCCAGTAGCGACGCCAGTGTAGAGGCATCAAAATCACGCCCCGGGGATGGTTTGACTGGTTGAGGTGGTTCAGAAACCAGGGGGACGGCCCTGCCCCCCTTGCTACGCCAGCCAGAGCCAGTCACCTGAGGTGTGCTGCTACCCACCTCAACTACGCCGGGGTGGAGGTGCCGGGGGATTAACACCACTCGCAGGTTCGCTGCTGTCTCAGAGTTGGAGGGCCTTGATAGGACAGGTTGTTAGCTTTATTCAGAAGGCCCGACTTGACAAGACAAACCGCCTCCGCAAAAGTGGAGTAGGTTATCATTTCCTAAATGAAAGCTAATTTTCACTCTTCATCCTCAGAATCACCAAAGTCATGCTGCATGCTTTTCCTGAATACAAAACTCCTGCTTAAGCTTGTCAAAGCCGAGTTGCTATTGTCAGGCCAGGTACTAGCAGCCCTTCCTGCGCGCTTACTTCATTCATGCCAAACTCCGTCCTTTTGAATAGTTAAAGAATTATGTATAGCCAACGACTTGCAACACCTGACGATTCAATCAACATAGCTCCTCTATGGCAGGCATTTGTTGAAGCAAGAGCCCTAGCGGACTCCACAATGAGGGTTAAAGCTAAGTTTGATTATAAGCGATACATAACAAATCAAATTAACAAGCCGTTTTCTTTTTGTTTTTTACTAGAATATGCCGGAAAAATTGTTGGCTTTCTATTTATTTATATTTATGACGAAACCCCTCCGCCCCAGATTTCAGAATTGGAGTTGCTAGAAAATCCCTTTGCCCCCCGTAGAGTAGGCGCTGTTTTGGGTATGTATATAGAGGAAGTTCATCGAAAACATTCAACAATAACATTACTAATAGATGCGGCAATTTCTAAATCAACGCAGTTGAAAGTAACCGATATTGACCTGCTCATTTCTATCGAGCAAACGGGCATTCATGCCTTAGTGGAGAGATATGGCTTTACTAAAGCAGCTATTCAGTATACAAAGCATTACGACATTGAGGGAACAGACTTGCCTGACTTGCATCCCTCCCATCTGAATGCAGGGGCTAATAATATTTCTCATCCGGGGGCAATTCCACTGAAAGATCCGCAAACGCAAGCTCCGGTCAGGAATGCTCAAGGAGAAGATGTTTATCTTTATCCGCTGAGGGATGAGTCGGGCGTATTGATAAAAACTTCACGGGAAATGCCGATTTATCCGATTCCTGTGCGCGATCCTCAATCTCAGGAATGGGTATTTGCTAATTCTGGTGAATTAGTGGTCTGTCCCGTTGCCTATGATGAGGATGGTAAAATTAAGGAATTAGACGGTACCCCCCAGTTTTGCACACCAACTTATGACTACGTGAATGGAAAATTAATCTTGAAGCAGGACGATTTTGGAAATTACTTGTTTTCAACTTAGCGGGGATGATCTATCCACTATCGGAGGTCTCATTACACATCCAATGGGGCCATGTTCATCCACGAACTACAACTTGAATGGGTAATGAATAGATGGACAAGGAGAACTTGACCGCACTATCGTAATTCACCAGTAATACCGCGAGGCAACAATGGTGTTGGGACCAGAGAGTAAGGTCTAGTGCTACTGTTCAGTTTCCGTTAATAGATTGGGACCTCAAAAATTTACAAAATCGATTTAGCCCAGGGAGGCTCGAAAATAGACCCGATGAAGTGGCGCTGGTCCGTCCTGAGTCTTAAATAAGAATTGCTGATGATTGGCAACTTTTCAAGGCTCCCAGGTATGATATTACCAGCTGATTGTATTTTGCATGAACACTCAACAAGCAATATCTTTCCTCACCAATACTGCCACCACATTGTCGAATTCCTTGATGGAATTCGGCTTGAAAAATAATGGTGAAACCGTTATTTCGTTACGGGAAAAGGTTGCCAAGGCGGTGATAATAGCTTTTCATATCCGCGAACAGTTATTCAGCAAGTTAGAAATGCTGAAGGCCAAGGAACTTCAAGCCGAAGATGAATTATCCTTTGCAATCAGCAATCAATCGCTTGAGAAAGGGCGTCTAGCAGAGTTGCAAAAGCAACGAAGCTTACTGGAGACTGCAATTCAGAATTTACAAGGGAACAAACAGCTTCTTTCCGATACTGGGGATAGCAGAAAAGCAACAATAAAGGCGGAAATTAATATAATTAAAGCAAATATCACTAAAACGGAATCTGAAGTAGCGACGGTTAAAAAGCAAATTGCTGACGGCTTAGCGTTGATTGCTAATCATGATTCATTGCGTGTGCAGGCTCAGTCTGCTCAAGAGCAAGCTAATTATCATAATCAGTATGTGCAGTATTGGGGAGTGGTCGGCCGAGAAGGGGGGCGGTCGGGCAAGAGTAAGGATATATATGGTTGGATCACGAATACGGCACAAGTAAATGCGCGAGATTCTTTTCAGGCTCAAGCGAATCAGTTTACCCAGCAGGCGGCGGCTATTCAGGGACAAGTTGATAGTTTTAAGCAGTCTTTACCTGTTTTGGAAGGAACTAAAAATAGTAAGACGGATCAGATTTGGCTCTATTACCAGGAATTGGATGCGAAGAATAATGTGTTGTCTTTTGTGAGTACCCAAAGTGGTAATGATGTGGCTTTGTTGGATTTGCAGTTAAGCCAGTCGCAAACGGACTTGGCACAATTAAAAAATGTGGATATTCCGAGTCAGCGAACGACTACGGATGGTACGACTCAGCGTGTAATCCAAGTCCAGTCTGAGTTGGATCAATTGAAAACTCAAAAGGTATCTGCTCAAAAGGATTTGGATAGTTTTAATCAGAGTAATAAGGAGTTATTGACAACGGATTTATCCTTAGAGTTATTGCAGGATTCGATCACGAAGAGTCGGGCAAAAGTTACAAGTTTAGAAGGGGATTTAGCCAAGCCGAATCAATCTACAGAGCTTATTAATAGTTTGACTCAGGCGTTGGCTTTGGAGCAAGCTAAGTTAGGGCAATTGAAGCAACAGTATCAGTTAGCAGCCCTGGAGGTTTTGGCGGTCAATCAGGATCGTTTGGAGTCTCTGGAGGGTCAGCTTGCGGCTGAGACTTCGGTTGGTGGCGCGGTGAAGGAAACTACGATTGGGGGCTATGTGGTTTTGGTTTCCCAGTTTGCTGAACAGTTGACGGGACTGAGTGATATTTGGGCAGAAAGTTTGAAGGAGAATCATCAATTTACGGTGGAGGTTAGCAATTTATTTGATTCTAATTTGACAGCTTTTGTGGGGGTTAAGCAGTTTATTGAGGATAATTTGGCTGTTCCCTACAGTGATTATGTGTTGAATGGCATTCAGTTGGATGAGGCTTTGGCTATTCAGGAAACTCAGGTTAAGTATCGGGATGCTTTGGCGAAAGCGGTGGATGATTTACAGGAGAATATTGAGCTTCAGAAAAAATCTGTTGAGCAGACTGAACTTTTGGGACAAAAGGCAGAAAATTTAAAATTATTGCTTGAATATGAAAAGAGATATGCAACAATTCAAAATATTAAAATACAATTAGAAGTCCTACAAAATCAACAAAATACAATTGCAGAGCTTCAGCGACAATTATTAGATATTGAAAAACTGACAGGTGAAAAACAAAGTCTATTTTCTCAGTTATCCAACCTTCGTAATCAGTCAGTTCAAGCATTAACTAGTATTGTTACGGCTTTGAATGGAGAATCCTTGCTTTCTCAAGCTCAGAAACAAGTTTTAACTGATATTCTGAATAGTTATCAATCACTTAATCAAACTCAGACTAATAGCTTTAATACTCTTCGTCCAAAAATAGAATATAAAGTCTCTAATTTGATTGCGATTAAAGGGGCTGTTGATTATAAAAGGGGGAATGGAGCTAGTTCCAGTATTACGGCTGATTTTAATGGTGATGGGCTATTAGACGTATTTAATTATCATCCTGGAACAGGTAATGCACTGCTGGCACAATTTAACGGTCAAGGAGGTATTACTCAAGTTTTTAATAGTCAAGGTGTTGCTGGCTATGATCTAAAATCTGGTTTAGATCAAGCATTAGCTTTTGACTATAACGGCGATGGGAAGCAGGATTTATTTTTTTATCGTCCAGGACGGGGAGCGGCTTTTGTCTCCCGTTCAAATGGGGATGGGTCTTTTTCCACCGTCTATGCGGTTGGGGATGATGGTGCGGCTCGTCCAGGACGGGGAGCGGCTTTTGTCTCCCGTTCAAATGGGGATGGGTCTTTTTCCACCGTCTATGCGGTTGGGGATGATGGTGCGGCTGGTCTAAATGGTATTGCGGGTTATGATCTTCTTTCTGGTGCAGATCGAGTTTTAGCCTTTGATTACAATGGTGACGGAAAAGAAGATTTATTTTTTTATCGTCCAGGACGGGGCTGTGCTTGGGTAGCCCGTTCAAATGGGGATGGGTCTTTTACTGCCGTTTATGCGGTTGGGGATGATGGCGCGGCTGGTCTCAACGGTATTGCTGGTTACGATCTTCTTTCTGGTGCTGACCAAGTATTAGCATTTGACTACGACAAAGATGGAGATGACGATTTAATTTTGTATCGTCTTGGAGCTGATAACTTTTTTGTTGCTCGTTCTAACGGTGATGGAACTTTCTCTCCTGATAATTTTGGCAACAATGTGCCGTCAGTTCTCAAGGATCAGATTGCAACCGAAATTAATAATATCAATTCAAGCAATATTTCTTCTTTTAATAGTGCAATACTTTCTCCTACAAGCTCTATTAGCGATCAATATGGTTCAGTTTTATATCCTAAGTTAAGCAATCAGCTAAGTATAGATCAACAAGAGCAATGGATAGAAACTTCTTTACGGAAATATATTCAGCAAAAAGTAAATAGCATTACAGCGAATCTAAATGGGACAGATGCAATTAAAGCTCTTGAAAATCTCCGAATGGAAATTGCCCACTTAACCTTACAAGTGGAACAGAATCCGGGTAAGTTGCAAAATTTTTTAGAAAAATATGATAACTACAGTTCAAAATCATTTAACGCTTTTGCGGGCTTATTTGAATTTGAAGCAGCAGATTGGAATAATGATGGATTTATAGACTTAATAGGAATTAAAAAGAATACAACAGAAACTAGAAGTACGGAAATTCATATCCTTTCAGGTGCCACCAATTTTCAAACTTTTCTTATTCAAACAGGAACACCATTTCACGAAACAGGTAATAACTTTGAATTTAAAGTAGCAGATTGGAATCGAGATGGCTATCAAGATATAATTGCAATCAAGAAAAATCAGACAGGCACCAAAAGTACCGAAATTCATATTCTTTCAGGTGCAACTTGTCAATTTATTTTAAATGTAGGAACACCAATCCACGAGACAGGAAATAATTTTGAATTTGAAGTAGCAGATTGGAATCGAGATGGCTATCAAGATACAATTGCAATCAAAAAAAATCAGACAGATACCAAAAGTACAGAAATTCATATTCTTTCAGGTGCAACTTGTCAATTTATTTTAAATGTAGGAACACCAATCCACGAAACAGGAAATAATTTTGAATTTGAAGTAGCAGATTGGAATCGAGATGGCTATCAAGATACAATTGCAATCAAAAAAAATCAGACAGATACCAAAAGTACAGAAATTCATATTCTTTCAGGACATTACTTCACGAAACAGATAATGATTTTGAATTTGAAATAGCAGATTGGAACAAAGATGGGATTGTTGATTTGATAGCTATTAAGAAAAATCAGACGGGAACCAAAAGTACAGAAATTCATATTCTTTCTGGTGCAACCAATTTTCAGACCTTTCTGCTGAATATTGGCACTAAAATCGAGGAAGATAACGTAGCTAATGCAATTAGTTCTCTCCGAAACCAATACTATCCCGAACTTAATCAGGCCACAACTCTAGCCGCTCTCCAAACCCAAATCAGTAATGAAATCGGTCAATCTCAACAACAAATTGAACAACTCAAAGCCAGCATCACCCAAAAACAAGCCCGATCCGCCGCCGCCCTGTCCCAAGCAGATTGGTACGAACAACAAGCCGCAACTCGTTGGCAACTGAGCCGTAAAGGAGGCCCCACCTGGACAGAAGAACGCAAATCAAAAGGCAAATCTGGAACCAGTAAAACCGTTACCATTACCCACGTTGACCACGACTGGATCATCTGGGATACCTACAGTAAACAAGCTGTAAGTCTGCGCGAACAAGCCGCTAATCTGCTCAAAGGCATCACCACCGACACAACCAACCAAAACACCGCCAACGACATCCTTAAACAATGGCAAGAAGCCAGTACCGTAGCCGATCAAACCGACCTCACTCAAACCCAATTAACCGCTCTCCTTAATCAACTAAACGCAGATCGCCAACTCAACAGCGACAAAAAACAACAGATCGCCGACTGGGAAAAACTACTACCCACTTTGCAAAGCCAACTGCAAAAAGCCATCACCGATGCCCAAACCGCCAAAGCCAATACCACAAAGGAATGGACAGAATACCAAACCAGCCAAGATCAATATCAGAAAAATCTAGCTGATGTTTTAACCCGTCGCGCTCAGTTGCAAAGTCAGGGCCAACTTCTGCTACAGGAAATTAAAAACGTTGACCAATGGGTAAACCAACAAAACACCCTGCTGAGTGATGAAATTGGTCAGGTACAAGCCCTGATCACTCAACTCAATACTCAAAAAACTGCTATTCCTAGTACCCTCTCCAACGATCAAACCCTAACCCTCAAAGCCCTGATTGATCAATCCCTTCAACTTCTCACCCAAAAACAAATCGTTCTCACCGCCGAGCAAAGCACCTTTACCCAAAAACAAACCCTGCTCGAAACCCAGAAAAAAGTCATCCAAACCCAGTATGACTTACTCGATGCCTACCTCGAAAATCCCGACAAAGACACCAGTAATCTCGAAAAACTGCTCGCTGATACCAACACAACCCTAGCCGAAGTCAAGAAACTGGCCGAACAAGCGGAAGCCAGCAGTAATGCCCTGACCGTGCTGATGGACGATGTACAAGTTTCCCTCTTACTACAAAACGACAAATATCTCAGTGTCATCCGAGATAAACAGAAAACCCTGCAAGACCTGCTCTCGGCAACAGAACTCAAAGAAAACGACACCCTCAAAGCTACCCAAAAACAAATCGAACTCAACGGTCTCCAAACTCAATTACTTGATATTCTCAAAAAAGCTAACGATGCGGGAAGCAAAGAAGCCGCTAAACTACTAGAAGTTGCTCAATATAACGACTTTGCTACTGTTGCCGAACTTTATCACCGCGACTATCAAGACCTGGCTACGGATAACGGCGGATTTTGCTCAGGAGGCATTGCCCGTCCTGAAGATATTCAATTAGCTAATTAGGGCTTGCTGAATTAAGTTTTACTGGGCTTAGGACGTATCGAGGGCAATATGCTGGATCGCCTGCACTTGGACATTCGATCAAGGATTGACTCAAAAGAGCTGTCTAAAATGCACCCAACAGCGCTGTTCGAC
>JAPLIC010000079.1 GCA_026389315.1 Cyanobacteriota bacterium
AGGGAGCGACTGCGTAAAGCGGGAGTGATTGAAGAGATATTCGAGATGTTCGAGACATACCTCCGCTCCCAAGGCCTCCAGGCCCGCGGCGGCCAGATCATCGGCGCAACTCTCGTCCCGGTTCCCTAGCCGCAGGCTTCTGCGTAGCAATAGCAACGCAATACCCGTGAGGAGAACAAAGAAATCAAAGCCGGCAGGCTGCCCGAGGGCTGGGATGAAAATCTAGATCGCTTGCGGCAGAAGGATTTAGACGCTCGCTGGACTAAAAAGAATAACATCAGCTACTACGGATACAAGAACAGTATTTGCATCGATGTCGATCATGGATTCATCCGCCGATATGCTGTTACACCTGCCAATATTCACGACAGTCTGATGCTTCCTCGCCTGCTGGATCCGGAAAATGAACATGACTATGTCTGGGCAGACTCAGCGTATTCAGGTGAATGCTTTGAGGGACTTCTCAAACTCGGTAAATTTGAAAGCTTGATCCACGAAAAAGGCGCTCGCAATCATCCGCTTAGCGACGAGGCTAAGAAACAAATTCGGATCAAGTCGGCAATCAGAGCATGTGTGGAGCATGTCTTTGGCTGCATGACAATGTCCATGGGTGGAAAGCTGACAAGAAAGATCGGAATTGAACGGAACGAGGCATGGTGGGGCCTAAAGAACTTAACCTTTAACTTTCTGCGTTTTCTGCAGCGCTCTGGTCATATTGCAGTGGTTGCATGACTCTTGTTGAGAAGGTGCCATGGTTCAAGTCATATCGTCAATGGTCGATATAAGAGCTTCTTGCTATGCCGCCTTATTGGCGGCTTTTTCATGTCCGCAGAAGCACTGCAAAGCGCTTATTTTTCGAGGTGCCCTTACGTTATGAGCATTATTATTGAGCTTCATCCGTATACTAAAGTGCCAACGAAAAAAGTTGTCTGGAATTACTTTATCTCTAGGTACGATGACTTTGAACGGTCCTTTTGTTGTTCTTACTTGGTCGAAGTTAGCGGGCTAGTTGCGTTTCACAAGGTTTTTGTTGTGGTTACTTTTTTATGATTGATGCAGATCGGCTTAGATTGTTTCAACTGATCGAAAATGTTTTGAGTCTCAAATGAACGCTAAAATTACTATCATTGTGTCGATTTATAACTCGGCGAAAACGGCTGCGAGCCGGCTTCCCCCTCTTCAGGCCGGAGCCTTGTTGTTGGAGCTGGTCCTGGTGAGCTTTCGCTACGGCACCACGGGGCCTTTGATGCTGCGCGATCTGGAGCTGGCGATCCGGCCAGGGGAGCGACTGGCCTTTGCGGGCACCACGGGCAGGGTTAAGAGCACCACCAGTGATCTGATCCTGGGCCTGCTAGCCCCCAGCTAACGAAAGGTTTTCGTCCATGGGGAGGCTCTCCACGGCACCCCGGCGCTTGTGGCTGCATGGCAAGCTCAAGTAGCTCATGTGCCCCAGCAGATCTATCTTGGCGACGCCAGTTTTGCTGCTAGCGTTGCATTCGGCGTGCTAGAAGCTAAGATTGATTTCGAGCAAGTCCGACGGGCTGCGGTCCAGGCTCGCATCTTTGCATTGATCGAGAACAGTGAAACGACTACCCCACGGTGCTGGGGGAGCGTGGGGTCCGGCTGAGCGGCGGCCAGCGGCAACGTATCGGCATTGCCCAGGCCCTCTAACGACAGGTCAAGCTACTGGTGCTGGATGAAGCAACCAGCTCCCTCGACAACCGTACGGAGGCTGAAGTGATGGGAGCGATCAATAGCCTTGATCGCACTATCACCATGATCCTGATCGCCCAGCGCCTCAGTGCCGTACGGCGCTGAGACCGCATCGTGGTGCTGGAGGAGGGCCAGATCACTGGCCTAGGCAACTACAGGGAATTAGAATCAGGCAATGGCTTCTTCCAAGCGCTGGCGTGCCAAAGAGACCGCATCAACTCATGATTTGCGGCCAATTTTTGAATAACACCTCATTTCTGGGCAACTATCATGTTAATATTTTCCACGAATCTTTGATCCAGAAATAGTCCGAAGGCTTGGCTGAGGTTACATCACGTTGGGCATCAATCAAAATAAAACTCTAGGCAAACAAAGCAATTCAGTATTTCTACCTGTAGTCGATTTCATCTATCTGATCTAGTGTACAGTCCCGGAAACAAATGCTAAAATAAGGAGTGTCTCCCAAGGGTAGTCTTTCCATGGCAGTTGGTCGCCCGATGCATCCGCTGGTTCTTAGCGACGACGAGGTTCAGCAACTCCAGAGCATCGCCAACTCAAGGTCGTTGCCCCATGCGATCGTGCAGCGGGCGCAGATCGTGTTGGCTTGCGCAGCCGGCGAAACCAACACAGCCATCTCCAAACGAATGGGCTTGACGGGCATGACCGTGGGCAAGTGGCGAAAGCGTTACCGGGAGCTCGGCCTGGAGGGCTTGCACGACGAACTCAGGCCAGGGCGGCCCCGCACCTATGAGGATGACAAGGTGGCCGAGGCGATCAACAGGGCCCTGCAGAGCAAGCCCGCAGACGGCAGCACGCAGTGGACAGCTCGCTCCTTGGCGGCTGCTACAGGCATCTCCAAAAGTACGGCGCACCGCTGGCTGCAGACCTTCTCCCTGCAGCCCCACCGCCAGAAATCGTTCAAGCTCTCCAACGATCCCTTCTTTGTTGAGAAGGTCAGAGACATCGTCGGCCTCTACCTCAACCCGCCCGATAAGGCAGTTGTGCTCTGTGTTGACGAGAAAACGCAGATCCAGGCCTTGGACCGCACCCAGCCGCTGCTGCCCATGGGCCTGGGCTACGTCGAAGGTGTCACTCACGACTACATTCGCCATGGCACCACCACACTGTTTGCCGCCCTGGACGTGGCCACCGGTTCGGTGATCGCCGAGTGCAAACCCAGGCACCGGCACCAGGAGTTTCTGAGTTTCTTACGGAGGATCGACAAGGAATTCCCGCCCGAGCTCGACGTGCACCTGATCGTCGACAACTACTGCACTCACAAGCACGCCAAAGTCCGCTCCTGGCTGGCGCAGCGGCCACGGTTCTACGTCCACTACACGCCGACCTATGCCTCCTGGCTTAACCAGGTGGAGCGCTGGTTTGGGATCATCACCCAACCGCAGATTCAATCCTGGAGAAGCTCCAGCGCCTTTGCTCACAGATTTCTGGGACGTGACACTAGCAGTTGGTTAGAAAACAAAGGGCAAATGACCGAAGAACTCTGGTGCCCTTTATGGGATGAACCAGTCAACTTTCAGGTGTTGCGCGATGAACTGGATCGGGTGGCCATGCTGCCATTGCCCGGGCAATTAATGACCGGCACCGACTTCGCCCTCTTCGCCTCCCAGCTGGGCCGCCGCCATGGCCTCTCAGGCTTCGCCCGTTATTGCTTCCCGCCCAGGGTGGGCCAGGGCACCAAGATCCCCTCCCTGATTGAGGTCTTCCCCCTTGTTGACGACCAGGAAGACCGCACCGATGCCCTGGCCGCCGTGGCTGGCTTCGCTTCCATCCTGCGCACGCGCTGCGCCAATCGCACCCTCCCCACCAGCTATCGCAACAGCGCCGAACGGGTCGTGGCCGAACTTGAAGCCCTCTCCGGCGGTGGCGGCTCCTACGGCACCTTGCTGCGCCATCTGGTTGCTTGGCGGCGCCAGGAGGACCTCAAGCCCGAGGGCGACCGGCTGCCGCGTTTCGGCTTCGGCAAGTCCGAACTGCCGCCCCAGTGGTACGGCCTGCTGGAACAAGAACTCGCTGGCCCCGAATGGCGGCTGGGCCTGGCCCTCGCCAGCGGCAGCCCCTACGCCACCCTGGCCGACATCACCCTGCTGCTCGCTGACCGCATCAATGCCGAGCTGGTGTCCGACCTGGAGGCCGGCCTCGGCTGGATCGACCCCAGCGGGCTGCCCTTGGTACCCGAACCAGAAGAAACCCTCCCCTGGCTGCCGCCCGACTACCTCGCCGCTGTGCTGCTCAACCAGTGGCACTTCGATGCACACGTCCCCATCAAGGGCGACCGCGACCGCTGGCAGCAACTCCTCCAAGCTGGCCGCCCCGCAGAGGCCATGGAGGTGGCGTTGCACCGCCTGCGCGTTGCCGATGTGGTGAGCTGGTCCTGGCCTGTTATCGCGGCCAGTGATCCGCAGCGGCTGCTGCGGGCGGTGCATGTGCAGGTGCATCGGCGGAGCCTCGGGCGGGCTAAGGCTGGGGGGTGAGGGAGTATTTAGATCTCCCAGCCACATATGAGCTAACGGTGCAGGGTTCCCTGGAGCGGAAAGAAGACCCGCTGGAGAAGCGAAAGGCTGCGAGGAGTTTCCCCTATTCTCCACTGGTGGCTGCTTCAAGTTCAGGGCTATAGGCGCTTGAGACCGATTGGACAAAGGCCAACCCTGTCACGGTTGCTGCTCCTGGTGCGGCAAAAGCTGGTGCAGGTTCGCCCAAACGCCGTTGCGATCGATGGCAGTCAGCTTGCCCAGCGACCCAAGGATCAGGCGTTCATCCAGGGTGAATAGCTTGAGGCGCACGCAGCAGGCCACGTTCAGGCCTGCAGAGCCAAGATCCTGGAGCGGCCAATCCAGTGGCCAGCTGGAGCGCTTGGCCGAGGTGATCATCGCCAACAGCACATGGGCTGAGCCCAACTGGAACGACGGCTCGGAAATCACGAGCGCCGGCCGTCGCCGCTGCACTGCACGATCCGTGAACGGGAACGGCACACGGACAACGGCAAAGGGCTCAAAGATCGGCAAAGGCCTGCTCATCTTCTAGGGAGGCCCATTCCTGCAAACCGGCCTCGACGCCCCGCAGGTAGGAGAGATCAAGGGGGCTCACCAGCCGCACCCGCACACCGCCATCGTCGAGATCCCAGCGGAGTTGATCTCCCTGCTTCAGCGCGAGGGCCTCGCGAATCGCCTTGGGGATCGTCACCTGTCCCTTGGAGGTAATGGTGGCGAGCTCTGGATCCATGGGGCTTGGCAAGGGCAGGATCCCTCAGCCTGTTCTTTACAGCCTTCACCTTACTGCCTTACCTCCTTTCAAGCCAGGTGCCAGGGAAGCGCATTTCGCTGAGCTGGGCAAAACAGCAGGATGTTGTCTTCAAGCTTGTAGACCATTCGGTGTTTGTCATTGATGCGCTGGTTGGATAGGCAGCCCAAGGTACTCACAGCACCTGCGAGCGAAGACAGGCGCCTGGGTTGTGAGCCCATCTGAGGTCGTTCTAGATGAAAGAGAGTGCAGGCGTCACTCGCGCGTTGTTTCCCCATAATCGTCGCCATAATCATCACATTCATGATTGAGTGCGGTAATGGCATTGAGGGCATTTTTGCTCTCGTTACGACGACGCTCACGAAGCGCTTCAACGTCAGCCAGGCGTAACTTGTGATGAGTGCCTACTGGAATGAAGGGAATCTCACCCTTATCCAGCAACCTGTAGAGGTAAGGCCTAGAGATGTTGAGAATCTGCGCTGCTTGCTGTGTGGTGAGCAGGGTATCATCAGGAATCAAAGAAATAGCCTGACCATCCTTCAGGTGTTGAAAGACTTCCCGCAGTACCGCGTAGATCTCTACAGGAATATCTTCAGCAACGCCATCAGGCCCAACAAGCTGAAGATGCTTGGCTGGCTTAGCGTTAACAAAGAATCTGCTAAAAACATCGCTGACATACTCAGCCCTTTCAGGATTTGGCTCAAGTCTGCATACAGAAGGATTCTGAGTGGCCATGATGACTTACCCCAAAGCGGGGTACCAGAGGGACAGAGAGCGGGCCAGGCCCCGGGTGCACTGACGAGGGCGTCTCGTAACTGAAATAACAGTAACGCACGGGTTCTGGCATGTGCGCGATGGTGCCCATTTCGTTGCAGCTTGCCAAGAAGCCACTCGCCGCAGGGGTTCTCGATGATCAGGAGGCCAGGGCGGCTGGGTGTGCTCATGAGCATGCGGTTGGCTTCAGTGCTCAGGGCTGGTTGTCAGTAGTGATAGCGGAGCTGGGCAATCAGCAGGATGTCGCCATGGTGGTGCCAGGGGTGCGGTTCTGGGCGTAGGACTCAAACACCTTTTCAGCTGGGTTGAGCGGATTCAGCAGGGAGGAAAAGCCATCGCGATGGCATGGGCCGCGTCGAGATCGGGGCCGTTCACCAGGTTTCCAGCGGCGGCCTGCTCCAGGCCACGGCGTACCGAGTTCAGGGCGTCCTTGTTGCGGAACAACCAGGCTTCAGCGGGGGGCAGATGCACCGTTTCGACGGGTTCCAGGATCAGCTGGGTGCCCTGCTCCACCAGCCGGAAACTGAGGCCTGCTCTGGATTTACCCAGGTTGATGCGTCCGCCCTGATCGGCCGTGACCACCTTTTCGTTGCTGGCCATGGGGAAATCCCAAATTGGGAAATCCCATTATCGCTGGTCTGGCGTCATCGGGATCATGGGCGAGCTTCGTCGCGGAGGACGGTGCAGTAGCTCCAAAGCTTCTGGACGATGCGGTTGGCTTCGGCGCTGCCCTATCGATGGCGGTGGAGGCGATGCCTGGGTTGAGGTGATGCAGGGCCGTGCGCATCCGTCGCTGTCGAGTTGGGGGCGAAGACATAGCTGTAGCCGATGTCCTGGAACCACTCCAGACACTGCTGCTCCAGATGGTCTTCTGTGATGAGTTCCACCAGCTGAGACTAGGAAATCTGGCGATAGCCGGCCTTGGCCAAGCCATGATTCAGCCTGAAGTCGGATTGAGCTGCAGGAGCAAGATGAGGGGACTGATGGGCGAGGGACGAAAGCCCATCCGCCGGTAGAAAGCGGCAGCCTGATCGTCGATGGCATGGACCAGGAGGGCACGAGCCCCCACCAGCTGCTGGGCCTGGAGGCTGAGGCGAATGGCGTGAGCCACCAGGGCGCGGCCGAGTCCCAGGCCCTGATAGGTCCGGTCCACCGCAAGCCGACCCAGCATCACCACCGGCAATGGGTTGGGCACGTTGCGTCGCAGTGACGTGGGAACCTCGGCCAGCACGATCGCGCCGGCGGCCAGGCTGACGTAAGCGATGACGCAGTCGTCGCGGCAGACCACCGACGTGCGCGAGACGCCAGCTCGTTGGTTGTTCAGGGCCCGCCGCTGCAACCAGAGGTTGAGCGCATCACTGCCGCAGTCAAAGGCATCCAGCTGGTGGTAGGCCTGAAGGGGCTCAGGAGGCCGCATCCCAGGGTTGGGGAGCGGCGAGGAGATCGGCAACCGTGATCTGGTCGGCGCGGTGACAGGCCTGGTCGTGCAGATCGGCGAGCAGGGCCAGGCTCTGCTGGTGGTTGAGGGAGAAGAGGGTTTGATCCAGCAGAACGGTCTGGGCCCGCTCCTGGCAGCTGCGCAGGATGAATTCGCTGCGACTGATGCCCTCAGCGGCAGCGGCCTGATCGATCAACTGGCGCTGCTGCTGGGTGGCCCGCAGCTGAAGCATCTGATCGCGGCTCATGCTGTCCCAGAGGTAGGTGTCATGACATTGTACTGCGCTTTAGGGAACCTGCCAGGTCCCACCACGGGGTGAGCCATGGCGGAGCAGGCGTCCCTGTTGCTGGAGCGCAGCCAGATGCTTCTCCACCGCCCGCTGGCTGAGCTGCAGACGTTGTTCCGTCAGGCGGCGGGGCGTCGTGGATGGCGTCCAGCTGGTAGGTCACGAAGGGCTCCAGATCAGCCTGCTGATCGGCCTGGCCAAGCGATTCGTAGTAGTCCTGCTGCCGGGAGCGGATCTCCGCCTCGATCGGCAGCCAGGCCAGCAGCGGGTTCCAGCGGCTGAGGATCAGGGTCTGCCAGAGGCGTCAGAGGCGGCCATTGCTATCGGCGAAGGGATGGATGAACACCAGCTCGTAGTGGGCCATGCAACTCACGAGCAGGGGATGCCAGGTGCTGGCGGCCAGCCATGCCAGGAGATCAGCCACCAAACCCGGCACCCTTGCGGCTGGCGGCGCCATGTGCACGAGCTGATCGCCGCGGTAGATGGCCACGCCGCCGCTGCGGAGGCGGCCCGGGGCCTCGATCAACCCAGCCTGCAACAGCCCGTGGGCTTCAAGAAGATGCTGGGGATTGGAGGGATCAAAGCGGGGCAGGGCGTCGTAGGCGGAGATGGCATTGCGCACCTCCTGGATGTCGCGGGCCGGACCGAGCACCCGCTGGCCGTCGAACAAGGCGGTGACCTGCTCGATGCTGAGGCTGTTCTGCTCGATCGCGAGGGAAGCCTGGATGGTGTGGATGCGGTTTTCGCGGCGCAGGCGCGGTGATGGCAATGCGTCCTGACGGGCGCTCCAGCGGCCGAGGGCCTCGGCGATGGCGGCGACGCGGTTGAGCAGCGCCGGTGTGAGGGTGAGGGGTGGGGCGTAGGGGGAGTCTGGGGGCATCAGCCAGGAACCACGACCCGTGGCGGCAGGTTGAGCTGACGGATCCTGCGGGCGAAGCGGCGGTCATCGAAGGAGGCGAACGTTTGGCAGGTGCGGCAGCTGGCGTGATGGAGGGCTTCGGCGAAATCCAACCCGCCGTGGTGCAGGCCAGCCACGGCCTGCACCACGGCGGGCCTGTCTTCCAGGGTGAGGCTGGGATGGCCGAGCAGCACATCGAACACCGCGAGCACCTGGGGGGCTGTAAAGCCGTAGATGCCCCGTAGCACCCACTCCAGCTCCAGAGCCACGGTTTTGGGCAGAAAAAGGGGCTGGCCGGATTCGATCAGCTGCCGTGCTGCCTGGCGCTGGGTTTCGGTGGCGGTATCGGCTGCTTGCTGGTTAATGCCTTTGGCGGAATCGTCGTAGGCGATCGCTTTTCTGCTCACAACCATCTACCGGTCTTGCAAAGTCAGCTGTGCTGGGTGTACGTGATTCGCGATCTGACGGCCATCGCTAAACGTTAGGGCGCCACTGCCCAGATCGGTGCTGAGTTGCTGGGACTGCAGCAGCAGCTGTTTGTGCAGTTTTTGCAGTAAAGGAGCAAATAACATGGGCTCAGACCGTGCGCACCTGCCTTAAGTTGCTGCAAAGCACAGAAGTCCTGTAGGTCTTTCTGGATCACCCCGAAATCGAAGCCAATAACAACGCCACCGAGAAGGCACTGCGCTAGTCGGTCATCCAACGCAAAATCAGCCTTGGCGTCCAGTGCGCCAGCGGTGCCATCTGCCGCAGTCGGCTGCTCAAGGTCACCACCACCCTGCAGCAAAAGGACCGCGATGTCTGGCAGTTTCTGGAGCAGGCCTGGATCGACCATCATCGCTGTGGGCAGATTCGATCGCTGCTGCCGGATCCCTGAAGCGGCTGTAATCGGTCGCGATGTTTGCGGTCACTTGGTGATGAGCGATCAGGATTTCATTCGCGCAGCGCCACGTCCCCAACCCCTGAATGGTTACCATTTGTGATCGATCAATACGTTAAGAACGATAGCGATTTTAAGGCAGCTTCAATACAGTAGATGCTTCGATCCGTTGCGCCCCTCTCCAGTGCTAGGCCAACCCCTCTCTTTTGGACAGCAACGGCTGTGGTTTCTCGATCGCCTCGTCCCGAATACGGCCCTGTACAACATGACCCAGGCGCTGCACATTGGTGGAGCCCTTAACCGTCCAGCTCTGGAGCGCAGCCTGGCCACCATCATCGAGCGTCATGAATCATTGCGGACCACATTCCATATGGATGCCGATGAGCCCTACCAAGTGGTGGCGGCGAAATTGGCGGTTCCTTTGCCATACAACGACCTCAGGGACGAGGACGAAGCGGAGCGTGATCAGGCTGCCTTGGCCATCGCCAACGCAGAAACCCGTCGTGCATTCGACCTCAGCAAAGGACCATTGCTGAGGGTGCGCATCGTTCAGCTGAGTGACGATGCCTCAATCCTGTTCAGCACCATGCATCACATCATCACCGATGGTTGGTCCATGGGTGTGTATTGCCGTGAACTCACGGCCCTGTACAACGCCTACTGCGACGCAAGGCCGTCCCCTCTGCTGCCGCTGCCAATTCAATACATCGATTTCGCCGTCTGGCAGCGCCATAGGCTGAATCCTCCACTGCTAGATGGGTTAATCAGCTATTGGCGAGACAAGCTGGCAGATCTGCCCCAATTGCGGCTGCCCAGCGATCGCCCCAGACCGGAACTCTCAAGCTATCGCGGCGCCACCTGCTCCATCGCCTTGCCCGAATCCCTGTGGCAGGCGCTGAAGCAATTGAGCCAAGAGCAAGGGGTCACCCCCTTCATGACCCTGTTCTCTGCCTTCAACGTGTTGTTGGCCCGCTTCAGTGGGCAACAGGATCTAGTGGTCGGCACACCAATCGCCGGAAGGGATCGGGCGGAACTGGAGGGTCTGATTGGCTTCTTCGTCAACACACTTGTGCTGCGCACCGACCTGACTGGAAATCCCAGCTTCCTGGAGGCCCTGCAGCGGGTTCGAGAGATGACCCTTGAGGCCTACGCCCACCAGGAGCTGCCCTTTGAAAAGCTTGTGGACAGCCTGCGACCAGAACGGGACCTGGGTAGAAATCCCCTCTTCGAGGTGATGTTCCAGCTGCAAAATGTGCCTGGCTTGCGGCCAACCAAAGCCTCGCAGGCCGGTCGGCGGTCCATGGAGATCGAGCGAGCCATGGCCAACTTTGATCTCGCACTCGATATGCGAGAAGGGGCGACGGGACTGGAGGGCCACCTGGAATACAGCAGTGATCTGTTTGATGAGGCCACCGCCCAGCGCATGCTGGAGGCCTATGGGCATCTCTTGGAGGCCATCGTGGCCAACCCAGAAGAGCACATTCAAGACCTGCCCCTTCTCTCTAGCCAGCAACGCAATGACCTGCTATGGAAATGGAACAGCACCAGTTCCAAGCTAACCGAAGCCTGTGTCCACAACCTGTTTGAGCAGCAGCTCGAACGGAATCCTGGGTTCATCGCCCTGGTGGATGGCGAGCGTTGTCTGAGCTATCAAGAGGTGGATCAGTTAGCCGCTCGGCTGGCCCATAAATTGCAAGCTCTGGGGGTCGGGCCCGACATGGTGGTAGCGGTGCATGCCGAGCCCTGCGTCGAAACCTTGATTGCCCTACTTGCCATTGGCAAGGCGGGCGGGGCCTTCGCCCCGATTGATCCGGCCTATCCCTTGGCACGACAAGACCAATTGTTGCGAATCTGCGCGCCTGGTCTGGTACTCAGCCACAGCCATTTGCATGACAAGCTTCCAGACCTTGGCGTCAAAACCCTGTTGCTGGATGACGCCTATCGCGATGGCCCGTCCGACTTCAAACGCAACAGCGCAAACCCCGATGATCTTGCCTATGTGATTCACACTTCAGGGTCCACGGGCCAGCCCAAGGGCGTGGAGATTAGCCATCGCGCCCTGGTCAATCACAACTTGGCGATGGCCGAGCAGCTGCAGATCAGACCCTCCGATCGGGTGCTGCAATTCGCAACCCTGGGCTTTGATGTGGCCCTAGAGGAAATCTTTCCCACCTGGGCAGCCGGCGCCACGGTGGTGTTGCGCCCACAGCAGGGCCCACTCACACCAGCACAATTACTGGAGCTGGTGGAGCACCAGAACATCACCGTGCTCAACATGCCAACGCCCTATTGGCATGAGTGGATCAAACAGCTACCCGACGGCAACCTACCCCTGCCCAAGAGCCTGCGCCTTGTTGTCATTGGTAGCGAGCGGGCGACCCCAAGTGATGTGAGTCTCTGGCTTGAAAAAATGGGATCCAAGCCCGCTTTGCTGCATGCCTATGGCCTCAGCGAAACCACCATCACCTGCCTGGTTCAGCCCGTGCCTGGCGATCCCTGCTGGCGCCATCCCCAGGCAGAGCTGCCGGTGGGCTTTCCCCTGGCCAACTGCTACGCCGATGTCGTCGACAGCCGCGGCAACCCCACCCCCTTGGGGGTGGTGGGTGACCTATTGATCGGGGGGATGGCCCTGGCCCGCGGCTATCGGGGTGCCAGTGCGCAGAAGAGTAGTGCCGCCGTGTTCGAGCCAGACCAATGGCGCCCTGGTCAACGGGTGTTGCGCACCGGTGATCGTGCCCGCCGTTTGGCTGATGGGGCCATTGAGCTGCTAGGTCGCAGCGATGACCAACTCAAGCTAAGGGGCTTTCGCATCGAACCAGCCGAAATTGAGGGGCTGCTGCTGCGCCACCCGGCGGTGGCGGAGGCGGCAGCCGTGATGCGGACCGATCCATCCGGGGAACGCCGACTGGTGGCCTATGTGGTGGCCCACCTCTCCAGCTCCAACGCCAAAAACAAAGGCTGGAACTATGAGCAGCTCGATCATTGGCGTTCGCTCTATGACGAGATCTACAGCCAACCAGCCCCCCACGCTGATTTGACCTTCAACACCATCGGCTGGGACAGCACCTACTCCGGCGAGCCCCTGTCGGCGGATGCCATGCGGGAGCAGGTCGACGGCATGGTGGCAAGGCTGCAGTCCCTGAGGGCCAAACGGGTCCTGGAGATCGGCTGTGGCACCGGCCTGTTGCTGTTCCCCTTGGCCCCCATCTGTGAGCGTTACACCGCCACTGATGTCTCGACGACAGCCCTTGAGAGCCTGCGCCAGGCCATTGCAAGCGACCAAAACCTCAGCCACGTCCTGTTACGGCAACAAGCGGCCCACGACTTCAGTGGCTTGGAAGCCGGTGGCTTTGATCTAGTACTGATCAACTCTGTTGTTCAGTACTTTCCCGATGTACACTACCTGGAGCGAGTTCTGAGGGGTGCCTGGTCCTTACTGGCGCCCGGTGGGTCGCTGGTCATCGGAGATGTGCGCCACCGACAGCTGCAAACGGCGCTGTATTCCTCAGTGGAGTTGCATCGCGCCGCCGCTGAAGACAGTGCCCGCCTGATCGCCGAGCGGGCTCGCCAACGGGTGCAACAAGAGATGGAGTTGGTGTTGGATCCGGCCTTTTTTGAGAGCCTGGCTGCAACCCTGCCCCAGGCCAGGTCAGTGGATATCGCCCTGAAGCGGGGATATCAGCACAATGAGCTCACCCGCTTCCGCTATGACGTAATCCTTAATCGCTCACCGGAAGCCGCACCGGATCGTGTGGTGATCACAACGCTGCCCCTTGATTGGCGGCAGGAAGGCTTCACCCTGCATTGGCTGGAGGAGCAACTGGGACGGCAGAAACCCCTAGCCTTGTTCCTCCACGCCGTGCCAAACCGACGCTTGCAGGGGGTGGCTGATTTGCTGGAGTTTTTAGAGGGCCCCAGGGCGGATCCAACCAGCCTGCAGCAGCGGCGCGAGCGGCTCAACGCCCCCGCAGAGGGCCTCGAACCGGAAGATCTCTGGGACCTGACTAAGCGCTACCCCTACAGCGTCTCCATCACCTGGTCGGATCAGCCGGGATGTTTCGATGTCCAGATCTGCCGTCAGGGGTTGAACGCCCAGACGGGTTTCACTCGCAGCCCAACCATGGCACCGGTTGTTGGCAGCAGCGATTGGGATGGGACGCCCTACGCCAATGATCCCCATCAAGGCTTTTTCGCCCGCCGCCTTGTCCCGCAATTGCGGAGTTGGGTGAAGGACCGTCTACCGGATTTCATGCTGCCGGGGGCGTTTGTGGTGCTGCCCCGTTTGCCTAGGACAACGGCGGGCAAACTCGATCGCCAGGCCCTACCTGCCCCCGAATCTTCTCGCCCAGGGGTGGAAAGCACCTATGTGGCGCCTCGCTCAGCGCTGGAAGCCAGCTTGGCTGCCATCTGGAGCGAGCTGCTGGGTCTGGCACGCGTGGGGGTGCATGACAATTTCTTCGAGCTGGGGGGGGATTCGATCCTGACGATCCAGGTGATGGCCAGGGCCCAGCAGGCTGGCCTACAGCTCACCCCGCGCCAGTTGTTTCAACATCAGACCATCGCCCAACTGGCGAGCGTTGCTGGCCATGAAGCGCAAGCGCAGCCGCAACCAGAGCCGGAGCTGACGGCTGGACCGGTGCCACTCACCCCGATTCAGCAGTGGTTCTTCGAGCAGCGACTACCCTCGCCCCATCACAACAACCAGGCGATGTTGCTTCGCCTGCGTCAGCCCCTCCATGTCGCTGATCTAAAGACGGCGTTGGGCCAGCTGCTGCGCCATCACGATGGGCTGCGGTTGCGCTTTGGATCGGATCCCAGCAGCCCAGACACCACCAAGCAAACCCTGGTGGATTTCGACGGCAACGTGCCCTTCACAGAAGTGGACCTGAGCCAAAGGACCCGCAGCAGCTGGGATGAGGCCATCGAACACAGTTGCAGGCAAGCCCAAGTCAGCCTCGACCTGCGCCATGGGCCCGTAACCCGCTTTGTGCTGTTCCAGCGTGGGGATGGGGCCCCCCAGCTGCTGCTGTTGGTGGTCCACCACCTCGTGGTGGACGGGGTGTCATGGCGGGTGTTGCTCGACGATCTCGCCACTGCCATCAGCCAGCTGCGGGGGGGGAATGAGGTGCGATTACCAGCCCAATCAACGTCCTTTGCCAGCTGGGCCAAGCGCCTGATGGACTTCGCAGGTTCAGACAGCCTGCAGCAGGAGCTTGATTACTGGTTATCGACGGTGAAAGACAGGGCTCCAGTTCCCCTGGATGCACCCCAAGGCCCCAATGATGAAGGCTCGGCCCAGCGGGTCTGGAGCGATCTGAACCGGCAGGACACCGAGCGGCTGCTGCGGGATCTGCCCAGGAGACATCACACCGGCATCAACGACGTGCTGCTCACCGCCATGACCCTGGCCTACGGGCAATGGAGTGGCCAGCCGGGGTTGCTGCTTGACCTGGAAGGCCATGGCAGAGAGCCCCTGTTCGATGACGTCGACCTCTCCCGCACGGTGGGCTGGTTCACCACCATGTATCCAGTCTGGCTGACGGCCGATCCCAGTCACGCGCCTGCCACTATCCTCAAGGGTGTTCGGGATCAGCTCAAGCGCGTGCCCCGCAAAGGCATCGGCTATGGCCTGTTGCGCTACGGGGGGGATGGTGAGAGGGCCCAATCCCTGAGTTCCTTGCCCCAACCCCAGGTGATGTTCAACTACATGGGCCAACTGGACCGATCCTCGTCTGAAGCCAGTCCCTGGGCCATCTGCCGCCATGGATCTGGGCCGAACCGCTCCCCAGAGCAACCCCGCAGCCATATCTTGGAGGTGAATGGAGCGGTTGTGGAGGGCTGCCTGGAGGTGTCATTCAGCTATGGGAATCAGATCCATAGGCGGGACTCGATCACCAAGCTGGCTGATCACTTTGTTGCCGCCTTAAAACGCCTGCTGGATGACTCCGCTGATGGGCCCGCAACGACACCAGAAACCTACGATTCAGCTGATTTTCCCCTGGCTGGACTGAATCAAAAGCAACTCGACCAGCTGGTGCAGAAACTCAACCAACCCAAGAATCCCCGGTCATGAGCGTCGCCATCGAGGATATCTATCCGCTCTCCCCGCTCCAACAAGGCCTTCTCTTCCATGCCCTAGGGCAGCCTGGGCAAGGTATTTACGTGGAGCAAGCCTCTTACCTGATCCATGGCGACGTCGATGTGGAAGCATTTCGGCGGGCCTGGCAAGACCTGGTCCAACGCCATGCAGTACTGCGCACGGGCTTTGTTTGGGAAGACTTGGCCGACCCCTTACAAGTGGTCAGCGCCAGGGTGGAGCTTCCCTTTGAGGTGCATGATCTGCGCGGGCTGGACCCCTTGAGCCAAGAGGCACAGGTTTTGACCCTAGAGCGGAGCGACCGCAGAGACTTCGAATTGTCCCGCGCACCCCTGCTGCGAGTTAGCCTGTTTCTGCTCAGCGAGACAAGCACCCGCTTTAGTTTCAGCCATCACCACTTGCTTCTCGACGGCTGGAGTAATCAGACGTTACTCAACGACCTGTTTGATCTTTATGGGGCCCACGCGATGGGGGTCGATCCCCAGCTGCCCCCGGCGGTTCCCTACCGCGACTACATCGCCTGGCTGCAGGGACAGGATCTAAAGGCGGCAGAGCAGCGTTGGCGAGAGGAACTCAAGGGTCTGAGCTGCCCCACACGCCTGCCCTGGCAGGGGGCCATGGCAGGGCAATCCGGGGCTCAAGAGGATGGGCTCTCCAAGGTTCTCGAGCTCTCTCGGGAGACCAGCGATGCCCTAGAAGCCATGGTGAAGTTGCACCGCCTCACCCTGAATGCCTTGGTGCAAGGGGCCTGGGCTCTGCTGTTGTCAGTGCACTCCGCTCAAGACGAGGTGCTCTTTGGTGGTGTGATCTCCGGCCGTCCCCCCGAGCTGTCTGGGGTTATGGCCATGGTGGGACTGTTCATCAACACCCTCCCGGTGCGGGTGCGGGTGGACCCTGGCATGGCCCTGCTGCCTTGGTTGCAGGACTTGCTCTGGCGTCAGACAGACCTGCAGCAGTACTCCTACACGCCGTTGCTTCAACTGCGGGGCTGGAGTGAACAAACCAGCGATCAACCCCTGTTCGAAAGCATCATCGCCTTCGAGAATTTCCCTTCCCACTCCAGCGCCAGGCGGGGGAGAGTGGCATTGAGGCAGGGTCAGTGGCGGGTCAGCCTTGCGGCTTCACACTCGCGTACAAGTTACCCCCTGAGCCTGATGGTGTTGCCAGGGGAACGGCTGAGCCTGCGCCTGATGGCTGACCCCACGTGCTACGAAACCGCAATGCTGGAGAGGCTCTTGGCCCAGCTCGCCACCATTCTCGAGGCATTCACCACCCATCCCGACGCCACCCTAGGCGACATGCTGGGCCCCAGTAAGGAAGACCTGTACCTGCAGTGGGGTGATTGGAACGCCACTAGCAACCCCTATCCCCGGGACAAATCCCTATGGGAGCTGTTTAAGCAGCAACAGTTGCTTCACCCGGCGGCAACGGCGCTCATTGAGGGGGACACCAGGCTCACTTACGAGCAACTGGCCCAACGTGCTGAACAACTGGCCGCCCATCTGCGCAGCAACGGCGCCGGGCCGGGTTGTCTGGTGGGCCTTGCGTTACCACGCTCCAGCGCCCTGGTGGTGAGCTGCCTGGCCATCCTCAACGTTGGCGCGGCCTACGTCCCCCTCGATCCAGAGGCACCGGCTGCCCACCAAGGCCAGATCCTTAGCGACGCGGCCGTGGCCCTGGTGATTGCTGACCAGCATTTCCAGGCCAGCGCCCTGCCGCCAGATGCCACCCTGCTGCGCTGGCATGACAACTCCCAGGCGCCGCTGCTGTCCAGCGGAGATGACAGCGGTACGAACGGCGAGCCCGCGACCCAGACGCAGGTATCCCCCGGCGAAAGCCTGGCCTACGTGATGTACACCTCCGGATCTACTGGCCGGCCTAAGGGTGTCAAGGTTCCCCATCGGGCCGTGGCGCGGCTGGTGCTCAACACCAATTACATCCAGATACAAGCGGACGATCGCCTGGCATTCATCTCATCACCAGCCTTCGATGCGGCCACCTTTGAAATCTGGGGCGCCCTTCTCAATGGCGCCGCGTTGGTGGTCGTGGCCAAGCCCGTCAGCTTGGATCCGGCCGCCCTGGCCCGGTTCATTGCCCATCAGCGCCTCACGGTGATGTTCCTCACCACAGCCCTATTCAATCTGATGGCGTCTGAACAACCTGCGGCCTTCGGCACGCTGCGCTATCTGCTCTTCGGTGGTTCAGCCGCCAACCCAAGCTGTGTAGTCAAGGTACTCAGCATCGCTGCCCCGAAGCAACTTCTACATTGCTATGGCCCCACCGAAACCACAACCTTCGCCACCGTTCAGGCCATCAGTAGGGTGTTTCTTGACAAACGCCTACCCATCGGTAGACCTATCGCCAACAGCACCGCCTACGTGCTCAACGCCGACCTGCAACCGCTTCCGATCGGTGCACCTGGGGAGATTGTGCTGGGGGGGGACGGTGTGGGTTTGGGTTATCTCAACCGCGCCGACCTGGACAGCCGGCATTTCATTGACCAAGTCTCGATACCTGCCGGACTCCATACCGGGCGTGTCTATCGCAGCGGCGATCGGGGTCGCTTTTTACCGGACGGCAGCATCGAAATACTGGGCCGGCTGGATCAACAGGTGAAACTGCGGGGCTTCCGCATCGAGCCCAGTGAGGTGGAGCAAGCCTTGACCCGGCAAGCCGGCGTGACCCAGGCGGTGGTGCTGGTTGACACCGACTCCGTCGGGGATGGACGCCTGGTTGCCTATCTGGTGGGGGATGGGGACCAGGCTGATGACGCCCGATTAGGGCGCCATCTCCAGAGCCAACTCCCCGGCTACATGGTGCCAAGCCAGTGGGTCTGGTTGGAGCGCATGCCACTCACCGCCAACGGCAAAGTGGATCGGGACGCCCTTCCCAAACCCCAAACCAACAAGGCCTCCTCAGCATTTACCGATCAACCCCAAACCCCACTGGAGCAGCGACTGGCCACGATCTGGGGCGAGCTGCTCGGCATCAGCCAAGTGGGCAGACGGGACAACTTCTTTGAGCTAGGCGGTCAGTCCCTGAAAGTGGCCCAGTTGGTTTCCCGCATCCGCGATGCCTTCCAGGTCTCCTTGCCGATCCAGGCCACCTTCGATGCCCCAACCATCGCCGCCTTGGCACCGATTGTGGAAGATCTCGTGCTCTCCCAAGTGGAAAACTTGGAGGATGGGCCAGTTGAGGGTGCTAGTTGAGCATGGGCTCTGCAGAGGATCGCCAGCGCAACCAACGTCGTCAGGCGCTGTCCGCAGCCAAGCGAGAGCTGCTGGAGCGTCGCCTGCGGGGTGAGGCTGGCGCTGACCCTTCCGACCCCTACAGGCTGGCGCACTGCGACACCCCACTGGAGCAGGCCCTACCCACATCCTTTGCCCAGCGGCGGCTCTGGCTGCTGCAACAACTGGCGGACTCCTCCTCTGACTACACCATCCCGGTAGGTCTGAACCTGACACCAACGGTTGAGCCCCATCTAGTTGAGCAGGCCCTCAATGACATGGTCAACCGCCATGAAAGTCTGCGTACTAGTTTTCGGCTGGCCAGCCGGGCTGACTGCAGCGCGGGCGGAAGCGGCCCCGACGACATCAGCGAAGGAGAGCTGGTGCAGGTGGTGGCACCAAGGCTGCATCTGCCCCTCGCGATTGTGGATTTGCGCCAGCACAGCGCCAGCCAACGTCAGCCCGCGCTGGCGCACGCCTGCGCCGAGCTGAACACCAGGGGGTTTGACCTTTCCATGGCGCCGCTGCTACGGGCCGCCTTGGTGTGGCTGGAGCAGGAACAACAGCTGCTCTTGCTGAGCATTCATCACCTGATCGCCGACGGTTGGTCGATGCAGGTGCTGTTGTCAGAGTTGGAGGCCAGCATCGAGTCCCTGCTGGGGAAGGGCCCACCTCTGCCTCCACCGATACTGCAGTACAGCGATTACATCCGCTGGCAGCAGCGCTGGCTGGCCAGCGATCAGGCCCGTGAGCAGGCTGGCTTTTGGCAGAGGCAGCTGGCTGATCTTCCCCATCTGGATCTGCCGGTAGATCAAGCCCGGCCAGCTGTTGCCAGCAGCAAGGGCAGCCAGCAGGCCCTGCTACTCCCCCCACCGGTGGCAAAGGCCTTGCGCCGACTTGCCCAGGAGCACAACGCCACGCTGTTCATGCTGGTGTTGGCCGCCTGGGCTGCAGTCCTAGCTCGCTATAGCGGCCAGGGTGATTTCGGCATCGGCGTCCCCGTGGCGGGGCGCACCAGATCAGAACTGGAAGGGGTCATCGGCATGTTTCTCAATACGGTCGTGATTCGCTTCGACCATTGCGGCAATCCCAGCTTTGAGCAATTGCTCTTGCAAACCCGGCAGGCCACTCTGCAGGCCTTGGACCATCAAACCTTGCCATTCGAGCAGGTGCTGAGGGCGGTGCAGCCATCTCATGACCCAGGCCAAACGCCCCTATTTCGGGTGTTCTTCAACGCCCTGAGCGATGTGAATGAGCGCCTGGCCGAACACCCCTTCCAGAAGCACGTGCATGCGCCCTTTGATTTATCCCTGTACAGCGGGGAAGCCGGCAACGCCATTCCCCTCGCCCTCGTCTATCGCAGTGATTGCTTCAGCCACGCGACCGCAACCGGATTGCTGAACCATCTCGCAGAAGTGCTGGAACACGTAGCCGAGACTGCCGACACCCGTTTAGCGGCCCTGCCCCTAAGGGCCGAAAGCCCACCGCTACCCGCTTGGTCAGCTCGCCTCACTGCAACGGCCTCTGCTGAGCAGCCAGCAGGGTGGACGCAGGGAACCATCCCAGAGCGTTTCCAGCGGCAGGTGGCGCTGCACCCCGAGCGAGAAGCGGTTTGTGACGCTGAACAGATCTGGAGTTATGTCGAACTGGAGCGCCGTAGCGACGTGGTGGCGGCCACATTGAACGGCCTGGCCCCCGGCCTGGACGGGGCCAGGCCCCCTGTCGCTTTGTTGTTCAACCATGAGGTCAGCGCGGTGGCCGCCATGCTCGGCACCCTCAAGGCTGGCTTGGCCTACATCCCCCTCGATGGCGAGGATCCTGATGAACGTCTGCGCTTCATCCTTCAAGAGGCCAAGGTCGAGCGGCTGCTGTGCTCAGCCGCCCAGTCCAGCCGCGCCAGGGCCTTAATGCCAGCGGACAGGCAGATGATCGTCTGGGAGGAGTTGCCCGACCAGATCCCCCATACCTTTTCCCCTGAGGCTGGTGTGGTCTCGCCGGAGTCGCTGGCCTATGTGCTGTTTACCTCTGGCTCCACGGGGCAGCCCAAGGGAGTATTGGTGGCCCAGCGCCAGGTCCTAGGCCACGCCCAGGCTTACTCCCTCTCGATTGGCATCCAGCCCCATGATCGTTTGTCCCTGCTGGCGTCGCTGGGTGTGGATGCGTCGGTGATGGATCTGTACGGCGCCTTGCTCAATGGCGCTTGCCTATGTCTGTTTGATGGGCGGGGAGGTGGCATCGACGACCTGCCGAAGTGGGTGGTCGCCGAGCGCATCACGATCTATCACTCCACCCCCAGCCTGTTTCGCCACCTAGCCCTGCGCATGGAGCAGCTGGCAGCCGAGCCACTGCAGACGATTCACACGGTTGTCTTGGGGGGTGAGCAGGCCCTGCGACATGACCACCAGTTGTTTCAAGATCACTTTCCAGAAGGCTGCCGCTTGGTCAACGGCCTGGGGCCAAGCGAATGCAGCCTGGCCGTCCAACACCAGATGGAAGCCAGCGACCAGCCCTTGAGTCATGCCCTGCCTATCGGCCAAGCCGTGCCTGGCCTGTCGATTGCCCTGCTGGATCCCACCGGTGCCGAAATCACAGGTGTGGGGGTTGGAGAGCTGGAGATGCGTGGTAGCAACGTGGCTCTGGGCTACTTGGGCCAAGAACCATCGAGCCCCAACCCCTTCCGGGCCCTAGGGGGAAACCCACCTCGCCGGGCCTACCGGAGTGGTGATCTTGCTCGACGCCGCAGGGACGGACTGCTGGAGTTTGTGGGCCGCAGGGATAACCAGGTGAAGATCCGCGGCCATCGGGTGGAGCTGGCTGAGATCGAAACGCTGCTGAATGCCCAAGCCGGTGTCAAGGAGTCGGTGGTGGTACTGCAAGACCAAAGGCTGGGCCCACGCCTAGTGGCCTATGTGGCAACAGGGCAAAACGACCCAGATTTCCAGCAACAGCTGATGGGTTTGTTGCGCCGACGAGTGCCAGGCTACATGGTGCCCGCCCAGATCGTGCCATTGAGCACCCTGCCGAAAACGGTCAGCGGCAAGCTGGATCGGCGCCGACTGCCCGCCGTAGAACCCAGCCAAGCCAGTTACAACAAGGTCCTGGAGCCGCCCCGGAATGCCGAGGAAAGGGCCCTGGTGCAGATCTGGCAAGAAGTACTGATGGTGTCCAATGTTGATATCCATGACAACTTCTTTGCCTTGGGGGGCCATTCGCTCCTGGCCGTACAGATGATCTCCCGGCTGCGGCAGCGCCTTGGTGTGGAGTTAGCATTGCGTCAAATATTTGAGACCCCTTGTCTGGCGGACCTGGCTCAGGCGATCGCAGCGGCCCAATTCTGTGATCAACCTGCCATTCCGACAATCCCGCGTCAGGCGCAGCCAAAGCCAGGTTCACTCCCACCCCATTAGGACACCGTTCCATGGAACCAGCTCGACAGCCCCAGCACGCGGAGATCCAACTTGTCGAGACCGCAAATGAAACCACCCTTTATTTGGATGGGGGTCAGGCCATGCAGGCCTGGGAAGCCGAGCTAATGCGCGATTCTGCCGACCTGCTTTGCAGGTATGGCACAAATTTTCTGGAAGCCGGTTTGGGATTGGGGCTCTCCGCCCTGCATATCGCTGGCAAGCCTTCAACAGCCCAGCATCAGGTCGTAGAGAAGTATGCGGAGGTGATAAAGCTGTTTGAAGAAAGGTATCAACCCCTGCCACCAAGCCTGAAGATCATCCATGGCGACATTTTTGATGTAGTTCCCCAACTTGATCCTGAAAGCCTGGATGGTATTTTCTTTGATCCTTTCCTGCCAGATGCTGTTAACAACGATGTTTCGTTGTGGCAGTGGTTTGTCCCCGAACTGGTGCGATGCCTGCGCGTCGGCGGTGTGTTGATTCCATGCTTCACATCCAAGCCCAGCCTGCGTTGGCAATTCGAGCCCTATTTCGACAGGGTTTTGATCGAACGGCGCCGCTTTGAGGCCTATTCCAATACCAACTATATGGCCAATCATAAAGGCAGCGTGTACATTCAGTGCTTTGAACGCTGTGGCTGAACGGCCATCGGAGCCCTGTTTTAAGTCTCGCAACAAGGCATAAGCAGCACTCCTGACTCAGGTAACAATTCAGACACCCTGTTCCAGACATAATTCGGGCTTGCTGAATTAAGTTTTACTGGGTGACGTGACCCCGATCAGTGGTCCAGTTCCTATGAGAGCTGGTGGGGTGATCAAGCCGCCTTCCATTGCTGGAGGACTTCCAGGGGCGTACGCCCCTGGAGAGCCGAATGTGGTCTGTAGGTATTGTATTCCATCCTGTGTTGCTCTGCCAATACTTTTGCTTCTAACAACGATGCGAAAATCTCGATACATTGCCTCCGGCCGACTTCGTCTACAAGAATTCATCCCTGAGGCGACTGTTGAATGATTCCACGAATGGATTCTCCCAAGGTGAACCTGGCGGGATGTATGCCACACCTGATCCACTACCTGTGCACCACTCCTGTAATGCATGGGCAATGAACTCAGGGCCATTGTCCATTCGTAGATGGGTGGGTGCTGGATTCTGCTTGAGAAGATCCTCAATCGAGTCGATCACATCGATAGCCTTGCATCGTCTGCCAACACGAATGGCCAGACACATGCGGCTGTATTCATCCACAATATTCAGCAGTTTTAGTCTGCGTCCATCCATCGTCTGGTCGAATTGGAAGTCGATCGCCCACACGTGGTGCGGGTACTCGGCTCTGAGGAGCCCCCTGGAGCCGTCTGCTGCTCGTGAGCGCTTCTGCTTACGCGGCAGGGGCCTCTGTAGCCCCTCCTCGCGCCAGATCCGTTGCACCCGCTTGTGGTTGACGCTCCAACCCTCGATTCGCAGGCGCCTATAAA
>JAPLIC010000062.1 GCA_026389315.1 Cyanobacteriota bacterium
ATGGGGTGCTGCCGGATGAGGTGGTGGCGGTGGAATGCCTGAAGGGGGATTTGCGAGCGCTGCTGGAGCAGCTACCGGAACTGCAGGGCCAGGTGCTGAGGATGCGCTACGGCATCGAGGATGGCGAACCGATGAGCTTGAGTTCCATTGCCAAACAACTGGGTCTCAGCCGGGATAAGACCCGCAACATCGAAAGCCGCGCCCTTGATAGTATTCGCAAACATTCAATTGACCTGCGGAGTTATTTGGCAGCCTGAATTCTGTCCTTGTTACAGCTTTCCTAGCCATGATGTCACCCAGAGTCGGAGCCATAGAGTTTTTGTCCCTCAATCGTCAAACCTTGGCGGAATTTCCTGCATATTTGGTTTTTATTTTTGCAACTGTTGCGCTGACTTTACCGCCCCCAGGTAACGCCCAGACGCTAATGAACCTAGCGCCCCAGGCCCTACCGAACAGCACCGCAGGCCCCACCTACACCGGTACCCTTGATGCGGTTAAACAGCGCCTCAACACCCCTTCACCAGCACCCATCCAATCCAAAGCCCCGCAAGCACAAACACGCGATGCCGCTGGTCGGCAGCCCCCTAACCCCGCTCCAGCGATGCCTGCAGGCGAGGTCTGTGAATTGAAGGTGTCTCAGATGAATGACATTAAGCAGCACAAGCTGGTGAAAGTCAAAGTCGGTCCATGTCTGATGGTGTTCAACGCCAACGACTGAAGAAGGCTGGAAATCTCCACTCTCTGGTGGCCAAAGGGGTGGGGGCCCCTGAGTTTGCTTTCTTCGTCGGGACCCAGGTCAAAAGTCGGTAACCGCCCCCTGGCTGCTGCTACCCACCAGGCGCGCGTATTTACCCAGCACCCCGTGGCGATAACGGGGCTCAGCTTTTTGCCAAGCCCCACGGCGCCGCTCCAGTTCGGCCGCGTCTACATTCAGCTGGATCAGGCGCTGGTGGGCATCAACGGTGATTCCATCCCCCTCCTGGACCAGGGCAATGGTGCCGCCAACGGCGGCCTCAGGGGCCACATGCCCGACCACCATGCCGTAGGTGCCGCCACTGAAGCGGCCATCCGTGATCAGCGCTACCGAATCCCCCAGTCCCTGGCCAATAATCGCCGCCGTGGGCGAGAGCATTTCACGCATGCCAGGCCCGCCCACCGGGCCCTCATTGCGGATCACCAGCACATCACCGGCCTGGATGCGGCCGTCAAGGATGGCGGCCAGACATTCCTCCTCGCTTTCAAACACCCGAGCCGGACCGGTGATGACAGGATTTTTGACGCCGCTGATTTTGGCCACACTGCCCTCTTCGGCCAGGTTGCCCTTCAACACCGCCAGGTGACCCTGGTCATAGAGAGGATTAGAGAGGGGCCGAATCACCTCCTGGCCCGCCGGGGGCACGGACGGCACATCGGCAAGGGTTTCGCTGAGGGTCTTGCCTTCAATCGTGCGGCATTCGCCATGGAGCAGGCCAGCCTCCAAGAGCAACTTCATCACTTGGGGGATGCCACCGGCTTGGTGCAGGTCGACCGTGACAAACCGTCCACTCGGTTTGAGATCACAGATCACGGGTACCCTTTGGCGGATTAGTTCAAAGTCATCCAGGCTGAGGGGCACGCCTGCGGTGCGGGCGATGGCCAGCAGATGGAGAACAGCGTTGGTGGAGCCACCCACCGCCATCACGACGCTGATGGCATTTTCCAAGGCTTCCCGGGTCAGCAGGTCGAGAGGGCGGATATTGGCGGCAATGGCATCCACCAGCACTTCGGCTGAGCGGGCGGCACTATCGGCCTTCTCGGGATCTTCGGCCGCCATGGTCGAGCTGCCCGGCAATGAAAAGCCCATGGCTTCGATGGCCGAGCTCATGGTATTGGCCGTAAACATGCCACCACAGCTACCAGGACCAGGGCAGGCGTTCTTTTCGATGGCCGTCAGCTGGGCCTCATCGATCTTGCCTGCCGTGATCTGACCCACCGCTTCAAAGGCACTGACCACGGTGAGATCACAACCACCCAACTTGCCAGGTTTGATCGTGCCGCCGTAGACAAAGATGCCGGGGATGTTCATGCGGGCCATGGCCAACATGGCCGCCGGCATGTTCTTGTCGCAGCCCCCCACTGCCAACACCCCATCCATGCTTTGGGCATTGCAAGCGGTTTCAATGGCGTCGGCGATCACCTCCCGCGACACCAGCGAATACTTCATACCTTCGGTACCCATCGAAATACCGTCGCTGACGGTGATCGTGCCGAAGGTCTGGGGCATGGCACCCGCCGCAAAGGCCGCCGCTTCGGCACGCTTTGTGAGGTCGTTGAGACCCACGTTGCAAGGGGTGATGGTGCTGTAGCCATTGGCGATGCCGATGATCGGCTTGTTGAAATCGCCGTCTCCAAAGCCAACCGCCCGCAGCATCGCCCTGTTGGGCGACCGGGAGATCCCTTGAGTGATGGTGGCGGAGCGCAACAAGGTCAGGCTTTCCCTGGGAGTGCCTCTATCGTAAACAGCCAATGTTCATTGGCCGGGCCGGCCCCCTTGGGTCTGTAGTTGTTCGAGTTGACGGCGCACCTCGTCGATGGCCTGGTTGAGCTGCTGCACCCGATCTTGAAAAGGGGCGCTCTGGGGAGGGTGGGTCCCCTGGATCGTTCTGGGGTCGGCGAAAACAGCGGTGGAGGCGCTCTTGAGGGCGAGCTTCGTCTGGGCGGTGCGTTGCAGCACGCTCTGGAGCTGCCGGCGCCGTTCGGTCTCCCTCAATAACCACCAAGCCAGGCCACTGGCCCCAGCCATCGCCCCGACGACAACCGCAAGGACCAGGGTGCTGCCACTGGCCTGGGGACGATTCCTGGACTCAGCCATGGTGTCAACGGGGGAAAACTCAGTGCTGGGAACAGCTTAGGCAGGGCGATGGCGGCAGCTCAGATCAGGGGTGCAGGGTTTCCGTACAGCCGCTGTGCCGCATCGCCGAAGCCAGGTTTGACTTGTCCCAGGGCATCCAGTTCGGCGTCGATGCAGCCGCAATAAATCGTGAGATCCGCGATCTGCTCGCCCACCTCTCGCAACCCCGGGGCCGCTGCCAGGGCCGTCACCACCCGCAGTCGCGGGCCCATGACCCCCAGCTTTTGCAACCTATTCACCAGGGCTACAAGAGTGCGGCCGCTGGCCAGCACAGGCAAAAACACCAACACCCCAAGACGATCTTCGAGGTGGGCCGGCAGGTCATCCAAATACCAATGGACCTCGCCCCCCCCGGTGTCCAGACCCACATGGGCCACCCGCGCGGCGGGCACCACCGTCTGACCGCCCTGCCACAGGCCCAAGCCTCCTCGCAGCACCGGAATCACCAGCAGGGGAACCGTGCCGTCGATGATGGTGCCCTCGGTTTCGGCCAGGGGGGTGATGACCCGCACGGTTTGCTGGGGCAGCCAGTCGCGCAGCGCTTCGTAGGTGAGCCAACGGCCCAGCTCGGTCATCGCCGTGGCAAACAGGGGGGAAGGGGTGTCAGCATCACGGGCCAGGGTGAGCCAGTGGGCAATCAGCGGATGGGGGGGCACCACCACCCGCAGGGACATGGCCATGGCTGCCATAACTGGGTAAGTAGAAGCGTAAGGGCGACCCATGGCCACCAACCCCTCCCTGCCAGCCCCTGGTCACCAGCCAAACCAGGCCCCCAGCCCAAGCCCCAGCCGCTGGTGGCTGGGAATGGCCTTGGCCCTGCTGCTGTTTGTGTTGGGGTTTGGAGGAGTTGGCGGTGGGGTGGCTCCGGCCTGGGCCATCACCGCTCCGGAGCTGCGGGGCCAGCGCAGTCTTCAGGATCTGCAACCGGACATGCACGGCCGCAACCTGCGTCAACAGGAGTTTCTCAAGGCCGATCTTGAAGGCTTTGATTTGGGGGGGGCCGACCTGCGCGGGGCTGTGTTCAACAACAGCAATCTGCGCAACAGCCATCTGCAGTCCGCCAACCTGGAAGACGTGGTGGCCTTTGCCAGCCGCTTTGATGGAGCTGACCTGGGCGACGCCGTCTTGCGCAACGCGATGTTGATGCAAAGCCATTTCAAGGGGGCCAACATCGAGGGGGCCGATTTCAGCGACGCCGTCCTCGATCTGCCCGAGCAGAAGGCGCTCTGCGCCCGAGCCACCGGCCGCAACAGTCAGACCGGCATCGCCACCCGCGACAGCCTGGGCTGCCGAGATAGGGCCTAGATTCCGAGCCATTCGGTTCCGTGGGGGTTCAGCCTGCGGAGGTAACGGGGAAAGCCCGGTGCAGCGACCCCTAGGGGCCGTGATTCCGGCACTGTCCCGCAGCTGTGACGGTTGCCCAGCAACCCAGTCAGAACACCCGCCGATACGAACCCCCCTCAGCCCGGCGCGGACCGGCAAACCGATGTCTTTCCCCTCTTGGTGGCCCCTGGGCCCCCACGCCAACCGTGGCCCCTCCCGGCTGGCCCTGATGCTGCCGCTGATTCCGGCCAGCCTTTTGATGTTGGCCCCCTCAGCCCAGGCCCATCACCTGATGGACCTGCTCCATCTCCAGCCCACCCCCCTCACCGGTTTGCTCAGTGGGCTGGCCCACCCGGTCCTGGGCCCTGACCATTTGGTTTTTCTTCTCGCCCTTTCTCTGGTGGGACTCGGTCACCGCAGTGCCTGGATGCTGGCCCTGCTGCTGACCGGGTTGGCTGGCAGCCTTCTGGGTCTGGTGGTTCCCGGCCTGCCGGGAGCCGAGGTCATGGTGTCGGCCACCTTGGTGCTGGAAGCGTTGGTTCTTCTGGTCCAGTGGCCCGTGGGATTGCTTCTGCCCGCCTTTGGCCTGCATGGCTATGCCCTCAGCAGTGCGGTCCTGGGCTGGACCCAGGGCCCCCTGGTGACCTACCTGGTCGGATTGTTTCTGGGGGAGGGCCTGTTGCTGCTGCTGGCCTTGACCGTTTTAAGGCGTCTGGCGGCCCCTGGTGGTGAGGGCCTGCGCCGTCTTTTGGGTGGGGTTTTGATCGGCTGTGGCGCTGCCTGGACCTGGTCGGCCCTGGTGCCCTGAAGTGAGTTCCCCAATCGCCCGGCGTCTGCCGGTGACCGTGGTGACCGGCTTTCTTGGGGCCGGCAAGACCACTTTGTTACGCCAGCTGCTGCTGAACAGCGGCCTGCGCTTGGCCGTGATCGTCAACGAGTTTGGCGAGTTGGGCCTTGATGGTGATCTGATCGCCAGTTGTGGTTTCTGTCCCGAGGAGGAGTTGCCGGGACGCCTGGTGGAACTGGCAAACGGCTGTTTGTGCTGCACGGTCCAAGACGAGTTTCTGCCGACGATGCAGCTGCTGCTCGCCCAGGCCGATCAACTCGATGGCATCGTGGTGGAGACGAGTGGATTGGCATTGCCCGAACCCCTGGTCGACGCTTTTGGCTGGCCCGAAATTCGCAGTCGCGTCCGCGTCAATGCTGTCGTGACGGTTGTGGATGGCGAAGCCCTGGCCGCCGGCCATGTGGTGGGGGATGCGGCGGCGGTGGAGGCCCAACGGCAGGCCGATCCCAGCCTCGATCACCTCGATGCCCTGGAGGATCTGTTTGCGGACCAACTGCAGGCCGCCGATCTGGTGTTGGTCAGCCGGGCCGACCGGCTGGATGGGCCGTCGTTGGCGGCGCTGCAAGGGCGGCTCGCCAGCCAGGTGCGTGCCGGCACCCCGATCCTGCCAATGGCCCGGGGTGAGGTGGACTCTTCGCTGGTGCTCTCGGCCCCCGTAGCCACAGACGCCCAGGCCACCCCCCTGGTCGATCACGACACCCACGACCACCATCACGACCACAGCCATGTCGCCATGGCTTCGGTGATGGTGCAGCGACCAGGTCCCTACACCCGCCAGGAGCTCGAAGGTCGTTTGGCGGGCTTGCTTGCCGACCAGCCGGTGCTGCGGCTCAAGGGCCGCCTGCTGCAGGAGGGCAAGCGGCTTCCCTTGCAGATCCAAGCTGTGGGCCCCCGCCTTGAATGTTGGTATGAGGGCGTTTGGCCGGAGGCTGCCGCCCCAGGGCTCGAACTGGTGGTGTTGGGCGCCGCCGCCCATGCCGCCAGGCTCGAGGAGGCTTTCGCAGCCCTCTGATCGCCTGGCAAGATTCAGCAAATGCCCGCGCTTCGGTGCCCCACTTCCACGCCCGTGTCCAGGTATCCCTGCGTCCGTCGGTGCTCGATCCGGCGGGGGAGGCCACCCGAGCCGCCGCCGGACGTTTGGGAGTCTCAGGGGTGACCCGCTTGCGAATTGGCAAGGCCATTGAGGTGGAGATCGAAGCCCCTGACAAGGCCACGGCCCAACAGCAGCTTGAATTCTTGAGCGAAAGACTGCTGGCCAATCCGGTGATCGAAAACTGGACGCTCGATCTGATCGACACCGCCGGAGGCCCCGCATGACCATTGGCATTGTTGTTTTTCCTGGCTCCAACTGCGACCGGGATGTGCGTTGGGCCCTGGAGGGTTGCCTTGGGTTGCCAACCCGTTTCCTCTGGCACGAAGAGAGCGATCTCCAGGGACTGGAGGCCGTGGTGTTGCCCGGTGGCTTCAGTTATGGCGACTATCTGCGCTGCGGCGCCATTGCTCGCTTTGCGCCGGTGCTGGAAGAAGTCCGCCGCTTCGCCGGCGAGGGCGGCCCGGTTTTGGGCGTCTGCAACGGCTTCCAAGTGCTCACCGAGCTGGGACTGTTGCCGGGGGCCCTCACCCGCAACATCGGCCTGCATTTTGTCTGCGAGCCCACGCCCCTGGAGGTGCACCCCGGGTCCTGTCGCTGGTTGGCTGGCTATCAATCAGGTGAAGCGATCTCCCTACCCATTGCCCATGGCGAGGGCCGCTATCAGGTCCAGGAGGACCTGCTGCGGCAACTGGAAGAGAACGGCCAAGTGGTGTTGCGCTACACGGCCAATCCCAATGGGTCGATGGGGGACGTGGCGGGACTGTGCAACCCCCGGGGCAATGTGCTGGGTTTGATGCCCCACCCCGAACGGGCCTGCGAAAGTCTCACCGGTGGCGAAGATGGCCTCCGGCTGCTGGCCAGCCTGCTGGGCTGAGCGATGCGTCGTCGCTCGCTGTTGTGGGGACTGGCTGCGGCCCTTTCAGCAACAGGATTGGGCCCAGGGTCCGCCGGGTCCAGGGGAGGGGCGCTTGCGGGCTCCTTGGGAAAGACCCGGCTGAAACAACCACCCTGGGCCTCCCCCCTGGCGGTACCGGCACCGTTACGGCCAGGGAGCCGCGTTTTGGCGATCGCTCCAGGCACCTGGTGGGAGGACGCCGCGACGGAGGGGTTGGGGCTACAGCAGCGCTTTGCCGCCGCCGGCTGGAGTCTGGAAATCCCGGCGGCCACGGCGGGCCGTTGGCGCTGGTTTTCGGCCAGTGACAGCGAGCGGCTCAAGCTGCTGCAGCGAGCCTGGGCCGATCCCGGTATCGATGCTGTGGTGGCAGTGGCCGGGGGCTGGGGCAGTGCCCGGTTGCTGGAGGCCGGCTGGCAGCCGGGCCCTCGACCCCTTTGGTCGGTGGGGTTTTCCGATGTCAGCGCCCTGTTGTTGGCCCAATTGGCGGCCGGCAACGGCGGCGGCATCCATGGCGGCCTGCAGGGGGATGATGCCGCCTGGGCCAGGTTGGTGGCCCTGCTGCGGGGGGAAAGGGTGGCCCCGCTGCAAGGGGTGGGCTGGCGGGGCGGTATCGCCACGGGCCCTCTGGTGGTCACGAATCTGACGGTGGCCACGTCCCTGATCGGCACCCGTTGGTGGCCCCGCCTGGCCGGCTGCGTGCTGGTTCTCGAAGATGTGGGCGAGGAGCCCTATCGCATTGACCGCATGCTCACCCAGTGGCGCTCTTCGGGAGTATTGGAGGGTGTGGCAGGGATCGGTCTGGGTCGCTTTCGCTGGAAACAGAACGATGTACTCCCCGGCGACCTGACGATGGACGAGGTTTTACAGGAACGGCTTGGCAGCCTGGGTGTGCCCCTGGTGGCTGGGCTACCGGTGGGTCACGGCCAGCCGAATCTGGCCCTCCCCCTTGGACGGCTGGGGCAGCTGGATGGCGAGCGGGGTTCCCTTGAGGTGGTGTGAGCAGGGGTCACGACCCATCCGCCAGGCAGGGGCCCCAGGGCCCCCATGCTGGCGAAAACCGCAAGGGCGTTCAGTTGACGGCGGCGAAGAAGTCCTTGCTCTTGACTGGATCAGGATTCATGGTTTTTTCGCCTGGGGTCCAGTTGGCAGGGCAAACCTCATCGGGATGGGCCTGGACGTGCTGGAAGGCCTGCAGCACCCGCAGGGTTTCATCCACACTGCGGCCGACGGGCAGATTGTTGATGGTGCTGTGCATAACCACTCCTTCGGGATCGATGATGAACAAACCGCGCAGGGCGATGCCAGCGTCCTCATCGAGAACCTGGTAGTCGCGGGCGATGGTTTTGTTCAGGTCGGCGACCAGGGGGTAGGCGATATCGCCAAGGCCACCGTTCTTGCGGTCGGTTTGCACCCAGGCCAGGTGGCTGAACTGACTATCAACGGACACACCAAGCACTTCGGTGTTGCGGCTGGAGAAATCGGCGTAGCGGTCGCTGAAGGCGGTGATTTCCGTCGGACAGACGAAGGTGAAATCCAGGGGATAGAAGAACAGCACCACGTATTTGCCGTGGTACTGAGAAAGGGAGATTTCTTTGAACTCCTGGTCAACCACAGCGGTGGCGGTGAAATCAGGGGCGGCGAGACCAACAATCCTCGTCATGGCAATGATTGGAGCAAAAGGAAGGTTTCAGGACGCGACAGGCTGAACCAAGTCGCTACGGACAACGGAGCCACGTAGGACGGAGTCGGTTCGACTTCCAGTTACGCCTGCGCCAAACCTATCACGTATTCAAGGGAATGGGGGCCGATTCCGGTTTTATGGGTTAGCGCTCCTGGATGGCGAACCATCAGCTCCCTAAGCTGTTTGGATCGACTGATTTGACCTGCCCGATGCCCTGGGATCCCACCGTTCTGCGTAAATACAACGCCACCGGTCATTTCCGCCTGCTCAACCAGCTACGCAGCGATCTCAAGGGCAATCCCCTGATCCGTCCCAAGCAAGGTGAAACGGTGGGCGAGGCCAACCGCAGCCGTTCCCTGATTCGCGCCATCGAAGGTCGTTCCTCCCCCGCCGAAGCCCGTTGGCGCCGTCAGGCCAGCGCTCTTCAGGAGGCCACCAGCCCCACCCCGAAAGCCAAGGTGGAAGACGACCTTGACAAAGGTGCGAGCAACAGTTTCCGTAATCGGCTCAATGCCATTGAAATGCGTTGATGATTAACTTCTACAGATTTCCCGACGTTGGATCAAGGCTCAGCTTAAAACTGTAGCTCCATCAGTTTTAATCCATCGGCAGAGATAGGCTTTGTCTGCCTAGCGCCAAGCAGGACCTTGCGTCGATGGGGCCTGATCCCTGCCACTGGAGCTAGGTTCCCCATTCCACCCTCCCTAAAACCTTCCTTGGCTCTGACTACCACGACCTTGCTGGAAGCCCTCCAGCAGCGTTACGCCACCAAGGCTTTTGATGCCACTCGCCGCATTGATCCAGAAACCTGGGCAGCTCTCGAAAAAAGCCTGGTGCTCAGTCCGTCCTCTTACGGCCTGCAGCCCTGGAAATTCCTGGTGATCACAAAAGCGGAGCTGCGGGCGGAGCTGCGGCAACACTCCTGGAACCAATCCCAGATCACCGACGCATCCCATCTGGTTGTATTCCTGGCCAAACGCCGCATTGAAGAAGCGGACGTGGAAAAACTGATTTCCGCCACCAGCACCCTGCGCGGTATTGCGATCGAATCGCTGGGGTTCTATGGCGAGATGATCCGCAAGGATCTGATCAATGGCCCCCGCAGCCAGCACATCGGCCAGTGGAGCTCAAACCAGGTGTACATAGCCCTGGGAACTTTCCTCACCTCCGCAGCCCTGTTGGGCGTTGACACGACACCGATCGAGGGTTTCTCACCCGCCGAGTACGACCGGGTTCTGGGGCTGGAGAACAGCGCTTACCGCAGTTGCGTAGTCGCGGTGGCTGGATATCACAGCGCTGAGGACAAGTATGCCGGCTTAGCTAAGGTCCGTTATCCAGACAGTGAACTAATCGAGCACATCAGTTAACGGTTGGCTGCCTCCCTCACCCTCAGATTGTGGGGGTGGCGTCCCCAAATAAGGTTGATGCAACTGATTTACATCTACACTGTTTGATTTACAGATATGAAAATGGCTCGGGGGAGACTTGAACTCCCGACCTTGGGGTTATGAATCCCACGCTCTAACCAGCTGAGCTACCGAGCCTTGGCATGGCTTGATTGTAGAGGATGGTCACCCTCTGTCCTGAACAGCCCTCAGGCCCTGGGAGGCAGGAAGCTGAGGGGATTCATGGCGCCCATGCCCGGGGCGATGATCTCAAAATGGAGGTGGGGGCCAGTGCTATTACCGGTGCTGCCCATATGGCTGATCATTTCGCCTTGGCGCACCTCCTGGCCCTGGCCGACGATCAGGCGGCTGTTGTGGCCGTAGCGGGTCATGGTTCCATCAGCATGGCTGATCTCCACGAGGTAGCCGTAGCCCCCATCGTGCCAACCGGCAAAGGTGACCCGCCCCTCTTTTGCCGCCACAATGGGGGTGCCGGTGCTGTTGGCCAAGTCGATGCCTTTGTGCATCCGACCCCAACGCCAGCCATATCCCGAGCTGAACACCCCTTGGGTTGGCCAGATGTAGTCGCCAGCCCCTGCCCCGGGGAGAGGCGCTTGAGGGACTTGGGGGAGGGTTGGCAAATCGGGCCAGCTCAGAGCACCACTACCCATGGGCTTGAGGGCAAGCAGCATATGGGCCCGCATGGGTGCCGTGGGAGCCACCCTGAGCTGGATGCCCGGGGTGAGGCTGGCCATTTCGACCCCGGGATTGAGCCGCAGCAGATCGCTGACAGTCATGCCGTAGCGCTGGGCAACGCTCAGCACGGTGTCACCCGATCGGACCAAGCCCCTGCTGGCCCGAGGGGCGGCTGGGGAGCTGACGGGCTCTGGATAGAGGGGTTGCCAGTTAAGCCCCTCAGCAGAAGCAGTTTCGGAATGGGTCGGTTCGCCGACAAGGGAGTTGGGCCTCGATGGGGAGCCCTGCAGGGTCGCTATGGAGGGCTGGGGAGCGGTGGTGGGGGAGCCAGGGACCTCTCCAGACTCCTCTAGAGGGTCGGCAGGAGAGATCAAAGCGTGCACGAGGGAGTGCTGGGTATCGCTTAATACAGAATCGCGGGCAATGGCGGTCAGGAACGGGGAGACGATTGCAGAACCAATGAAGAACAGAGTCCAAATTTGAGCGGGCTTCATGCAAATCAATTCAATGAACAAGACCTGTTGGAGAAGCCATGATCCCCAAGTCCGCCAGACCTTAGCGTGTGGACCTGCAAACGTCAATGCAAACGCTGAATACGATCAGCTTGACATTGGGGCAAGGATGTGCTAGAGAATTCATAATGGTTAAGGATGGAAATCGTTAAAACGGACTTTCCGTCCTGCTTTCATTCAATTATTTGACAGCTTTTTGCCCGGTAGGAGTTGTATTTGCCTCAGGGACTCAAACAGAACTACCGCCACCGCCACAGAAAGGTTCAAACTGCGGACTCCGCCCTGTCCTAACTGGGCTTTTTGGGCCATCGGGATCGTCAGCACCGCATCAGTCTTGGCGAGCAGAGGGTCCGGCAGTCCATTGGTTTCCTGGCCAAACAGCAACCAGTCGTTGGCGCAGAAGGAAAAATCCGTATAGGCCATGGCCGCATGGCTGCTCAGGGCCACCAGTCGACCACCCTGGCGCCGGCAGGTTTCCAGGAAGGTTGTTTCATCTCCATGGCGGTGCAGTTGGACCCATGGCCAGTAATCCAGGCCTGCACGACGCAATTGCCTGTCGTCAATCTGGAAGCCAAGGGGTTCAATCAGATGTAGTTCGCTACCGGTGGCAGCACAGGTGCGGGCGACGTTGCCGGTGTTCGGCGGAATCTGGGGTTGCCACAGAACCACGCGGGGCATCAGGCGTCCCTGGGGTCAGGGGGGACGGGGAGGCTGTGGGCCTGCAAATCAAGGGCCCGTCCTTGCAACACCAGCCAGGCCTGGTCACAGTCGGCTGCCAGGTGTCGCTGCAGATCGGCCAATCGCTGGCGAAAACGCAACCCCAGGTCAGTGGGGGGCACGACTCCCCAGGCCGTCTCCTCACAGACCAGGATCACAGGGCTGGCTGATTGCTGCAGGGCTCTATGGAGATCTTCGCAGCGCTGCCGCCAATCCCGCTCTCCCGTTTCGAGATGGGCGACCACCCAGGTGCCAAGGGAATCCACCAGTCCCAATTGCCCTGGCTGCAGCTGGCCAAGGGCCCGGCCCAGTTCACCGGCCACCTCGAGGCAGTGCCAAGTGCTCGGACGGCGGCGGCGGTGCCGCTCCAGGCGTTGCTGCCAGTCGGTATCGTCAGGCCGGTGCGGTCCCGTGGCCAGATAGACCACCATCAAGCCGCTGCGTTCGGCCAGCAGTTCGGCCCAGCGGCTCTTGCCACTGCCGGCGGGACCACTGACCATGGTGCGATGGGCCCGGCTTGGGCTGGCGGGATGGGGGATCAACTCAACCGCCTCCATTCATGTTGCGCAGGGTGGCCACCGAAGAGGGAGAAACGCGATTGAGGTAGCGGAAGATCCAGTATTTAAAGATTGTTGCCAACACCACAGGAAAAGTGGCAATGAACAACATAATGAAATTTTCCTGGGCGGGGAGACCCAGGTGGTGGGCCACACCACCCAAGAGCACGGTCCAGCCTTCAGGACTGTGGAAGCCCACAAAGACATCCGTAAATAAAATGATGGCAAAAGCTTTGGCGCTGTCACTCAATCCATAGACCAGTTCGTCAATAAATCCCTTGAGGACTTGAATATCCCGCTGACCAAAGAGGCAGACCAGGACAAAACTCATCAGGCCAAACAAATCTGAGAGCACATTCTTAACCGCATGGGTGCTGCCTTTATCGGCTTCTTGTTTTAGTTCCTGGGCTCTTTCACTTAGTTTTTCCTGCAGCTCTTCCCTGGTAGGAAGGGCTTTTTTGTTGAGGAGGGCATCAAATTCCAGCTCCGCCTGGTAGACCCGGAGTGCTTCAACGGCTCTTTCTTCCAGGTGGGGCTTGGCGTAGCCAAGAAAATTCTGGTGCGGAGCGAATCGATCCACCAGTGGCGAAACCACAAGGGTGCGGCTCAGCTGGGTGACCAAAAGGGGCACCAAGATCAGCAGCAGCAGGATCCGCAGGGCCACCAAGGTCGAGTCCCGGCGGCGGCGAAAACCAGCCAGAACGCTGGCTTCGGCTTCCGGGTCTAGCTGGCGGCGCACCTGATCGACGGCTCCTAGCAGGCTGCGAGGCAGGAGTTCCGGGGTGCGGCTAAGGCTGGGCAGCACACTGCGCTTCGAGTCATAACGGGTCACAACCGTTTCGATTAAACTGAGTTGGCGCAATTCCTGCCCGGCCAGTTGGCCCCTTATCGGCCCAAGGCGGTGCATGGATTCGAGGCAGACCTGCAAGGCCGCACGAAAACGACGCAGCAGCTGGGCCTGCATCCCCTTGGGCAAGCGAAGTTCCAACTCGGGTCGCACCGGACGATCGTTGTAGTGCTCCAGTTCGATGCTTTGGATCATCAGGGCCGCCTCATAACCCCGCTCCAAGTCGTGGTTAATCCGGATGGTGCCGTTGTTGGCGTTTGTCGTGATGTCGCCCTTGCCCTTGGCAAAAGCTCCGATCCAATTGCTGAGACCCATGGTGTTCAGAGAGGACTCAACGGGAGAAGATCCACCAGGTCAGCATGGGCACGATCGTGCCCACGGCCAGCAGCGCGACGATCCAGGTGAAGGCATTGCTCTTGGCGGTTTCCTCCTGGCTCGGAATCGTGCTGGCCGGTGCGGTCACAATTTGTTCCACAGGCTCGCCAGGATCCTCCCCGCCTGCCAGCACCGTTGCTAGACGCTCCAGTCCGTCAAGGGTGGCCTGCCGGTAGCGCTCGCCGCTGCGCAAGGGCAGGGCCATCGTGGTCCGGGCGGTACTGCGCAACAGATCGGGGGTGAGTTGGCGCTCGACACTCGGGTCAGCAACGATGCTGGCGGCCCGGGTCTGGGTGTCGAGCAACACCAGCAGCCGCGGTTGATCGGGCGCGGCGTCGCGCCACTTTTGAAGCAGTTGCTGGCCCAATTGATCGAGGCTGACCCCATAGTCAAGTCGATCGATGGTGATCAGTTGGGCATCGAGGTGATCGGCCTCCAAGGCCGCCAGTGCCTTTTCGATGTCGCCGCTGGCGGCCCGGCTCAAGACCTGGGCCCGATCCAGCACATGACTTGTCGGTGGCAGCGGCGGCAGGTCGCCCACGGCCAAGGCCAATGCTGGCCAGGCAGGACCAAACAGGAGCAATGCCGAGATCAATAGGGAGGTCAGCCAACTCCAGGGTCTGGGTTGGTCCTGCTGGGGAAAAAGAAGGGCCATGGGATGGGGCCATGGGGCGCGTTCGAAGAGCAAGGCGATCGCACGGGTGTCCCCAGTTTGACGCAGACCGCCAGGGTCTCCCAGCGGACGGTGCCTGGGGATTGGATCGGCCATTGTTGGCCTTGCAATGAAGCGTCCCATGGCAACTCCCCTGGCCTCCCGCCTGATGCTGGCGATCGGCCTGGTCGCCCTGGCCCTGGTCGTTCTCAACCAGGTGACGGCCCCCCGCATCGATCCACCGCTGGAGCGCGCCGCCGTCCTGGCCAGCCTGTTGGCGGTGGTGTTGATGTTGGTCGCAGCGTTGTGGCAGCGAATCCAGCCCCCGGCTGCCCCCCGGGCCGACCTGAAGGGCCGCGAAGGTCTTGAACTGGCCGCCGACCTGCCCGAGCCCCTGCGCCGTGAGCTGGCCTGGGGCAGCCGCATGTTGTTGACCGCCACCCCCGCCGCCGTGGTGCTGCTCCAGGCAGGCAGCCAGAGGCTGCTGCGCCGGGGACTGCTGGCTGACACAGAGTTTTGCCTGGGGCCGATCTGTCAACAAAGCCTGGAGCGACAAAAGGCCATCTCCTTGGTGGATCTCAGCCTTTATCCAGGGCGGGTCGAATTTGAGCCGCTGCTGGCCGATTTGCCGGCCGTGGTGGTGCAGCCGGTGGGCGAGGAGGCGGTGTTGGTTTTGGGGGGCTGGTCGCCGCGCTGCTTCAGTCAGGCCGATCTGTTGTGGATTGGGGGATGGGCCGAAAAACTCATAGACGCAGGGGCTCCGGCTTGGGCCGCACAGGTGCAGGGGGCAGCGGCCGCTGCCGGCGAGGCACCGCAAACGAGCTGATCACCCGCCCGCCGGGCGTGGAAACATTGAAATCCCCCTCAGGTCCGAGGCGGCCCGAGAGTTGGCCGGCCTGGATGCGTTGGCGCTGGGCGATCCGCTGGTAGTCCACATCGCCTTCGGCGAAGAGGGTTTCGTCTTGCCAATTCCAGCGGCAGAGCCTGGCGCTCAGGGATTCGCCCTTGCGCTGCAGCCGGCAGCCGAGGGGGATGGTGGCTGTGGTCTGGCGGGCCTCGATCACGAGGCTGTTGCCGCCAACCGTCAACTCCTTCCAGTGGCCGCTGAAAACCTGGTCGCTGCTGAGGGTTTGGGCCGCCCCATCCAGCTGCAGATTCTGGCCGTCGAGATCGAACTTTTCGCTGGGATCGCGGACCTGCACGGGGGCCTTGAGCTGGTAGCGCTGTTGACGGGTATTGCCGTTGAGGCCCGCGGCGGTGAGCGTTTGGGGCAAAGCTTGGGGGGAACGGCCGGGGGGCAGGCGCGTGATCCGCAACGGACCCTCGGCTTCCAGGGCTCCCTGCCCCGGTTGCCAGGTGAGCTTTTGGGGCAGGGCCACCACTTCGGGGTTGGTCCGCCGTTGGCGGCTGAAGGGGTCACTGGCTTGGCCCCAGCGCTCGATCCGCGGTGCCCCCTCCAGTTCGAGTCGGTCGCGATCGAAGAGGAAGCGAGCCCGCTGGGCCCCGAGGCGGTGCAGGCCGTCTTCGGCCATGGGGGCGCGATCGATGCGCAGGAGCTTTTTACTGGGAAGCCAACGGGCGCGACGGGCGGTAATTAGCACCGGTTGGGCGCCGTGGCGTTCAACCCGGATGCCCCCCTCCAAAACAATCACCTCACCGTCATTGATCACGGTGCCGCTGGTGGCTTGGAGCCGATAGAGAGGTTTTCCGGCGACGTAGATGACGCCCCGGGGGGATCGGGCCTGAGCGACCCGGCGCCTGATGTCGTAACGGGCCTCGGGACTTGTCAATTCCCAGGTGGGTTGGCCGCGCTCATCCTGTTGTTTCAGATTGAGGGAGCGAAACACAAAGGGAGGGGAGCCATCGTCAAAGGTGGTGGGCGGACGGCTGCAGCCCAGGGGCACCAGAGCCAGGGCCCCCAGGAGCCAGGGCCCATACCTGCGGCAAGCGGAGCTCACAGGGGGGAATCCAGCTCCAGGCGCTGCATCACGGGCACCGGCTCCGGGAGTGGATCACCAGGACGCAGCAGGCCCCATTGGCGGACTGGGTGCCAAGTGGATCCTGACTCTGTGGTGGCGAGTCCTGACTCTGTGGTGACGACATCGCCTGTTTCCCTGTCGGCGCCGCTCACCAGGGCCGGTTGGCCCAGCTGGCTGAGCATGCGGGCCGAAAGGTCGGGCACCAGGGGGGCCAACAACACCGCCAAAGAGCGGCTGACCTCCAGCACCGCATAAAGGTCGGCGCCAACGGCCGCCTCCTGGCCCGGTTGTTTCATCTGTTTCCAGGGGGCCTGGGTGTTGAGGTAGCCGTTGGCGGTTTCGGCCAGCCGCAGCAGGGATTCGGCCGCGCCGCGAAACTCCAGCGCCGCCATGGCGTCATCAAACTGAGCGGAGGCGGCGGCGGCGGTTATGGCCAGAGGATGGCTCGTCTTCAGGGCGGCGCCGGCGGGTGGCACGCCACCGTCAAACCACTTGCGGGCCATGGAGGTGGTGCGATTGAGCAGATTGCCGATGGTGTTGCAGAGATCGTTGTTGACCAGATCGGAGAAGCGTTGTTGCTGGAAATCGCCATCATCGCCGAAGGGAATATCCCGCAGCAGATACCAGCGCACCGCATCGGGCCCACAGCGCTCTAGCAATAATTCAGGATCGAGCACATTGCCCAGGGATTTGCCCATCTTCTGGCCCTCGCGGGTCAAAAAGCCATGGCCGAAGACCCGCTTTGGTAACTCCAGACCCGCCGACAGCAACATCGCCGGCCAGAAGACCGCATGGAAGCGCAAGATATCTTTGCCAATCACATGCAGATCGGCGGGCCAGCCCCTTGAGATAGCCAGCTCTAAATCGGGTGGGTCATCATTTTGGAGCAGGGCGGAGAGATAACCCAGCAGGGCGTCAAACCAGACATAAAACGTGTGCCCTTCATGGCCGGGTACGGGGATGCCCCAGGGCACGTCCAGCCGTGAGATCGAGAAATCTTTCAGACCTCCAGCCACAAAATTTTGGACCTCCCGCTGCCGCGAGGCCGGCGACACAAAATCTGGGCTGGCCACCAATCGTTCGATAGGTTCTTGATAGCGCGAAAGCCGAAAGAACAGATTCATTTCATCGCGCCATTCCAGGGGCCGCTGGTGCACAGGACAGCTTGGATCGGTGGCTGCGGCCGGATCGTCTTTGTACTCCTCACAGGCGACGCAATACCAACCCTGCTGGCGACCCTCCCGCACATCGCCATTGGCCTCGACCCGCGCAAAGAATTGCTCGACGATGGCCCGGTGGCGGGGCTCGGTGGTACGGATGAAGTGATTGTTGCTGATCTGCCAGCTGTGCCAGAGGTCCCGGAACCGTGCCGAGACGGCGTCGCAATGGACCTGGGGGGTCAGCCCCGCCGCTGCGGCGGTGCGCTGAATTTTCTGCCCGTGCTCATCGCAGCCGGTAATGAACTCCACCTGCTGGCCCTGCAGCCTCTGGAAGCGGGCGATTGCATCACAAGCCAGGGTGGTGTAGGTGCTGCCCAGATGGGGGCGATCGTTGACGTAGTAGAGGGGCGTGGTGAGGGTGAAGGGCATCAGGGCGTCGCAAGACGTGGGGGATCCCGACCGGCCTGACGGGCTTCTGGGCCAACGGCAAGCCCCAGACCCATTGTCGATCTTACCCAGCGGCCCCGGCAGGCCCCTGGACAGGGGCAACCCTGACGCTCCAGGATCACGCCAGGCGCCAGTAAACCACCCATGACCGATCCAGTGGAGGTGCTGGTCTGGGGCGGTGGCACTGGCGGCATCGCCGCCGCGCTCCAGGCCGCCCGATCCGGCGCCACCACCCTGCTGCTCACCCCTGGAAGTTGGGTGGGGGGCATGGTCAGTGCGGCGGGGGTTTGCGCCCCCGATGGCAACGAACTGAGTCCCTGGCAAACCGGTCTCTGGGGGGCCCTGCTGCGGGAATTGGCCCGCAGTGAACCCCTGGGACTCGATCAGAACTGGGTCAGTTGTTTTGGCTATCGCCCCGCCACGGCCGAGGCGATCTTGCGGCGCTGGCTGCGGGCCGAACCCCATCTGCAGTGGTGGCCAGGCTGCCGCCTGCTGGAGGTGGAGCGCGCCGGGGACCGTATCGTTACGCTCCGGGTAGAACGGCCCCAGGGGCCAGGGGGCGGGCAACCATGCTTCCAGGAGATTGGCGCCCAGGTATTTATCGATGGCAGTGACCGGGGTGAGCTGATCGCCCTGGCCGAGGCCCCGTTCCGTTGGGGCTGGGAGCCCCGGGAGCAGTGGCATGAACCCAGTGCCCCAGAGCAAGCCCGATTGGAGTGCGAGACCTTTTTCAAGGAACAGCCGATCCAGTCCCCCACTTGGGTGTGGCTGGGTCAGCTACGCGACGATGCCCCACCGGCCGCTCCCTGTGACCCTGCAGTGCCACCCCTTGGCGTAGCGACGGGGCCTGACTCCGCCGTCGATGGGTCCAGGGGCTCCATGCCCCAGGGACCATTTCAGGGCTCGTGCACGGCCTTTGGCTTGGAGCGCACCCTCACCTATGGCCGCCTGCCCGGGGGGCTGGTGATGCTGAATTGGCCCCTGCACGGCAACGATTGGCATGGGGGCCTCCAACGGGCGTTTGCCAGTAGGGGGCCGGCGGCGGCCTTCCCGGCTGAGGCGGCAGAAGCGGAGCTGGCGGCCGAGATGCGGGCCCACAGTGACGCCTTTGCCCAGGCCTTGGCGGTTGCCAGCGGGGGCCGCCTGGAAGCGGCGGCGGTTTTTCCCGATGCCTTGGCGGCGGCTGGTGGCGAGCTGGAGGGGGACCAGAGCCTGGCCCTGATGCCCTACTGGCGGGAAGGACGCCGATTGGTGGGGTTGGAGGTGATGGTGGAGCAGCAGTTGTTGCCCCTGGGCCCAGGGGCCTGCCGGGCCCCCCTGCCTTTGTTGGCCGGGGGAAGCTGCAGCGCCATTGCCGTGGGGAATTACGCCAATGACCATCATTACCCTGGGCCCGACTGGCCCTTGGCGCCCAAAAGCTGTCGCTGGGGTGGTCGCTGGAGCGGGACCCCCTTCACGATTGCTTACGGGTCTCTAGTGAGCTGCAGCGTCTGCAATCTGCTGGCGGCGGACAAGGCCATCAGCGTCAGCCACATGGCCAATGGCGCCACCCGGCTGCAACCCCTGATGCTTAATGTCGGCCAGGCGGCGGGGCTGGCGGCGGCCTTGGCGGTGCAGCGCAGGCAGCCGCCAGCCGCCGTCCCCGTGGCCGCAATCCAAAGGGGCCTGATTGAGGACCGCCAAGCCCCGGCTGGTCCCTTGCCCCTCTGGGATACCCCCTGGCATCACCCCGACTGGGCCCAGCGTCAACGGCAGGCCCTAACGGACCCCGCCGCCTTAAGCCCGGAGGGGTGGCTCAGGGGCAGTGGCGGTGCCGGACCGGCCAGCGTGGCCCCCCCCGAACCAGGAGAGCGCCTTTGGAAAGGCGAATTGCGGCTTGATGGTCAGGGGGGATTCAGCCTGGTCTTGGCGGACCGGCAGCCTCCGTGCCATGGCTCAGTCGTTTGGCCCCTGATCACCTTGGAACCAGCCCTGCATGGCTGGCTGCTGGCCCAGGACCGGCCCCGACCCGTGGCTCTGATTGGCTGCGCCAACCCATGGGGGCCCTGGCTGCGGGTGTCCCGCCTGGCTGGGTCCTGAACCACCAATGAAACCCCAGGGCCAATCACGCCGATGCAAAGCCTCTGGGGGGATTGCCGACATCGAATCGCCCGGGCGGGGGTGAAAGGGGTCAGGCGACGGCCTGGAGTTTGAGCACGTCCCGCAGGGAATCCACCTGCTGGATCCGCAGCAGCAGGGCATCCCCCGGTTGACTGCGGAGCGGGCATTCGGCCGCCAGGGTCATCGCCAGGTCTTCCGCCCAGACCAAGGCCAGGCGCTGGTCCTGGCGCAGCCAGCGCAGAAATAGGGCGGGCCACTGGCCCTGGGGATGCTGCTCAAACCAGACCTGCTGCCAGTGGCGCTGGTCTTCGCGGGAGATCTGTTGCACCTGACGCAGGGGTGTCTCCAGTTCGCCCAGCAGGCCGGCGAGGCTGGCCTCGTCCAGGGGGTCGTTGCCATGGCGCAGGGCCTCGAATTGGCGTTGGGTCACCAGATCGCCGTAGCGGCGAATCGGCGAGGTGGCCTGCACGTAGGCGTCCAGGGCCAGGGAGAAATGGGGTCCAGGGGTGACCCCAAGCTGGCCGCGACTGAGGCCCCTTTTGATGGCGCTGTGGCGCACGGGACCCGGGGGCAGGCTTTCCAGTTCCGCGTCGGTGGGGAGTTCGCCAGGGATCTGGGTGCGAAAGGGCAGGGCCAGGCCCAGGCGTTGGCCCCGCTCGGCCATCAGGGCGCCCACCAGGATCATGGCCTCCGCCACCATCTGGCGAGACGGGGAGGGCTCGCTGATCTCCAGCTGGGCTTCGTCGCCGCGGCAGCGGATGCGGCCCTCGGGATCTTCCAGATTGAGGGCGCCCCGTTGTTCGCGCCAGTGGCGCCGGCGTTCCAACAGGGACTTCATGCAGAGCAGGTCCCGCTCCTGGGGCGGCGCCAGATCGATGAGTTCATCGGCATCCCCGTAGGAAAGCCGCAAGGCCGTTTTTACCCAGGTGCGCTCGAGACCTTCAGCCACCACGGCCCCGGTTTGATCCAAATCGACCCAGAGACTCCAGGCGGCACTGCGTTGAGTTTCGGGCCCGTGGTCCACGGGCCCCTGGTCCTTGGGCCCCTGGCCCTTGGGCCCGTGGTCCTTGGGCCCGTGGTCCTTGGGCCCGTGGTTCTGGCGCAGACCCATGGGCCCGTGGGCCAGTTGGGGGGGGAACATCGGCAGGGAGCCCCGGGCCAGATAAAGGCTGGAAGCCCGCCGGCGCGCCTCCAAATCAAGCGGACTGCCGGCCTGGACGAGGCGGCCCGGATCGGCGATGTGAATCCAGAGGCGGGGGGGATGGCCTTCGCGCCATTCGATCGCCAGACCGTCGTCGATGTCCTGGGTGTCTTCGTCGTCGATCGTGAGCAGACGCTGGTGGGTCAGGTCAAGCCGGCCGACGTCGCTGGGCATGGGACCGTTAGCGGCGGCCACCAATCGATCGGCTTCGGCCAGCAATTCGGGGCTGAAACCCAGTTGCCAGGTGGTGGCTTCCAGGGCCGGTAGATGGTGGCGGGGCCACTGGCCCAAATCCACCAGCAGGTGGCGGATATCGCCACTTTCGGCGCGGCAGCGGCAGGCCTGAAGGGTACGCAGCAGGGTTTCGCCAAGGGGTTGGGAGCACTCGCCGGCGGCCCATTGGCGCAGGCGATCGAGATCGGCTTGCTGGGCGGCGGAAAGGCTCTCGTTGGCCAGGGGTTGGCGCGCCACCAGACGGCTTTGCCAGGCCAATCTTTGGTTTTCACCCAGCTGGCGCAGGTGACGTTCGCGCCGTAACTGGCGCAGGTCCTGGAGGCTGCGGGCCTCGATGCGTCCATGGCGCAGGCGAAAAAGGGTCTGGTCGCCTTCAAGCCAAAGCCAGGCGGCGGCCCGTTGGGTTGCGTCCGCAGAATCGCCGAAGAGATCGACAAAGTCTCCCAAATCAAGACCCTGGGGAGGCTTGGGCCCATCAGCAGCATCGGTTTTGGCGCTGGCCCCAGCACCGGGCTGGGCCATCAACAACCAGGCCGTAGCCAGATCCTGTTTGGAGGGCAAGGCCGCCGCCAGGGCTTCGGCACTGAGATGCCAAGGAGGTTGATCCAGCCGCAGGGAACCAGGATCGCGACCCGCCAACGCCTGAATGGGATGGACCTCCCTCAAGGGACGGTGATCGCTGCGGCCCTGAAAACCGATTTTCAACTCAAGGCGGCCGCCACGAATGCTCTGGACAATGGCCAGTTGGGGACTATCTCCAGCGACCCCCACCAGATCCCCGACCTGGGGAGAGGGCCCACGGGAGTCGCTGGCGGAAGGGGGCAACTCAGCCTTCTGGGTTTACAAAGGGGAGCAGGGCAACGATCCGGGCCCGTTTAACGGCGTTGGTGAGATCGCGTTGCTGCTTGGCGGTGAGACCCGTGAGACGACGGGGCAGGATCTTGCCGCGCTCAGTGATGAACTTCTTGAGCAGATCGACATCCTTGTAGTCGATCGGATCCCCCGGCTTGATGGGGGAGAGGCGTTTTTTGAAAAAGGAACTGGACATGGGGAACGGATCAGAACGTCAGAAGGGTTGGAGCACCGCAATCACAAAGAAGATGGGACCAGGGCCGAGGCCTACTTGATCTCCTTATGAACCGTGGAGGAGTTGCAGTGCTTGCAGAACTTCTTCAGCTCAAGACGTTCGGTGGTGTTGCGTCGGTTCTTCATGGTCGTGTAACGGGACACGCCAGGAGAACGCTTGGCGGGGTTGGACCGGCATTCGGTGCACTCAAGAGTGATCACGAGCCGGACGCCCTTGTTTTTAGCCATGGGAAGGACGTTGCGCCGCGGTAGCGAAGCGGAATGACAATTGAGAAGATTACCTTGTTGGGGTCCCTTGCACCAATGGGGTCCAAAGGAGGGGGGAGCGCATCCTGCCTAGGATCGATGGCATTGGCCGAATCCAGGGATGAAAGTTTCGCTCCAGTGGCTCCGTGAGTTGGTCGCTGGCGATGGAGCCCTGCTGGAGCCGGAACAGCTGGCCGAACGCCTTTCGATCGCCGGCTTCGAAGTCGAGGCGATCGAGGATCTGGCGGCCGCCAGTGCCGGAGTGGTCGTTGGCTTCGTTCAGACCTGCGAGCCCCATGCCGACGCCCTCAAACTCAGTGTTTGCCAGGTCCAGATCGGCACCGACCAACCCCTGCAGATTGTCTGTGGGGCCGCCAACGTTCGCAGTGGCATCCACGTCGCCGTCGCCCCCGTCGGCACCCATCTGCCGGCGGTCGGACTCACCATCAAGGCCGCCGAACTGAGGGGCGTGGCCAGTGCGGGCATGATCTGCTCCCTGCAGGAGTTGGGCCTGGCCGAGAGCTCTGCGGGTATCGCCATCCTCGAGGACCTGTTGCCGCAGCTGCCGCCGATAGGGTCGCCATTGGCTCCGGCCCTGGGCCTTAATGACCAGGTGCTTGAACTGGCGATCACCGCCAACCGGCCCGACGGCCTCTCGATGCAGGGCATCGCCCGTGAGGTGGCGGCCCTTTGTGGCGGGCACACCACCCTGCCCCCCCGGGCTCCAGCGGTGGCCGCCAGCGCCCTGGCCGTCAGCGGCGCCGCTGCCGCCGCCATGGAAGCGGGGGGCCTCTTCAGTGTCACCGCTCTTACGGATGTGAAAGTGGCGGCTTCGCCGTCCTGGCTGCAACGGCGGCTGCAGCGGGCTGGCCTGCGGCCGATCAACAACGTGGTGGACATCACCAATCTGGTGATGCTGGAAACCGGCCAACCCCTCCATGGCTTCGACCGGGAGGCCTTGGCGCGCCTGGCCCCTGGCCCGGCGGATCCGGCCCTGATGGGGCTGCGCCAGGGTCGCGACGGCGAGAGTCTTGAGACTCTTGATGGGGAGAACCGCCCCCTTGGCCCTGAGGCTCTAGTGGTTACTTACAACGACCAACCCATTGCCTTGGCCGGGGTCATGGGGGGGGCGGCTGAGGCTGTGAACGAGAGCACCACCACTCTCTGGTTGGAAGCGGCTGTCTTTGCGTCCGAGGCCGTCCGACGCTCGTCCCGCAGTGTCGGGTTGCGCAGCGAGGCCAGCAGTCGTTTTGAAAAGGGCCTTCCAAGCCAAAATACTTTGGCGGCGGCCGATCGGGCGGTGGCCTTGCTGCAGGAGCTGGCGGGAGCCCAAGTCGGGGGGCGCTGGTGCCACGGTCGCCCTGAGACCCCGATTGCGCCGGTGGTTCTGAATCGCGATGCCCTGCACAACCTGCTGGGGCCCGTCGTGGTGGAGGGTGAACCCCAAGATCTCGAAGACAGCCGCATCGAGGCCACCCTCGAAGCCCTGGGGTGCCAGCTGGAGGCCATGGAGCACGGCTGGAGCGTGACGGTGCCAGCCCAGCGGGCCCTGGACCTCAGACGCGAGGTGGACCTGATTGAAGAGGTGGCGCGCCTGGTGGGTTACGACCAATTTGACGCCCATCTGCCCGATCCCCTGGTCCCTGGAGGTCTTGATCCGTCGCAACAAGCCGAACGTCGCCTGCGGCGGGCCCTCTGCGCCGCCGGGTTGCACGAGCTCAGCACCCTTTCGCTGGTGAAGGCGGCCAAGGGCCGCATCCCCCTGGCCAATCCCTTGCTGGCCGACACCGGCCACCTGCGCGACAATCTCCACGAAGAGTTGTTGCAGGCGGCACGCCGCAACCGTCAGGCCTTTCGCCCCGATTTCTGGGCCTTTGAGATCGGGCGCGTCTATCTGGCTGCCCCTGGGCAGGAGGCGGCCACAATCGACCCGGCCGCAATCGAAGAACGGTTGCTGCTCGGCGGCATTGTTTGCGGCGAAAGGCGCAACGAGCGCTGGAGCAGCAGTGGCCAACCAAGGCCGCCGGGTTATTTCGAAGCCCGGGGAGTCCTCCAGGCTGGATTAGAGAGCCTGGGGCTGGCCCTTGAGGACCGTCCGGCATTAGAGCAGGGTGTTGTCGGGGGGGCCCCCGCAGACCTGTTGCACCCTGGTCGCAGCAGCCAATTGGTCTTTGAGGGCCGGCCGCTGGGTTGGTTCGGCCAATTGCACCCTGCCCAGGCCCGGGAGCTGGACCTGCCCGATGGAACCTATCTCTTTGAGTTGCCCTTGGCCCCGTTGCTGGCTGCCGCCATCCGGCCCCGCCGCTGGCAGCCGAGTTTTGCCCCCTTTGCCACCGTCCCCCCCAGTGAACGGGATCTGGCCTTGGTCGTGTCCCGTTCCCTGACGGCCGCCGAGTTGCTGGCCGCCATCCGCAAGGCGGGCAAACCCCTGCTGGAGCAAGCCGAGCTTCTGGACCGCTACGAAGGGGCCCAGGTGGAAGAGGGATGTTGCAGCCAGGCCTTTCATTTGCGTTATCGGGCCCCCGACCGCACTCTCACCGATGGGGAGGTCGATGCAGCCCATCAAAAGATTGTCACCACCCTCGAGTCCCGTTTCGGCGCCAGGTTGCGCTGCTGAGGCCGGAGCCCCCTCCCGATCGTCCCCAGGTCAGCGGCGCCGCAGGGCCGCCAGCACCTCCACATGACTGGTGTTGGGGAAAAAGTCGATCGGTTGGAGCCAGGCCAGGTGGTAAGGGCCATCATCTCCGGCCAGGCTGGCGAGATCTCGGGCCAGGGTGGCCGCATCACAGCTGAGATAGGCCAGCATCGGCGGGGGATTGGTCAGGATGGCGCCGATGTCACGGCGATCAAGCCCCTTGCGGGGCGGATCCAGCAGCAGGGCTTGGGCACCCACGAGGCGTTCGGCCAGTCGCTCAGCCACCAGGCCCTCCTCAAAAGTGGCCCTGGCGGCCAGTCCATTGGCTTCGGCATTGCGCCGGGCCAGGGCGACGGCAGCTGGGTGCTGTTCAATTCCATGGATGCTCCAGCCTGTCTGGGCCAGGGGCAGGCAGAAGGTGCCGATGCCGCAGTAGGCATCAACAAGTCGTCCTGTTGCTGGCCCCAGGGCTTCTTGCAGCAGGGGTAGAACCTGTTCGGCCTGTCGGGTATGAACCTGAAAAAAAGTATCGGCGCCAATTTGATAGGTCAGACCACCAAAACGTTCTGCCAACCAGGCGCGTCCGGCAACGCAAAGGGTTTGCGGACCCATCAGCAGGTTGGTGGGTTGGGGCTGCAGGTTGAGACTCACCCCCACCAGCTCGGGCCATCTCCCCATCCAGTCCTCGGCGTAGGCCTCGAGGCCCGGTAGATCAGCGTCTGCGGAAATCAGGGTCAACAGCACCTCACCGGTGTTGACGCCCAGGCGCAGGGCCAGATGGCGCAAGCCACCGCCGCCATGGCGATCGATCGGCCAGTCGCTGGCCTCCAGGTCACTTTTCAGTGGCGCGATCAGACGATCAAGACGGGGATCGAGAACCGGACAATGGTTGAGGTTGACGATGCGATGGGACCCTCGCCGGTAGTACCCCGCCCGCAGATGGCCATCGGCGGTACGCTCCAGCGGAATCACGGCCCGGTTGCGGTAGCCCAGACCTGCCGGTGCCGCCAGCAGGGGCCTTAGCGGCGGCGTCAGCCCCCCCAGCCGGCGCAGGGTGGCGGCGACGCTGGCCTGTTTCCAGTGCTGCTGGTGTTCGTCGTCGAAAGGTTGCAGGCTGCAACCGCCGCAATGGTCCGCAAGGATGCAGGGGGGCCGGCGCCGCCCCGGTGAGGGGGTGATCAATCGCTCCAACTGGCCCTGACGCAGGCCCTTGGCCCGACCGCCGAGGCGCACCAGCAAGCTATCTCCGGGCAATCCCCCTGCTACGACAATCACTTCGCCATCAAAGCGACCCAGGCCATGGCCATGGCGGTCCAGATCGGTGATGGTGAGCGCGACGGGCTCGGGGAGCGCCACCGGCGGGAGGTGCAATGGGTTGACCCTATCGGGTCCTGGCCCCTGCTGGCAGTGCAAAGGGGCGTTACACCTGATGGCGAGGGTTGGCTGATGGCGCTAGCTACTGGATAAGATTCAGCGGTGCGTGGTTTTGCGATGAGCGTCGTACGCGATCTGATCCTGCAGGCGGATGATCAGCTCCGCTACCCCACGGGCGGCGAGCTGCGCTCGATGGTCGACTACCTCAAGGGGGGGAGCCGGCGCCTGGATGTGGTGCGAGTCCTGAGCAGCAACGAAAAAAAGATTGTGGACGAAGCGGCCAAGCAACTTTTCACGCGCAAGCCTGAATACGTGTCGCCTGGCGGCAATGCCTTCGGTCAGAAGCAGCGGGGCCAGTGTCTACGTGACTACAGCTGGTATCTGCGCCTTGTCACCTATGGCGTTCTGGCCGGTAGCACCGAGATGATCCAGCAGATTGGCCTGGTGGGTGCCCGCGAGATGTACAACAGCCTCGGCGTGCCGATGCCCGGTATGGTGGAAGCCATGCGTACTCTCAAAGAAGCCTCCCTGGCCCTGATGTCCATTGACGACGCGGCCCTGGCAGGTCCGTACTTCGATTTTTTGATTCAAGGCATGCAAACCACGACCTAAATCTCCGGCACCATGGGTGTTGTGGTTGATCGACCCCTTTCAGGGGTCTTTTTTTTGGCACTGGGCCTAGAGAAGGGGTCGACCGTCGCTGCACCAATGTCTATTTATTCTTATCTGTGTCTCAATATAAGCCTCATAATAGGTCTTATATGCGAACTATGGGACTGAGTTGGATTCGAATTTTCGCTTTTGGCGGCCCCCTTGGGTCCGGGGCTTGCTCCAGTCCAACTCAAGCCAAGCTTGCCAGCCGCTCCCGTTTTATCCCATCCCGTTCCATCCGCTCCCGCCCGGCTCCCGTCCGCTCCTCTCGCCTCTCCTCCCTTCCTGACCCGTCTCATCTCATCTCATCCCCCATCCCTTCCAGTCTTGTCCTGTCCTGTCTTGTCTTCTCCTGCCCTGCCCTGCCCTGCCCTGCCCTGTCTTGTCTTGTCTTGTCCTGTCCCATCCGGTTCGGGCGGCCAACTTGGCCATGACCCAGTCTTGGATCACATTTCTCGCCTGAGAATAGATCATAGACCTATGTATAGACTTACCTGCGACATATGCAACGCTGTTGGGGTCCCAGCGAAGCATGGCCGCGCCGGGACTTGACCCATGAAATCAGCCTTATGAGTTGCGTATCTGTGTTTAAAGCAGGTACGCGGCTATCAGACTCATTGCAACACAGCGCTTTTAGGGATCTCATTGTCCAATTCTGGCCAATACACCTGCTCTGAAGCGGTCGGTGAAACGCTCGCCGCCGTGAACGCGGGTCGGCTTGGCACGGCGCCGGTGCCTGCGCCTAGGGGAGCAAAACCCCAGTTGCCCCTGGCATTTCCCCGAAAGACAACCACGGGACCAGAACCGGATCGCCTGGGATGGCCGGATCCATCGTCAAATGAATGCATTTCTAGTTGGGCACGCCGTAACCCTCCAGAGATCTTGCGACCAGAAATGCGTCGATCGGATCAAAACTTTTGTCTCATCATGAAAAATGAGACTTAAGAATGGACTCACTAAGAGTCTATGGCAAGATTTCTGATACGATCTCTGGCTGTTCCCATCACTGTTTGGTTCTTGCTGGGCCTGCTTGCTGACAAGGGAGCGAAGCTCGATCAAATTCCCATGGGTCTCGGATGACCTTGATAGGGGACTCATGAAAGTCTTGACTGGGACTTATCAATGGTCTTAGCCTGGACATATGGGTCTTCTATAAATCTTATTATTGGACCAATTGATAGTCTACAATTGGACGGTTGAGCCTCAGGCTTCGCGCTGCTCGGGCTGGCGATACAGCTCTTTGAGGAGTTGGTAGGCCTCGTTGACCCGGCGCATTTCCTCCAGGGAGCCGCCGGAATCGGGATGGTGCTGCAGGGCCATGTCCCGATAGGCCTCGCGAATCTGGGCCAGGGTGAGCCGATGACCTGGGCCCGTCGGCAGTTGCAGCTGCTTCAGGGCCCCCTGCAGGGTCATGGTGTGCTCCAGGGTTTGGAAGGAGGTGCCGCGCCGCCGCCGCCGAAAGCGATGCACAAAGCGATGGATCAGGGTGGGCATGCGCATGGGCAAGGTGGCGGCGCTGTAGGGGTCCTCAAGCAGCCCCGCTGTCACCAGCACCCGCTCGAAACTCGGGGGGCTGGCTCCCCACCCGGGCACCAGCTGGCCCATCAGGGTGCAAGCGGCAGACCAAGTGAATCGGCGACCCTCGCAAACCTCGGCCTGAGGCCAGATGTCCTGAGCCAGCCACACCATGGCCGCCTCCAGAACCGTCGCGTTGGCGGAGTGGCCATAGAGATCTTGCCATTGCTGCAGGGCCGCTTGTTGGGCCTCTTGGACCACCTGCTCCCCCAGGGGGAGAGGAGGGAGAACCGAATGGTGGCCAGGGGCGGGCGGATCGGAGTTGAGGCTGCGGCGCAGTTCGTCGCTGCGGCGGCGCACGAATCCAGGCAGATCGATGCCGCCAGCACGCGCCTCGCTATTGGCGGTTGGGGATCCAGGGTTCGGAGTCGACCCCGCTGAGGAACCGGCTGGGGGAGGTTCCGCTTCGGACGCTGGGGAAACACTCTGGCCAACTTGGCCCCGAGAGGGATGCAGGATGATTTCTGTGGCGGGTTCTTCCGGCTCAATGCCAGGTCCAACCAGCACCAGGGCCGACCGGTCGTCGAAGGCATCGGTGCCGCTTGGGCTGCCGTCCCCGGCGTTGATCTCTGCGGTGCTGAGGATATCGAGTTGGACGGCCTCCGCCTCGGCGGGGTCTGCGCCGAAGAGAGTCTCAAGCAGCCGTTCGAGGACATCACCGCGATTGCGCAGGCCCCATTCCTTTTTGAGGTCATCGATCTGGGAGAGGCGTTCGAGCGTGAGCTCCAGGGTGAAACGCCGTTTGGCCCCCTTTTCAGAGTCGGTCACGGTGACTCAGGGGGGCGAGGCGCCTACCCCCCGGGACCCGTTTAGGCAACCACGATTCATGGCGCTGGCGCAGGTCATCGAGCTTCGAGCACAGGCTTCAATCATGCCGCTTCCCGCTACCGAAGGGAAGTGACGGTAAGCCGGCACTGGCGGTTGGGACCTCCTCAGTCAGCTCCCCTTGGAACCCGCTAGAAACGGTTGACTGCAGCCATGCTTCCCTTGTTCCCCTTTGGATTCTGTGCTCCCTACGAGCCAGGTGACAATTACTGGCGCGGCCACCAGGAGCGCAAACTCCGCCTTTTGACCCACTGGCGCGATGGCCTCGAACGTCAGCTAGCCGGGCTCAATGCCGCCATCAACACGCTTGAGGAACAGATGCGTCGTCCGGCACCAGGTGCCGGCGGGTCTGGGAGAGCATCGGCTTGGGTGGAGACCAGGGATGCTCCTCAGTAACGCCATCGAGGTGCTGACGCAGGTGTTCTAGCCCCTTGCGCAACTGTCGTTGCACGGTCATCGGGCTCACGCCAAGCTCGGCGGCGATCTTGCGGTAGCTCCAGCCTTCGAGAACCACCCGGCGCACGATCAGTTGCTGCCGGGAGTCGAGCACGTCGAGCATCGCCCCTAGGGCCATCGGCGGCGTGGCGCTCTCGGGCAACCCCGATTCCTCCTCGCTTGCCAGATCCTCGAGCATTTCAGGTTCGAGGCTGGCGGGACGATTCATCGCCCAGTTGCGTTCCAGCAACAACCACTGCCCTGGGCTGAGTCCCAGTTGCCGCTGCATGGTCGCCTGCATGGCGGCAGCACTCAGACCAGGGCCCTGCTGCCGTTGCCACTGCATGACCCTATCTTGAAGTTCGGCTTGGCGGCGGGGCAGGCGAACGAGGGGTGAGACATCACGCAGGTAGTGCAGTATGGCGCCGCGGATATGGGGGCGAGCGAAAGCCTCAAAGGGTGTCTGGCGTTCTTGGCTATAAAGCTCAGCGGCACGAATTAAGCCGAGCATGCCCGCTTGCTGCAGATCTTCACTGGATTCCCGGCTAAGTTGGGCATAATGAACAGCCAGGGGGCGCACCAGTTGGTGGTAGGCTTCAACACGACGATTACGCTGGCGTAGCTGGGGTGTGGCTAGGGCAAGCGAGCGACGGGGCTGGGGGGAATGGACCCTTGTCATGGCGATAAAAAAGAAAAATAAAGTGTTGAAATAAGCGGGCCAACTTGAGTTTGGAAACACCTGATTCCAAGCGATGGGGCCTGGCTCAAGGTCCGTTCCTTCAAGAACAGCTCGCCTTTCCAGCAAGCTCGATTTTGCCGCTGCTGCCAACCGTGAAAATACGGAAATCGCTTGGCAGACTCAGTCGGCTGGGGCCGCCACCGCCTCCAAAAGGGCCCAGGGACCCTTTTGCTGCAACCAATTCAGGTCCGAGCGATGGGTGCCCAGCAGATAGCCGGCAAAGCCGAGCCCATTGACGCTGAAGCCGGCACAGTGCTCCCGCAGTCGGCGCACGGTGAGAAACCAGCTGTCATCAAAAAGCAAGTTATAAGGATGCAAGGGTTGGTCGTGGAGCCCCGGCTGCCCAAGTCCCAGCTCACGGCAGTGGCAGGCATAGATCTCGGCCAGATCCGAACCGCCCAAGGGGTCCTGGCGCGGGCTGAGGCGATAGGCCCACGGCCAGGGCGCTTGTTCCTGCCGTAGCTGTTGGGCGATCAATTCGGCCAGGGGACAGCTGGGTTCGTCGCCTTGTCGGGGCAGCAGTTGCAGGTGCCGGTGGGGCTGGCTGGCGCCGGCCAGCGCCGAACTATTGAAGAACCAGAGTCCGCCGGTGTCGGCGGCGACCCTTGCCACCGCGCGCCAATCTGGCCCCTCCAACCAGCCCTGCTGCGGTTTCCATTCCCCGCTGATCAGCAGCAGGTGACAGGACTGGACCGGATATTTGTTGAGCAACACGACATGGCCGCCCTGGAGTTGATCGACCTGCAGCAGCGGTTCCCAAGGCAGAAAGGGGTTGGGCCGTGGTCCGCACTCCCTCAGGTGGCGGGGCGGCAAACCATGGAGGGTGCGCAGCCGAAAGGGAGCCAGGCGGGGGTCGAGGATTTCCTCGGTGGCCAAGGGCACGAGGGCACCGCAACGCAGGGCCTCCAGGGAAACCTGGGAGGCTTGGCGCCAGTAACGTTCAGCCCGCACCCGCCTGCAACCGGGCCAGGGAAGCCCCTTGGTAGTAGCGCCCCAGGATCTCATTGAAGCGCAGACCCTGTTGCGCCAACTCCTGGGCCCCGGTCTGGCTCATGCTCGCTCCCAGGTGGCCATGGGCCTCGTCGACGATCTGCTGGGTGGCGGCGTAAAGACTTTCGACGATGCCGCCCTGGTAGCTCAAGATGACGCCGGCGGTACTGGAGGTGGCCTGCCGGGTGCGGCTACTGACACTGTTGAGGCCTTCGTAGTTCTGCCAGCGCGTTGTGTCACCCAGGTGCCAGTGCTGATCCGCCGGTCGAGCCATGTGGGCCATGGCATAAGAGCGGGCGGCCACGGCCTGGGCCTTGAGGGCCTCCATCATCCAAGAGCTGGGCATTTCTCCTCCCACCACCGAACTGATGTAGGACTCAAGCGAGAGGTGATTGACGACCTGGAACCCATCGGCGGCCCTCAGGACCCGGAACAGGCCGCCATAGGCCCGCCCGTCAGCCTGCAAAGAGGCGTCAGCACTACTCCGCATCCACACTTCAGCATTGGCGGCCATCAGGTCTTCGAGGTCAGGGGCCTCCCCGGCACCCCCCTGGGCGAGCAGCTGGCCGGCTCGGTCCCTTATCTGCCAGGGACCCTCCGCCGAGAGCCTGGGGCGGGCTGGGAGCTTGAGCAGGGCCACCCGGATCTCCAGGGCCACCTCCGGGCCTCCCTGGGGGACCTGGAGAGACCTGGACCCCTTGGCAATGCGGGCCGCTCGCAGCCGACCCACCATCTGGGCCGCTGCGGCCTCGCTCCCCACCGCCTGGGTCCCGGACGCCGCGGTACCGGCAGCCGCGTCCGGCGACGGCAGGGATGGCGGCAAGCTGGGGGCGGCGGCACCGGCCGCTGCGGCGGCGCCGCCCCCTGGGACAGCGCTCCCCGCTGCGGCGGCGCTGTTGAACCCACCGGCCTGGCTGGTGACGGTGGCCCGACTCGGTTGGGCGATCAGGGCTTCGAGAACATCCCGGTCGGCTGTGGTGGGCCCTGGTTTGAGCAGGGTCTGGGCCCAGAATCCAGCGCCCACCGCCACGGTGGCGAGGGGGGCGGTGATCAACAGGGGATGGGGCCTCAAGCGATGGCGAGCCAGTGCTGCCAAGCGGCTTCGCCATCGTCGCCCATATTGCCCATGCCCTCGGGCGATAGGGGCACTGAGGCGTTCAAGGTGCCATCCCACAGCAGATGTCCCATACCTGTCAGGCGGATCATGCCTGATGGAGCGCTCTCACACACCATGCCCCCAGGACGGTCAGAGCATTGCCAGCCGATCACCCGGGATCGTTGCAGCCGCTTTTGCCAGTAGGGGGCCACCAGGGCGTGGGCCGAACCGGTGACCGGATCTTCGTCGATGCCCAGGCCCGGTGCAAAAAAGCGCAGCTGATAATCCGCCGCTTCCCCCGCCACCAAAGGGCCCCCCGGGTCGTCTACGGGCTGCATCAGCACCAGCCCCTCCCGGTCGTCTCCTTGAAGCTCGTGGGCCAGGGAGGCCATGGCGGCCAGGGGGGCTGCGGCGGCCACCAGGGCGACCCGGTAGCCCAGGGCCGAGGTCCAGTAAGCCTTGGGGGGCTGGCCGAGTCGCTGCAGCAGCAGCCGGCCCAGCGGCTCCGGCACGCTGGTGGGTACCAGCTCCCCTGTTGGCAAATCAAGTTGACCCCGCCCCGTCTCCAGCAGGCGCACCGGCAGGACGCCGCTGCGGGTCCGGAAGCGCAAGGACTCCCCGGGATGGAGGTCGCCCCAGTGGCAGAGGGCCAATAAGGCCCCAAGAGTGGCGTGGCCACAGAGGCGCACTTCAGTGCTGGGGGTGAACCATCGCAGCAGCCAGGTTCGCTCACCGGGGGCCCGCAGCACAAAGGCCGTCTCCGACTGGCGCAGGCTGGCGGCAATCGCCCCCATCCACGGGGCCGGGGCCGGAGTTTCCAATCGCACCACAGTGGCCCCATTGCCGCAGCAGGGTCCCGCCCCGAAGGCCTCGATCAGCACCGCCGGCAGCCCCGGGCCCGAACTTGCGGGGATCTGGGCGAGGGTGGGTTGGCTCATCGGCAGCGTTCGTCCGCTTCGGGGCGCAGGTCACGTTCCATCAGGGCCCGAACGGCCTCACGGGGATCCACCCGACCCTCCAACAGGTCGACCACCTGGCGGCAGATAGGGACCGACCAACCCCGGTGGTCCGCCAGGGACACCACGGCCCGGGCCGTGGGGGGAGCTTCCACGGTGGCGCCGATGGCGGCCAGGGCCACCGCTTCGGTAGCGCCAGTCGCCAGCTGGTTGCCAAAGCGGTAATTGCGGCTCAGGGGGCTGTTGGCGGTGGCCAGGAGGTCCCCCAACCCCGCCAGCCCGTAAAGGGTGGCACCTTGACCCCCCAGGGCTTTGAGAACCACCTCCATCTCGGCGAGGCCGCGGCAGAGCAGGGAGGCTTTCGCGTTGGCGCCAAGGCCGAGCCCATCGCTGATGCCGGCGGCCACAGCCATGACGTTCTTCATGGCACCCGCCACCTCAGTGCCGATGGGATCAGAATTGGTATAAAGGCGCAGGTTGGGGGTGAGGAGGGCCGTCTGCAGGCGTTCTGCCAGGGCTCCATCGTGACTGGCGACCACGCTGGCCGCCGGCAGACCCCGATCCAATTCGTCGGCCAGGTTGGGGCCGCTGAGCACGGCCATGCTGGTTTGGGGATGGTGGCGTTGCCAGAGCTGGCTGGCGCTGCAAAGGCGCTCCAGGTCGATGCCCTTGCTGCAACTCAACAGCGGCACCCCTGGGGGCCAATGGCCCACCAGGGCCTCGGCCAACGGCTCCACCCCCGCCATCGAGACCGCTGAAACCACCAAGGCGCTTTCAGCGAAAAGCGTGGGTGGTAGAGGACCATCGCGACGCGACCAGGCCGTCACCTCGTGGCCCTGGAGGCTCCAGAGCCGGCCGAGCGTGCTTCCCCAAGCCCCTTTGCCCAACAGAGTGATGCGCAGACCCATGCGAACGCCGCACCTGTGGCCTCATGGACTTTCATCATGGGCCATGCCACCTCCCCCTGGCGACCTTGCTGGTTACGCCTGTGGACCCCGGTGGGGGGCCTCAGGCGCAGTGGGCTTGCAGAATTTCGAGGGGAATCAACAACAAGGTGGCTTGCTCGCAGGCTTCCAGGATCACCGGTGGCGCCATGCCGTCCTGGTAGGCCTCCAGCCAGCGACTGGCGCAGACGCACCAGCGATCACCGGGCTTCAGCCCTGGGAAGCCATGGGCCGGGGCCGGGGCACTGAGGTCGTTGCCCTGGGCTTTGGTGTAGGCCAGAAAGGCTTCGTTGACGACGCAACAAACCGTGTGCAGACCCACATCGGCGGGATTGGTGCGACAGCTGCCGTCCCGGAACCAGCCGGTCATGGGTTCACAACCGCAGATTTGCAGGGCCTCACCGAGGACACTGAGCTCTCCAGCCGCTGCGGGAGAGGGGGATGGGGACACGGAAAAGGGGCCAAGGGCGGTGCCGATTCTGATGGGTCAAGCCACAAATCGGGTCAAGGAGGTTGACGGAATGGCGGGGGGAGGCGTTAAAGGTCATCTACGGCTGCATACTTCCGCTGAGCGCCGACCCCTCCATGACTTGGGACTTCACCGAGGATGCGGCCTTCCTGGCCCTCTGCGACGCCTACAAGGAAAGTGGTGAGCCTTCCGCCATGGAATTCCTTGCCCATGGCGAAGGCGCCTTCCATTTTCAAGAGCTCACCCAGAACGCTGCCGGTGAAGGCATCGACCTGAGCGACTCAGCCGCTCTGGAGGAATTCCAGCAGGACGTCATCGACACCCTGGAGGATCTGTGCACCTGAGGCCCAACGATGGCCCTCAGCCGTAGAAAAAGGCGATCTCCTTGTCCTTGAGGCCCTCCCAGCCCGCATCGCGCAGGCGGGCATCCAGGGTGGTCTGATCAAAGTGTTTGGCTCCGGTGCGCACGATGCGATTGCGCATCGATTTGGTAACACCGCTGCGGGCGCGGCCGTTCTCGCGCTCCATCACCTCCTGGTAGAGCGCCAGCATCGCTGGCGGCAGGGGGGATCCATCGAGGTCCTGACCTGAGGCAATGGCGGCATCAATGCCGCCGGGACCGGCTAGGGCCATGGGAATGGGAGCAGAAGGGCCCTGAAAGCCTGCCACGGCCCATGGCTTCTCCTGAGGATCAAGCCTTCAAGCTTCAGGCACTGAAGTAGCGGGCACGGCTGTGCAGGGCCACCAGGGCCGTGGTGCTCTGCTCCGGTTCCAGTTGGTCACTTTCATCCATGGTCAGACCAATACGCTCGGCCCCCAGCCACTCAAGTTGCTGCCTTGAATCCGCCACGTTGGGACAGGCCGGATAGCCGAAGGAATAGCGGCTGCCGCGGTAACGCTGGGCCAGGACATCTCTCAGGGCTGATGGTTCTGAAGCGGCAAAGCCCAGCTCGCGGCGGATGCGGGCATGGATCCATTCCGCAAGCGCTTCGGCCATTTGCACCGCCAGGCCATGGAAGTAGAGATAGTCGCTGTATTGATCCGCCGCGAAAAGCTGCTGGGCGAAGGCTGTCGCCCGCTCTCCCATCGTCACGGCCTGCATGGGCAGCACATCCGTTGGTGTAAGGGTGCCAGCCTCGCCGGAGGCCAGATCGCGGTAGAAATCGGCGATGCAATAACGATTTCCACCCCGCTGGCGCGGCAACAGAAAGCGACCCAGCTCGGGCCCCGCATCGGCGGCAAGGGCACCTGGAGCCATGGCGCTGGGGTCAAAAACCACCACCCCATTGCCCTGGCGACCACAGGGGAAATAGCCATACACCAATCGGGGAGTGAGCAAAGCCTCTTGTTGAATGCGCTCGATCCAGTGGCTGAGCACCGGTTCGGCCTTTTCGGCCAGCATCGCTTCATAGTCTTGGCGGCTCTGGTTCTGGGCCTTGCGCAGTTGCCATTGGCCAGCGAAAAGGGCACTGCGATCGAGGTAGGCGAAAACCCCATCCAGGGGGATGGCGTCTTCCTGCAGCACCTGGGAGCCCCAGAAGGGGGGAGCAAGGGCTGGTTCCTCGGGAACCACTTGCGAGCGCCCATGGCCTGCCTCAGCCATGTTTGCTTCGGCTTCCACGACAGGGATTGGCCCCTGGAGTTCAGGCTCGGGGGGCGCAGGCTCAGCGGCTAGGGCCCCATCCTGGTTGTCTTCAAGGGCAAAACCAGCGGGAGCACCGTCAAGAAAGCCCTGTTGGTCATCCCAGCGACCCGCCTGCTTGGCGCCCATCAAGGCATCCATGAAACGAAGATCGGCGAAAGCATCGCGTCCGTAGATCACCTGGCCGCGATAGACCGAGCGGCAGTCTCCATGCACAAAGCGAGGGGTGAGGGCCGCACCGCCGAGAATCACAGGCACGTGGATACCGACTTGATTGAAGGTTTCAAGGTTGTCCTTCATGAAGGCCGTTGATTTGACGAGCAAGCCACTCATGGCAATGCAATCGGCCTGATGTTTCTGCTGGGCATCCACAATGGCCTCTATGCTTTGTTTGATGCCCAGATTGATAACTTGATAGCCATTGTTAGTAAGGATAATATCAACAAGATTTTTACCAATATCATGCACATCTCCCTTGACAGTGGCGATTAAAAACTTGCCCTTGCTGTTGGATTGCCCCTCTGTTTTTTCCATGTGGGGCTCTAAGAAGGCCACCGCCGATTTCATGGTTTCGGCGCTTTGCAGCACGAAGGGCAGTTGCATCTGACCTGAGCCGAACAGCTCGCCGACAACCTTCATGCCGTCCAGCAAAAACGTATTGATGATTTGCAGGGGTGGGTGGTTGCTGAGCGCTTCGTTCAAGGAGCTTTCAAGCCCAATGCGCTCGCCATCAATGATGTGTTGTTTGAGGCGTTCCTCCACCGGCAGATCCGCCAAGGAAGGGCCTGAGGCCCTGGCCTCCTTGGCACTGACCCCCTCAAACATGGTGGTGAGTTCAGTGAGAGGATCATAGGTGCAGATGGTGGTATCACCATCGTCAAAGCGACGGCGGTCATAAATCAAATCGCGGCAAACCTGTTGCTGTTCGGCGTTGATTTTGTTCAGGGGAAGGATTTTGGCAGGGCTGACAATGGCTGCATCCATGCCCGCTTGACAGCAATCGTGTAAGAAGACTGAATTTAAGACAATTCGGGCCGCCGCAGATAGGCCAAAACTGACGTTACTCACCCCTAAGAGCACATGCACCCCGGGCAAGTATTGATGAATTTGCCGAATCGCTTCGATGGTGGCCGCCGCGTTCAAACGATCCTCTTCAATCCCGGTGGAGATGGGCAGGGCTAGGGGGTCGTAGAAGATCTCATGGGCAGGAATGCCATACTCCAGGGCATCGCGGTAGGCCCGTTGGGCGATGGCAAATTTGCGCTCAGCCGTTCGGGCCATGCCTTCTTCATCGATGGTGCCGACGACGACGGCGGCGCCATAAGCGCGGGCCAGCTCAAGCACCTTGAAGAAGCGTTCATCTCCATCTTCATAGTTGGTTGAATTTAAAATGCATTTACCACCGGCCACCTTGAGACCCGCTTCCATCTTCTGCCACTCGGTGGAATCGAGCATCAGGGGCAGATTGACGTTGGTAACAAGGCGACTAACGAGTTCGTGCATATCTTTTTCACCGTCGCGACCGACATAATCAACATTGACATCGAGGATATGAGCGTTCTCTTTGACCTGGTTGCGGGCGACGCCGACAAGTCCATCCCAATCTTCCTCATTCAACAGGTCTCGCACCTTCTTTGAGCCGCTGGCGTTGAGGCGCTCGCCGATGATCAGAAAAGAGTTTTCCTGAAAATAGGGGGTAATTCCATAGATGGAGGCCGCCGCCGGTTCATAGTCAAGATGCGGTCTTTCCTGGCGATGCTCTGGCTTGCGTACCCGGCGGGAGGCGGGGGTGAGGGTACTGGTCAACTCCGAGAGGGCCGCGATGTGGGCCGGCGTAGTGCCGCAGCAGCCGCCGACGATCTGTACCCCTAAATCCTCAACAAAATGAAGCATTTGCATCTTCATTTCCGTCGGCGTCAGCCTGTAATGAGCAACGCCACCGATATTTTCTGGTAAGCCTGCATTGGGGATACAACTGACCACAAAGGGGCTGTGCTGACTGAGGTAGCGCACATGCTCCTTCATCTGCTCAGGCCCCGTGGCGCAATTGAGGCCAAGAACATCGATGGCAAAGGGCTCCAGGATCGCCACCACGGCAGCGATATCAGATCCCACCAACATCGTGCCGGTGGTTTCCATCGTCACCGACACCATCAAAGGGCAGCGCTGGCCCGTAACCTTGAAAGCCTCCTCAATACCGATCAGGGCCGCCTTGATCTGCAGGACGTCCTGACAGGTTTCCACAATCAAAAGATCCACATCTCCAGCAATCAAACCTTCCGCTTGCTCGCGAAAGGAGGCCTTCATTGTGTCGAAATCAATGTGACCCAAGGTTGGCAACTTGGTGGTGGGACCGATGGAGCCAGCCACGAAGCGGGGCTTCTGGGAAGTGCTGTAAAGATCGGCCATTTCCCGTGCCAATTCGGCAGCGCGTTTGTTGAGGGAAAAAGCCTGATCCTCAAGACCATATTCAGCCAACACAATCGAAGCCGCCCCAAAGGTATCGGTCTCGATGACATCACAACCGGCCTCTAGAAATTGCCGATGCACAGCTTGCACCGCATCGGGTCGGGTTTGCACCAGATTTTCATTGCAACCCTCTAGGGCCGCACCGCCGAAATCATCGGCGTCCAGATTCATCTGCTGCAGGGAGGTGCCGGTGGCACCGTCAAACACCAGCACGGGGTGGTCCGGACCATGGAGCCTCTCAAGGAAACCGATGCGACGGGAAGTGAGGGTCATTGGGGGAATGGCAGCCATCAATCCTGGACACGTATCCTGGTGACCCAGTGGTCATACTCGGGATCGCGCCCTTCTGTGATCGCCGTCATCCGATCCCGCAACCGATCCATAATTGGACGCTGGCTGGGCAACAGCGTGGTTTCCAGCTGGCGCACGGGGGTGATGCGGGCCGCCGTACCGGTGAGAAAGACCTCATCAGCAATGAACAGCTCCGTCTTGTCCACGGCCCGTTCTTGAACAGGAATGCCCATGGTTGTGGCCATCTCGATGATGCTGGCCCGGGTGATTCCCTCCAGGATGTCCTGATCGACGCCGGGGGTGATCAGAACCCCATCGCGGACCAAAAAGAGATTCATGCCACTGGCTTCGCTCACCTTGCCCCGGCTGTTGAGCAACAGGGCCTCCTCGAAACCGCTTTTGACCGCTTCTGTCTTGGCCAGGGAGCTGGTGATGTAGGCCCCACTGATCTTGCCACGCAGGGGCAGGGAGCGGTCCTCCTGACGGCACCAGCTACTGATGCGACAGCTGACCCCGTCTGGGGAGAGAAAATTGCCCATCTCGATTCCGTAAATCAGGAAGTCGGTCTCCACATCATGGAGACGGGGGGAAATACCGAGGCAACTAGTATAAACAAAGGGACGTAGGTAGAAAGGTTTCTTAGGTTTATTTGCCTTCAAAAAAGCATCAATCGCCCCGTGGACTGTTTCCTCACTCAGTTCGGTCAGCAGCAGCTTGGCGCTCTGGCTGAGACGGCGGGCATGGCGGTCGGCGCGGAACAGCAGCACCTCAGCGGGATCGTTTGGATTCGGCAGTCCGCGCATGCCACCGAAAGCCCCGGTGCCGTAGTGAAGGGCGTGGGTGGCCACCGAAATCGTGGCTTCCTCGAAGGGAACACAGGTGCCACCGAACCAGGCATAGGGGAGGAACTGATACATGGCACGGAGAAACGATCGTTCGATCTTCTCATCGCGCACTGCAAGATGGGGTCATGCATCGCCTTGCCGCTGTCCCTGGGGACTTCTCCGCCACTCCCGAACTGGGGGGGTTGATCGAACAGCCCCCAGCTCCCGTGGTCTTTCTGAGCAGTGCCGCCACGGACCTGGCGGCCCTCGATAGCCTGCTGGCGGCCGAACCCGAGTGGCTCCCTGGGGAGATGCGGGCCCTGCCTTTAGCGGCCCTCAGCCACCCGGCCGCCATCGACCATTACGTCGGCCGCAGTCTCTCAAGCACCCAGCTCGTGGCCGTGAGGCTGCTGGGCGGCCGGGGTCACTGGAGCTATGGCCTCGAACGCCTGCAACGCTGGGCCGCCCAGCAGGGCCGAGGCCGCTGCCGCCATCTGTTGGTTATGGCGGGCACAGCGGAACAGGAGCAGGAGCTGGCGGCCCTCGGTACCTTGCCGTTGTCCCTGGCCCTGGCCTTGGGCCGCTGTTGGCGTGAGGGGGGACCGGCGAATCTGCGCCAGGTCCTGTCCTGCTGGAACGACCTGTTGGCCGGTAAGCAGCCGGCAGTACCCCTGGCCATCCCGAGCAACGACCCAGAGCGCCACGATTGGCAACAAGAGGACGGGCCCCGGGTGGGGGTGCTGATGTATCGCTCCCTGTTGCAGGCGGGCGACCTGGCCTTCATGGGGGCGACCTTGCAGGCCCTGCGCCAGCAGGGGCTGGCACCCCGGGCGCTATGGGTGAGCAGCCTGCGGGAACCGGCCGTGCAGCAGGGGGTTGCGGATTGGTTCGGCCATGAAGGGGTCGAGGCGGTGCTCTGCGCCACGGGCTTTGCTTCGGTGCGCTTTGAGGAGGCAGGGTTGGGGGCACCCCTGTGGGAGAAGTTGGGGGTGCCGGTATTGCAGGTGCTCTCGAACACCCGCCCTCGTCAGAGTTGGCAGGACAGCAGCATTGGCCTGGGTCCCCTGGACCTGAGCCTGCAGGTGGCCTTGCCCGAACTGGATGGCCGCATCATCACCCGCGTGGGGGCGTTCAAAGAAACGGCCGGCAGCAGCCGCCGCTTGGTGACGGCATTGCAACGGCTCTGCCCCGATGGGGAACGGCTGGCCTGGATCGCCCAACTCACCAGCGCCTGGGTGAAGTTGCGCCAGACCCCCGTGGCGCAGCGCCGGTTGGCCCTGGTGCTGGCCAATTACCCCAATCGCAACGGGCGCCTGGCCAATGGGGTTGGCCTGGACACCCCAGCCAGTACGGCCCTGATGCTGGGCTGGCTGGCTGAAGCCGGCTACGACCTGGGCGATCCCCGGGCGCTCCCCCCCGATGGGGCGGCCCTGATGGCAAGGCTGCTGGCCGGCCGCAGCAACGATCCGGAAAGCGACCACAGGCCGGCCCTGGACCATCTCCCCCTGGCAACTTACGCAAGCTGGTATGAAGCCCTGCCCGCGGCGGGACGCCAAAGCCTGGAGGCCGTCTGGGGGCCTCCCCAGCACGATCGGGACTTGGAACAGCGGCCCAGCGGCCCCGCCTTCCCGATCCGGGGAATCGCCTGCGGATCGGTGCTGGTGTTGATCCAGCCGGAAAGGGGCTACGACCGCGATCCCAGCCTCAGTTACCACAGCCCCGATCTGCCGCCCACCCACGCCTACCTGGCCCACTACCTATGGATGCGCCAGAGCCACGGCAGCCAGGTCGTGGTGCATGTGGGCAAGCACGGCAATCTCGAATGGCTGCCGGGCAAGGGTCTGGGGCTCTCTAGGGACTGCTTCCCGGAATGGGCCCTGGGCCCCATGCCCCACATCTATCCCTTCATCGTCAACGATCCAGGCGAGGGCAGCCAGGCCAAACGCCGCGCCCAAGCGGTGATCCTCGACCATCTCACCCCGCCCCTGGGCCGGGCCGGCCTCCATGGCGGCCTCCAGGAGCTGGAGGCGCTGCTGGATGAGTATTGGCAGGCGACCCAGCTGGGGGGTGAGCGCGTTGACCGGCTTCGCAGCTTGTTGGCCGAGCGGATGGAAGGGATGGCGTTGCCCCTGGGAACTGACGAGGGTTTGGAAGAGCGACTGGCAGCGGCAGATGGTTACCTCTGCGAACTCAAGGAAGCCCAGATTCGCCTGGGACTCCATGTCTATGGCTGTCTGCCGGAGCAGGAGCGCCTGGCGGAACTGTTGCTTTGTCTAGCGCGGGCTCCCCAGGCCGGCACTCCTGGCCTGACCCAGGCCCTGGCCCGGGATCTGGGATTGGATCTCGACCCCTGGAGCGATCCGGAAGAGCAGCGGCTGGGTCCAGCCGACGCTGAGCGCTGGGCCCAGCTGGCCCTGGCCTCCCCCCAGCTGTCCGGCCCATCTGCAGTGGGGACGGTGCGGTGCGTCGGTGATGTGGTGGCTTGGTTGGAGGCCTGGGCCCTGGATCTGGTGCGCCATGAGTTGGATCTCAAAGGGTTGAGGGCGGCGGTACCAGTTGCGGATCCCAGCGAAACCCCGGTCCGTCGGGGTCCTGGGGGCTGTAGCGAGCGGGCTTTGGAGCACTTGCGCGAGCAACTCCTGCCGCGCTTGCTGGCCTGCGCCGAGGCCGAGCGCCATGCCTTTCTGCACGCCATCGGGGGCGGCCGCATCGCCGCAGGCCCCTCCGGTGCTCCCACCCGCGGGCGCCCCGATGTTCTGCCTACAGGTCGGAACTTCTACAGCGTCGACCTCCGCGGTCTGCCCACGGAAGCCGCCTGGGATCTGGGTCGCCGCAGTGCCGAATTGCTGCTGGAACTGCACCGCCAGGAGGAGGGCGAAGATCTGCGCGTGCTGGTGTTGTCGGTATGGGGCACGGCCACGATGCGCAATGGCGGCGAAGACATCGCCCAGGCCCTGGCCCTGATGGGGGTGCGACCCGTGTGGGATGGCCCCAGCCGCCGCCTGGTGGATCTGGAGGTGATTCCACTGTCCCTGTTGGAGCGCCCCCGGGTTGATGTGACCCTGCGCATCTCCGGTCTGTTTCGGGATGCTTTTCCCCAGCTGGTGCGCTGGGTGAACACCGCCTGCCAGCTGGTGGCGAACCTCAACGAGCAGGAGGCTGACAATCCCCTGGCCGCTGCCGCCAGGCGCGAGGGCCATGCCTCCCGGGTCTTCGGTTCGGCTCCCGGGGCCTATGGCGCGGGCCTGCAGGGGTTAATCGATAGCGGCCACTGGGAGAATCGCGGCGATCTGGGAGAAGCTTTTCTTGCTTGGAGCAGCTGGCGCTACGACAGCGAGGCGGGCAGCGAAGGGGGACTTGCGGCCGCCGGCGATCGCCAGGGACTGGAGCAGCGACTCGCCACGGTGCAGGTGGTGCTCCACAACCAGGACAACCGCGAGCACGACCTGCTCGATTCGGATGATTACTACCAGTTCCAGGGGGGCCTGAGCGCCGCCGTCGAACGGCTGCAGGGGCATGCCCCGTCCCTGTGGTTTGGGGACCATTCCCGCCAGAGCCGGCCGCGCCTGCACCGCATCGAGAAGGAGTTTGACAAGGTATTGCGTTCACGGTTGCTCAATCCCCGCTGGATCGAGGCCATGGCCACCCATGGCTACAAGGGCGGCTTCGAGATGGCCGCCAGCCTTGACTATCTCTTCGCTTACGGCGCCAGCACCGGTCGGGTGCCCCAGTGGAGCTACGGGGCCCTCTGCGACACCTGGCTGGCGTCCCAGCCGGTGCTCGACTTCTTGCGTGACTCCAATCCCTGGGCCCTGCGGGACATGGCCGAGCGGTTACTGGAAGCCCATCATCGCCAGCTCTGGACAGTGGCAAAGCCAAGCCAACTGAAGCACCTGCGCGAGCTGGTGCTCCAGAGCGAGGCCTGGATCGAGACGCGCTGAGGGGGGGCGACGTTCAGCTGTTGAGGTCCCGGGCCATCGCCTTGAACGGGTCGATGGCACCGGCCCTGGCGGCAGCACCGCTGGGGGCCGGGGTGGATTCGGCATTTTCGCTGGCATCACGGGCAGCGGCGCCACCGGGCGTATTGACCGCCAGGGCGGAACCCTTGAGCTTCTGGGCCAGCTGGGAGCTGGTCATCTGCTGGGCAAACGTCTTCTTCACCGGCTTGGGGACCCCAGCCGTAAGGGAGACTTCGATTGTTTCCTCCAGGGGAGTACCGGCCAGGCCGGGGGTCATCTTCTGGAGATTGGCCTCCATTGAGGCGACCTCAGCCACCATCTCCTTGGTACCGGGGCTGTCGGCGTTGCCGGGGAAGGTGCGGCGGATGGTGTTGGAGCGGCGCATGAATTTGACATCGCCCAGGCCGCTGGAGGAATCGGCATCCAGGAAAAAGGCGTTGTCCGTTTTGGAGGGGTTGGCTTCGGCTGCGGTTGCCGCCACCTTGGCCGCGTTGTCGGAGGATTGGCCCAGGCCGCGAAGGCGATCGAACAGACCCATCGAATCAGAGAGGAATGTGTGAGCGAACCCTAGCGGCCCCGAAGCTCCACTCCATGGGTATCCGTACCGCAACTGGGCAAAAGGCCACGCTTGTTGAGATCGGCGGCGATCGCATCACAGACCAATGGGGTCGGGCTCCAAACCCCCTGCATATCGTAGTCGTACCAGGCCTCTGCCCCATCAAAACCAAGTTTGGCGGCGGCAGCGATCAGCCGTTGGTGGGGTAATCGATAGCGGGCCGGGTGGGCCAGCAGGGCCAGACCGCCCGAAGCCCGGATGGCCGCCACCACCGCCTCGGCCCTCAGATCAGGACCCACGGTGGCGGCCCGTTGCAAATAAGGCGCCAGGGGGGCGTGGTCAGCCCGGAAGCCCAGGGCCAGCACGTGAACCAGGCAACCCTCCAGGAGGCAACTGATCTCGACGCCGCGCCAGAACTCAGGCACCGGTTCGCCTGCTTGGGCCAGGTCCGCCAGGGTGGCCACGATTTCTGCGTGGGCCTCGATGCTGTGGTGATCGGTGACGGCAAAGTGGCGCAGGCCGAGGTGGGCCGCCTGACGGGCCAGCTCGCCGGGGTGGAGGGAGCCGTCGCTGTAGGTGGTGTGGCAATGGAAATTGAACTGTCCCGGGCAGCTCTGGGGCGTGACCTGGCCCAGCACGGCGGCCAGGGGGTGGGCCAGGGCTTCAGGCCGCAGCACCGCCCACCTCCTGGCTGGCCAGCCGCTCGGCCCGCAACCGCCGCCAACGGGCATAAAACTGAATCGAGGCTGCCATGGCCACGATCAAGGCCACGAGAAACCAGGTGGCCGCTCCGGTGGGGAACTGCTGCTTGAACACCACCAACATCACGGCGATCACCAGCAGCAGGGTGGGGAGTTCGTTGAGGGCCCTGAGTTGGCGGGCACCCCAGCGGCAGGTGCCCCGCTGCAGTTGGCCCATGATTTGATAACACAAGCCGTGATAGGCCACCAACAGGGCGACAACAGCCAGCTTGGCGTGCATCCAACTTTGGTGGAGCCAGGCGGGTTCCACACTCACCAGGCCGATTGCCATCGTGACTGCCAATACCATTCCTGGTGTGGTGATGATGTTCGCCAGACGCCGTTCCATCAGCCCGTATTGAGTTTCGAAGGCCTCCCTGAGCGGCGCTTCTAGAGATTCGGCTTCGCGGTGATAGATGAACAGGCGAACCAAATAAAAAAGCCCTGCGAACCAGACGACCACCCCGACCAGATGCAGGGTCTTGAACCAGAGGTAGGCCGAAGGCGGCCAGTTGATGGCCAGCAGGGTGGGGGTGAAGGGTACGGAAGAAATCAGGAGGGCAGGCGTCACGACCCAGAAAGAAGGCTTGTTGAGGCTAGGCGTCCCTAGCCACCTGCCGCCTTCTCCTGGCATTCAACCCTAGGAGTGCTGGCGGAGAACCTCCGTGCAGCTTGTGATGCATTCACCATCGTCGAGGGAGCAGGTGGTGATGCATTCGAAATAGACTTCTATCGGATCGATGTTGTTGCCGACGGCTTCGACGTCGGCAGAAGGCCGATCGGAGATCGGGCCATCGCTTGTGGGAACGGAGATCCAACTGTTCATGGCATCGCCTTGGTGTGGTGGCTCAACCGTAAACTGATTCGTGTGGGAATCCAAACAGAATGAGCAACATTGCTCATGTATGTGTTTCGAAACACGAAGCGGGGTCTGGTCTCCCCAGTCATACCCTGAATCCCCAGCTTGCCCCTACGAATCCTACGGATCCCCGACTGGGACCATCCTGAACACCGCCCTGGCCAGGGGGGAGATTTTCAGTCAGATTCCTGCCATGCAACCGATCGCTGAATGATGACTCGATCTTCTCTGCCGATGGCGATCCGCGGTTTGCGCCATTGGTTTGCCGAAGTTCTGAAGGGATGGGTCCTGGTCGTCACACCTGAAGATCCACCCCTTCCCTCTCTGCCAGACGCCAGCCAGCCCCCCCCCCAACCTGGACTCCTGGAAACCAGGGAAACCGGGCCAAGGGCGGCTCTACTCTGTTTCTGTCCGATCAGCCTTTCGGATCGGGGCTTTCGGGGAGTGACGGTGCCGGGGCCAGTGGCGGCTTCCCAGCTCTGCGGGAGCCTTTGACCATGGAGCAGGCGGTGCTGCAAAGGGATATGAGTCTTTTGAAAAGGGAAGCGGCGGATACCCTGGCGGCGCTTGGAGCGGCCCATGCCATGGTCACCTCCTCGCGACTGGCCCAGATCCAGGGACTGCGCCACCAGGTGCGCGTCGGCCAGCTGCCAGATCAAGCCCTGATCGCCTTGGTCACGGATTACCAGGGCTGGCAGAACGACCAGGTGCGTCTCTTTGATTCCCTGGCGATGGTGTTAAGGATGCGAGTGCCTGAAGGAACGACCCTTGAGCAGGTGGATCCAGCCCTTAGGGATCAGGCGAGAGCCCATCTTGAAGCTCTTTCTGTAGAATACCAACGTGGTCTGCTTATGCAGCAATTCGATGGACAAAATGGCCATGATGGCCATGATGAACCCGATGAAAATGATGGTATCGAAGGCGAAGGCGATGGCGCTAACGGCCCCGATGGAAGTGAAGCCGAAGGATAAAGTCCAGACCCAGGCAAAATTTAATTCAATCTTGTTTGGTTATATATATAACATTTAATTGTTTTATGGATTGAAAACCGTGATGCATGATTCCTCAATATGGCCCGCTTCGCTGCTGTAGTCCACCTGGAAGCAACGCCAGGTGGCAAAGGGCTCAGTCTCTACCTTAAGCAAGGGCCAATCGATGCGACGCTGTCGGTAGGTTAGACCCACACAGGTGAGGCTCTGGTCGTCAGCCATAAGTGACTATAGCAAATGTACTTCGCTGCGCTGGTAGTCAAGGGCTTCATCCTGGGCAACAATGTCAGGTATAAAGCCTGGCAATGTAATAATTCTACTTCGTTTCTCCCAACTCAAATAACGACCATCTTCCGTTGGGTAAAACCAACAAGTTTCGTTGCTTGCTTCCCGCAAAGGAAACTGATCTAAGCATTCGACGCTATCGATATCCAGGGAATGGGAAGGATAAGCTTCCTTGGGGTTAATGGAGTGACCATCGACTTTGTAAACGGCTAACCAGAGTAACTTAGGCTCAACGTAAGGGATGAAGGCATCACACAATAGCCTGTTAGTTTCACCTTTAGAATGGCTGATCCCCTGGGCAAAAGGATTTTGACCGGTGACGTCTGCTTTGCCTTCAATAATTAAATCATCAAGACTGCCATGCCAATCCTTTTGGGCTGGAAACAAACGCAGATAAATACCACTGCCGAGACTCTGGCTTTGAGCTTCGACAAGCTCTTGCCATCCAGCCCCAGGTTGGGGCAAAGCTGATTGTGGTGCTAGCAGGAAGACGAGACGGCAGGCCATTGGTTAAACACACATAACCGATACTTAGACGCAGCTGGAACAATCAAAACCAACCCGCTTCGTGCAATGGTAACAGATTGTTAAGCCTTTAGTGATTTTTCGTTTTTGACCCTGAAGGATCAGGAAATCTAAACAAGTAACTTGGTCCTCTTGGTGACCCCAGAATGGTCGAGATCGATATGCCTCTGGTGCCCTGAGACCCCTTTAGCTGTGCTGCCACTCCCTGGGGCCCAAGCGGCCCATTTGCGATGCGTCCTGGTTGAAGACCAAACCATGATTGCCCAGTTGCTGGCCGAAAGGCTGGATCGGCTGAAGGGTCTCAAAGTGGTTGCCGTCGCCCAGACGGCGGCGGCCGGGATCCAGGCCTGTGTCGAGCACCGGCCCGATCTGCTGCTGCTGGACCTGAACCTGCCGGATGGCCCAGGCACGAGGGTGGCAGAAGCCTTGCAACTACTCAACCCGGCAGCCCGCTTGATTGTGATATCGGCTCTAGCCCATACTTTTCTGTGCCCCGAGCATCTCGAGCCGATGCTGCTTGCCGTCGTTGACAAAACTGGATCCTGTGACGATCTTCTCGACGAGATCAGTGTGCTGCTGCCGACTCCCAATCCCTCCGCAGCCCGGGCGGAGGCCATTCTTGACGAACGCCTCCAATCCCTGAGCCCCCGCCAAAGGCAGATCCTGCAAAGGATCGGCCAAGGCGCCAGCAGCCGTGATGTGGCGCTCGAGCTGGGTGTCAGCCTGGAAACGGTGAACACCCACCGCAGGCAGATCGCCGCCCGGCTGGGGATTCGCGGCGCCGCCCTGGTCCGTTTTGCGGTTCTCCATGCCGATGTTCTCTGATCCCATCGGGATCGCCTTAGGCGGACTGCTTGTTATGGCCCTGCTGGTGGCTGCGGGAGTCCTGCTGGAACGTCGTCAGCGTGTCAAGTGGCATCACTGCCGACAGGTCCTCCGCCAGACCCAGGCCGACCTTGCCGCCGCCCAATCCACACTGAGCCAGCAGCGGGGGCGCCTGAACGAACTGCAACACACCAGCCAACTGGCCGTCAGCGTGGCCCATGAAATTAACCAGCCCCTCAGTGCCCTGCGCCTGCTGGCCCAGCAATCCCAAACTCAAGTGACGGCGGGACCAGCCAGCCAGGACGCAGCTCACACGGGGCTGATGGGCCGTCTTGAACACGAAATTGATCACCTGGTCAGCATGACCGAAGCCCTGCACTTGTTGCTGCGCAGCCAGGAAACCCGCATCGAGAGCGTCAATCTGGCCAGGGTGGTGCAGGCCGTTTTGCTTTATCACAAGCGACCCCTGAAGCTGGCGGGGGTTCGTCTCAGCAGTTGGGGCCTGGAGCAGCCCCTGGCCATCGATGGCGATCCCCAGCAATTGCAGGGCGCCCTTACCTTGTTGCTGCGGCGGGCGCTGGCGTCCCTGGCCAAAGCCCCCCCCACGAATCGCCTGCTCACCATCCACCTGGCCCCCACCTCAAGCGCTGTGGAACTGGTGATCAGTGACAACGGCCCATGGCAAGAGGAGGCCGAGGCCGAGACGGCCGAGGCCGAGTCGGCCGAGGCCGAGATGCCCGCCGCTGGCAGCGAAGCTCTCGATCTGCATGTGGTGCGCATCACGGTCTCCAACCATGGCGGCCAATTCAGCCTTGGCCGTTGCCCGGAGCTTGGGGGCCGCCAAGTCCGCCTGCTGTTGCCGCGTTAGCGCAAACAGGCCATCGGATGGCGCGGAGACACATTAAGGGCCCTGGCCACTCCCGGGTGGCAGACCGACCCATCGACCGTATTCAGCCCCGAAAGCAGTTCGGGCCGGTCGATGACGGCCTCGCTGAGTCCCCGGCCAGCCATCACCTGGATGTAGGGCAAGGTGACACTGACCAGGGCTTCGGTGGAGGTGAAGGGCACGGCGCCGGGCATATTGCCAACGGCATAGTGCTGAACGCCGTGGATGGTCAGCACAGGATCGGTGTGGGTGGTTTCGCGGCTGGTGGCAATGCAGCCGCCTTGGTCGATCGCCACATCGACGATCACGGCACCGGCACCCATGCGCTGCACCAACTCCTCGGACACCAGGGTGGGGGCGCGGCCACCAGGCAACAGCACGGCACCGATGAGCAGATCGGCATCGGGCACCAGGCGCTCGATCAGGGCGTCATTGCTGACCAGGGTCACCAGGCGCCCGCGCCGGTCCGCATCCAGCTGCCGGAGCCGCTGCGGCGAGCGATCGAGCAGGTAGACCTGGGCATCCATGGCCGCAGCGATGCGGGCCGCATGCCAGCCGACGGTGCCAGCCCCGATCACCACCACATTGGCGGGTCGCACCCCGGTGCAGCCCCCAATCAGCAACCCCCTGCCCCCCTGGGGTTTTTCCAGCAAGCGGGCGCCCACCTGGGCGGCTAAGCGGCCGGCGATTTCACTCATCGGCGCCAGCAGGGGCAGGCTGCCGTCCTCCAACTGCACCGTTTCGTAGGCCACGGCGGTGGTGCCGGCCTCCAGGAGAGCTCGCCCCACATCTGGATAGGCCGCCAGATGCAGGTAGGTGAACAGCACCAGATCGGGTCGCAGAAAACCAAATTCCTGGGGCTGGGGTTCCTTGACCTTGACCACCAGGTGGGCCCCCCAGGCCTCCTCACAGCTCACCAGCCGCGCCCCGGAGGCGGCGAAGTCGTCGTCGCTGATGCCGGCCCCCAGGCCGGCCCCCGCCTGCACCCGCACCTCCATGCCGAGGGAAACCAGCTCGCGGATGCCGTCTGGGGTGAGGGCCACCCGCTGTTCATCGCGTTTGATTTCGGCGGGGACCCCAATACTGGCCATGGGTGCCGCCAGCTTTGCTGCTGCCATGGCGCGTGGAATGGACGAACACTGCTACCACTGTGGCCTCAGGGAAGCGAAATCGCCAAGCCTGGGATCAGCACAACCTTGCCCTCAGGGGCCGATGGGATGCTGCGACTGGCGCAACAGGGCAGCGATCGGCAGGCGCCAACGTCTAGGGGGGTCATCGGGGTCTGTTCCAGATGGGCTAGGGCTAGGGCGAAAGCGACAGCGAGGGGCAGAGCTGCGCCACGATCGACGCCAACGGGCGCTCGCCCAAGAGGCGCTTGGTCATTGCGCTGGGGGTGGTACTGGATGCTGAAAAGCGCAGATCAAAACTGACGCGGCTGGTATCGGTATCGTTAGAGACGCTGCCATGGGCAAGCAAACCACCGTCAAAAAATAGAGCCTGACCAAGCCGAACAGGAATCGGTTGATAACATTCAGTTCCGTAATCCTTTTCCACCCAGAGGGTGTTGCCGGCAAAACAGTTTGTGGCCGGCAGCCAGATGTTAATCTGTTCCAATCGACCGGTTACATTGGCATCACGGTGCCAGCGACTGACCGAGCCCGAACCGGCCAGATGGACTCGCATTTTGGGGCGGGCCGCATAGGAAATGCGGCCACCAAAATAGCAGACAACCAATTCATGCACAAAGCTTGTGTAGATTGTGTAGAAATCCGAGTTCAACGGCAGGCGTTGCATCATTTGGCGCAGGCGCAGATTATCCGGATAGCCAGGCGGAGAGCCTGGCCTACAAAGACTACTTAGATGTAGTTTTTCCAGGTCATCAACTCGGAAAATTTGATCACGTAAGTAACGCGAGAAGGGATAACGTTCCGCGTCATAGTTTAGCAACCAGGCTGATTTCGTACCAGGCACCTTGCTCCAGCTCTTCAGCAGGTTGTCAGTCATGGCAAAAGCTTGACTAGGCTACGATTCACAATCTGGGAGTATAGAGAGGCCCGCTCCCACTTAGGCCAGAGCATCCCCCCCATGGTCCAGGCCCAATGGGCCTGGGCGCCATACAACTCCCACCAGGCAACAGGTGTAAGACCAAACTCCGGCTCAGGGCGCAGCAACCCCTCGCTCACCGGCACCAGGCCCACGAGCGCTTGGCCATCCACCTGGCCATGGAGCATGGGGTGCAAGGTGATCGGATCAAGCAATAGCGATAATTGCCCCTGCCGCGCCCAGGCCGGTCCATCGCTCCAGTTAATTTGGTCGTGCTGCCACTGGCCTGGGGTAGCGATGCCATTGAGTACAAGACTGTCCGCGGTGAGCCGCAAGCTGCGCAGCACAGGATGCCCCTTGAGCACAAACTCGCCGCGAAGGGATTGGGCCACTTCAGCCACCTTCTGCCAACTGCCATCGAGTGCAAAACGCTGGTTGCCGCAGAGCAGGTGGCGGCCCCGCAAGGCAAGGGCACCGGATAGATCGGTGCCATTGAGACTCAGCTTCAAGCAGCGGCCCTGGTCGCTGGTGTCGCAAACCTCCAGTACCAAACGGCCGGCGTCGGAGCGATAGCTGCCCACCGCCATCGCCGGATGCTGGCGGCCAGGCAGCACCTCATTGAACACGAGGCGGTGGTCGGCCGGTACGGCCTCGCCAGCGGGCCAGATACTGCCCAGCAAGCGCCGCTGGCCGCGGGCATCGACATCCACACGTAGAAATCCGTGACTGGGTTGCGCCGACGTTGCCTGCCAACGCAAAACACCGCGCTTAAAGCGGAAATTGCTAATCAGCTTGCCCTGCAGCAACAACCGGGACCGCGGGCCTTCGCCAAGCAACACCAACAACTGGTCGGGTTGGTTGGCCTGGTAGACACCATTCCAGGGGAACAACAGATCGCGCTGGAGTAGGTCGATGTCGGTGCGCAACCTGCCCCATTGGCAATCGCCATGGCCCGAGGCGGCAGCGAAAGCCTCCAAATCGGCGGTATCGCAGCGGCCTTGGCTGAGCAGTTGGGCGAGGCGGCGCAGCAAAGGGCGCTGCCGGAACAGGGCCTCCAACAACTGCCGATTGGCTGCGCAAACCACCTGGCTACCCTTGGCCGCCACCTGGAGGGCGCCGGCATCACGGCTGGCCAACAGGGTGCGCTCACGGGCCGTGAGATCGGCAAATTCGGCGCTGGCCAGGGCGGCGTGGGGATTATCCCGGTAGCGATCGGCCAGTTCCTGATCGAGCCGCAGGGCGATTAAAAACCGATTGGCGGCGGTTTCGCCTTGCCAGTGGTAGCCAGCGGGCACCTGGAACTGGTGAAAGGCAGGAAAAGCCTTACGCTCCCGCGGGCCGTAGTTGCCGATCTGTCGCAGCGGCGTGGCCACCGGTTTGGGCTGTTGGCCAGGCTGCAACATGCCCAGCTGCTGCATCATCGTGGCGCAGGGAGCGGCGGTGTCTTTTGGGGCTAGATAAAAAGTGGAGATGCCCGTCACCTTGGCTTGGGTGTCGGGATCGTGCAGGGCACTGAGGGGATAGTGCTCGATCACGGGCGCGATCGTGGGAAAGCGGGATGCGATGTAGTTGGTAACCTGGTAGTCGGGGCCGTAGTGCTGCTGTAGATAGGAAACAAAAATGGAAAAATTATCATTGATATAGCCCTTGCGGCGATAGCCCATCTCACCGATCAAGCCCACCTGCCAGAGCACCACATGCAGCTGGGTCGAGGGCAGCCGTCTGCGGATCAGCATGTCGGTGGCCTCATGCATTTGCATGCCTGGATGGGCGGGATCCACACCGAGATCGGCGCACAGACAATCCAAGGCCGACACACTGGGCCGCATCACGGCATGGTGGCCCTCGCGCCGGGCGATCTGAATGGCACGATGGGTGGAAAGAACAAAAATACCGGGATGGCCGTAGTAAATCGCCACGACTTTTTTGCCCTGACGAAGCGGGAATAACATCGCCTCGGTCATCTGCATGTAGGTGGTGTAACGCACCTTGCTGTCGTCATAGAGCACATAAAGATCGAGGGCATCTGGCCGCCGTTGCTTGATCCAGGTGACCGTGGCGGGATCGGCTACGCAGAAAAACACGGCGTCGGCGCCAAGAATCAGCTCTTGATCGCCGAGGGTGAAGCCGAGGATGCCGATGCCCGAGCCGATGATCGTGAGGCTGCCGGGGTACGGGGGAGGGGTGGCGGCAGGGGCTTCCTGAATGGCATCGGCCTGGGCGGCGATCTGGGCAGCCAGCTGCTGCCAGGCCCGGGCATGGTGCTCCTGGCTTGGAAAACGATTGGGGGTGAGGGTCATGGTGTTGTGAAACCGTGGGGAAGTTTTAAGAGGCAGGATGAGCAAAAGAATGCAGAAAAGGTACGCCGCAGCCATAACGATCAAATGGCTGCGGGTCTTCAAATAAGCGAATGAATGCCACGCCACGCCTCAATAGCCAACAACGGTTGCTAGCCGGAAGCAAAACGGAAACTAAGCGGCGCTATTGCCACTCAGGGTCACCAGGCTCCACTGGGCACTGGCGCAGTTGATCGCTGAACCCCAGCCGGTGCCCTGCAGCTGGCTCCAGCCGCTGCCGTTGTAATACTCCACCGCACCACTCCCGAGCCCTACCAGCACCTGGGGCTGGCCACTGGCGAGCCAGTTCACCTGCATGCAGGTGACGGCAGACCCCCAGCCGGTGGCCTGCAGCTGGCTCCAGCCGCTGCCGTTGTAATACTCCACCGCACCACTCCCGAGCCCTACCAGCACCTGGGGCTGGCCACTGGCGAGCCAGTTCACCTCCATGCAGGTGACGGCAGACCCCCAGCCGGTGGCCTGCAGCTGGCTCCAGCCGCTGCCGTTGTAGTATTCAACAGCTGAATCACCTAGGCCCACAACGAGTTGGAGCAGCGCATAGGGAGAGGTGATGGCCGAGAGATAGTTCAGTGATGTCTGGCACCCCACCAAGACCGGCGGGGAAACGTTGTTGTAGGTGTAGTTTGCCAAAAGATTATAGGCTTCGTATTGCTCACTGCTGCTGGCAAAGGCACTCATTTGGCTCACGAGCGCTGATTGCGCCTGCGGCGTCCATTGCCAACTATTGGCGGCATTTTGGGCTGTGCTATTTGGAGTAGAGAGAATGGAGCTAAGCACCATTTGCTGGCTGGTGATCGAAGGCTGCGCTTGCTGAACCCAATCGGCAAAGGTGCTCCAGCACTGCTGCGGGGTGTTGTTGGGATTGAGCATGTAATTCACCAGCAGCCCCAAGCCCGTGGATTGCTGAGGTGCCATCGAATTCATATCGTCGACCGCAGCTGTTTTCCAGACGCCAAGCAATTTCTGGGCCGAAATCATGCAAAACACAATTGCCAAATTGTCCACCAGGGCTGGGAAACCCTTGTCCATGATCCAGCCGCCAAGCTGATTGAGCAGGGTGTTGACCCCGCCCTTGGGCACCTCAACGTCCGTGTCGGTATCCGTATCGATATCGGTGTCGGTATCTGTATCGGTATCCGTGACATTGTCGGTATCGGTGACAACGTCTACGTCGCTATCAATATCAACGTCAATATCAACATCTACATCAATGATGGCAAATACATCTACGTCAATATCAACATCTACATCAATATCGACATCCGTATCCACATCGGTGTCAACAACGGTGTCAGTGTCTTCCACGATATCTGTGTCGATGTCTGTATCGACATCAACATCCACATCAACATCGACATTGATCGGATCGATGTCTTCGCCCAGCTCCGCGATCGGATCGGCGGTGGCGGCTTGGCTGGAAAGATTTTCATTGATGGAGGCCACCAGCTTGCCGAGGTTGCTGTAAAGGAAAGCCATGCCATTGGCCACGCCCTCAAGCACAAACTCCGCCATGTTCAACACCATCATCAGCTGCACCGTCCGAAACGACACGAAGGCCATGTCGTAGGCCGCCACCCACCAGGGAAGGGTGGGATCGGCGTAGGGCTGAGCGATCAGGCTGGTGCCATTCAGGGTGCCGCTCAGGCAGAGCACGATTTGATCGGGGCTTCCCTCCCAGGACAGACTGCGCGGGATGCCGGCCAGCCACAGCCCTTCACTGCTGCTGCCGCCGCTTGAACTCAACACCCCGCCGCTCACACTCAACGGTGGCGTGAGTTCGGGCGCATTGGCGGGATCAGCCGCCGCGTAGCTGGCACTGCCATTGGCGATCGTGAGGGTGCCAACGCTGACGGTGGGCAGCACCAGGTTGCTGGTGGAGGTGGTATCCGGCTCGTAACAGAAGTAGGTGCCACTCCAGGGATAGAGCGTGTTGTTGGCCCAGTACGCCAGGGCAGACATTTCCGGGGCCGTGCCGCCAGCCATGCCGTTGGCCGTACAGAAGGCAGCCACATTGGCTTCCAGCTCAGCTGGGCTGGTGGCCGTATAATAGATCTCACTGAACTGCAGAGCCTGCGGTGAATAGGGCTGGGCCATGGTCTGCAGGTAAAAACTCCAGCAGCTCTGGGCCGTGGTCAGGTCTGCCTCGGTGACGGTGGTGGATGGTTTTTTGCTGGTCAGCGAAGGCACCCACACCAATACAGGGAATTGGTTGTCCTGCTGGGCCAACACCAGGCGGCTCGTTGGCGTGGAGGGGGTGAAGGTGCCACTGCCGTTGGCGGGAATCACAGCAATCTGGGTGTAGGTCGGCGCATAGTCAGCCGCCTCCGTACTAGGCGGTGAGCTGGGCGGACTGCTGCTGAAGGTGTAATACACAATCAGGGGGCTCGCCAGCTGGTTGGTGACCGTGCAGGGATTGCCGCTGCTTGTCGAGCCTGTGCTACTGGAGGTGCCTGAAGCTGTCATCACAACGAGTTGCAATTGAGTTGAGAAAAATGCCCCACTCCTGTGTGAGTGGAGCTGTAGAAAAAACGGCGCTGAATTAGTCGAGGTCGGCCAGGTCGTCTACATCGTCAAAATCACCATCTTCATCTGCTTCCTCCTCCTTCTCATCCTCTGCTTCGTCATCATCCTCCTCCTCTACCGTCGCATCCTGCTGTTGAACTTCAGCGGAAGACGCATCTCCTAGAGCTTGATTCTCAGAAACAATCGTCGACTGGGTCGAGGATATCTGATCCTGGATTGACTCAAGCTCGCTACTGGCATCACTGGATTCAGGATTAACGTCCTCAAGTTCAGTCTCCTCCTCATCTGTGTTCTCAACCTCGTCATCAATAGTTGAATTATCTTCAAGGGCGGCCTGTACTTCTTCTTCCGTAAATTGCTCATCAATTTCGGATGCTTCAGCCTCTTCTGCCTCAGCGTTCAGGACACTAGACTCTGCATTAGCCTGCTCCTCGCCCACGGCGTCGCCCGTTTTCAACTCCTCATCGTTGCCGGCATCTTCTGCTTTCTCCTGCGCTTCATCCTTGATGTCGCTTTGCGCCTTGGTAACCTCATCCGCCGATGGTGACTCCCCACGGCTGCATTTTTCTTTAATCCACTCGCACAGCTTGACTCCGATGTCAATCATAAAAAAGAGAGACATCCCGATTTGGATGGCCTCGAAAGTCTTGGATTTCAAAACATCGTTGAAACCTTTGCTCCACTTGGCACCTTCGGTCTCGCTCAATTCGACGGCTGAGCCGATAACATTGCTGCCATTGATCACGCCCACCAACGCTTGGATGGGTATGCCCGTATCTGCGGAATTGCCCGTAAGTTGGGCCATATCCATGAATGTGGTTTGCAGGCAGAAGCCGCTGAAGCCATCACTATTGTTAGCCACCAACTGTCCATCCAGGAAGTTAAGACCAACGGCAGTGCCACCCTTGGGATTCCAGGTGATAGTGTAGCCAGCATTGGCGTCGGAAATCGCTGCCGGCGAGTATCCCGACTGGGTAAAGACAACGGTTCCCAGGCTGGAGAACTGCTCTGATTCCTTTACATCAGTAGTGCCGGTGGCGCTGGAACTGTTATCGCTTGCTGGGGTGACCGTGTAGAAGTGATAGGTATAAGATTGTTGAAAGTTTGCCCAAATATAAGCATAGGCTGAAGCATAGCTGCTAACGGAACTATAGATATTGAAATTCACATTCGTAAAGCTGGTGGTGCCAGCAAAGAATGTGTTAACTGCTGCACTTGAACCAGTCGCTGGGCTGGCACTGTTATCTTGATTCAGCGCAGCTGTAAACTGCTGGGCCAAAGGCGATGAAGGATAGGCCATCATGTTTTGCAAAAACACGTAGGCATTGGCCCCTGAGCTGGAATTACTAGGAGCAGCCTGGGGCAGGGAAACGGGCGCAAAGTTTCTACCCATCTTGATCTCGCCTACTGCCGCCACTGGGAAGTAGTTATTAGCTTGGGAAACCAGAAGGTTGTAAACAGTGTTGACCTGGGTGGTGCTGCCAGGTTGGTAGTAGGGCAGCAGGTTGAGGGTGCCCGTTTCGTTAAGCGGCAGAACACTGGACGTTGTACTGCTCTCGCTGCTGGCACTGGCGCCCTCATCGATAAAGCTGAGCAAAGTCAAGTCACTCTGGAGATAACCCTGAGCCGTGCTTGTGCTGGAGGTATTGTAGCCGCTGATTACAACAATGCCCCCATCCCAATCCGTTTGGGCTGGCGTGCTTGGGCTCGTGGGCAGGATGAGGTTGTTGGTAACGGAGCAGGTGTTTTGCGGTGTAGAAGTGGTCGAGGTGGTGCTGGTGTTGGTGCTTGGAGTTTGGGTCACGGTGCTGGTAGGGAAGGTTGTTTGAGCTGGGGTGATGGTGATGGTGCTTGACGTACTACTCGCTGATGGGGATGCGGCAGCATCAGAAGGGTTAGCGAATCACGGGCGAAGCGAGTAACTATTTAAACAGGCATAACATACCATTTGTATTCGCAATACTGGTGATACCGGACGTGTCCGATGGTGAGTAAAGCATGCTTGAGGGCACATCAATACCGGCATCATTTCGACATAATGCCTGGATGGCAATCTCAATATTGCTAGCACTATTTTGATAAGATCCTGCCGGCACGAATGGATTACCTGTATTAACGGGGTTAGGAAACCCCTCACCCTGCACCAACGTAAGGGTGCCGTTGTCATTACTGATATCACATATACCCTGAAGTTGCATTTGCGTGAATGTCAATGATGATTGGGAGGAGCCTCCATCCTCGCAATAGCAGTTAGCGGACAGTGTTACCTGAACATCATTGGAGCTCTGCTGGTAGGTACCAGCCGGAATGAAAGGACTGACGGAAGGCGTGTTGGAATCCATGAAATCAAGGTTGAAAAGGGTGGACAAGCCTGGTCTTGAGGCAGGCGGACTTCATGGGATCTGTTGGGCGGCCTGCTCAGACAATGCGGCGGCCCACGGGCATGGTTTACGGGTGTATTCATCGGATTGGGTATCTGGTTAAAGGAGGCCCCGAGCGTCGGGCGAAGATCTATGGCCTTGAAGGGGAGGCGCCGGCCCGCCCTTCAGCAAGCAGAGTGGGCTCGCGAGGGCGTCGAGTGTCTGCTTGCTGAGGAGCTGCTGGCGCTTTCATGGCTGCGCCACTAGATACCAGCCGCCACTTCCTTGAGGCCGCCAACGCGGCTCCCAGTTGGCGTAGGAATAATGCTGGCGGGCACCGTTGTGGTTTTGGGGATAGCCGCCATTTACCAAATCACAGCTGCCGTAGGGATCGTTCATGATCACGCCGCTGGCGTCGTAGCCGATCACCACCGTCCAGTGGCCCCCGCCGCTCGGCGCCGCTGGCGGACCGTTGATCAGCCAGCCCACCGCCACCGGGCGGCCGGCATCGATTTCGCTTTTGATCGTCTGCAAAGTGCCATCGGTGTGGAACTCCGCCTTCAGGCCCAGGTGCCGTAGTGCCGCAAGCTGGGCCTCAGAGGTGGTGGAGTCGCCGTATTGTTGGCGCAGAGCGTTGTAATCATCTTCGTTGGGTTCCTTGCCCCAGTAGGCGGCAAGCATGGCCGAACTAGCTGAGAAGCAATCGCGCCATCCTTGGCCATCGTCCATGGCCAATTGGTCGAACCAGGGCACGTTGAGCGGATTGGGATGGAGGGCAACAGCTGGAGTGGTTGCTGTGGCTATAGAGCCAGGTCGACCGGCTGCCCTAGGCCCGCCTACCCCACTGAGTTGGCCGGCGCTGGCGGGCCGGGCCGTTGCGCTAGCCAAGCTGGCCATCCCCTGTTGCCAAAAATCCGCCTCCGCCTGACGGCGCCGCAGGAGGCCCGCCTGCACCGAACTGCCCGGATCGCAATACAGCAGGAGGGCTTCCGGTACGGCAGCCCAGTCCTTCTCTCTGAGACGGCGACTGATCGTATCGAAGCCGGTACCGCCATAGAAATCCTCACCGAGATTCCAGGCAAAGGAGATCAGGCAGCAGCGCTGATCTTCCGCCATGCCGTTCCAGTAGGGAACGCGGCTGGCTAGATGGCGGGCGCAGGCATTGACCCCGCCCAGCAGCTGGGCATCGGCCTCGGCCCGGTTGATCGTGTCACCCGGCTGCACCGGACGCCCATCAAGGCTGGTGAAGCCGTAGCCGATCGTCCAGGGTTCGCCGCCGCTGGCCGGATCCGGATAGGCGTGATCGACAAATCCTTCAAACTCGGCAATCAACTCCAGGGCGGGTTCATAGGTAGGCGCGACGTCGCGATTGCCAACGGCAGGGGGGTGGCTAGTGGACTCCGCAGGGGTGGCAGCAGCGGCCTGCGCAGCCAGCAGGGGCAGCTTTGCCGCAGGGCCTGCGAGCCGATGGGGTGGGGTGATCGCGCTGTAAGGCGGCGCCGATCTGGCCAGAGTTGGGCGCAACACTGGCCCAGGGCTGGACTCTGGAACCAGGGGCGCTGGACGGGGCTGCAGGGCGATCGGATCCACAGCAACGGTAGACGCGGCCGCTGCTTGCGACGGGCGCGATGGTTGCAATAGCCCGGAAAACTTGTTGGCTACGTAGGGGACAAACAGGGTGAGACCCGAATAAAGAAAGGTGCTAACAGCAACAGTGGATGCGGGCATCTGACAGGTGAGCCCGAAGGTGTAAAGCGAAAAAACACCAAAACCCACATAGATCAAAAGAATCGCCACCATGCCCGCCAGGGCAATCAGTCGGCTACTGCTGGCCTCCATCAGGATCACCGATGTGGGTGGACCATCCGGGGCGAGGGTCTTGATCCGAGCCCTGGTATCCCCCTGGGATTGGGCCCAGTGCTCGTCTAAAGGAATCGAGAGATGGGTAGGCTCGGAGATGGCATTGGCAATCGACCAGCCACTGTGCTGCAATCGCCAATAAATGACGACAAGCGTGACAATAACAGCGGCAAAAATGCCGGTGCTGATCGCCATCACCAGCTCGGGCCCCATGCTGCGGCAGAGACCAGCGGCATCACCCAGTTGCTCCTGGGCCGCCGCAGGAAGCGAAAGGCCAAGCAGCAACAAACAAACCATCAGACTGGATCTTGAAGGCATGATCAGCCGAAGAAGTTTCAGATTCTTCATTTCAATAACTGCGATTGTTGTTCAATGGGTAGAATCAGTTGTCGACGCTTTGTGGATCAACGCGGCGGCCTCTTTGATAGCGAATTGATCATCCATGACAAAGGCTGGAGTATCATTGAGTGCTAATTGCTTATCAACAAAATCGAGGAACCTGCCCAGCTCATTGCGATCACTCAAGGACAGCCGATCGGATCCACTCCCGTACTCCTGATTGGCAATCGCAGTAGCAAAGCTACGGCTTAGGGCAATCGTCTGCTTGTAAAGACGAGCGCTCATCTGTTGATTGCTTTTCAGATTGAAGGTGTTGATTGTCACCACCGCCATACCCAAGGCGAAGCCCGACGCCACCAGCACGCTGAAGGGCCAATGGATCTCAGTCTGCAAGCCACGCAGACTGAGCAATGCCAGCATCGTTGCCGATAGCATTGCTGCCCCATTTGCCATGCCAACCAATGCCTGATAGTTTGCAGAAAAAATCTGCATACTCTGGCAATGGTATTGATAAAGCTCCTTCAATTCAATGGCCTGTTGGACTAGGCGTTGCTTTTGCAGTGGAGACGCGGTTGGTAAGGCCAGAACCAATTCTTTAAGATTGATGCTGGTTGCAATCGGCAGCGGATCGCCTGGTTGTTGTGGCTGCTGGGGATAGGGTTGCCGTAACATGAGTGGAACCCTGTTGCAATAGCCCAAATTGCGTTGCCGGTTCTGGGCCGCCTGGCGTGAAAGCAAAACCACGCTGAAGGCCATCGCCAGGATCGCGCCAGCCAACAGCAGATGGCCAGCCGTGCTGAGCCGTAGCCTCCGGCCAGCTTGCTGACTCCCTAGGCCGCCCAAACTGCCATGCTTGGGCAGTTCGCTTGCATCCACGCTTGCTTCTATCAGCAATTGCCTGATCGCCATGCCGGGGCCCTGGCGCTCGCTCGCCTGCGTCATGGGCTGTTGCCCATGCAGGATCTAGCCAGAGAGGCCAGAGCGATGTAATGAGAGATTGGGGCGCCGGCGGAGGTGAAAGAACTTGAACTTGCTGGCAATGCCATGGGTGATGCATTTGCTGGAAGAACTTGGAGTTGACTTTCTCTGTCTATGGTCATGAAATGGAGAGCATTTGAATGAGCTGGGTTAGTCCTGCTCAGGCGATTGCCTTATCCATCGATCGAACAATGAACCACCCCGCTCGATCTGGCCAATCATTTCTGAAATCTTTCAAAGCCCTGCCTCATCCTCCTGGCCGCGACGCTCAGCCCCCAGCTCCAACCTCGGCTCCAGCCCAAGTCCCGACTGCTTATCGACTTAGAGAAAGTGAAGTAGAAATAATAATATAAACTCTATATTTTCGAGCGCGGTACATTGTCATTACCAGCAACGGAACATTGCCACCAGCGCCAGGTTCGGTTGACAGATTGGCCCCAGTTTTGGCAGAATAGCTTTTGCTAAGATTATAACAGCCTCGCCTCGTCAGCGTTCTCCTGGCTTAGTAAGCATGCTGATCAACTATTTTTTTATCATCCACGAGCATGTCCGACAATTGTTCCGCTAGCCAAAACAGTCCTTGGCCCCACAATCTCAAACTGGCTGGCGAATTGGCCCCTATCGGCTTACTATTACAGGAGAGCTTAGCCTAGGTGGGACCGGGATCAACATAATGCCGTTACAGCAAGAGTTGTTGCTGATTTTTGTTTTACAACCCAAACAAATTCTAACCCAACAGGAGCTTATTAGCCGGCTCTGGCCGGATCAACAGGCAGCCAAAACCCAGCGCCCTGCCCTCAGCTTAGCAGTGCATCGCCTGCGCCAGGTCTTCGCCCAGGGCCCCCTGGGTATCGAGGTGATTCGAAGCATTTATGGCAAGGGATATAGCTTTGAGGCCCCGGTTGAACTGATGTATATGCCTGAACCCAAACCCGATGGGTCGCCATCTGCCCCGGCAAGCGCCAGCAAAGAAACCCAGCTTAAAGCCTATGATTGCAGCATGGCCAGTCGTTTATTTTATTTCGAGGCCCATGATTACTGGCCCAACCGCGACCCCTATCGCCTGCCTCGACAGCAATGGCTTTTGCAGCAAAGCGTTGAGTGTGATCCTAATTTCAGCCAAGGTCGTCTTGAGCTTTGTTATTTCTACCTTCTTCAATGTCTCTGGGGGGTGCGTACAGCCGCTAGCACCCTCCCAGACCTACAAAGTTGTCTCGATCTAGGTGACCAGCAGGCAAGCCAGGCGCCTGGCTGGGAGGCCATCAAGGCCGAAACGATGTCGTTGCTGTTGTGGCAACCGCAAACCAGCCAGCGTCTTTATGGCAACTGGCTTGGTCCAAGCCTGCCAGCCGGTTTGCCGCGCTTTGCCTGGGCCCGCCACCTGATTTTCACAGGCAGACCACGCCAGGCCCTGCGACTGATGGCCGAACTGCTGCACCAAGACCTCAGCCAGGGTTGGTTGGTGCAATCCATGGCCCATTGCGCCCTCGGTGACATTGCGGCGGCTGAACAAGCGGCCCAACAACAGTTGCGCGTGAATCCAGCGCTGGTGGGTAGCAAATTGTTTCTGGCCATGCTTGGGGCCTTGCGCGGCGAGGCTGAGCTGGCCACCAGGCTGGTGGAAGAGAGCGGCATCCTGGAGCGGCCGTTTCAAGGCTCCATGTCGATGGTGGCCTATGGGTTGGCCCAAGGCAGGCTGGCCAAGCGAGCCCACCAGCTGTTGGATGAAGCCCTGGCCCTGGTGAGCCAGGATCCCGATGCGGCTGGGGCCCTCGGCTATTGGGGGTTGACGGCCTTGGCCCTGGATCGGTCCTATGAAGCGATCGGCTTGCTCAAACTCAGCGTGCGGCGCCGCTGTTATGCCGCCCCGGTGTTGATGGCCACACCCTTTCTGCACCCCCATCGGCGAACTCCGGCCGCCCAACTGTTTCGCGAGCGCATGGGCCAAGCCTTCGTGACCACCCCCGAATGAAGCACCAACTTGGCGATTTGGGCCCGCTCTCGGCTCCGCTAACCGCAGCCGAGAGCGGGACTGAGGCAAACAACTCCCTTAAAAGGCTGCAATCGGCATGCGCCAACCGCTGCCGAAGGAGCGGGGGCTCACCTTCAAGCTGGGCGCCGCTTGGCGCCGTTTGAACTCCGCCCGCCGCAGCAGGGACCAGATCCGCTGCACCAACGCCCCATCGGCCCCCTCCGCCACCAGTTGCTCAGGGCTAACCAGATCTTCCACCAGCCGCTTCAAGAGCGGATCCAGCACGGCGTAATCGGGCAGCGAATCACTGTCTTTCTGGTCGGGACGCAACTCGGCGCTGGGGGCTTTGCCGCGAATCGCCGCGCCAATCAATTCCCCTTCGGCCGGCAAACCCAAAGACCTGCGGCAGGGGCCGGCAGCCGCTGAATCAAGCCATTCGCAGAGGCCAAACACGGTGGTTTTGTAGAGGTCACCGATCACGGCCAGGCCGCCATTCATATCGCCGTAGAGGGTGCAATAGCCCACCGCCAGCTCTGATTTGTTGCCGGTTGCCAGCAGCAGGCGGCCCTGCTGGTTGGCCAGGGCCATCAGCAGCAGGCCCCGCAGGCGCGACTGCAGGTTTTCGGCGGCCAGTCCGGTGGGCGCCCCGCCCAGGGCCGGCTCCAGGGTTTGGTCGCAGGCCGCCATCAGGGGCGCAATCGGCAGGGTGCAGGTGCCTAGAGAAAGGCGTTGGGCCAGGGCCTGGGCGTCGTCAATCGAGCCCCGGGAGCTCCAGGGGGAGGGCAGCAGCAGGGCCGCCACCTGGTCGGCGCCAAAGGCAGCGGCGGCCAGCACCGCCACCAGGGCCGAATCAATGCCGCCGCTGAGGCCCAGCACCGCTTTCTGGAAACCGCATTTGCGGCCGTAGTCCGCCAGCCCCAGCACTAAAACCCTGAAGAGCTGCTCGCGGCGGTCCGCCTGCGGGGCTACCTGCAGCGGCGGGCCCGGGCCCGGGGCCAGGGTTTGGGGCTGGGCCTGGGACCCCACCTGCCAGCAGGCCACGGCTTCGGCGGCGCAGGGCAGCTGCAATTCCACGCCCCCGGCGGCGTTAACCACAAAGCTGGCGCCATCAAAGACGAGTTCGTCGTTGCCACCGATCTGGTTGACGTAGACCACCGGCACCGCCAGGCGGGCGGCAGCCCTGGCCGCCAGCCGGCGCCGCACGGCCCCTTTGCCCTGGCCAAAGGGCGAGGCGGAGAGATTGAGCAGCAGGTCGATTGCCGCCGCCCCCAGTTCGGCCACCGGATCAGCACCGGCCAGGCGCTGACCATGGAGATCGTCCTCCACCCAGAGGTCTTCGCAAATGGTCAGCCCCAGGCGCCAGGGGCGGCCGCCCCGCTCAAGCTGGAGCACCGCCGCTTCCTGGCCGGGCCGAAAATAGCGACGCTCATCAAAGACGTCGTAACTGGGCAACAACCGCTTGCGGCCCACCACCCGCCAGCCGGTTGATTCCACCAGGGCGACGGCGTTGTAGAGGCTGGGCCAACCCGGCTCGAGGGTGGCTTCGGCGACCCCCGCCAACAGCGCAACGCCGGCGGGCATGGCCGCCGCCAGCCGATCCAACACCCGCGACTGTTGCTCGATCAGGGCCTTCTGCAGCAGCAGGTCCCGGGGCGGGTAGCCCCAGAGCGATAACTCGGAGCTGACCACCAGGTCGGCGCCAACGGCGGCGGCTTGGTGGCAGGCCGCCAGGAGGCGATCGCCATTGCCCTCCAGGTCCCCCACCAGGGCGTTGAGCTGGGCCAGGGCAAGGCGCATTAGGGGGGTGGGGGAGGCTGGGCCAGACCGTAGAGCCCGTGGCGACGGAGCAGGGGCCAGAGTTCGACCGGGACCAGGGAAAGATCGGGTTGCCCCTTTGGGGTTTGCCCCTCTGGGGTTTGCCCCTCTGGGGTCTGGCCCTTTGGGGCTTGCCCCCTTGGGGCCTGCCGCACCAGCCGGCTGGCGCTGGCGGGAATTTGCAGGGGTAATAGCTCGATTTTGGCGCCGGCCTGGCGCAGGCGCTCCAGGTCGGCTTGCTGCAGGGGCCAGCCCTGGCGGGGGGCGACCGCCAGGCGCACGTGGGCCAGCAGCTGATCGGCCTGGCGCCAATGGGGGATCTGGGGCAGGAGGTCACTGCCGACGACAAATACCCGCTCGTGGTCGGGCCAGCACTGGGCCGCCCGCTCCAGGGTTTCGATGCTCCAGGGGCTGCTGAGCTGCTGCTCCAGGCTGAGGCGGGGGTTGGCGATGGCGGCCACCAGGGCCGCCAGCAGCTGCACCCGGATCTCTAACGGCGCTCCGTGCTGCTTGAGGGGGTTGTCACTGGCCCAGGTGGCCACCAGGGGGTACAAGCTGAGCAGGCCCTCCAGCAGGGCGCGATGGCCGCAGGTGGGCGGGTCGGCGCTGGTGCCGAACAGGGCAATGGCGGCCATGGCTAGGGGGCGGGCCGCCGGCGTCGCGGCGGGGTCCTTGTTTGGGCGGCGCGGGCAGGGGCCCACTCGCCCAACCATTGGCGGGTAGCAGGATCCTGGGCCGCCAGGCGGCGTAACAGGGCGCCGGGCCGGCCGGCGGCGTCGCTGCTGCGCAGCAGTTGTTCGGCGGCGAGGCGGCCGGTGCGGCGGGTGGAGTGAACCGCCAGGGCCGCCTGGGCCAGGGCCACCGGGGCGGCGGGGGCCAGGCTGAGGCCACCGGTGAAGGGAGCGCTGAGGGTGAGGACCTGGCGCACACCGCTCAAAAGCACCTGCAGGCCAACCTGCACACCCCCTAGCAGGGCGTTCTGGCCCGAGAGGCTGAGGGCCAGCTGGCGGGCGCCGCTGCGGGTCATCGGCAGGCCATAGAGATCGCAGAGCTGCAGCACCAGCAGACTGTCGCAGGCCAGACCACCGGCCAAATCGAGCAGCATCAAGGGATTGGCGACCACACCGGTGGCCTTGAGGGCGGCGTAGCGGCCAATCAGGGTCTGGGCCTGGCGGTGGCCCTGGCGCAGGCGGCAGCGATGCAGCGAACGGCCGAAGCGATCGGCCGCCAGCAGGGCATTGAGGGCGAGCAGCAATTCGCCATGGCGCTCCAGCAAGGAGACCAGGGCCTGCCGCAGGGGTTCGATGCGGGGCGGTTGGGGGCTGGAGCGCACCCGACCATCGGCCAGCAGCTTTGCCTGGCGGGGGGCGGCGGCGACGGCGATCGGATCGAGGTGTTGGGCTGCGGGGGGCAGGCGGCTGCGGATGCTGGCCAGCAGGGCTGGCAGCTCGGATGCGGGCCAGGCATCGCTGCGGTTCAATACCAACAGCAGCGGTTTACCGGCCCGCAACAGGGGATCGAGGGCGTCGAGTTCGACCCGGGTCAGGTCGCTGTCGATGACGAGCAGGACTAGATCGGCGCCGAGGGCCACCCGGGCCGCCAGCCGTTCGCGGGCAGATGCGGCGATTTCATCAATGCCCGGGGTGTCGACCAGGTCAATGCCATTGAGGCCGTCGATGGGCTGCTGCCAGGGGCGCTGCTCCTGGCGGCGGGTGCAGCCGTGGGCCACATCGGTGGCGAATTGCTCGTCGCCGAGCAGGGCATTGAGCAGGCTGGACTTGCCCACCCCCACGCGACCAAATACGGCCACCCGGGGGGTGCGCTGCTGCAGGCGCTGCAGCTGGCGATCGAGGGCGCCGAGTTCAGGGCCCAGGGCATCACGTTCGCGGGGGCTGAGGGCGAGGTCGCGGCGCCACTGGCGCAGCAATAACAAGGCCCGCTCGGGCGTTGGCGGCGGGCGATCGCGCGGGGGCGCTGAGGTCATCGCCAGGGGGGTGCCAACAGGGGGCCTGGCCCCATTTAATCCCGGCGGGCAAGTTTCGGGGCAAGCCGGGGTGGTGGGGAGAACCCCCAGAGCCCAGATGCCGGTTACTAGATGCCCTTGGGCGAAACCCCAGGTCCGCTGGGCGAAAGGCAGGATGGAACGAATTCTGCTGCCCCGAAGCCCCGTGATCGACCAGGCCGTCTTGCGCGATCGCCGCGACCGCTTCATGCATCGCCTGGGGGGCGCGGCGGCGGTGATTCCGGCGGCGCCGCTGGTGACGCACCACGCCGATGTGGAGCACGCCTTCCGCCAGAACAGTGATTTCTGGTACTTGACCGGCTTCGATGAACCGGGGGCGGTGGCGTTGTTTTTACCCCATAAAACCGAAAATCCCTTCGTGATGTTCGTGGCGCCGAAAGAGCCGAGCGCCGAGGTGTGGAACGGTTTCCGCTGGGGCTGCGAAGGGGCGGTCGAACAGTTCGGCGCCGATCTGGCCCATCCCATCGAAGAACTAGATCAAAAGCTGGCCGGCTACCTGGAAGGTGCCGAAGGCATTGCGTTTCGGGTGGGACGCCATCCCAAGGTGGAGCCCTTGGTGCTGGCGGCCTGGGCCCAGCAGCTGGATCGGGCGCCCCGCAGCGGCGGCGCGGCCCTGGGGTTGGTGGCCCCCTGCCCGCTGCTGCACGAATTACGCCTGCGCAAAAGCCCCGAAGAACTGGAGTTGATACGGCTGGCGACCCGCATCTCGGCCGAGGCCCATGAGGTGGCCCGCCAGGTGGCCCGGCCCGGCCTCAATGAGCGCCAGGTGCAGGCGGTCATCGAGCAGCATTTTCTAGAGCAGGGCGCCCGGGGTCCGGCCTACGGCTCAATCGTGGCCGGCGGCGATAACGCCTGCGTTTTGCACTACACATCTAACAACAGCGAACTAAAAGATGGCGATCTGCTACTGATCGACGCCGGTTGTTCGGTTAACGACTACTACAACGGCGACATCACCCGCACCTTCCCGATCAACGGCCGCTTCAGCGGCGAACAACGGGCCCTCTACGAGCTGGTGCTAGCAGCCCAGGAGGCGGCGGTAGCGGCCGTAGGCCCGGGTGCCACCGCCGAAGGGGTGCATGGCACCGCTGTTGGTGTGCTGGTGGAGGGACTGCTGGAGCTGGGGTTGTTGCGGGGTGAGCGGGATGGCTTGATCGAACAGGGTGCCTACCGCCACCTCTACATGCACCGCACCGGCCACTGGCTGGGGCTGGATGTCCACGATGTGGGCGCCTACCGGCTGGGCGAACACCCGATGACCCTGGAGCCCGGCATGGTGCTGACCGTGGAGCCGGGGCTTTATGTGAGCGATCGGTTGCCGGTGCCTGAGGGCCAGCCTGCCATTGAGGAGCGCTGGAAGGGGATTGGGATTCGGATTGAGGATGATGTGGCTGTGACCGAGCGGGGGCATGAGAATCTGACGGCGGCGGCGTTGAAGGCGGCGGTGGCGATGGAGAGGTGAGGGGGCACTGGGTCTGGATTTGAAACGCCGGCCCACCGACGCCATTTTTTGTGCTTTTTAAACAAGGTCCACATACGCGAGTTTGGCCAAACACTCCAGGGCTGGATGCTTGCTTATCACCAAGGACGTGCCGATGCTCTCAACCAGTTGTTGTACCTAGCCCTTGGGCTTCCGCGTAGCGGTTGGCAAGGCCCTGCGCGGTTCTAGTGTTGAAGCTGCATACTGCAGCAAGGGGATTTACGCTCAGTTCAGCGTCTATACCTGGACGTTGGGTGTGGCGATGGCCCAACCCGCTTACGGCACTGGGGAATCCCACGAGCGCAAGGTGCTTCAGAAGCTGCTCAGTTGGATGGATCCAGGCGGCGTACTGATCCAGCCGGATGTGCATGCTTGTTAACTTGGTAGAGCTAGGCACTAATATTAAGATACATGAGAGTTCGCTGTCGATTTGCAACGAAGATCTGACGGCGATGCTGGTTCAATCGATTTTTGGGCTATCCATGGTATAATAAGTATGTTAGGGTTCAAAAAGGCCATGATCCGGACTGTCCATCTTCCGCGCGAGAGTAAGTTAGCCGCGGAGGCTATAGACAATACTAATCATCCGCCATCCTTACAGCTTCCGCCTGGATTTAGCAGACCGTTGGCATGGGAACTAGCCAACCTTATCAGAGTTGCCTACGGAGATTTTGACAAGTATGACAAACAGCAAGATTTGGGCAATCTTATCCAAGTCGGCGATACCCTCTGGCTTCCACAAAACTTAACCTATGATCCCATAGATTATTTCTGGTTGCAGCATTCCAATGATGAGCCCATTGATTCAGACGAAACAGATGCTGGGCCAATCGGTGATTCGACTGCCTACAAAGTTCTTGGTGTATTTACTTACCTGGCATTTTCCGCAGGAATTCCACCTAAACCAGAAGTTGATAGGTTTGGATTTGCGTTGGAGAGGGACTTACCTGACAGAAACAAGGAAATTAATTTTATCTTTCGAGGTACTATCGAGCCAAGTGAGTGGTTTAACGACTTTCAATACAAGCAGATTCCCTTCCTGCAAACAGAAAGCGGTAATCAGGCAAGTTTGGGAGAAGCATGCCTGGGCTTTAACAAGATTTATACTGACTACAGGCCTGGCTTGGTCATGGACAACAAGACTTTTAACAAGTTTTCGCGGGACCTCGATAAAGGACTTAGGAAAGCGGCATTAGATCAACATCCTGAAATCAGCAGTGAACACAAGGCGCCAATTATGGTTTCCGTTCACCAGGTATTGGACGAAGTTTTTGAGCGATCAGATCAATCCATCTCTATTAATGTTGCGGGCCATAGTCTTGGTGCCGCCCTTGCAACCATTTGTGCACTTCATATCTCTATTCTTTGCGATTCGCGTGAAGCACATTGCCCAGTATCTCTTTATACTTTTGCGTCGCCAAGAGTCGGAAACCCGCAGTTCGCTAGGTCCTGTAATAAGAAGCTAAGCGCCTTCCGGATCGCTAACAGTGAGGATTTGGTTCCCGGACTTCCCCCAGCAACACTCAAGGTTATTGGAGATGAAATGAGCCCAGCCAAGCATGTTGAGACTGTTCGAAAAGCGCTCGCCGTAGTTACTGGAGGGGTTAGCGATGACGTCTTTGAGCACGTGGGTACCCCTGTCTACTTCACAACTCAACTAGGAGAAATATCTAGCAATCATAATATGGGTCACACCTATTGTTCTCCTCTCCGAGAGAGCCAGCCATCTCCCCCAAATTCATCGCATTGATGGTTGAGCCGACCCCGCTACTGTTCTTGGCATTTGGGCTGACTTGCATAAGCTATAAGACTAAATTTGAACAACATTCAGGAAACCATCTTCAATGAAACGACCGCTACTATCTCTATGTTTGACTTTTGCGATAATTCTGCCTATGGGAGCAGTAGCATTTGTTGACTTTAAAAGCTGCTTATCCATTGACAGGTGGGATGAGACAACGACTTCGCCAGATCTCCATGCGTCTGTATCTAATCAAGATGTTCTCAATAAAGCGCATGCCGTTCAGATACGCGCTCAATTGATATCCTACAAGCGCGAATATACATGCCGATTCAAGCGAAATCAATATGCACAGAATGCTATAATAGCGATCTCGATACTATTATCGAGCCTGATAGTCGTTACTGGTTCTAGCCCATGGTTTAAAGATCCGAAACACCAGTCCATGTCAAATCCCCTTGGGATTAGTGCAGCGGCATGGCTGGGGCTCATTGCGACCGCTCTTCTAAGCTTGCAGAAGTCTTACAATATTTCGTCCAAGGTGGCTTTTTATCCAACATATATTCTTAAGGTCACCGAATTAATTAATAGGCTAGACAATGTACCATTTCAAAAATATAAACCGCAACAGGAAGTTAGTGAACTCAATGCGATCCAGAGAGATTTTTTTAATGTTCGACAGGATGAAATTAAGGATAGGCCAACAGAAGTGGCCCCAAAATCTTCTCAGTGATTAGAAACGTTCGAAGGATGCGTCGTCCTTGATGGGAGCCAGCAAGGCATCGTTGTGGTGTCGTAGCCATGGCGCTAAACAACACACACTAAATAAGTCTGCCAGAGTGCCGGTGCAGCTCGGCCGCGACGGCCGATTCCTTCTCGACCACAGGCGGCGGCGGGGTCACATTCACCAAGGCCGGGTCCGACTTGTGGCGCAGGGCGCGCACCAGGGGGACGACAGGCTGCTGACCGGTCTGACGCCGGTCGTGCTTAGCAGGGCTGCGACAGTGGAAACCACGACGGGTTGAAGAAGACCAGGCCAAGGGATCATAATCATACAATGGAGTGGTACGTCTACGTACATCACCTCTCTATTTCCTCGGTCAGGGGCAGCACCTCACCCAGCAACTACAAGTTCCTGCTCGGGCAGTTCGTCACGCACCGGCGAGCCGTCTAGAGACGCATTCCCCCTCCTGCTCAGCTTCACAGGTGAGGTTCGACACATCGGACAGCTTTAGCGGCGGCGAAAAAGAGGGGTTCCAGGCCCGGTGCATCCGCATTAATGACCTCCATCGCGACACGTTCGATGCTGGTGCGGCACCAGTGAGGAGTGACGGGAAGCGCGGTGCCGGGGGCGAAATTGCCGATGTAGATGGGGTGTTCGTCGTAAGAGACGTTGAAACGAATGTGTGTGGCGAGACTGTAATCAAGCTTGTGGTCGGCGGCCTGTTGCGCACCACGCCGAAAAGCCTGCTCCGAAATTCGCGCCACTTGCCGCACCAGTTCCAGGCGGAGGGGCTCAGGCAGGCATTGCAGGGCGGCAGTGAGGCGTTCGGTGGTGGTATTGGGTTCCATTGATGCGCGGCGTCGCAGAATTCAACTGTAGCAAGTTTCCCTGACCATTGACCCAACAGATGGTGCGCGACTGAACTTAGAGCTTGCGATGGCGCTACCGGTAGTGGTTCGCCAGCGCGGCTACGGCCGGTGCACAAGTCGCAGCAGGGAAGCTGCCAGTTGGTATCATAAGAAGCCTGCGCTAAGTCAGACATGGTAAGCATTAGCACAACAAGCTGTGCATCATTCAAGTGGAACAGCTATTAACTGCGTCGCGGATGTGCTGTGCATCCTGAACTTTATGGATTGACCGTGCAATAGCAGCCGCCTGATTCATCTTGTGTATCTGGACCAGCAAAAGAGTGACAGCATGGGCTGAAAGGTCATTCTGCTCAAAATCGCGGCGATTTGCGTTGTTGGCAATTCCCAATTTGCACCAGAGGGTGCCATCTTTGAGGGACCACTGCTTCAGGTAGACGAGCCCACATGTTTTGTAACGGACGGAACTAATGGTAGTGTCGAATGTGCAACCCAAGCTGAAGTCAGCCAAAGAAAATTCAGACAGACATGACTGTGCAACATTGCCAACCATTTCAGTATCTAGTGAGCTAGGTACCTTTTATAGGAAAGATATGGCACCTGATATCGTTAACCCCGGGGGGGGGGCGGAAGAATAGATTTTAATACAAGTATAGACCACATGGGGAGTTCTGCCCCTAGGAAGCTGTGGAGTCTTACATGGCAGTACCTCCATAGGAAGCGGGCCAGGCTGATATCAGCTTCCCATCCATCGCTATAGGCACGCAGGTACACCTCCTCGTACTTGACTATGCGCTACAGCCTATCCACCAGGTTGTTGTCGTAGCAGCGCTTCATACTAACCAGCTGATCTTGAACTCCTCGGCCTGCAGCTTGGCCACAAAGTCGGATGAGGTGTATTGACAACTTTCATCGGAGTGGAAGAACCCTGGCTTGCGGCAGCCCTCCAACGGTATTTCCAGTGCATCCAAACAGTACTCCGTGTCAAGGCTGTTTGAAAGCTTCCAGCTGAGTATATTTCTGGAGAAGAGATCAACAATCGCCACCAGGTTGAGTAAATCTTTCCCCTAGATCGCCCGTAAACACATGCGCCGCATGAGGTTTCGAATCCGGTTACGGCTAATCGGGATCCTATCTCTGGCCAGGTAGTCCACCATCCAGCGGCTGCTGCTGCAGGGTTCCTCCAGTTAGAGAACATCGATCTTGGCCATGATCCGCAGCGTCGATTTCCGTTTCGGTATGGGCCGGTAGTAAAGCGTTGATTGTGCTAGACACAGCAGTGCAAATGGCCGGCTGAAGCTGAGATCGGGTTAGCCGTGATCGAATAACTTGCGTAGTTCACGGATATCAAAGTAGCTGAGACTATGTTTTTGAGCCACACCAGCACCATCCACAGCCGACCGATCTGCTGGAACAGCTCAGCTTCCTTGACCTGTCGCTCCTCCTTGTCCCTTATCTGTTTGCCCCTGGTAAGCAGCTCGCTGGCTACATCGAGCAGCTGCCGCTTCCACTGTCTTATCTGAATCGTGTCGCACCGGAAGTTGCGCAGCATTGCGCATCCCCATGGTGTGGTCAGCGACGATTACCTGCATCGCCTTGCGGCCACTGATCGCCTCCATGGCGACCCCGGCCTTGAACACGGGACTGTGGGTGCGGCGGTTGCTTATCGGTGGGAGTCCCGACTCACGAGCAGTGCCCCGCCTCAAATGACAATTATAGGGGCTGTCCAGAAGAACCAGACCTACACAGGAACTGCTACACATGGATAGAATTGAACATCTCACTACGCCGAAATGAAAAACACTTTCTCATTTACTAAGTTTGTTGAATCTTTGGGTTGCCATTTAAAAATTGGATTCCACTGGTCAGCCGTGTCACCTGACAATAAGATAGTTGTTGTTACAATTTGGGATGATCAGCTTAACAATGAAGAATATGTCTTGATTCCAGAGGGGTCGCCAAAATGGATGAGTTTTGCAGGAGGTAAAGAACTTAGAAAGCATGTACCTATTGCACTCTCTGAGGGTGTAGAAACACTTGGCATTCTTTGTCATGCAGAAGATCCAAATGCTATTCCTCGACGTCGTGCATATTACGATGAAAAGTCATTATTAGTACTGAGATTAGAGAAACGCGGTGACCAGGTCATCGCTCTTGTTACCGGGGAAATCACACCAGAGATCGCAGCCAAAGGATCAGTCTTTAATCATGTAAGTCAACGCAAGTCTGCCATCAACGATCTCGAGACAATACCAGAAGGTACAAAAATACCTGAAAGACTAAAGACGGAGGGCCATGCTTTTATGCGTAATCGCATGGTTCGAGATTATGTCATACGCAGGGCAAACGGAAAGTGTGAGTACTGTGGAGTATTAGGTTTTTTGATGCAAAACAATAGACGGTATATAGAAGTACACCATATCATCGGACTTGGCAACAATGGCCCGGATACGATCAATAACGTCGTAGGACTATGTCCGAGCCATCATCGCGAAGCACATTTCGGATTAGCTGCAGGTGAATTAAATCAGCACATGCAAGCCAAAGTTAATGCGATAAATCTTGTTTTGCGGTCAATATCTTGATATTGATATATAAATATTCTATTTTTTACCCAAAAGTTGACACAGAATTTGATGTGCAATTGTTGATACCCACTGGCCTTGTGGCGCCAGGGGAGGTACTGCTGGATGAATACCTGCGACCGATGCGCCACAGCCAGTATCGGCTCGCTGTCGCCATCGCCATCGATTTCCCTGTGTGCCGCATCAACGCCATCGTCAAAGGGCGGAAGCGATTACGGCGGATAACGATCTGCGTCTCTGTCGTTTCTTCGGGCTCAGCGAGGGCTTCTGGCTGCGGATGCAGTCCAGCCATTACCTCCGTGTGGCCCATCGGCAATTGGGCGATACCCTTTCCCAAATCCAGCCATGGCGACAGGAGGTTCTCAATGAGGTGCGGGGGGACGTTAGGGAACCCGGCGCTCCACAGAACTAGGCCTGATCTGCGGCCCCGAACTAGCTAGCGTGACCCCATTGGTTTTATCCGCGGCTATTTCACCCTCAGCAACCCCACCCGCCCAGCCTGGCGCCCTTGGAGATGTCAGCCCTGGCGGACACCGGGGCCCGGAACACCTGGCGATCCAGCTGAGCCTGGCGGAACTGGAACGGCGTGAGGTGGTGCTGACGGATGGGCGTCGCAGCACGGTGCCCTATGTGGGGCCAGTGGAAGTGCGCTTTGGCAACCGCCGTTGCTTCACCGGGGCCATGGTGCTGGGCAATGAGGTGCTGCTCGGTGCGATCCCGATGCAAGACATGGATCTGGTGTTGCGCCCCCAGCTTCAGAGCGTGGATGTGAACCCCGAGAGCCCCTACATTCCGCTCAGTGTGGCCAAGGGCCTACAGCAGGGCTGAAGCATTAATGCACTGCACCACCTACGGTCACCTCAGCCCCGACCTCCTCGCCAAGGCCTGCCCTGGCTGGAGATCAGCAACTTCAAGAGCTACCGCAGCTCTGGACGCATGCCGCTTGAGGGACAGGTGAGCCGTTTCGGAGGCTTTGCTCGCGTTGCCCTTCATAAGCTCGCCATCCCTGATGCCGCAGGTTGTCTCAACGATTTCCCAATACCGCCAGGCAACCGGCTGGAACCGCTCCGATCTGCGCCTCTGTCGTTTCTTCGGGCTCAGCGAAGGCTTTTGGCTGCGGATGCAGTCCAGCCATGACCTACGTGGGGCCTAAGGCAATTGGGCGAATCGTGCATCTGACGGACCAGAATGAAACATCTCTGCCGAGCGGATCGCCTTGGCGCCATGACCCTCGCCCTCGCCCAGCCCCAGCTGGAGGCCATCACAGCCGCCTGTAGGAAGCACCACGTCGCGCGCTTGCACGCCTTCGGCTCCGTGCTGCGGCCGGACTACCGCCCTGGCGAGAGCGACATCGACCTGCTCGTGGAGTTCCTGCCACTGGATGCCTCCAACCTCTATCGGGCCTACTTCGCCCTACTGAACGACCTGAGGAAGGGCCTGGCCGCTCGGGTCGATCTGGTGATGGCAGACGCAGTGCGTAACCCCATCGTCAAGCAGGCGATCGATGCGAGCAAGCAACAAATCTATGCAGCGTGACCCCTGTGCCTACCTGAATGACATCCTGGAGGCAGCAGCGGCCATCAAGGAGGCCACTGATGCAATTGATGAAAAAAGCTACAGTGATTCGCGCTTGATTCGCTCGGCAGTAGAGCGTGAGTTCATCACAATCGGCGAAGCCCTGAAGGTGCTTGCCGTCTGTGAACCCCAGCTGTTCGCCGCGATCCCTGAAGGCCGCCAGATCATCGACTTCCGCAATCTCCTAACCCACGAGTACCTAAACGTGAGCAATCGTGTGGTCTGGGGTGCTATCCAAGTCGACCTGCCTGTGCTTGTTGAGCACTGCAGACAATTACTTGAGCAGCTTCAGAATGACAACTCCTGATGCTATGATAAGCTGGGCAATTGAGAGAGTTCGTTATTTTAGAAACTTAGCAGTTTGCTTATTCACTATTAGTAAAAGCCGAAGTTGATTTCTTTATAACGATGGATTTGTTTTGGTTACTTAGGGCTTGCTGAATTAAGTTTTACTGGGCTTAGGACGTATCGAGGGCAATATGCTGGATCGCCTGCACTTGGACATTCGATCAAGGATTGACTCAAAAGAGCTGTCTAAAATGCACCCAACAGCGCTGTTCGACGATCAAGAGCGAATAAACACATAATTACAATGAACAAAGATACAAGTAGAGCCAATAAAAGGCGCAGCAAGCGCAAGATTTTCTCAGAATTCATCACAAAGAATGCCATCCCGATTACTGATCTGGAAGTTGCAACAAGTTTCGTCAGAATGCGATCTAGTCCATATTTTC
>JAPLIC010000085.1 GCA_026389315.1 Cyanobacteriota bacterium
CCGTACTTTTGGAAATGCCTGTAGCAGCGGCCAAGGAGCGAGCTGTCCACTGCGTGCTGCCGTCTGCGGGCTTGCTCTGCAGGGCCCTGTTGATCACCTCGGCCACCTTGTCATCCTCATAGGTGCGGGGCCGCCCTGGCCTGAGTTCGTCGTGCAAGCCCTCCAGTCCGAGCTCCCGGTAACGCCGACGCCATTTGCCCACGGTCATGCCCGTCAAGCCCATCCGCTTGGAAATGGCTGTGTTGGTTTCGCCGGCTGCGCAAGCCAACACGATCTGCGCCCGCTGCACGATCGAATGGGGCAACGACCTTGAGTTGGCGATGCTCTGGAGTTGCTGAACCTGGTCGTCGCTGAGAACCAGCGGCGGCATCGGGCGACCAACTGCCATGGAACGACTACCCTTGAGAGACGCTCCTTATTTTAGCATTTATTCCGGGACTGTACACTAGGAGGCTGTTGCGCATAGATCGAAGACGTCAGGGGACACGCGCAATAAATCGGATCCAGACATCTTGGGGCGCAGGATGCACCTTGTGAGACTCGCCTGACAATAAGAGCCGGCTCAAATTAATTGCTATGGCTTCGATTGGCAGGCAAGCGAGTGAAGCACCGCAGATGCAAGTCTCAGTATCATTCCGCTCTGGCCGCACTGTTTGTGGATGTGCTCATAAAAAATTTATGCGCAACAGACTCCTAGTGCATCCGGCACCAGGGCTGATTCAAAGTTTCAGCAAAGGTCCGATTCCGGTTGTCGCCGCGCCATCGCCAGCAGTGGCGTGATGTCGTGCATCACCGCCTGCAATCCGGCGCGAATCGACTGAAATCAAGCCAGTCGCAGCAGGTTCAAGGCGGCGGTTCGCAGCGTGACCATCACGCCGGCCCCATTGCCCCGGTAGCGGTGAGCATCCTCATGGAGCTGGGTGTCACGGATCCAGTGCCAGCCCTCAATGCTCCAGCGGTCTCGCACCAGTTTCAGCAAGGCTTCTGGTGTTGTGCGCAGGCTGGAGAGGAACAGGTAAGACGCCTGAAATGGCTTACTGTCTAGGATCCCATCGGCGTCCACCTCCACGATCCAGCTGGTACCGACCCAGGCCGCCTGGATGTGCTCCGGCGCCTGTTTCGCCCGCAGCGTCCAGCTGATGTCGCGGCCGTGGCTGACCTCGTGATCGGTTGCCACGAAGGGGATCTGGCGTTTCCCCTGGAACTGACTGCGGATCTGACGGTGCAACGTCTTCTGGTTGGCTCACCGCTTCTCTTCGAGAAGGCTTCGCCTACGCGGAAGGCTGCGCCTACACCGTCAGGAGGAAGTCGGCCCCCTGCTCCTGCAGCTGTCGAAAAACGGTTTCTGGGTGTGGAGCGCGTCAGCCTGGATGAGAACACCCTCAAGATTCAGCTCGCCGAGCAACTGACGGAGCACTGCTCTCTCGTGGTTTTCGGCGGTGGCGTAAGAGTTCGCTAAAAAACCCGACCACCTCTGCGATAATGGGTCAGCTGCCCAATCGTTGATGCGAGGCCAACAGGAGCGCAGTGGCTCCTTGTTCTCCTACGTCTCGATCGAGGAGCGGATCCCGGCGAGTCATCCGCTCAGGCGGATTCGC
>JAPLIC010000028.1 GCA_026389315.1 Cyanobacteriota bacterium
CTCGAGCGCCCAGCGCTGCTGGGCAGTCCCCAACCGGACCTGGGTTACACCCTGATCAGCAGCCTGTTGGTCTGGCCGATCTTCCGAATTCTGCTCCGCGGTCGCACCACCGGCCTGGGCCATGTGCCCAGGATCGGGGGCCTGGTGGTGGTCGCCAACCACGGCTCCCACCTCGACCCGCCGATCATCAGCCACGCCATCGGCCGCCCCGTGGCATTTATGGCCAAGGAGGAGTTATTCCGGGTGCCCCTGCTTGGACCCCTGATCAAGGCCTGCGGGGCCTACCCCGTTGCCCGCGGGGCCAGTGACCGGGAGGCCCTGCGCACCGCCAGTGAACGGCTCGCCCAGGGCTGGGCCACCGGGGTGTTTCTCGACGGCACCCGCCAGCACGATGGTCGGGTCCATGCCCCCCAGGCGGGGGCGGCCCTGCTGGCGGCGCGGCTGGGGGTGCCCCTTCTGCCGGTGGCCATCCTCAACAGCCACCGGGCCCTGGGCCGCACGGGGGGCCTGCGGCTGGTGCCTGTGCATATCCGCATTGGCCCCTTGATCCCCCCACCCGCCTCCCGCCGTCGCGGCGACCTGGAGGCCACGACGCAAGCCCTGCAACGGGAGATCAACGCCCTCCTTGACGCCGGCCCGATCAAGGGCAAGCGAATCGGGGCCCTTAGGATTCCAAGGATCGCAACCGCTCTGCCGCCCAGCCCCTCAGATCGCGGCCACTGAGCACCCACAGCAGGGCCCGGGCCCCGTCCCCCCAGACCTTGCGCCTGCCTTCCACCACACAGAACTGGCCGCAGGGCACGGGCACCGGCGTGAGCTGAATGCCCCGGCTGCCGGCCACGATCCGACCCACCAGCAGGGCCCGGTCCATGTGGTCACTGCTGGTGACCAGCAGAGCATGGCGGATCCTGGCCCGGCGCAGGTCATCCACCAGCGAGGTGAAATTACCGAGGGTGTCCCGGGCCCGGTAGTCCAGTTGCACCTGATCCGGCGCCAGACCCTCCCGCTCCCGGAACAGCCAATGGGCGTATTCCGGATTGCTGCCGCCGCTGACGATCACGGGCAAGCCGCCCTGATGGGCCAATCGGGCCGCGACGATTTCGCGCTGGGTGTCGCCCCCCAAGACAAGAATCATCTGGGGAGGCGGCGGCGAGGGCCACCACCACCCCCGCGACAGCCACAGCAGGGCCAGCCCCCCCACGAACAGCAGCCGGGAAGGGCCCCGGTTCCGCCGGCGGCCGCGGCGGCGGCCGCGAACCTGGGGATCGCCGGCGATCCGATGTGGCGGTGGCGGACGCTGGGCCCGCCGTGACGGGGCGGTGCGGCTCAAGGGTGCCCAACCTCGACCGGACTGGTGGGATAGAGGGGCAAAACCGACTGCCAGGGTCCGGGCCGTTGGGCCAGGGCCGCCGCTTGGGAGTAGCGCAAAAGTTGCTCGACATCTTGGGGCACGAGGGCCATAGCCGGGTGCCGCGGTGCTGGCCCCATCGCCTCCTCCAGATCAGCTTCGCTGCGATACAAGCGAGGAACCTTGACTTCGGCCACACCACCCGGGGCCAGGGCATCAAGGCCGTAGAGGCCCGCCACCCAGCCATGGCGCGGCAGCTCCTGGACCAGGGCAACCCGACCGCATCCGGGGCTCTGGTCGCCGGCCAGAAGGCGCTGGGCCATCAGCTGGAAACTACCCACCCCATCCAGAGGAATCCCCAGTTGTTGGGCCAGGGTGCGGGCCAGGGTGACGGTGAGGCGGGTACCGGTGAACCCCCCAGGCCCGATCGCCACCGCCAGGCGGCCCAGGGAGGGCCAGGCCGCAGCGGGCAGAACCTGCTCAAGGGCGCCGAAGAGACCAGCGGAGAGGTCCCGCCCCCCGGGAAAGACCGCCAGCACAGGCGCTTCGGCCTGGCCGAGGGGCTGCAATCCCACCCCCAGCAGATCACTGCTGCTGTGCAAGGCCAACAACCAACGACAGGGATCGGGCGCTGCGGTCGTCATGCGGGCAAGGCCTGCCCAGGCCTCAGGCGGCTCCAGCGGCCCACCTCGGGGCGAAAGTCAGTGCAGGCGCGCACATCCCATTCCACCCCCACGCCTCCATCCGACAGATCCCTGACCTGAACGTGGATACGGGGCCCGTGGGGCTGCCAATCCGGGGCTGGGCTGAGATGGGGCGCCCCATGCTGACGTTCGACGGCGTGATAGGCCTGGCAGCGGTCGACCCAGTGGCAATCGACACAGATGCACATGCCGCCCACTCCCGACCTTGGATCCATTCTGACCCGCCCGCCGCAGGAACAGGCCCGGGCCCTGTGGCAGCTGCTCGACCCCCCCCAATGGCCGATCCCGTTCCAGGAACTGCCCCCGACCAGCGCCCTGGTGGGGGGAGCGGTGCGGGACGGCCTGCTGGGGCGACTGAAAGCCAGGCCCGATCTGGATCTGGTGGTGCCCGTGGAGGCCATCGGACTGGCCCAGACCCTGGCCCGCAGCCACGGAGGCACCGTTGTGGTGCTGGATCGGGAGCGCTCCATCGCCCGGCTGGTGGTGCGCGGCTGGACGGTGGATCTGGCCCGGCAGGAGGGAGCCACGTTGGCGACGGACCTGCAGCGGCGCGATTACAGCATCAATGCCATCGCCCTGACCCTGCCCCGGGGCGGCGAAGGGGCCGTCCTGGTTGATCCCTGCCATGGACTCCAGGATCTGGCCGCGGGCCGGCTGCGGGCCCTCAGTGAGGCCAATCTGCTGGACGACCCCCTGCGGTTGCTCCGGGGCATGCGACTGGGGGGGGACCTGGCGCTGTCGATCGATCCCCAGAGCGGGGGCTGGATCCGTGAGCACCGGGCCCGACTGACCCAGGTGGCTCCAGAACGGGTCCTTGCCGAACTGGAACGCATGGCAGCTAGCCGCTCTGGGCAGCAAGGTTTGCTCCTAGCCCTGGACTACGGCCTGCTGGAACCCTGGTTGGCTGGCACCCCCCCCTCACCAGGGGCGGAACTTGCCCTGACAGCGCTGACGCCGGAACAGGCCCAAGCCCGGGGTCTCTCGCCAGACGAAGCGCTCACAGCCCTCCCCGTGGCCCGGCTCGCCCTGTTGTTCGACACGGCCAGCCTGGTCCGACTCCAGGCCAGTCGTCGCCTGCAGAAAAGAGTCGGAAACCTGCACCACTGGCTGAAACGCCTCCAGGGGCCTGGGATCCGGGGCGAACTGGAGCGGCTGGCTGAGGACGAGCGCCTCAACCTGCAAATTGAGCTGGAGTCGGACCTGCCTGCCCTGCTGCTCCATCTGGAGCGCCGCCAGGCCGAAACGGCCCTGGAACGTTGGCGCAACCCCGATGACCCCCTCTTCCACCCCGCTGCCCCCATGGACGGCCACACCCTGCAACAGGAACTGCAACTTCCGGCCGGGCCCGTGCTGGGCCAGCTGCTGGACTACTTGAAACGGGAACGGGCCATGGGCCGACTACCAGCCCAGAACCATGACCAGGCATTGATCCGCACGAAAGCGGCAGGCTGGCTCGAGGCGAGGGCAAGGGGGGGGGTGGCGTGATTAACTAACTGACGCAATGGCGTGATTCCTTCGCCTGCCAAAGTCTTCCTACTCTCTTTGTTACTCCCATGAGCGTTCGCCTCTACGTCGGCAACCTGCCGCAAACTTTTGATGAAAACGAGCTGGTGGCCCTGTTCCAGGGTGTCGGCGAAGGCGTTCGTTTCAAGACCGTGACCGATCGTGAGACTGGCGTTTGCCGTGGGTTCGGCTTCGCCAACGTCGATGATGAGAAGGTGGCTGAGGCCCTGATCGGCCAACTGCATGGACGGGAATTCGGTGGCAACACCCTGCGGGTTGAGGTGTCCGAGCGTCGCGATGCTCGCGGCACGGCTCCAATCGATCGGCGTCCCGCCAGTGGCGCACCCGTCGCCCAGCGTCGTGCGGCTGACAAGGTCGTGCATGCCGACAACGTGGACAGCCAAGCCCCCGACCCCCGTTGGGCTGGCGAATTGGCCAAGCTCAAGGATCTCCTTGCCAACCAGACTGTCGGAGTCTGATGGCCGCCTTTGGTCCGGCCAGTCCGCCGGACCCCTGGCTCTGGGGACCGCACCGTATCCATTGGGTTAAACACGAAGCGGCGGACAGGAGTCAGGGTGCCCTTGGTTCCGTCCTTCTCATCCATGGCTTCGGTGCCTGTGTCAGTCACTGGCGCCATACCATGGGTGATCTCAATCCTGGGCTCGATATTTTTGCCCTGGACCTGCTTGGTTTTGGTGCCAGTGACAAACCCCGCTCGCGCTTGAACGGCGAGCCGGTTGAACCCGGTTCGGTTCGGTATTGCTTTGACCTCTGGGCTGACCAAGTGCAGGCCTTCTTGAGCGAGGTTGTGCCCGCAGGCCCCATTCAGATTGTCGGCAATTCGATCGGCGCTCTCGTGGCACTGGTGGCAGCCGATCGCCTCCAGAATGCAGGCCACCCACCCCTCCAGGTGGTGCTGATCGATTGTGCCCAGCGCACCCTGGATGAGCGACGCCTCTCCAGCCTGCCTGGATGGGAAAGGGCAAGCCGACCGCTCGTGAAACGCCTGGTTCGTCAGCGCTGGTTACTCAAGCCCCTCTTCCGTTTTGTGGCACGACCCAGCTTCGTTCGTCAGGTGTTGGCCCAGGCCTACCCCAGCGGCGCCAATCTGGATGACGAACTTGTGGAGATCCTGCTTAAGCCAGCCCTGGATGCCGGGGCGGTGGAGAGCTTCCGCGGATTCGTGAATCTGTTCGAAGATCACCTAGCCCCCGACCACCTGGCTCGCCTTTCGGTGCCCGTACGCATGATCTGGGGAGCCAGGGACCCTTGGGAAGATCCCGCCGAAGCACGGCGCTGGGCTGCCCAGTTTTCCTGCATTCAAGAACTCGTTGTTCTGGATGGACTGGGTCACTGCCCCCACGATGAAGCCCCTGAGCGGGTCAATCCCATCCTGCGGCAGTGGTTGGCCCTGATGGAGTGAAGCAAAGACGGCACTCAGGCGTCAGGAGCAGGGATCAATGCACCTGGGCCACCAAAAAGGACACAGGCAGATCAAGGAGTTTACCTGCCGTAGGTACATAGGCCCGGCGACTAAAGACGTCGTAATCCTGACGCTCAATCACATCAAGTATGCCACGATAAAGGCGCAACGAGGTCCACACTGGCCAGCGGGCGTCTGCCGAAAGCCACCGCACTCCTGCTTCGGAACGGGCGAACCAGAAGCGAGCCCGTTCAAGCTGAAATGCCATCAAGCGACGCCAGTTGTCATTAACAACTCCGGCGAAAAGCTGAGATTCTGTATAGTCAAATCGCAGAAGATCCTCCTGGGGCAGATAAATGCGTCCCCGTTCCCGATCCTCGCCAACATCCCGCAATATATTGGTTAGCTGGTTGGCAATTCCCAGCGCCACGGCCGCTTCCGTGGGATCAGGATGCTCACTCCACGGTGCCGTGGTGTAGGCCGGATCCAAACCCATCACGGCCTGACACATCAGACCAACGGTACCGGCGACACGGTAACAATATAATTCAAGCTCAGCGAATGTCGCATAACGCTGGCATCGCACATCCATGCGCTGGCCCTCTATCATATCAAGATAGGGTTGCAGAGACTGGGGGAATTTCTGGAACATATCCACCATCACAAGATCTAAAGCATCACTCACCTCCCCCTGGTACATGTGACGACTTTTACTCTCCCAAGCGTCCAGCCGGGCCTCCAGCTCGTCGGCAGGCAGCCCCTGGGCTTGGGGGCTGTCCATCAGTTCATCGGTACGACGACACCACACATAAATCGCCCAGATCGCCCGGCGCTTGGCGAGGGGCAGCAACAGGGTGCCGAGATAGAACGTCTTGGCCCAGCGTGCTGTTTCTTGACGACACAGCTCATAGGCCTCATCCAGGTTTGGATGGAGAGGCAATCCTGCCTGGGTGGCCGACGAAAGGGTCACACGCTCAAAAGGGTACAAGTTCGGCGCCGGCGACGCCCTCAGCAACGGCGGGAGGGCCACTGGCAGCCACCGCTTCGGCGCAGAGCCGACCACTGAGCACGGCTCCCTCCATCGAAGCCAAATAACGTTGCATGGTGTAACAACCCGCCAGGAAGAAATTGTCAATCGGCGAGCGTTGGTCAGGACGCAACAGCTGACAGCCAGGTACTGTCTTATAAACCGAAAGCGGTGTTTTGACAACAATGGACTTGCGCAAAACGGCCGGGTTGTCCCCCAGGAAATGGGCCGGGAACAAGCGCTTCAACTCTTCCATTGTTGCGGCCACAATCTCGCCATCGGGACGCCCGATCCAATCGTGGGCTGGGGCGAAAACCAACTCGAGCATGGAGCGTTCCGCATCGGCATACTCAAGGCAGGTGTTGCTCATATCGGCATAGACACTTAGCAGGTCTGATCGGCTGAATAACAGGTGGTCAATATCCGTTAACTTACGATCAAACCAGAGATGGATATTGATGACTGGAACTCCTTTTAATCCGTCCAGTTTTGCAAAATAGGGAAGGGATTTCCACGGCTCCGGCAACAGCAATTTCAAGGGATCCACCGGCATGGCACTGACGTAGGCATCGGCCTCGACCACCTGGGGCTCCTTCCCTCGAACCCCACCAATGCGGAACGCCTTGACCCTACCCTTTTCATCGACCTCAATCTGCCTCAGTGGGGCATTGAGCTGAACTTCCCCCCCCCGTTCAGAGATGTAGTCGACGAGGGGCTGGCATAGGCGTTCGGGTGGATTGCCATCGAGAAAGGCCATGCGCGAACCATCGGCTTCCTGGAGGAAACGATTGAGCGCTGTGAGCACGACAGTGCTTGAGATTTCGTCAGGATTGATGAAATTGAGAGCCTTGCTCATGGCCATGAAAACTTCGTCATTCACCCGCTCAGGAATGCGATGCAGCCGCAGCCATTCACTCCAGGAATACTGATCGCACGCCTCAACGTAACCCTGTCCCCTCAGCATGGCAGGAACAAGACCCAGGCCGAAGGAAATTTTTTCGGGCCAGGTCAGCATGTCGTTATTGCCAAGAATGGCTGCCAGTCCATTCAAGGGCGCCGGCAAGTCCGGAAAATCAAAGCGGCTGTAAGTTCCGGGCACTTCCCTTTGGTTAAAGATCATGGAATGGGATTTCCATTGCAATCGATCTTCGATATCCAACTCCTTAAACAGGCGACGCATATTACGGTAAGCGCCAAAAAATATATGCAATCCCGTTTCATACCAATCCCCCTCCTCGTCCTGCCATGCGGCCACTTTGCCCCCTAAGACATCGCGGGCCTCAAAAATCACCGGCGTGTGGCCGGCATCGCAGAGGTACTTGGCACAAGCCAGTCCAGCCAGCCCGGCCCCAGCGATGGCGACACGCATGACGACAGCAGTAAACAAGAGGCAACCCTATCGGCCAAAGCCCCCGCACCGTGCCGATAAGGCCCCTAGCCCCCCTTCCCCCTGGAGTTCCTAGAGTCTCGCGACGCCACAACCGGCGGCTCACCGGTTCCACCTCTTCCATTCCAGCTCTTCCGTTCCACCCACTTCCGTTCCACCCACTTCCATTCCACCGGCGTCCCATGGCCGATACCCTGCTCAAATCCACCACTCGCCACGTCAGGCTGTTCACGGCCCGTGTCGAAAACGGTGATCTGCTCCCCGATGCAGACCAACTCACGCTGGACATCGATCCGGACAACGAGTTTCTCTGGGATGACGCGGCGCTAGCCAAGGTGCACTCCAGCTTTCGCACCCTTGTCGAGGCCCAGGCTGGGGCCGATTTGACCGACTACAACCTGCGCCGCATCGGCTCTGAACTGGAAGGGGTCATCCGGCAGCTGTTGCAAGCCGGCGAGCTCCGCTACAACCCCTCCGCCCGCGTCCAGAATTTTTCCATGGGGCTGCCACGCACCCCCGACTCGATTTGAGCCGCTCCCGCCCGGATGAACGCGCCTTTCGGGCCAGGGGTCCCGGGGCCTATCGCGACGAGCCTGGCGACTCCTATGACGGTCGCTCGCGGGATCGCTATGGCCCCAGGGACCAGGAAATGCCTATTGGTGGTCGCGAAGGCTCTCGCCCTGCGGGATCGGGCAAAGGTCCCGGCGGCGGTGGAGCGGGGGGTAACGGGGGGCCAGGATTCAAATTCAACGTCGGCACCCTCGCGGTGCTGGCCGGGGTGCTCGTGGTGGGCATTGGCATCGGCAGTGCCGTGACCAGCACCACCGTGGGAAATCAGGGGAACATCGCCAGCAGCCAGCAGCTTGATATGGCCGTTCCCGATCCCGAATTCTGCCGCCAATGGGGAGCGAGCGCCTTTGTGATCGACGTCGAGATGTACACCACCATGAATCCCAGCAGCAGCTTCGTCACCCAACCCACCCTCAAGCCCGGCTGCGTCATTCGTCGGGAAAACTGGACCGTGTTGGAGAAAGAAGGGGCCATCACGCCTGAACAGATGCGCGAATGCAAACAGCGCATGAATACCTTTGCCTATGTCGGTTCAGTTCGCGACAAACCCATCGTGCGCTGTGTCTACCAAACCGATGTCACCCAGAACCAGTTTCTGCAGAAAGGGGTGGCCGGAGCCGCACCGAACAGCAGTGCCGGCGTAACCCCCGAGGCCGACCAGTTCTGATTGGCACTCCCCTGGCCCACCCTGGGTGATTGATGCGCCTGGGAGTCAACCCCCAGGCGTCACCGTTGCCTCAGCCCTGGCTTGGCCTTGCCGCAGGGGACTCTCGGGGCTGGCAAAAACGGGCAGCACCTCCCGGCGGAAGGCCTCAGCTGCCCTGGAGCAGTAACGGGCCGGATGGGTGATCAGCTTCAACTGGCGGCGCACCAGCAGATCGGCCAGGGGAGGACGGTGCAGGGTGCCAGCAGCCAGTTCACGCTCAATGGAAACCACCGGCAGGAAAGCGGCCCCCAGTCCAGCCTGGACAGCATTTTTAATCGCCTCAAAGGAATTCAGTTCCATCTCAATCTTGAGCCGCTGCACATCCAGCTTGGAGCGCAACAACAATTGATCCACCATCTTGCGGGTTGTTGACTGGGCATCCAGGCAAACGAAGCCGAGCCTGTACAGATCCTCCTTGGTTAGTTCGCTCAGGCGTGCCAAAGGATGCTTCGGGGGCAGCACCAAGGCCAGCTCATCGTTGGCGTAAGGGACGACCTGCAGCAGGTCGTTGAGTTCGGCGGGCAGCTCGCCACCAATGATGGCCAGGTCGATCTGGCCGTTGGCGACACTCCAACCCGTGCGACGGGTGCTGTGAACCTGCAACTGCACCGCGACATCGGGATATTTCTGACGAAACAATCCGATCATGCGTGGCATCAAATAGGTGCCCGTGGTCTGGCTGGCCCCGACCACAAGGGAACCTCCCTTGAGGTTATGGAGATCATCCAGGGCCCGACAAGCTTCCTGGCACTGGCCCAAGATGCGATCGCAGTAACTCAACAGCAGATGGCCCGCCTCGGTGAGCTGGGCCTTGCGCCCACCGCGATCAAAGAGAGAGACATCCAGTTGCTTCTCCAGATTCTGGATCTGCAGGCTCACCGCAGGCTGGGTGACATAGAGGCTGTCGGCCGCCTTCTTGAAGCTGCCCTCGCTGGCAATGGCCCGCAGGATGCGGAGTTGGTCGAGGGTGAAAGGCAGATCGGCCATGGAGTCTGGTGAGCCTGGGAGGAGCCGATGGCCGAACCGGCACGCAGCACCAAACTCTAGGCTGGCCCCCGGATTCACCCCCTGGAGCCGTCGTTATTTCTGTTCTTGCACCGATGTCCCAGCACAGCTCCTGGGTGATGCTGGCCCTGCTGCTGGGCTTCGCGGTGCTGCACAGCGGTGGTGCTGCCCTGCGCTCCTGGGCGGAAGAACGCATCGGCGCCCGGGCCTGGCGCCTCCTGTTTGCCCTGGCAAGCCTGCCCGCAGCGGCTCTGGTGATCACCTATTTCCTGGCCCATCGTTACGACGGTTGGCGTCTCTGGAATCTTCAGGACCGGACCTGGATGGTGCCCCTGGTCTGGCTGGGTTCGGCGATCAGTTTTTTCTTCCTCTATCCAGCCACTTACAACCTGCTGGAGATCCCAGCCCTGCTGCGCCCCCAGGTGCGGCTCTATGGCAGCGGCATCATCCGCATCAGCCGCCACCCCCAGGCCGTCGGTCAGATCCTTTGGTGTGCCACCCACCTGCTCTGGATCGGCAGCAGTTTCATGGTGGCCACCTGCTTCGGGTTGATCGCCCACCATCTCTTTGCCATCTGGCATGGCGATCGTCGACTGCGAGAACGCTTTGGCAGCGCGGCCAGCGAACTCCAGTCCCAAACCTCCGTCGTACCCTTCGTCGCCGTGTTGGATGGCAGACAAAAACTTGTCCTGTCCGAATTTCTGCGGCCAGCCCAGATGGGTATCGCCGTGGCCATAGGGCTGTTCTGGTGGGCGCACCAAAGCATCGGTCTGCTGACCACCAGCTTCCAACGCACGGCATGGGCCCACTGGTTGGGCTGAACCCCGCCTGCAGGACCTGCCTACACTCCATGCAGCCGTCCCCTGAGGATGCCGTCCGCTTCTGATCTCGCCTGGCTGATTCCAGTGCTACCCCTGCTGGGCGCCTGTCTCACGGGTCTCGGTCTTATCAGCTTCAATCGCACCGTCAATCGCCTGCGCAAGCCGGTGGCCCTGTTCTTGATCAGCTGTGTCGGGGCAGCCGCTGTGCTCAGTTACGCCGTGCTGGCGGAACAAATGGCAGGAGCCGGCCCCACAGAAATGCTGTTCAACTGGGCCAGCGCCGGCAGCTTCAACCTGCCCATGGGCTTCCGGGTCGACCCCCTGGGCGCCGTGATGCTGGCCCTGGTCACCACCATTGCCGTGCTGGTGATGGTCTATTCCGATGGCTACATGGCCCACGACAAGGGTTATGCGCGCTTCTTCACCTACCTGGCCCTGTTCAGCAGTTCGATGCTGGGCCTGATCATCAGTCCCAACCTCCTGGAGATCTACGTCTTCTGGGAGTTGGTGGGGATGTGCTCCTACCTTCTGGTGGGCTTCTGGTACGACCGAGATGCGGCTGCCAATGCCGCCCAGAAGGCGTTTGTGGTCAACCGCGTCGGCGATTTCGGACTCCTGCTCGGCATTCTGGGGCTGTTCTGGGCCACAGGCAGTTTCGGCTTCGAAGAGATTGGAACCCGCCTGCAGGAGGTTGTCGCCAACGGATCCGTATCGACCGCAGTGGCGGTTCTGCTCTGCCTGCTGGTGTTCATGGGCCCCATGGCCAAATCAGCCCAGTTTCCGCTCCATGTTTGGCTGCCGGACGCGATGGAGGGCCCCACCCCCATCTCCGCCCTGATCCATGCGGCCACCATGGTGGCCGCCGGAGTGTTCTTGGTGGCCCGCCTGCAGCCGGTCTATGCCCCCTTCCCCGCCGTCCAAGCCGTGATCGCCGTCATCGGCACAATCACCTTGTTTTTGGGCGCTTCCATCGCCCTCACCCAACAGGATCTCAAAAAGGGTCTCGCGTACAGCACCGTGTCCCAGCTGGGCTACATGATGCTGGCCATGGGTTGCGGTGCCCCCGTCGCCGGCATGTTCCACCTGGTGACCCACGCCTTCTTCAAGGCGATGCTTTTCCTTGGCTCAGGCTCGGTGATCCATGCCATGGAAGAAGTGGTGGGCCATGAGCCCGTGCTGGCCCAGGACATGCGCCTGATGGGGGGGTTGCGCCGTTACATGCCCATCACCGCTGCCACCTTCCTGATTGGCTGCATCGCCATCGCCGGCATCCCGCCGTTAGCTGGCTTCTGGAGCAAAGACGAGATCCTCGGCCAGGCCTTCCATCACTTCCCGATCCTCTGGGCCGGGGGGTTCCTGACGGCGGGTATGACGGCGTTCTACATGTTCCGCCTTTACTTCCTCACCTTTGAGGGAAGTTTCAGGGGCAACGACAAGGGGCTCCAAGCCCAGCTCCTGGCCGCCGCAGGTAAATCCAGCGATCACGAGCATGGTGAACAAGGGGAGGGCCACCACGCCGACCATCCCCATGAATCGGGCTGGCAGATGGCGTTGCCCCTGGTGGTTTTAGCGGTTCCCTCGGTGCTGATCGGTCTGCTGGGGATGCCTTGGAACAGTCGTTTCGCGGCCCTGGTCGATCCCCATGAGGCCGCCGAGATGGCGGAGCATTTCTCGTGGCAGGATTTTCTGCCCCTGGCAGGTTCCTCGGTGGCCATTTCGGTAGCAGGCATCAGCCTGGCAGTTCTGGCCTATGCCCTGCACCGCATTGATCTGGGCCAGGCAGTGGCGGCCCGCTTTCCAGCGATCAATCGTTTTCTAGCCAATAAGTGGAACTTGGATGCCATCAACGACAAACTCTTCGTTCAAGGCAGCCGCAAGATTGCCCGCCAGGTGTTAGATGTCGATTCCAAAGTTGTCGATGGCGTTGTGAACCTCACCGGCCTGCTCACCCTGGGCAGTGGCGAGGGTCTCAAGTATTTCGAAACCGGCCGAGCCCAGTTCTATGCCCTAATCGTCTTTGGCGGTGTCATCGCCATGGTCGTTCTATTTGGAGCCTTTGGCTAAACCCTTCAGCGGCCTTCCCTCCCCCTGGGATAAAGTTTGGCTTGACTTTTTGGGATCGCAGCCCACATGCAATAACGTGCCAATGTTAGCCAACGAATGGGCCATGGCTGAGCAGTCGATCAATCAACTGTATCTGTTTTGGCAGGCAAACCGTCTCCAGATCGAAGCGGTTTACGACGCTGATTCGAGCCGCCTGACGGATCTGGGCAAAGCGCTCTGGGTTGTTCAATGCCTGCGAAACAGTCTCGACAAGAGCGCGCTGATCAAAAAAGTTCACCAGTAAGCCATTGTCTCCATCGCGAATCACTTCTTCCACCGGTGGTGTCGCACTCCCCACTACCAAAGCACCTGCCGCCATGGCTTCCAAACAACTCCAGCCCAGCACAAAAGGATAAGTAAAATACACATGGCAGGCGCTTATTTGAAGCAATTTAAGATAATTATTATAGGCTAAGTTGCCGGTAAAAAATACACGATTTAGATCGAGATCATCTTTCACCTCCTGGAGAATGAGGTCTTTCCAGCTTTGGCCTTGGGGCGCAGCGGCTCCATAGCTCAATCCTGCACCGCCCACAATGACGGTGATCGCGTTTGGGCACCTCTGCTGGATCTCGGGCAATGCCCGCATGAACCGGTGATAGCCACGGTAAGGCTCCAGGTTGCGGTTCACAAACGTCAGCACCTGATCGCCACAGCGAATGTCTGGGCCTTGGCGCCCTAGGCTGAGGTGCGCTCCTGGGTTAGGGGCCACCTGGCCCGTATTGATGCCATCGTGGATCACCTCAATGCGCTCCCTGGCCCAGGCGGGATAGGTGCTGGCCTGGAATTGGGTGGGCGATAGACCGGCGTTCATGGTTTCGAGGCCCAGCAGGCTTGGACCTGCCTTGGCGGTCACCCGCGCTGCTGCCTGCCAATTCATGAGCGGAAATTCGGGATCAAATCCAACATCAAACCCGGCACTCCTGTAGAAAAATTCCAGAAAGTGCAGTTGGGGCACTTGGGGCCAGATGTGATGCAGAAACAGCATCTCGCCCCAACCAGGGTGGCCCACAATGAGATCGGGACGCCAACCTTTGCGATTGAGTTCATCAGCTGCCACAGCAGCCGCTTCGGCTCGAATCAGTTTGGTTTCGGTATCCTGGGCCCAGGGGTGGGCATCGAGGCAGGTGCCCCGGCGGGCTTGCCACTTCTCCAATACAACTCCCTGGCTAGCGTAGGGCAGACCTTTTTGAGCTTGCCTGAGGGCCTTCACGCTGTGGTCGCGTTGAAGCAGGGCCGGTGCGAGGTGTTTGAACTGCCCGGGGAAGTTTTGATGAACAAAGAGAATGTTCAACCGTTTCACCTAACCGATGCTTGAGCTTGAGCTTGCCTCGATCTCTTGCTTGAGGGCTTAATAATAGAACGAAAAAGCGACATTGAAAATGCCTTGCCAGCGATTAAAATGCTATTGAGCCGTTGCCAAGCTGGCCATAAATTGCGTGATGTTCTGAGCAGCAGAGATGCCGCCTCCCATTGCGTAGCGAAAAAAACGAGGCTCGAATGCTTCGGACAGGGGGTCACGTCAGGTGAATATGCGGTAGTGATGACGATCTGTCATTCCAAAGGTACAGACAGCCTTTATTTTTCATCATGAAACGAGACCATTGACTTGTCAAGTCTCTCGTCCGATCGCAATTGTGTTGTCAGCGGGAGTGGTCAGTGATGTCCAGGGGTTACAGCACCTTGGGCCTGGGTGTTGCGCCTCTCAGACGGGGGCGCTGAGCAGGGCCGGTAGATCCTCCAGCTCTGGGATGGCGGCCATGCTTTCGGCGGAGAACATGCGGCGTCCCTCCCACTGCCAGTGCTCGTCCGGCTCCAGCTGCACCGCGCCCTCCAGGCGGGCAATCGCCTCGTCATTGGCAAAGATGCCGACGTCGCGGGTGCGGCGCTTAATGGTTCGCTTTGCTGAGCGCGGCGAGAAGCAGAAGCTCGACGACGACGACTCGACCAGCCGTCAGGCGCACGGCAAAGGACCCAGGCCAACAAGAGGCCCGGCCCCACGGGACCTTGATGCCCGTGGTCCCATGGATCGCAAGATCCGCTCAATGGCCGGCCAAGCGGTCTACCCCCTGCGGAAGACGATCGTGGAGCCGGTATTCGGTCAGATCAACGGCACCCGTGGGTTGTCTTGGGGCGTGGTTCGTCTGGTCGAGCTGGCACTCGATCCAGGGAAACGGACCTGGCCAACCGCGGTCCCGGCCCGTTGCAACGCCAGAGGGGGCTACTCACCTGGGATGGCCCCCCCAACCTGCCCGCCAACGACAGCACAAGGCCGAGGCAGCAGCCAAGGGCCGCAGCGGAGGTCGATGCAGAGGAGAAGCAGCGCAAGCTCCCCCTTGCCGAGCAAATGCAGCAGAGGACTGATGCTGCAATGGACCCGGCCATCGTCAAAGCTGAGGCTTTCGGTCTGAGCGAACCGGATCAGGGGCCACCCATGGTCCCTGGACGAGAGAGCCCCTGGGCTTCAGACGGTTCTTGCTGCGGGGACTGGGGAAAGCCAACGGCCCATGGGGGCTTTGCTGAACCCGCAGCAACCTGCGCAAGCCATTCAGAGACAGCACGTCAATGGCCTGAGTCTGTCAAGCCAGCTTGCGCCAACGCGAGCCAATTGGATCCTTCAACACCCCACTGCAGCCCCCTCCACACCTCCTCCCCCCCTCCTTCTCCCCCGTCCCCCCAATCCCCCCCCCCCCCCCCCCCCCCCCACGGCTGACGCCCTTGCCCCAATTCCTCCACACCTCCCCCCCCCCACGGCTGACGCCCTTGCCCCGGTGGGGCGTAAGCGAGCAAAGCGAGCGTGCCCCACCGGGGCAAGGGCGTCAGCCACCGACTGTGTGACAACCCCCATCGGCTCCAAGCCAAAGGGGCCGCCATTTCTACACTCCAACCAGATGATCCCTGTGATCTGTGCCCTTCCCCTGGCTGAGTGCCTCGATCCTGTTCCCGATCGCCTGCGCGCTTTTCATCCCGTTCATCCCGGATGAGGGTGACGGCAAGACAGTGCGCTGGTACGCCCTTGGCGTGGCGCTCATCACCTTTCTGCTGACGGTCGGGGGGTATGTCAACGGCTACGACCCCGCCGTTTCTGGCCTCCAACTGGTGGAACGGGTGCAATGGCTGCCCCGACTCGGCCTGGCTTGGTCGGTGGGCGCCGACGGCCTGTCGATGCCCCTGATCCTGCTGACCAGCTTCATCACAGCCCTGGCCGCGTTGGCCGCCTGGCCAGTGAGCTTCAAACCCAAGCTCTTTTATTTCTTGCTCCTGGCCATGGACGGCGGGCAGATTGCCGTCTTTGCTGTCCAGGACATGTTGCTGTTTTTTCTGGCCTGGGAGCTGGAACTGCTGCCGGTGTATCTGCTGCTGGCAATCTGGGGCGGCAAAAAACGTCAATATGCCGCAACGAAATTCATTCTCTATACGGCCGGAAGCTCTCTTTTCATTCTGCTGGCAGCCCTGGCCATGGGCTTTTTCGGGGGCGGTACGCCCAGTTTCGAATACAGCGCATTGATGGCGAAGGATTTTGGCAGCAAGTTCCAGATGTTCTGCTATGCGGGTCTTCTGATTGCCTTTGGTGTCAAATTACCGATTGTGCCCCTGCATACCTGGCTGCCCGATGCCCATGGCGAAGCTACGGCCCCAGTCCACATGCTGCTGGCGGGCATCCTGCTGAAAATGGGGGGCTATGCCCTATTGCGCTTCAACGTGCAACTACTGCCTCAAGCCCACGTTCAGTTTGCGCCGCTACTCGTGATCCTAGGGGTCGTTAATATCATTTATGCCGCCCTGACATCATTTGCCCAACGCAATCTAAAGCGCAAGATTGCCTATAGCTCCATCAGCCACATGGGTTTTGTCTTGATCGGCATTGGCAGCCTCAGCGCCCTTGGCACCAGCGGGGCCATGTTGCAGATGGTCAGTCACGGCTTGATTGGGGCCAGCCTCTTCTTCCTGGTGGGTGCCACCTACGACCGCATCCACACCCTCCAATTGGACGACATGGGCGGCATTGGCCAGAAGATGCGCAAAATGTTCGCCCTCTGGACGGTCTGTTCCCTTGCTTCCCTTGCCCTACCTGGCATGAGTGGCTTTGTCTCTGAGCTTATGGTATTTGTGGGTTTTGTCACCAGCGAGGCTTACAGCCTGACGTTTAGGGTTGTAATAGCTTCCCTTGCGGCTATCGGGGTGATTCTTACTCCGATTTATCTGCTTTCCATGCTGAGGGAGATCTTTTTCGGCAAGGAAAACGTCGCGTTGGCTTCCCACAACCAACTTGTCGATGCCGAACCACGAGAGATCTATGTCATCTCCTGTCTCCTCGTGCCGATCATCGCCATTGGGCTCTACCCACGGCTAGTAACAGATACCTACCGCGCTTCCGTTGAGGCCCTCGTGAACCGGGAGGAACAGGCCATGGCCCTGATCAAACCCCTGGCGGCGACGGCGCGCCTGCGGGGGCCCCACGCCTTTGGGCCGATGGCCGCCTTGAGGGCTCCGGCCCTGCCCCAAGCAGGCCCCTGACCCCCGGACCGACCAGACCCACCAGCCCTAAAATTCCTCTCTGCCGCGCTCTGCTCCATGCGTCAGCTCAACTTTCTGTTGATCTTCAGTTTCGGCCTGGCGATGGTGATGTTCACCCTCGAGAACACCGAAGCCACTACCGTCCATTTCTTGCCGGGTCTCAACAGCACCATCCCCCTTGCCGCCCTGCTGCTGCTGGTCGGAGGGCTTGGGGCCACCGCTGCCTGGATCTACGCCGTCTGGAGTGGGGTGGTCAAAAAAGTGGAAACCCTCCAAGACGAAGGCGAGCGCGAAGCCCAGCAAGTGAGGATCCAAGAACTGGAAAATGACCTGCAGCGCTATCGGGCCACGGTGGACGCCCAACTTGGCCTGCTCCCGGCCGCTGGTCAAAGCACCGCCACAGCGGACTAAAGGGATTTTGACTGGTTAGGGCGGCCGGCTGCCGTTACCTTGGGGCTACCGCAAGCCTGGAGTCGAGCCACCATTGGCAGAAGCGGGCGCCAGGCTTGCCATCCGGTTGCTTCAGGACGCCGCCGTGCGGGGGGAGATTGACCCCTGGGATGTCGACGTGATCGCCGTTGTCGATGGCTTCCTGGACCAACTGCAGCAACGGATCCAGGCGCCTCGGATCGCGGCAATCAAGGGGGGAAGTTATGAGTTCGATCTCGCTGAAACCAGCGAAGCCTTTCTGGCGGCATCGGTGCTGGTGGCCCTGAAGGCAGAAATGCTGGAGAGCAGTACCTTCCCTCCCGAACTGTTGCTGGTGGAGGTCTTGGAGAGTGAGGACGACGGGACAGCCTGGACCGCCGGCCTGCTGGAATTTCCGCGGCGGCCCGAAAGGCACCTGAGTCGCAGGCCCGTCGCCCCGCCCCCCCTGCAGAGACCAATCACCCTGGGCGAATTGATTCGCCAGCTTGAGGAAATCGCCGAGAGACTGGAATCAGAGCCGCCCCGGCCCCGCCAGAAGCAACGCAGCGGTCGCTATAGCGACAAGGCTGCCATCGCCCAAGTCACGGCCCTGGCCCATCGGGAAAAACTGCCCGAAACCACCGCAGCCCTGAGTTGTTTTCTCCAATCCTGGCCCCTGGCCGACCGCGGTCAATGGCTGGGATTTGACCAGCTGGTGGGGGCCTGGGAAGCGGAGCAAGACAAGGATCCGCTTGAGGACCTGGACCGGGACAGGGTTGGCGTGTTCTGGGCCCTACTGTTTCTTTGCGCCCAGGGGAAAGTGGATCTGCGCCAGGAGCAGGGATTATTTGGCCCCCTGAACCTGCGGCGGGTCGAGCCGGCCGACTGCCAAGCCTGGCCTCCGCTTGTAGAGGGGTCAGATGGTGGGCCGGCTCTACAAAGCCAGGCAGCCTGAAGAGCTTGCCTAAAGTCAATTCTCACAAATGAAGAGCCGAACGCCAATGAAGGCGATGATCCTGGCGGCTGGGAAAGGAACCCGGGTGCGGCCAATCACCCACACCACTCCCAAACCGATGATTCCTATCCTGCAGAAGCCAGTGATGGAATTTTTGCTGGAACTGCTTCGCCAGCATGGATTCAATCAGATTATGGTAAATGTCTCCCACCTCTCCGAGGAGATCGAAAACTATTTTCGTGATGGCCAACGCTTTGGTGTTCAGATTGCTTATAGCTTTGAAGGCCGAATTGAAGACGGCAAACTCATTGGTGATGCCCTTGGATCTGCAGGCGGTTTAAAGAAGATTCAGGATTTTCAACCCTTTTTCGATGACACATTTGTCGTCCTTTGTGGCGACGCCCTGATCGACCTCGATCTTGGTGAAGCCGTTCGACGTCACAAGGAAAAGGGTGCCATGGCAAGCATGATCACCAAACGGGTCCCCCCAGACCAGGTGAGCAGTTATGGGGTCGTGGTCTGCGATCCTGATGGCCGGGTGCTGCGCTTTCAGGAAAAACCTGCCGTCGAAGACGCCGCCAGCGACATGATCAACACGGGTATCTATATTTTCGAACCAGAAGTCTTTGATTTCATCCCTAGCCGCGAGCCCTTTGACATCGGCTCTGAACTATTCCCCAAACTCGTTGAAGCCGGAGCACCTTTTTTTGCGTTACCCATGGAATTTGAGTGGGTCGACATTGGCAAGGTCCCTGATTATTGGCAAGCTATCCGCAGCGTCTTGCAAGGAGATGTCCGTCAAGTTCAGGTGCCTGGAGTTGAAGTACGTCCGGGCATCTTTGTCGGCCTTAATGTGGCCGCGAACTGGGATAAGATCAATGTTGATGGACCTATCTACGTCGGTGGCATGACAAAAATTGAAGACGGAGCCACCATCATTGGCCCCGCAATGATTGGCCCAAGTTGCCATATCTGCGAAGGGGCAACCATTGATAATTCTATTATTTTTGACTATTCTAGAATTGGCCCTGGAGTGAGACTGGTCGAGAAACTCGTCTATGGCCGCTACTGTGTCGATCGTAATGGCGACCACTTTGACCTCCAGGAGGCTTCCTTGGATTGGTTGATCACCGACGTCCGCCGCCAGGATGTATCTGCCCCCTCTCCGCAGCAGAAAGCCCTGGCCGAATTATTGGGAACCGACATCGCCCTTAAGGCAAGTTGATCTCAGGCGAGGCCATCGAGGCCCAAGATGCCTGCCTGGCTAAGGATCTCTGGGATCCGTTCCTCGGCACGGATAGCCATTAAATGAACCCCCTGGGCAAGGGGCTTGTAGCGCTCGACCTGCTCGGCGGCGATTTTGACGCCTTCTGCGGCAGGGTCCCGGGCCTCCTCGAGACGCACGATCAGGGCTTCAGGAATGCAGGCACCGGGCACGACACGATTAATAAATTGGGCGTTACGCGCAGACTTCAGCAAAAACACCCCCGCCAACACCGGCAGGCCTAGGGGAACAGTGATTTCATCAACGAAGCGGCGCAGGCGCTCAGGATCCATCACCATCTGGGTTTGAATGAAACGTGCCCCAGCGGCATGCTTTTTGTGGATCCGGGATTTGAGTCCGCTCCAGCTAGCCGAATGGGGATCGGCCGCCCCACCGGCAAACAGGGCAGTAGCCCCATCGGGAAGGAAGCCCTTGACGGGATCCTCGCCGGCATTGAACGCCTGCACCTGGCGCAACAGACGGACCGCTTCAAGATCATTGACCGGCTTAGCCTTGGGTTGGTCACCACTACGAACCGGATCTCCCGTCAAACACAACACGTTGCGAATGCCCAGGGCATGGGCCCCGAGCAAGTCGGCCTGAAGGGCGAGGCGGTTGCGATCGCGACAGGTCAACTGCAACACCGGCTCAATGCCAACATCCAACAGGCGTCGACAAACGGCCAGGCTGCACATCCTCATCATGGCCCGGCTGCCATCGGTGACATTCACAGCATGGACGTGGCCCAGCAAATGGGTTGCGGCTTCCAATGTGCGCGATACATCCGCGCCTCGCGGCGGGGTGACCTCGGCGGTGATGGCGAATTCGCCACGGGCTAGAACGTCCTGTAACAACGGAAACGAAGCGTTGCAGCCCATTATGAAGCCAAACAGAGCCTACACTGAGCAACAACTGCTGAGTATCCATGGCCCCCCGCAGCAGAGCGGACAATCTCCGGGCTGGCGCAGCCCAAGTTCCAGGCATGGTCAGGGGGGAGCATCAAAGTGACGTCAAAGCAGATCAATGGGATGTTCGCCAGGACATCTCTGGGCGGGAACTGGAAATTATTGAGTTGCTGGCCACAGGTCAAACCAATCAAGAAATCGCAAGCACGCTGATGATAAGCAAACGAACCGTAGACAACCATGTCAGCAATATCTTTACTAAAACCGGTGCAAAAAACAGAGTTGCCCTACTTAATTGGGCGATGGATAATGGCAAAATCTGCCGCGATGGATTTAATTGCTGCCATCTTGAACCTCCCCCATCCCAGCCCTGACAAGTAAGGATGGCAATAGATCCCGAAGTTCCGCCTCACTCCACTGCTGTAAAGGATGGCGGGCCAAAGCGGCGTTACTCAACTGATGTCGACCCGTTAGTTCCTCACCACACCAAGCAGGCAAGTTGAGGATCTCATCCGGGTCACCCAACTCGACCTCAGCCACCACCAGCGGAGCATTGGTCCCGGCAAACACATCCAGAACCCAGTCTCCGCCTGGAAGATTGAGTCCATAACGCTGTTTGTGCAACTGCTCGGGAGCGAGCTCCAGGAGCTCAACGGCATCGCCATGGGGAATGGGGTATTCATATTCGAGGCGGACAGATGGCGGAGCCGAGGGGGCCTGGGGGGGGATTGCCTTGAGGGTGAGCCAGGCTTGAGGTGCCGGATCCGATTTCCCCTGGCTGATTCGCACCCGCAGGGTGAGGCCATCAGCTTGGCGAACCAGGTAACCCTGACGCATCTCGACCTGCCAGAGACAGTGCTCCCGCCAGCCCTCGCCGACAACAAGGAAACGTCGTTCGATTTCCAGAGGCATGGAACCAAGGGCGGAGGTCGAGGATGGGGGGCCTCAAGCCAGGGGGGTCGGAGCCTCCCCGGAGGCAACAGGGGGCTCCGAGTCGATCAAACTGCCGGCCCAATGCAGTTTGTGGGTCAAGGTGCGGTAATAGGAGGGGCTGTGCTCCAGTTGCAGGAAACGGGTGTGGTGCTGGCTTTGTTGCAAGACGCAACGATCTCCGGGTTCTAGGACCCTGGCCTGGGCCCCATCTTTCCAGAGCCTGACGCGACGATCACCCTCCCCGAGGGGCCGCACCGTGAGGCGGGATCCAGGCGGAACAACCACGGCACGGCTGGAGAGACTCATGGGACAGATAGGAATCACCACAATCGCCTCAATGCCGGGATGGAGAATCGGGCCACCAGCAGCCATGGCATAGCCAGTCGAACCCGTGGGGGTAGCAATGATCAAACCATCACCGCGATATTGATCGACAACTTCACCGTCGATCGCCAGCTCCAGGCAGCAGGTGGGGGCCACGTCTTCGAGGCAGGGCCGAAAGTAAAAGTCGTTGAGAGCCCAATGGACCCCATCACTTTCAAGGCGGGCCTCCAGCATCATGCGACGGTCGATGGCGAAGCGATCTTCCCGTAAACGTCGCCAAAGGGCCCCGCTTCCGGCCTCTCCCTCAAGTCGCAGCAGTCGCCGTTCATGGGTTAGGAAACCGAGGCTACCGCCCACATTGAAACTGAGCAAGGGAACCCCCCATGGAGCCAGGTGGCGAGCCGCCCCAAGAACGGTGCCATCGCCGCCAAAGACAAGGGCCAGCTGGGGCAAAGGGGGAGGGTCAAGAGCTAGCAGCTCGGGCAGATCTTGGGCGGTGGGACCGGCTTGAACCAGCACGACTTCGACACCTTCCCGTGCCAACTCTTCAGCGCAACGTTGGGCCTCGGCCATGGCAAGGTAACTGCCCTGGCGTGAGATCAACCAGAGGCTACGGAGCTCCATGGGGCTGTCTTGCGGAGCGTAACTGCAGGAAGCCGTTCACCAGCGCAAAAGATTGAATCGCTCCATATCCACCGTTTCGCGGTTGCGGTAAAGAGAAAGTAAAATGGCCAGCCCAACCGCAGCCTCGGCGGCCGCCACGGTGATAACAAAAATTGCAAAAACCTGGCCACGAATCAGCTGACCGTCGAGATAGTTGGAAAACGACATCAGGTTAAGGTTCACCGCGTTGAGCATGAGCTCGATGCTCATCAGCACTCTCACCGCATTGCGACTGTTGATCAATCCCCAGACGCCAATGCAGAACAAAAAAGCGGCGACGGTGAGGTAGGCCTGGAGGGGGATGGCATCGGCGGTCATGGTTAACTCCGGAGGGGCACTGAATCGGTGGGCTCAAGGAGCAGGGGACTGCGCTCCTTTTCGATCAAAACCTGGTCAGCGGGTTCGCCCGTGATGATGTCGATGCTGAAGACATCACGTCGGGCCAAGACGATGGCACCAATCATGGCCATCAACAGCAGCACCGAAGCGAGTTCAAAGGGAAGCAGATAGTCGCTGAACAGGTGCTCTCCGATGCGGATCGTGGCGTCCTCCCCGACCGGGGTGGGACCTGGCAAAGCCCAAGGAGTTGTGAAAGCCACCCGGATCAACAAGCCCAGCAGACCAGCACATACGGCACCGGAAAGCAACCGGCGTACGGCCATGCCGGGGATGGGTGCCAGATTCTCCTTCTTATTCACCAACATGATGGCGAACAGAATCAGAACATTAACGGCACCGACGTAGACCAAAACCTGGGCCGCAGCGACGAAGCTGGCATTCAGAAGCAGATAGAGGCCCGCAACCGAAAGAAAGACACCGGCGAGCAGAAAGGCGGAATAAACAATGTTGGGCAGGAGCACCACCGCCAAGGAACCGAGCACCAAGGTGGCTGAAAGAATGACGAAGCAGACCAGCTGCGTGGTGGAAGCGACAGTCATCAGGAAGGGTCGGAGGCTTTGGCGGCAATCACCTTTGCGGGAAGTCTGCCTGCCCGGGGAGCCGTTGGTGAGACCCCATGGGGATCCATGACTCCGGGGGGAAGATAGGCCAACTCCTTGAGGGCAAAGACCGCCGGATCGGAAGTGACGCTAGTGGGCAGGCGACCGAGGGCAACGTTGTCGTAATTAAGACTGTGACGATCGTAGGCCGCCAATTCATATTCTTCCGTCATCGAAAGGCAGTTGGTGGGGCAATACTCAACACAGTTACCGCAAAAAATACACACACCAAAATCAATCGAATAATTTCGGAGTTCCTTTTTCTTCGTGGCCTTATTCATCACCCAGTCGACGACGGGCAAGTTTATTGGGCAGACCCGAACACATACCTCGCAAGCAATGCACTTGTCAAATTCGTAGTGAATACGCCCCCGGTAGCGTTCAGAGGGAATCAGCTTTTCGTAGGGGTACTGCACCGTGACTGGCCGGCGGCGCAGATGATCAAAGGTCACCCCCAGACCTTGGGTGATGTACTTGGCCGCACCAACGGCATCGCGGGTGTAATCACCAACTTTGCTGAGAAAACCGAACATGGCAGGGCGGAACTGAGGGGTAAGGAGAAATCGTCAGACCATGGTGGCCGATCGACCGGCCGGTTGGGGCTTCAACCTCCGAAAGCGGATGGGAAAGCAAGTTTGAGGGCGGCGGTAATGAGGAGATTCACCAGGGCGATCGGCAGCAGGAACTTCCAGCCCAGATCCAGAAGCTGGTCGATACGGACTCGGGGCACGGTCCAACGCAACAGGATGGCAAAAAACACCAGAAGATAAGCCTTGAGGATCGTCATGACGATCCCGACAGAGCCGGTGATCAACTGGACCAGGGGGGCGTCCACTGATTGACCCATCAAGCCCGCCAGCCATTCGACAGGCACGGGGAAACCCCAGCCGCCTAAGTAGAGAACCGAAACCAACAGGGCCGAGAGGACAAGATTGATATAACTGCCCAGATAAAAGAGGGCGAACTTCATGCCGGCGTACTCGGTCTGGTAGCCCGCCACTAATTCTTCTTCGGCTTCTGGAAGATCGAAGGGGAGCCTCTCGCATTCGGCCAGGACGCAGATCCAGAAAATCACAAAGCCGATCGGCTGGCGCCAGATATTCCAGCTAAGGATGCCGGCTCCGGTCTGTTGGTTGACAATGTCGACGGTGCTGAGCGAGTTGCTCATCATCACGATCGCCAACACGGCCAGGGCCAGGGGAATCTCGTAACTGATCGACTGGGCGGCGGCCCTAAGACCTCCTAGCAAAGAATACTTATTGTTGCTGGCATAGCCGCTCATCAACAGACCGATCGGCTGAATACTACTGAGGGCAATCCAGAGAAAAATACCGACCCCTACATTGCTGATGAGCAGGTTTTGACCAAAGGGAACCACCAGCCAGGAAAGGATTACCGGCACCAGGACCAACACCGGACCCAAGGTGAACAGCAGGCTGTCGGCCCGAGCGGGAATGATGTCCTCTTTGAAGAGCAACTTGAGGCCATCGGCCAGGGGCTGCAGCAGCCCCAGGGCACCGGCGTACTCCGGTCCGATGCGCTGCTGGGCGGCGGCGGAGATTTTGCGCTCCAGCCAGACGTTGACCAAAACTCCCACAACGGCGGCGACAAGCACCAGCAGCATGGGCAGGGGCAGCCAAAGCAACCTGGCCAGGCCAGGCCCCAACCCCAGGCCGCCGAGGGCCTCGATGAAACTGCTCTGGAGATCAAGACCCATGGAAGGGAGTCCCTCAGTCACAACTGTGTTCAACAGCATCGTGGCAGCTCCTGGTGGATCTGGGGGAATCCGCCTGGGACCTTAGGTCGCGGCGGGACGCAGCTCAAGGGGGACCCACGCCCGTTCGAGCGAGCCGGTGTAGATCTGGCTGGGACGATAGATGCGATTGGCCCCGAGCTGCTCGCGCCAGTGGGCCAGCCAGCCAGCGGTGCGGGCAATGGCGAAGATCGGCGTAAAGAGGTCGCGGGGGATGCCGAGCTTGCGATACACCAGTCCGGAATAGAAGTCGACGTTGGGGAAGATGCCCTTGGGGCCGAGTCGATCAGCGGCCACGGCCTCCAGGCGTCGAGCCACGTCATACATCGTGTCGTAGCCGAAACGCTGGAACAGTTCCTCGGCCAGCCCCTGCAGAATGACTGCCCGGGGATCCTTGACGCGATATTCGCGGTGTCCGAAGCCCATGATTTTCTGTTTCTGGGCGATGGCCCGATCCAGCCAGGAGTCGACCTCCTCCACAGAGCCGATTTGGTCGAGCATTTCGAGCACATCTTCGTTGGCGCCCCCATGCAAAGGGCCCGCCAGGGTGCCCACCGCCGAGGCCACCACTGCATAGGGATCGGTCAGGGTGCTGGCGGTGACCCGGGCGCTGAACGTGCTGGCGTTGAGGCTGTGTTCGGCATGGAGGATCAGGCAGGCATCAAAGATGCGGGCCGCCAGGGGGTCCGGTTCCCGCTCGGTGAGCATGTAAAGAAAATTGGCGCCGTAGGGCAGATCTTCGCGGGGTTGAATCGGATCCTGGCCTTTGCGAATCAATTGAAAGGCCGCCACCATGGTGGGAATCTTGGCGATCAGCCGAACCACCGCATCGACGATGTACTGCGGGTCGTAAAGGGCGCGGCGCGAATAGAAGAGTCCCAGGGAGGCGGCACTGGCCTGGAGGGCATCCATCGGATGGCCCGAAGCCGGGAAGCATTTCATCATGTCCCGAATGCGGAAGCTGACCCGCCGGTGCATCTGCACCTCGTGTTCAAAATCCCGCAACTGAAAAATTGTCGGCAACTCGCCCCAGATCAGGAGATAGGCCGTTTCGAGAAAGCTGCTGTACTGGGCCAGCTGCTCGAGGGGATAGCCCCGGTAGGTGAGCAATCCCCGGTTGCCGTCGATCGAACAGATGGCCGACTGGGTGGCGGGCACCCCCTCCAAGCCAGGCCGAAAAGGGGGCGGGGCGGCTGCGGTCGGGGTGGCCTGGGCGTCGCCATTGTCTGGAGCGTCGCCGCTGGTCTTGGCCGCCATGACAGTGGTTTGAAATGATGTCAAACCTAGGTGTCGAGAAGCGACCTTGCCGTAGTGCAGGCTGCCGACCGATGCCGAATCAATCGGCCAACAGGATGCGGGGCCGCAGCAGCAGGCTCAACTGCCCCTTCCAGGGGCCACCGGGCTCCCGCAGTTGATCGAGGGTCACAAGCAGCAGACCCGCCTTGCGCAGGGCAATCGCGCCTGGACGGGCACCCAGGAGCTGGGCGGCCAGCAAGCCCAGGTCGGGCTCATGACCCACCAGGCCAATGCGGCCGCCCATGGGCAAGGGAAGGGACTCCAGGTAAGCAGCCAGCCAACCGGAGGCATCCCCCCCGGGCGCCAGGGCCGCAGCCGCCTGCCAACTCGGCGCCATCCCGACCGCCACGGCAATCTCTGCGGTCTGACGGGCCCGCGTCAGGGGGCTGCTGAACAGAATCTGGACATCCAGGTCGAGGGCGCGGGCCCGACGCAGAACGGTTTCGGTCCGCAGGCGGCCTTCTGATGTGAGGCTGCGGGCCCCGTCGTCAAGTCCACCGCGCCGCTCTTCGGCAATGCCGTGGCGCAGCAACAACAGTTCAAGACCGTCCATCGTCCCTCCCGGGCCGGCCGGCCGCCTGAAACTCCAACTGTCCATGAACCCGCATCGCCCCGTCCTGGGGCTCAAGGGCCAGGGCCATTCCCTGGACCGACCCCTCCAGGGGTCCGCCACCAAGCATGCCCAGGAGACGCCAAGGCTGCCAGTCCCGCAACAGTTGGCGGGCTGGGCGGGCGGCCAAGGCCCATTGCAGTGGCGCTTGTTCAGCCATCAGGCCCTGCAGCTGGCGGGCCCGCAGGGAAGGGGGGCGGCCCCGACCGAACTCCCTGAGCTGGTCGATGCTGGCCCCCCACCAGGCCAGCCCCTGGTCCTGCAGGCGCCAGCCGGCCACGGAAGCCACCAGCTGATCAGGCCCCTCGTTGGCGCGGCGGGGGCGGATCTTGGCGCCCTCAAGCCGGGTCCAAACCGAGGCCGTGTGATCGCGGATCTCAAGCGGAGCTTCCACCCACCCCAGGGCGGCCAGGGGAGCTTCCAAAGCAGCGGCGGCAGGCTGGTCGGCGGGGGTTCCGAGCAACCAGCTGCCGTCCAGATCGGCGAGGAGTAAAGGGCCCTCGGCCTTTTCGGCCACAAGGCCCGGCAGGGGACCGCTGGCGACGGCAAAAGCCATGGCGCGATCCAGCAAGGGCTTCAAGGCAGGCAGGCTTTGCAGTGCGGCGGACTGACGCAGGAGCAACAGGGCGGAGGGTTCCTGGTCAAGGCCCGCCAACAAAGCTGCGGCAGCCTGGTTTTCGCCGAGCGCGTTGGCAGCAACGGGCTCGGAGGGCAGCACCTGGGGAGCCAGCAGGCCCTCAAGCCGCAGGGTTCGCCCCTGCGGCTTGAGGGCCGCCACCAGGTGGGACGGGGGGCCGGCGGCAGGATTCTGCTCTGGCAGGAAGGGCCCCAGGAGGCCGACCCCAGCGGCGGCAGGACGGGCCACCAGCAGGGCCACCCCTTCGCCCAGCCGGGCCATTCCCTCGCGAAACCACGGCTGGGCAGCCTGGTTGAGATCATCAATCTGGGAGACGTCGAGGGCCTCTTCGAGCGCCCCGCGTCCCGAGGCGATCAAGAGCAGGTCGTCATCCACCAAAGCCGTTGCCAGGGGCATCGCCACCTGGCCACGCAGGGCCCCGCGACCACTGATCACCCCCATGCCCCTATAACTCGTGACCTGCAGATCGGTGCCCGCCAGGCTGCGGGTTTGCCAGAAACGCTGCACAAAAAGGCGGGCCCCATCGGGGTCGCGGCTGCGCAGGGCCAGCAGCCAGCCGGGTCCTGAGCTCAGCGTAGGGGGATCCAGCAGGGCCATGCCGATTTCCGGAGCCAACCAACTGGCCAGTTCGCCCTGATAGTCGAGTCCCGCGGCTGCGAAAGCACCATCCCGTAACCGCGCCAGCACGTCACCGCTCGCCCGCCGCTGACGCGGCGGGGCCAGGGCCCGGGCGTAGGCCACAGGCTCCTCGGCATCGGTCATCAAGTAGAGGCTGAACGGGGCCTGCCGGGGCACGAAGCGGGCGGCGCGAGGCAAGGCCAGGGCCTGGTGCTGGAGCCGCAGGGGACTGCGCTGCCACACCAGCCACCATCCCGCCGCGGCCAGACTGAGCAGGAGAAGAATCCCCGTCAGCAGCACCGCCAGGAACGCCCGGCCCTTCATAAGGTCGCATCGGTAGATATGGGCCCATCTTCCGCCACCTTCTTCCCAGACACCATGGATTCCGCCCCCGTCCCTGCCAGCGCCCCACCAACGCCCAAGGCCCTCCAAGCCCGGATCCTGCAGGAACGACTCCTGGCCGGGGAGGGCCTCCAACTGGTGGACGTGCGCGAAGACGAGGAACTGCTGCTCGCCCAAGTGGCCCATCCCGTGACTCACCTGCCCCTGAGCCGCTCGCAGGAGTGGATGGGGGGGATCGACACCCTGCTGGACCCCCAACGGCCCGTGGCCGTTCTCTGCCATGCGGGAGTACGCAGTTGGCATTTCGGTTGCTGGCTGCTGCAGGAGCGGGGCTTTCGGGAGGTCTGGAACGTGGTGGGGGGGATCGACGCCTGGAGTGTGGAGGTGGATCAGGCTGTGCCGCGCTACTAGCTCGCCAATTCAGCCCCGGCAGGCCGCCCCAGGAGGGGTTGACAGCACCTACGATCGATTTCACTTCGTTGAACTGACCGATTGGAAAGCCTGCCGCGCCGTCAACAGGAGGTGCTGCAGGCAACGGTGCGGCATTACGTCGACACCGTCGAGCCCGTAGGCAGCCATACCCTCGTACGCCGTTTCGGCTTTGCAGCTAGTCCTGCCACCGTGCGTTCGGCCATGGGCGCCCTTGAGCAACGGGGCCTGCTGACCCAACCGCACACCTCCGCCGGCCGTATCCCCAGCCAACAGGGCTACCGCCACTATGTCGACAAGTTGCTGCCCCAACCCGGGGCGACGGCACGCCAGCTGGAAAGCGAGCTGCTGGGGGTGAGTTTGCAGTGGGCCGCCTTCGACGACCTGATGTTGCATCTGGCCCGGCGTCTGGCCGACCTCACCGGGTTGCTCAGCCTGATCAGTCGGCCCCAGGGCCCCAGGCCCAGCCTGCTGGAGATTCGCCTGGTGCCGAACGCCGATCGGCTCATGGTTTTCTTGGTTCAGGGGGCCACCCTGACCACCAGCCTCAACCTGCGGCTCCCCGCGGTCAGCCCTGAGGATCTAGCGATTCTGGAGCGCTGGACCAATGACCAACTGCGCCGCCAGCCCGAGGGACGGATCGCCTGGAAGCAACTGCCACGGGAGCTGCAACGCTGCGGTGAACCCCTGCGTCAGGCGCTTGACAGCCACGGAAGGGCACCCCACGACCTCGACGGTCTGGTGGCGGTGGGCCTGGGGGGTCTGCTGTCCCAACCGGAATTCAGCCGTACCGCCAGCCTGTTGCCCCTGGTGCAACTGGTGGAAAACCACCCTGAAGCGCTGCTGCAACCGTGCCGCAAGCAGCCGCAGGAATCGATCTGGATCGGCAGCGAGCATCCCCACGGGGCCCTGGGTGAATGCGCCGTGGTGCAGGCGGTGTACTGCGCCGCCGACGGGGCCCGGGGCCAGGTCGCCCTGGTGGGTCCTATGCGCATGGCCTATGCCACCGCCAGGGCAGCGGTGCAATCGGTGGCCAACATTTTGCAACGCCTATTGAGCTGAAGGCAAAAGACATGACCTATTGCGTTGGCTTTCTGCTCGAGAGCGGATTGGTGTTCGTCTCCGACTGCCGCACCAATGCGGGGGTGGATTACATCTCCAGCTATAGCAAGCTCCATGTGTTCCAGCCTGCTCCGGATCGACTGTTCGTGCTGATGGCAGCGGGCAACCTCGGCACCACCCAGGCAGTACTAAACCGGATCCGCCGGGATCTGGCCCTCGATGACGCCGCCGCGACCGCCACGGTGGTGAGCACGGTGCACAACGGGCCCGTGGCTCCGCCCCGATCTGCTGGGCCTCGCCCCGCCGGCCCATCGGACGAGGGCCATGATCTGTTCACGGCCCGCTACCTGTTCGAGGCGGCCGACTACGTGGGCCGTCTTAGCGTGGCCGTGCAGCGGGCCTTTTCAACACCCTTGCAGCAGGCCGGCGCCAGCGGCGAAGCCAGCTTCATTCTGGGGGGCCAGATCGCCGGCCAGCCCCATGGCCTCTACCTGATCTATCCACAGGGCAACGCGATCATGGCTACGCCGGAAACCCCCTTCCTGCAAATCGGCGAAAGCAAATATGGAAAACCCCCCCTCGATTACGTGGGCCACACGCGCCTCTCGCTCGAGGATGCGGCCCGCCTCTGCCTGGTGTCGCAGATCGTTACGCGCCGCTCCAATCTCACCGTGGGCCCGCCGTTCGAGATCGCCCTGGTGCCGGTCAATGAGTTGCGGGTTTCACGCCGCCTCAAGCTGGACAAGGACCACAGCCAGGTAACCCGCTCGATGGAGATCTGGGCACGCAGCATGCAGGAAACCCTCAGTAAGCTGCCGCGGTTTCAGTGGGAAGAGGACCCGCTCTGAACGGAGAATGCAATCGGGTAGATGGGACCAGGCAAGACCGTGAAGAGATGTGCCTGAATGAATTTGCATCCACTTCCTGATGCCATCCCGATGACGAAAGCAAGGCTTTAGCCGCATTATTGTCATTTCTTTCATCCGCCTGATGACACCTTGACAGTCGAATTAAGGCGCTATATGTGCGCATACTAATAATAGACCTTTTGCCGTCCTGCTGAATCTCGCCAAGCATTCGCCTTGAGCGGGCCAGGGGGAAGCCCGGATCTCACCCCCCCATGCGATCCCCCAGCTTGTCGGCCACCGTATTGACATCCTTGTCGCCGCGCCCGGAGAGGTTCAAGACCACCTCGGTGCCGGGAGCCAAGGTGGGGCAGAGGGTTTCGAGCCAGGCGAAGGCATGGGCCGTCTCCAGGGCGGGAATGATGCCTTCGAGACGACACAAACGCTGCAGGGCCTCCAGGGCCTCGGCATCGGTCACGGCGGCGTACTCGGCCCGGTTAACGGACTTGAGGTAGCTGTGTTCGGGACCGACGCCGGGGTAATCGAGACCGGCACTGATGGAATGGGCCTCCTGCACCTGGCCCTCCTCGTCTTGGAGCAGCAAACTCATGGCGCCGTGGAGAACCCCCACCCGGCCCTCGGTGATCGTGGCGGCGTGGCGGCCGCTGGCCACTCCCTCGCCAGCGGCCTCGACGCCGATCAGACGCACGGAGGTGTCTTCCACAAACGCATGGAACAGGCCCATGGCGTTGGAGCCGCCGCCCACGCAGGCCACCAGCACATCGGGCAGGCGGCCGAAGGCCTCCTGGCACTGCTGTTTGGCCTCCTTACCGATGACGGCGTGGAAATCGCGCACCAGCATCGGGTAGGGGTGGGGGCCGGCCACCGAGCCCAGGATGTAGTGGGTGGTCTCAACGTTGGTGACCCAATCGCGGATCGCCTCGCTGGTGGCGTCCTTGAGGGTGGCGGTGCCGGCCGTCACGGGTTGGACCGTGGCCCCCAGCAGGCGCATGCGGAAGACATTGAGGGCCTGGCGGCGCATGTCCTCGGCGCCCATGTAGATGACGCACTCCAGCCCGAAGCGGGCGCAGACCGTGGCGGTGGCGACGCCATGCTGGCCGGCGCCGGTTTCGGCGATGATGCGCTTCTTGCCCATGCGCAGGGCCAGCAGGCCCTGGCCCAGGGCGTTGTTGATCTTGTGGGCGCCGGTGTGGTTGAGATCTTCGCGCTTCAACCAGATGCGGGGGCCACCTTCGGGACGGCGGTAGTGCTCGCTGAGCCGTTCAGCCTCGTAGAGCGGACTGGGCCGGCCCACATAGGTGCGCAGCAGGTGGTCGAGGCGGCTGGTGAAGGCCGGATCGGCCCAGGCCAAGGCGGCGGCCACCTCCAGCTCGGCCAGGGCCGGCATCAGGGTTTCGGGGACATACTGGCCGCCGTAGGGTCCAAAGCGGCCCAAGGGAGTGGGGCGAACCGACACCTGGAGGGCGGCGGCCTCGGGGACCAGGGCGCCAGCGCCGGCAGCCGTGCTCGCTTGGGGGAAGGTGCTGGTCACCGGCGGGCGGGCAAACAAGATGGCTGCAGCGTAGGCAGCGGGGCTGGCCAGCGGCCAGGAACCCCACCCTGGGGCCCCTGGCGTGCGTGAATAGCTGCCATAGCCAGGGCCCTGTGATGGGATCAGCCGCCCCTTCAGCACGCCGGCGGGTCAAGGGAGCCTGGGGCGGATTGCCAGCTGGGACGGCGGTTGTCTTTTGGAGCTGGCTTGGCAGTCGTCTGCTGTTTTTCCTCACCCTGGCGCTGTCCCTGCGGCCCCGCACGACAGCGGAGCTGGTGGAGCGCCTGGGCCAATGGGATGGGGCCCACTACCTCAGGATCGCGGCGCAGGGCTATGGGGGCGATGAGTTTGCCTTCTTCCCCCTTTTTCCTTACACCACCAAAGCGGTCGCCGCCCTGGTGCCCATCCCCCCCGTGTTGGTGGCCCTGCTGCTGGTGAACGCGGCCTTGCTGGGGGCCCTGCTGGTCTTGCACCAGCTCACGGAGCGCTGCCTGGGAGCTGCCATCGCCAGGAACGTGGTGCTGCTGACCTGCCTGAACCCGATGGCGATCTTTTTTGCCATTCCCTATACCGAATCCTTTTATTTGCTGTTCACGGCCCTGACCCTTACGGCCCTGGTGCGCCGTCCCCAGGCCCCGGGCGGTGGCCTGGGCGGCCTCTTCGTCGGGCTTTTGGGTGGGCTGGCGGCGGCCACCCGCCCCACCGGGGTGGTGTTGGTGGCCTCGATTGGGGTGGGCTTCTGGCGCCAGCGACGCTGGCGGGCGGGCCTGGTGGCGGTGCTGTTGACCCTGGGCGGGCTGGCGGTGGTGATGGCGATTGGACTGCAAGGGCAGGGTGATGCGTTGGCCTTTTTGCATGCCCAAAAGGCCTGGGAAGTGACTCCAGGCTTCAACCTGGCGGGCTTGCCTTTCTGGCGCCGCCAGCTCTCCCAGGCCCTGCTGGGCCCCCTCAACACCGAGGCCGGCGCGTTGGTGGACCTGGCCCACCCCGCGGGTATGGCGGCGATCCTGCTCGTTGCCGGCCTGGCCTGGGGTCCGGGGCGGCGCTGGCCCACGGCCAGCTTTGCCCTCTCGGTGCTGGCGTTTGTGGGCTATTGGTTGCTGGGGGGCATGCCGGCCCTTTGCCTGCTGTTCAGCCTCGGTTGCCTGCCGCTGCTGGCCTGGGGCTACGGACGCCTACCCCTGGAGCTGTGGCTGTTTGGGGTCACCAGCGTGATGGCCTACCTGCTCAAGCAGAACACCATCAGTCTGGAGCGTCATGTCTTTGCCACGGTGCCGCTGCTGATGCTCTACGGGGCCTGGTTCAGCGCCCACCCCCGCTGGCTGGGATTTGTGCTGGGTTTTGGCAGCCTGCTGAGCGTGATTTACAGCGTGCGCTTCGCCCAGGGCCACTGGATTGGCTGAATCGCCACCCGCCTGGATGGACAGTGCAGTCGCACCAAGCTGGCGTAGAACAGTGCGAGATTTTGATCTTTGGCGATGTCGGCCAACCCAACCCTGACCCCTGCCACCGGCACCTGGCTTAGCGACAACCTGCGCGAGCGGGTGGAGTGCGCCGCCGCCGCCCGGGGCCTGGACCCGGCAGCCCTGTGTGAGCAATGGGTGCTGGCCGCTGTGACCACATTTGAGCAGCAGCATGGCCTCTACCCCGGTGCGGGCAGCGGCGATGGCCGTTGCTCGATTCGCACCGGCAGCCGCACCCTGGGCCCGGTGCCCCTGCCCGTGCAGCAATAATCTGATCCCGTTCCCCTTGCCTCCCCAAGTCGATGGCCAAAGGCGGCTGGCAGGAGTTCAGCTCGGCGCAGAGCCTGCAACGCCCCGCCGCCCCCGGGGCTGCAGCAGCGGCGAAGAGCCAGCAGCGGGTGCGGGTCCAACGCACCAAGGCGGGCAAGGGCGGCAAGCTGGTGACAGCTATCACCGGGATGGAGGTGCCTGAGGCTGAAGCCAAGGCCCTGCTCAAAACCCTCAAGGCCAAAGCGGGCACCGGCGGCAGCCTCAAAGATGGGGTGATCGAACTGCAGGGCGACCAAGTGGAGGTGGCCCTGGCGGCCTTGGCAGAGGCTGGCTTCCGGCCCAAGCAGGCGGGGGGCTAGGGGTTAATTACTGATGATGAACTTAATTGCTGAGGATTTATAACGTACTGTAGCCAAGGCCAGCAACACGCCGCAAGACTTGCTGGCGATTGTTTACTCCCAATTTTTTGTGCTCGAGCTCTGCACGGTTCGGACCGACTGCCCCAGATGATCGGCGGTTTCCGCAATGCTGAGGCCGAGGGCATTGGCCTCCAACGATTGCTGTACTCTCAGGCTGACATGGATCCTTCGCCATAGCCCGAGGGGACTTGAGCCAGTTACTTGAGGCGCTTGTAAACCGATAGACTGGGATAGCTGACATTGGCGACATCAGACATCGACATGAGCATGAGCATGAGAACTCATACAGCTTTCGCACCAGGTTTCAGCAAAAGGAATCACCAAAATTTCGCAGAAGCTCACGAACCGAGGCCGAATGCCAGCCAAGTTGCTACCAAGACGATAGTCTTGAACACGAATAAGCAATCGCACACCCTTAACCCCCAATCACCATGGACAAGCGATTGACGGATACCCAGCTGCAGCGCCTGGTGGCAGAGGTACAGAGACTCTCCGACCGCCACCGAGAGGAGCTCGACATCAAAGAGGTGGAAGATATTTTGCAGCAGCTCGACTTGTCACCCGAGTTTTTAGATGACGCCATGGTGCAGCTCAAGCGCCAGGATTACCTAGCGGTGCAGCAGCGTCGCAGGCGCTGGTTAATCGCTGGGGTGTCTGTGGTGATGGGGCTCGGCCTGGCGAGCTGGCTGTGGCTAGGGAACCGACAGCAGGAGAAGCTCGCCCGGGTGGTGTCCCAGAGCGATCGCCTTACCCTGAGCCAAGACGACGGCGGCGATCTCAACCGGGTGACGCCCAAGGCGGGCGGCAGTGAGCTGGTCTATCGAGTTACCGTGACTGAAGCCCCAGTAGGGGAGCAGCTCAACATCTCCTGTGGCTGGACTGACCCCAGCGGCAAGGTCGTACATCAAAATCAGTACCGCACTAAGACTATTACGACACCAGTGTGGTCCACCTCCTGCCGCTACACCGTTGGCTCCGAGTCGCCAGCAGGATCCTGGACGGTAAGAGCTTATTTGGGCGATCGCCAACTCAGCGATGCCAGCTTTAACGTGGACTAGAAAATAAATGGGATGGGATGCGATCACGGCGGTAGCAACCCAGGCCTGGGGCTGTATTGGTTACTGGGGCTACGGTGATGAATACGATCTGGCTCGCAGCCTGGGCGATCTGCTGTCTCAAACACAGCTAAACAACTGGCAACGCCCAGCCATCCCCAAGGACAGGCTAATTGCAATCTCGGCGTCGGGGGTCGAGACCGATGCCTGGTTCAGGGTGAGTAACGATCGCCTCACCCTAGGACGCGATACGTTTGGCCGCATGGCTTTATACTGGATGCAGCAAGAGCAGGGAATTTGGTTTGCCTCGCGGCTGCAATGGCTGCTACCTCTGTTGCGTACCCAGGGCAAATCTCCTCAAGTTAACTTGGCAGCGCTCTACGGCTACAGCTGCTTTTCTTATGTGCCGACGCCCCTCACGCCGGTACAAGGAATCCAATCGTTGGCAGCAGGTACTGAGCAAACTTGGGCGATAGACGGCGAGGGGCAGTTGCTCTGTCCCACCCACCGCAGTCTGGTGAACTGGCGAGAAAGTAAGACCCAACTTGAGGATGAGCCAACGGCGATCGCCCAGCTTCAGGCCTTGCTCAACACCGCTGTGCAGCGCCAGATTAGTGATTTGGGGGATGAGCCAGTCGGGGTGTTGCTGTCCGGCGGACTGGATTCCTCCCTGGTGGCGGCGTTGCTAGTGAAAGCGGGAGTGCGGGTGCGGGCCTATACGCTCGATTTTGGCCCCAGCAGCCGGCCCGAGTGGCCCTACGCCGAGCAGGTGGCCCAGGCTCTGGGTATCCCCCTAGTCAAGGTGGAGGCCAGTCCCCGTCGGATTCGCAAGGCCCTGTCGGCGACGGTTCGGGCGCTGGATCTGCCCTTTGGCGATGGGGTCACGGTGCCGTTGTATCTGCTCAACCAGGCTGCCAGCCAGGAAGTGGGGATTATTTTTAACGGTGAAGGCGGCGATCAGCTGTTTGCCGGGTGGACGAACAAGCCTCTGATTGCAGCCAGCCTCTACCAATTCGACCACCCTGATGGCGGAGAAATCTTTGACCAGCAGTACCTGCGCACCTTTCACAAGCTGTGGGGTCACGAAGCTCAGGTGTTTCAACCTGCGGTGTTGAGTGAAATTCAGGCTCTGAATCCCCAGGACTGGCTGTACCCAGCCCTTGACCCAACAGCGGCCCAGGGGCTATTACATCGGTTGCGGCGGGCGACGCTGATGCTGAAAGGGGCACAAAATATTCATCCCCGCGCGACCAATTTGGCGCTAGCCCAGGGGCTCAAGCTGCGATCGCCTTTTTGCGACCCCGAGCTGGCGCAGTGGACCTTTGGCCTGGCCGGAAGCCTTTGTCTTAAGGGAGCCTGTGAGAAGTACATCCTCAAGCGGGCGGTGGAGCCCTGGCTGCCCGCCGAAATTGTGTGGCGAGCCAAGCGCGGCATGGGGGTTCCCTTAACCTTTTGGTGCCTCAATGAGTGGTGGCGCGACTTGGGCCAATGGCTTAATCCTGGCGTCTTAGCCACCCAGGGAAACTGGCAATCTGACCTGGCCTTGGTCACAGCCCTAGGTGATCTCAGCGGTACCATTCAGGGGCGGCGCATTGGTGAAATCCTCTGGCTGCTGGTGATGTGGCAGCAATGGCGGTCGCAGGTAATCGGCGAATCCTCAGATCATTTGTGGCAGCACCCATTTTGGTTACCACCCCAGGTTTGGAGATACCGCAAACAATGGTTCTAATCAAAAAACCCAGGCCCCCAGTTATGCCAATGCCAGGGGCCTTCCAGCCCTCGGCAGACCTGGCGGAAGATCTCCTACGGGTCTATGGGTCGCCGCTGTACGTCTATGACGGCGATCACCTCCAGCAGACCCTGTACCACATTACCCAGGCCATTCCCTACCGATACACCCGCTTTCACTTTGCCACCGTCACCAACGGCAACGTGGCGCTGCTGCAACTGGTGCGGGCGGCGGGCTGGGGGCTGCACGCCAACACTCCGGGCGATATTTACCTGGGCTTGCATGCGGGCTTTGAGCCGGAGGCGATTGTCTACAGCGGCAGCAACCTCAACCGAGACGACATGGCCCAGGTGTTGGCATGGGGCATTACCAACTTCAACCTCGATAGCCTGAGCCAGATAGAGCAACTCTGCGACCTGTACCAAACCCTAGACAATGCTGACAGGCACCCTTGCCTGCGCCTGGGTCTGCGTCTCAACGACCCCGCACTTACGAGCGACAGCCGTATTGGGGTGCGCCCCGAGGAATTTGCTGCGGCCCAATCTCTCGTCATTAAGGCCAACGAATCCATTGGTGCTGCAAACATCAAGCTCGGCGGACTGCACTTTTACCGGGGCACGGGCACTAACGCTACCCAGGCCTTTACCCAGGTCATTGACCGGGTGATAGAGCTAGGGCAGCACCTCCCCGACTGGGCCTATCTGGACTTTGGCGGCGGCTTTGGCCACCCCTATCGGCACGGGGGCGCAGCCTTTGACTGGCCCGCATTTGGGCAAGCCATCACAGCAAAGTTGAACCAGCTATCGGCTTCTGTTGACCTGGTGATTGAGCCGGGTAGGGCTGCGATCGCAGGTTGCGCTGCCCTACTAACGACAGTGGTCTCGGTCAAGTGGCAAGGAGATAGACAACTCGCTGGGGTCGATACCACCGTGGCCAACCTGTCGGTGCCCTCCGTTCACGGCGGTTACCGACAGATTACCGCTCTGGAAACGAGCCCAGGTTCCCAGACCTACCCCACCGATGTGTGCGGCAACACCACCTACTCCCGCGACTACCTGGGGCGCAACTGCCAGCTGCCAAAGCTAGCCATCGGTGACACCCTGGCCATTCTGGATGTGGGAGCCTATGGCTATGCTATGGCGTCTCACTTTTTGCACCGCCCGCGCCCGGCGGAAGTGCTGCTTCAGGCCGGTCAGCACCGCCTGATTCGTCGGCGAGAGAGTTACCCAGCGCTAATTCTCAATCAAATTGTTTAACTCCTCGTTTTTAGAGCAGAAGAAACCACCATGAAATGCATTCAGTGTAATGCCGACAGCGATCTCAAAGACCGCATCGCAAACCACGGCCGCTGTAAATATTGCAAATACCCCTTTGCCTTTGAACCCACCACCATGGACGCCAAGGTCCGGTTTACGGATGGGTTCTTTGCCAAGGCATTAGCCGATATCTCGGCTAATGGCACGCTGTATTTCACCCGTAAACAGTTGCTCTATCTCTTGGAAAAGCGGCTTCTCCGTAAGGCGAGAGTTATACCAGCTGGCTGTGTCGGTTTTATGCTTATCCCAGCTCTCTTTACCGGCTCTGTTATTCTTTGTAGCAGTGGATTCTGGTGGGTTCTCCCTATTTATTTGATTTTGAGTAATTTAGGTATTGCTTTTTTGGTGCAGTGGTTCGAGCGGCGCTTCCTGCGGCCAAAGAAAATAAACAAGAGAATATTGATTACCGACGCCATGTTGGACATTTGGCTCCAGCAGTGGCAGCGAATTAATGGGACCACGGCCCGGCTACTGCAGCCCCCCAGCGCCCCAGCATCCTTGGCTCCCGCAGCCGCAGCCGATTTGACGGAATACAGCTTTGACCGGGTGCTGGTGTGCGACAGCGTGGCAATAGCCCAGCTTTTGATTGCCAACAATATCCACTTTGAGCATAATTGCGCGGTGCTCAGTATTAGCGGCTACCCCCAAGCCATCTTTGACACCACCATGGCCATGCTGCGCCGCAACCCCGATTTGCAGGTGATAGCGCTGCACGATTGCAGCCCCTCGGGTGTTGCTTTAATAAACAAGCTGCGCACTAGCCCCGACTGGTATTTAGACAGCAGCCAAGTCATTTTCGACCTGGGTATGCTGCCTCGCCAAATCGCGACAGCTCGGGGGCAAGCATACATTCAAGTATCAGCAGACTCCGCCCAAGACGCCCTAGCGATGCCGCCGGAAGTTAGCAAGCAGCTAACAGCAACGGAGCTGCAGTGGCTAGAAGCAGGCTACTTTGTTGATCTAGAATCTTTCACACCAAAAAAACTAATGCAGATCGTCAGTTACGGCATTACCCGACTACAAAACCTGGGCGAAGATGTTGACAACAACTTAATTTTGGTAGGCGATGGTGGCGGCAGCGGCGGCTCCTTCATCTACGCCTCCGACAATTTTGGTTGACTGAATATTTTACGATCGTTTGAGGTTGACTTGCAGCCAAATTTCTAGGCTCACCAACAGCCATAGCTTGACGCCGTAACGGCGCCAGGGGTCGCCCTCATAGCTTAACCATTGTTTAATCAGCACTTGATTTAGGTAGGGTGCGATCGCAGCCTGCCGACTGAGCAGTAACTGCCTCGCCGCCCGTCGCCACTCGCGCTGAAACCCAGCCTGTACGGGTACCATCATGCCGCTTTTGGGGCGCCGGAGAATCACCTCAGGCAGCAGATCGGCCACGGCCTGTTTGAGTACGGCCTTCTCCTCGACCCCCGATAGCTTGTACTGGGGGGGAATGGTCATGCTCAGCTCGACAATGCGTGGGTCAAAAAGGGGCGATCTCCCCTCTACCCCGGCGGCGCGGGTGAGATTGCTAACTTTGGTTAGAATTTGGTCGGCGCCCTTGAATTTAATATTCAGCATCATCAAGCGATTTAGATAGCTGGCCGATGATTGCAGGTCATCGGCAAAGCAGGAAGGCTCAGGTTGCACCGCTGCCCACAGCTCTGGTTTGAGGAGTAGGGGCAGGTCGGCGGCACACTTGCGAAAGGCCAGCAGGTAAGCCTGAATAGGGTCTTGCTGGCTGACTGGACTGTAAAGCTGATTGATCAACATCGGCTGATTTTTAGGGCCACCAAAGCAGGGGTCGCCCCCTTCGCCGTTGAGTACAACTCCAACTTGTTGCCTCGCCATCTGCCCCAGCAATAGATTCGGCACCGTCAGGGGGTCGCCAATCGGATCATCTAGCCAGGCCATGGTTTCCGGCAGCACCTCCCACATCTGGCGAAGGGAAATTTCGAGAATGTGGTGCTGAGTGCCGCAGTGCTTGGCAACCAGGCTCGAAAACTCCAACTCATTGGGGTAAGGATTGCCAAAGTGAATGGAGTAGGTGTGAACAGGTTGAGAGTGAAAATCAGCTGCCAAAGCCGTGATGGCACTCGAGTCAAGCCCACCGGAAAGAAACACACCCACTGGAGCATCTGGCAAAGAGTCTTGGACGACCTGATCTAGGTGCGATCGCAGCCGCCCTGCATGCCAACCAAGAGATTGCTGTTTGTCCTCAGCATCTATCCGTTCCTTCAGCTGCCAGTAGGCGTGGCAATCATCCCCAGGCCAGGTGAGCTGGGCGCCGATACCCAGCTCGCGCACATCTTGCCAGAGGGTGCGATTGCCAGGTACAAAGGCGCAGCAGAGGTAATCGCTTAGAGCAACTGGATCCAGCGCGTTGGAACGGTAGGGGGCCAGCGATCGCAGATCCCCCGCCGCCCAGCGGGTCGCCCCCTGGGGGGTGAAATACAGTGTTCTGGCCCCAGCCGGGTCTCGCGCCAGCCGCAATACCTCGCGCTCTCGGTCCCAGACTGCCAGACAAAAAGAGCCTACCAATTTAGGCAAGACCGACGATTGCCATCGTTCCCAGGCTATGGCTACCAGCTGAATATCGGACAAGTGCAGTGGATTTTCTAAAGCGAGATTGGTGAGCAGCGATGCCCGATCCGAGAGCCAAATATCCCCCACGACCACATAACGGCCGGAGGGGCTGAAGGCCAGCTGCACTTCAACAGAACGGCCAGCTCCTACGGCAATAGCCAACGGCCCCTCTTGCCAAGTGGCGCCGTCCCACTGGGCATGCTGGCCCCAACCCAGACGCCAGGTGGGGGCAACTGGCAGCGGGTACCGAATCGGGGGGCTAAGAAAAGGGAACATAAAATCAATTATGGGGCAGAGCCAGGGAAATGCCACCCGCTTATTATTAATTTCTAGGCAAACTTAAATCAACGTTAGTCACTGGTCATGGCAACAATCCCAGGACCTGTTCGTCCAGTTCATCCCATGTTGGCCATTGCCGCCTGATCAGCGGCCCGCTGACGCCCGGCGGATGCGGTGGCGGAGCCGGCGTGAAAAGGCGAAGCTGGCGAAGGCGCCGAGGATTGGCAGCGGGCCTGGCACGGAAACCAAACTCATGATCGGGAACACCCGATCCACATACATCGGAGTGGTGTCCGCCCGATCTCTGGTGGGCAGTGCATAAATGAATTCACTGGTGCCAATCAGCTTGGGCAAAACAAGCGCGAGCTCGGTTTCTGTTGTAGAGGCTTCCAGAAGGGCTTGATAATAGGGATCGTATGTAACTCCAAGACCTGTAAATGGAAATGGGAAATAATCACTACGGGATTGGTTTGACCCAGACTCAAAATAACTTAAATAGTAGTTATCGAAGTCATTGAAAAGAGTTCCTGAGCCAAGTGCTGGCTCGGCCATAAGACAGGAGGATGGCGAGGGGGCGGAACTAACCAATCCTCTGATGCACCATTCGATGCTGGGTGGAGATTGAACCGGATCAAAATGATTGGCCACCGTTGCGATTTCAGCGATGGTGATGTCAGGGTTCTGCGCTGGCCTGAACAACTGATCCGGGTCCACCCAAACATAGGCCACATGATTCCAGGCCGCCTGATCTGGGGCGCCTGAAAAACTGCCGATGCCGCGACCACCAACAAGAAAGTTGGCTCGTGCATGCACAGTTTCTGGTTTGGTCAAGTCGTATTCCGTAGCCCTGGAGCGCAACCAATCCCCCAGATTGAATTTGTCCTTGAGCGGTTGGGGCGCGAGGTCAGCTAGTACGGGCGCAAAAAAGAGAGGGCTTGTTCCTTTGTTGGCAGCACTTGCATAATTCCTGGATCCATCACAAGTGATCAGATCCCCGCACCACAATGCCTTCTTCCTGGGATTATTCTGATTGAACTGGTTGGACATCAGGACAAACCAGTCTCCAGAGAACTGCGTCCACTGGTTATAGTCTTGATCGACATAAATCTCACGCCCAAACATTGTACCTATAGACGTTTTAGACTTCGACTGATTAATCACATGCAAAGGCGCGGGAGTGTTGGCCAAGATATTTTTCAATCGTTGCCAAAGAGTATTACCAAGGGGATTGTCCGCAGGTTTTTGCAGCAGTGGTGGCACGGAGCCAACAGGAATGAGACGTGGGGCATCAGTGCCATCATCGTGACTAAAGCCTGAAGCTCGAATCACATTTTGGTCGGCATAGCAGTCTGGGTGAATAGAAGAGATTAAACATCCAGACTTCAGAGGTGGCAGCGTGAAGTCATAGGTTCCGCTCGCCTTGGCTTGGTCGGCCGTGGCAAGCAGAACAACTGAGGCCGATAGGGAGCTGGTCAGGCCGAGGCGGAAAAATGTGGACAAAGAACCAATCCGCTTAATTCCTTTTAATGATATCAAGTATCTAGGTTGATGATAGACTTGTCAGGAATTCATGATCATATAAAACATAAAGTTGTTTAAAAGTTCTCTATCGCCAGCCTTCCTGCAGACCCAGAAGCCAACTCTCACCAACGGGTGCTTTAGCAAAATTCTTATGCCAGCCAGAACGGGGCCAGAACCGAATAACACCATCAATATGGCGATAGATCAGGAAACAGACCAGGGAACATTGGCAGCGGGCGTGCGAGTGATATCAAGAACCAGAGGATTGGGATCTATATCCACCAGATTGATCCTCAGCTGCAGCAACACGTTGGCTCTCCAGCTGGCCGGCGTCAGAGCCGCATTAAGGCCTGCCTCTGGGTGGGGTTCGAGATGAAGAACAACACGCATTGCCGGAGCAGCACTGGCGACCAAGGCATGAGCTTTGGCCGCTGCATTGGTGGACTGAGCCCCAACTACCGACAAAGCAGCGAGCGAGTCGCGCACCTTCGCCTCAATGGTGGCGGCCAGACCGACGAGATTGGTGGGTTTGGGAGGATTGGTGATCACCCGATAGTCCTTGGCTTCAATCAGCCATGTGAGCAAAGCCGGTACAGGGAGATCATGGGCAACAACATCCACAACCTTGGAACCTTGTGGCCATCCGGCCACGCAGACAGCATCTTTTTCGTATTGAAAGGGAACTACAAATGGTTCAAACGTAAAAGTCAACTGCTCAACGGAGATGCTGGTCATGGCGCCACTCCCATGGCCTGATCAAGCAGCTGTTCCGCCTGCTGAATGTCTTCCGTCAGAGCAATGATGTCTCCAGACTGCGTGAGGGAGGGGCCCTGTTTAACTGTCACTCCCTCAGCCGTTGCCTTGAGCCCAATGAACACGGCCTTGAGGCTGCTGCGGTGATGGCGTTCTAACTCAAGGGCACGCATCAAGAAAAGACTATGGGTGGCAATAAATACTTGCACGCCTGCATCGGCCAGATCCAGCAACAACGGCGCTAGACGCCGAATCAGCCGTGGGTTGAGGTTGGCTTCAGGTTCATCCCAGAACAACATCGTATTGGCATCCAGGCTGCCATTGGCAATGAGCCTGGCCACCATCGTGAGCTTGCGATAGCCCTCAGCCACGAGATCGGCCTCCACCTTGATGCTCGGCTCGGCCATTTGAATGAAGAAGCGATCTCCCTCCAGCAATGCCTTACTCCCCAGAGAAGCCTCCAGTGGTGCCAATAAATCGGCGATCTCCCGTTTCCTGGCACCTCTGGCAATGGGTGAGCCCAAAAGCACACAGGTGTCGCGCCAGATTTCATCAAAGGGAATCGCCTGGGTCTCATAGAGGCTTACGAAGCCGGGATAGACGGACAGCAATTCACGGGTGGGCAGAAACACCGGGCCATGGGGTAACCATGCCGACGGGAGGTCATCCGTTTTCACAGCCTTATCGCTTTGGGTGGAAAACGAAAAGGAGGCTTTCCCTTCTTCCCCGAAATCAGCCACCACGTCAGCACGTTTGTGGCCCTGGGTGCGTCGGGCCAGCCGTCCGAGTTTGCCCCGATCCGGGCGGAAGACACCGATGAGCTTGGATCCGAAGCGTGAATCCATGATCGCTTTGGTGGGGCGCTCCGCCGCCGGCTCATTGGCTGCCACCACCAGGCTGGAAACGATGCTGTAGGCGAGCTTGAGCAGGTGTGTCTTGCCGCTGCCGTTCTCACCATGGATCACATTGATGGAGCCGAAATAGAGTTCGGCCTTGGCGAACACCGTGAAGTCGTGAAGGCTGAGGGCGTTGAGCATCACGAATCTCCAGGGGGAAGCTGCGGGGCCGGATCAGACGTCGCTGGAGTGCCTGCGATCTTGAGTGCAAGAGAATCACGGGCCGCCAAGCTTCCAATGCGAGACAGTTCGATCATACAAAACAGCCATTCTCAATGGCTAAAGCGCCACTGCCTGAGCAGTTCGCAATCGCAAGCGATCACGCTGATGCACAAAGTCTCGGCAGATCGACGAAGGTGTTGTTCAGCGACGGGGGGGGGGCCTCGTGAGGTTGTTCTGATGTAACTTAATTATATATGCACAGATACTTTCGTTTCACTCAGGCTCTCCAGTCGCTTGATCCAGGCAACAAAACGGGGGCAGCGGTTACGCACAAGAGCAAGCCCTGCTGAATAGATAGCATCGGGACCATCGGTAACTTTGCGATAGTCGGGGATATGGCGTAGCAGCCGCTTGCTGGGGGCAGTGTCCCTGGAATCGTTGATCTCTTCAGGCTGCAAGGAGGCAACCTCAATCTGTAGACTGGCCAAGCCATTAAGCTGCTCGTGATTGTCGTACAACGATTCAAGAAAAGGCAGACAAGCCATCACCAAAGCCTCGAACTCATGGAGTTGGATGTATGGGATGAATCGCCAGTCGTTGATTTTGTCTGCCAATACCTGTTGGAGACGATCGCATCGCTCTGCTTGACTGTAATCTGAAGCAATGCGATTGCGCATGGGGAAGTCAGCCGGCAGACCATAGAGGTCAAACAAGGTCGTCAACCTAAAATCACGAGACGGGTTGTCTTTCAGGCAGTTCCCAATGTCTTTCTCCCAGTCGGCATAGCAACCACCGCCTCGCACACCTCTAGCGCTATTACCTCTTGCAGCAGCCTTGGCTTTACCAACGATTGTTGAAGACGAGGCCAGTCCAAAGCCCCAGAGATGGTCCCGCAGGCTGCTTCGTACGAAGTTATCTTCTGTATGCCCCTCCACAGCAAAAATCAAACGCGACATAGAGTCGGCCATCAAGGCTTGCCTCCGATCACGCCCTTGTTGTAGAGCTCGCTAAGGCTGTAGTCCTCCAGCCAGCGCTGCAGAGCATCACTGCTGAGCCTGGTGAGCCTGGTTTCGCCGTGGTCACTCTCCACCACCACAACTTCATCGGCTGAGAAGTGATCCAGTAATTCCGTAGACTGGGTCGAGAGGATGATTTGGGTGTGACGGGAGATCGAACGACAAAGCTCAGCAATCAAGGCGATGGCAGAGGGATGTAGGCCAAGTTCCGGTTCATCGATGCTGATCAACCGCGGCAGCTTCGCCGTGGGTTGGGAAAGCACCGTGATCAATGCCAGGGCCCGCAGGGTGCCATCCGAGAACTGATGGCACCCGAAGCGTTGATCGCGGACATCAATCAAATCGAGGCGAACACTGTCATTGATTGCCACCGGATCCAGCTCCTTAATCACTGGTGCGATGTGGCGACAGTGGCGGTTGATACGTTGCCAGGACTTGCGGTCGTCGTCTTGGTCGCTTTCCTTGAGCCGCAGCAGGTAGGCCGCGAGATTAGAGCCATCGGAGCGAGGATAGCGATCATCTTCCCTTCGGGCGTGGGTGCGTAGGTTGGACTGGGCTGAGGTGTCGTGAAAGTGGTAAAAGGTCATCCGACCCAGCCAGCGATTCACGGCCGCTACGGTCTGGTCGTCAGGACTTGCTTCCAGAAGCTTGGATTCACGGTGGCCACCACCAAGGGTGCTAGTGACCCAGGAGCCATCGGGGTGCAGGCAGGCAGCATTTTCAGTCTGGAAATACAGGCTGTCATCAGATGCGAAGGCCAGCCGAGCGTCGTAGCGATAGCTGGATCCTTGATCGCGGATCAGAACTCCAATCTCAATCGCTTCTGTTGTTTTGGGTCCGTAGTGCAACAGGGCGGCACCAAAACCATGATCCGCCACATAGCTCTGCAGCGAGCGTGTTCGCAACAGCGGGATCAGCCGCAGGGCCTGCAGCAAATTCGACTTACCGGCACCATTTGGCCCGATCAGCAAGGTGAGCCGGCCGGGCTCCAGAACAACATCCTTCAGGGAGCAGAAGCCGGCAATGTGGATGTGCTGAAAACCGTCGCCGCCAGCATCGTGCGCTGCCGGTGAATCCTCAGGCGACGGCTGCATGGCTCTCCTCTTGCGCTGTGGGCAGTCTGCCGCCCAACGCCTCCGCCAACACCGCCTCCAGCAACCGCCGGCGCTGCTGATCGGCCTGGCAGAGCTGCTGCTCCAGCTGGTCGCAGAGGGCCATCAGTTCGTTCACCTTGGCGACGATGCGGTGTTGTTCGGCGAGGGGGGGGAGGGGGATAGTAAGCGAACGAATATTGTCAAGATTAAGACCAGGCTTGCCTGAACCATATGCTCTCTGAACAAGTTCATCGCGTCCGCCAGCAGGAGCCATAAGGCATAGCAGCAACCATGGCGAAAGAGATTTATCTGTTGGCCGAATCAGGCCAACATGCTGGCTGACATAAGCTTCTCCGACATCCTGATTCAGAAGGGCGGGATTAGTAACTCCAGCTCCAGTAATCACAACGAGGAGGTCGGCCTGTTCAACTTTTGTGCGACTGCCTTCAGAGTTGGGAGGCAATTGAACACATGCCATGTCGCCAAGCAGCAAGCGACCAAAGCGTATATTTTGAGCACGAATAAACCCAACTCCGGTCTCAGAGTAATACTCTGCCCAGCCTCGGGAACCACTGGTGACAAGTTTGCATAGATCGCCGAGCGCAACCTGATCCCAGTTGATCGGCAAGTCCCTCATTAATCTCGCCGGATCACGCACTGCGGGCTTCACGTTAGGAATTGCACCTGTCTTGACAAGCCATTTTCGTTCAAGTGAGATTTGGCGGCTCAACTCCTCCGCCGGTTCATCCTCCGGATCCTGCTCCACCAGCTTCCCGCGCACCGCCAGGTTCAGGATCGTCTGGCGCAGCTGCTTGATCTGGGCCGGGGTGGTGGTGAGGGAGGGCAGCACCTGCAGGGCAAAGCTGGCGTCTTGGCGGAAGCTGGCGGGGTCTGCGGCGGGTTGGTTGAGGCGCTGCAGGGTGGCGGCCATCAGGCGCTCGCGGCCCTCTTCCTGCACTTGCCGGCCAGTCTCAAGCTGGTCGCAGAGGGCCATCAGTTCGTCCACCTTGGCGACGATGCGGTGTTGTTCGGCGAGGGGTGGGACTGGAACAAGTATCTGATTTAGAGCAGCCTGGTTGATCTTTGGCATGGCTACTCGGTTGTCGCCAGCAGTTGCTTGCTCAACAAACAGGCCTGATGTCATGTATTTCAAGAGATAATCCCTGTCAATTAAGGACTCAATTGGATACATGTCAGCGCTGCACAAGCCGCCAAAATCAACTTTTGCGGCCTTGGCAAGATTTGGCCGTATCTTGGAGTAGAGGATGACTCCTGGCCGAAATAGATGCTTTGGACTGGTTACACCTGATTCACCTACCGTTTGGAAATTCATGAGCTTGGCAGTCCATCCTTCAATGCAATCGGGCGCAATATGTGGTTTCTCAGGGTGAAGTGCAGGGTCAACAAGGTTGGATCTTATAAGCGCAACTCTGTTAAAAGAGGCAAGGGCCCATCCACGTGGATGTGGAATAAAACTGTCCACGCTAGAATCCGGCTGTTTGCTCTGGTTTTTGGGACCTTCTTTGCGGCTACGTGATGAAAGAATCTTGAGCCACTCCTCCGCCGGCTCATCCTCCGGATCCTGCTCCACCAGCTTCCCTCGCACCGCCAGATCCAAGATGAACCGCCGCAGCCGAGCAATCGCATCCGGCGCCTCACTGATCCGCTCGAAATGGGCCAGCAAGCGCTCGGCATTCATCGCAACAGCGCCTCCGCCAGGATCGCCTTGAGCTGGTCGCGCAGCTCTGCTGCTTGCTGCTCCGCCGCCTGCAGGCTGGCCAGCAGCTCCTCCGGGTCACCGTGGTCTGCGGCCACAGTGTGGGGGTTCTTGAGATCGAGGTTGTAGTTGCGCTCTTGGATCTGGGCGATCGGCACGCGCCAGGCCTGCTCGGTTTCGGCGCGGCCCTCGCGGCTGGGGCCGCCCCACCAGGCCACGCAACCTTCGAAATGCTCCTGCTTGATCGGGCGGGTCATCGAATAGGCCTTCTGGCCCTCGGGCACGCGGTGCTCGTAGTACCAGATCTCCTGGGTGGGGGATCCCTTCTCAAAAAACAGCAAATTGGTGCCGATGCTGGCGTAGGGTCGAAACACCGAATTGGGTAGCCGCACGATCGTGTGCAGGTTGCATTCGGCCAGCAGGCGCTCCTTCAGCCGTGTTTTGACGCCCTCGCCGAACAGGGTGCCATCGGGCAACACAATCGCGGCCCGGCCGCCGGGTTTGAGCAGGCGGATGAACAGGGCCAAAAACAAATCGGCCGTTTCGCGGGTGCGGAACTGGGCCGGGAAGTTGTCCTGAATGCCATCTTCCTCCTGGCCGCCAAAGGGTGGATTGGTGACGATCACGTTCACCTGATCGGCCGGCCCATAATCGCGATAGGGCCTGGCCAAGGTGTTGTCACGCCGCACGAAGCTGGGATCTTCGATGCCATGCAGCAGCATGTTAGTGATGCACAGCATGTAGGGAATGGGCTTCTTCTCGATCAGCCGCAGGGAGGCCTGCATCGCCTGTTCATCGGCGAGCGTCTTCACGTAACGCTCGCGCATGTGGCGAATCGAGCAGGTGACGAAGCCGCCGGTGCCCCCCGAGGTGTCCAGCAGCAACTCGCCGGGCCGGGGATCAATGCGATCGACCATGAAGCTGGTCACGCCTCTCGGCGTGTAGTACTCGCCGGCATTGCCGGCACTCTGCAAATCGTTGAGCAGCTGCTCGTACACATCGCCAAAATGCTTGCGGTCGGCGAGGTTATTGAAATCAATGCCATTCACCTTGTTGATCACCTGCCGCAGCAGCTGACCTGATTTCATGTAGTTGTAGGCATCGGCAAACACCTCGCGCACCACCTGGGCCCGGTTGGGGTGCGAGCCCTTGAGGGGCATCTCCTTGAGATAGGAAAACAGTTCCTGGTTGATGAACTCCAGCAGGCCATCCCCCGTGATGCCCTCTTCATCGGCGGCCCAGCGGCGCCATTGCAGGTGCTCTGGGATTGGGGAGCGGTAGTTGTCTTCGGTGATCTCCAGGGCCTGGTCCTGGTCGTCGATGATCTTGAGGAAAAACAGCCAGCACAACTGCGAAAGGCTCTGGGCATCGCCATCGACGCCCACGTCCTTGCGCATGATGTCCTGAATCGCCTTCACCGCCGTGCGGGCCGACATCTCAGGCGGCCTCCGCATACAGGGCCGCTTGCAAGTCGTGCACCGCCCGCTCGAAGTCGGCCTTTTTACCGCCAAAGCGATGCAACAACTCCATCGGGGTGCCCATGGCACTGAACGGCGGAATTTGCAGGATTTTCACGTCGGCCAGCTCGTCCACCACGCCGCCATCCTGGTACTTAGCCAGCAGGGCTTCCAGCACCGCCCGGGCCTGGGGGCCGTAGCGGCTGAACCCATCCTGTTTCTGCACCCGGGCGGCCCGCTCGCGGCGGCTGAGGGGCGGCTGGTCGTAGGCGATGTGGCAGATCAAATCGAAGGGATCGAGCTCCAGGCCCAGCTCCTGCTGCAGCGGCTCCAGCAGCAGCCCCTCCTCGGCCAGCTCCTGGATGATCGTCGCCTTGCGCTCTTCGCCCCGCCAGCGACGCAGGAAGGCATCGAGGCTGGCGTACTGCTCTCGCACCGTGCGGCGGCTGTAATCGCGCAGGGATTCAGTAACAAGTTTGCCGTTTTCATCGAGGTATTCGATCCGCTCGGTGAGGACGCGCACCGGTTTGCCCTTGATGTAGTACTTGCGGCGTGGCTCTCCGGGGGGGTCGGGGGGCAATGGGTCAGGGAACTCCGGATCCTCGCCATCGCCCAGCAGCGGCGTTTCGCCCTCGCCGTCCTCCTCCGGCCAGAGGTCGTCGTCATCCGCCCTGGGGGGGTCTGCTTCCTCCGGCGGCAATGGTGGATCCTCCTCGCCCGGCTCATAGATCTGCACCGGCTCGCCATCGAAATCGGGATCGGCGAAGTGGTTGCTGGCTTTGCGGAAATCCACCAGGGTGAAGTAAAACTTCTGGCTGTCGGCATGCACCCGCGCACCGCGGCCGACGATCTGCTTGAACTCGGTCATCGAGCCCACTTCCCGGTCCAGCACGATCAGCCGGCAGGTCTGGGCATCGACGCCCGTTGACAGCAACCGCGAGGTTGTGACCAGCACCGGATAGGGATTCATCGGATCGATAAAATCATCGAGGGATTTCATGCCCTCCTCATCGTTGCCGGTGATGCGCATCACATAGCGGCCATTAGCCGCCACCAGATCCTGGTTTTCGTTGATCAGCGCCTGACGCATCATCAGGGCGTGCTCGGTATCGACGCAGAACACGATCGTTTTTTGCATGCGATCGCCGCTGGCCTTAAGGTAGTCGCTGATCCACTTCGCCACCCGGAGGGTACGCTCATCGATCACCAGATTGCGATCGAAATCCTTCTGGTTGTAGAGGCGGTCTTCGATCTCAATGCCACGATCATCCACCTCCCCCGGCTTGGGTCGATAGCCCACCACATCAATATCGAGATGCACGCGGATCACCTTGTAGGGCGCCAGAAAGCCATCGCGGATGCCTTGCTTGAGCGAATAGGTGTAGAGCGGCTCACCGAAATACTCGATGTTTGACACATATTTGGTTTCCTTTGGTGTAGCGGTGAGGCCGATCTGGGTGGCGGCACTGAAATAATCCAGAATCTCGCGCCAGGCCGAATCCTCCGCCGCGCTGCCGCGGTGGCATTCATCCACCACGATCAGATCGAAGAAGCCGGGAGAAAATTCCTTATACAGTTTCTGGCGCTCCTCCGGCCCTGTAAGCGCTTGGTAGAGCCCCAGATAGACCTCATAGGAGGTATCGATGCGGCGCTGCTTGTTCAAAGCCAACGCGATTGTTTCCAGTGTGCCATCGGCTCGCTCGATCGTTTTCGAGGCTGCGCTCAGCTTGGCCATCGCCGGCCCAAAGGGCCGAAAGTCGTTGACCATCGTCTGGTTCACCAGCACGTTGCGATCAGCCAGAAACAGAATCCGCTTCTTTTGCCCGGCCTTCCATAGCCGCCAGATGATCTGAAAGGCGGTGAATGTTTTGCCCGTACCGGTGGCCATCACCAGCAGGATGCGCTGTTGCCCCTTGGTAATGGCCTCCACCGTGGCTTGGATGGCGTTGATCTGGTAATAGCGCGGATCTTTGCGGCTGCCGCCGTCGTAATAGGGCTGCAACACCACCTTCTCCTGCTGGGGCGTGAAGCCCTTCCAGCGGCTGTAGCGGCGCCAAAGCTCCTCGGGGCTGGGGAAGGCGTCGAGGGCCAGGGTTGTTTCGCGTTGTGCGCTCTGCCCAGTGCGGTCGTGCTGCAGAAAACCATCGCCGTTGGAAGAAAACACAAACGGCGTGTTCAGGGCCTCGGCATAGGCCAGGGCCTGCTGCATGCCAGCCCCCAGCGCCTGGCTGTTGTCCTTGGCCTCGATCACGGCCAACGGCACACCCTCGTACACCAGCAGGTAGTCCGCCCGGCGCTGGCGACCCCGGCTCACCAGCCGCCCCCGCACGATGATGCGGCCATCGGTGAACGAATACTCGCGCCGCATCCGCTCCAGCAGCCAGCCGGCCTGGCGCAGGGCCGGTGTGATGAAGCGGTCGCAGATCTCGGTTTCGCTGAGGGCCCGCTTGTTCATCGGCTGGGAAGTCGCGGGTGAAGCTGCACTTGGGCCGGCTGGGATTGGGGCATCCACAGAGTATGGAGCCAAGCCCAGCACCACAGCCAGGCCAGGCAGAAATCGCTGCCAAAAGCCAAGATTTTCGCAGCGCTGGGGGCGTTCTGCAGCGGCAGGGGTTTGTCGAGATGAGCTGGCAGGGCGAGAAATGAGGACACAAAACAAATCCATGCGCCCGTCTTGCGGTGGTGGGCGAGCACATGCGCTACTACGGCGTCACGCAACTCTGGCAGCGCATGACCAAGACGGAACTGTGAGGAGGGGTCAGGTAACTGAATTCCTTACCGCATCAGCGCACTGCGGATCAGAAAAAGTTCCATAGTGGTGTTAACCCAAATAGCCGTAGTCATCCAGTGCCAACCGACCTGACTCTCAAGGGCGTTCCCGACGAGATGTACGAGCGCTAGAAAACCTCGGCCAGCGTCAACCATCGCAGTCTCAACAGCGAAATCATTGCTCGCCTTGAAGCGCAGTTGCTGCCTAGGCGCTCTGCCACCGAACAACTGGCTGCCATCCGGGGGACAAGAAACCGGCTGATCAAGGCCAGGTTCGATCACAACCTGATTGACCGATCCAAGCGTGATGGGCGCGCGTGATCGTCGTTGATGTCAACGTTCTCGCGTACCTTCTCATCCCCGGCAAGTTCACCGAAGCAGCCGAGCGACTCCTCGCGGAAGATTCAGCATGGGTCGTGCCCCGGTTTGGTCGCAGCGAACTCCGTAACATCCTCGCGACCTACCTGCGCCTGAATCAGATGGATCCCCCCGCTACCAGGAAAGTTGTCACCCCTCTCAATCGCAAACCCGGGGGCTTGATGGAGCAGAGCAATGCGTCGTTACAGCGAGGCGATCAAGGCTGATGTCAGAAGGCGAATGAGTCCGCCGAACCGGCAGAGCGTGGCC
>JAPLIC010000026.1 GCA_026389315.1 Cyanobacteriota bacterium
CGAGAGGTTTTCGCTGAGGCAGAGCCCAACAGCTTCTGCCTTTTGTTCAGTGGTGAATCGTCTTCTCTGTCGGTTCATGGTGTCTATTGTGGTGTAAGCAGGCGGCTTAATGACCTGTCCATCAAACCGGGGGAGGACCAGTTTGGCTTCGTTGGGATAGGAACGCGGGGACTGGACACAGTGGAGAGGCTAAGTCGAATCAACGCTTTGCTCTCTAACAAGTTAGGATATTGAGTTTTGGCATGGAATGTGTATCGCTGGTTTGAGCAAGTCTTGGGCGTCAGAAGTCCTAGGTCCGGCAATGGCCAATGATCACATCAGCCTCAATTTCTCAATAGGAGCCATTCCATTGGTTGGTTATCAATAATTTGTTAGGTATCAGCAAGGTGGCGAGGACGTCCGCCAAGGCCTTGGCAAAGGATGATAACCAATTTATTGAAGTATTTCTTGTATTCGGTAACGTGTTGATCGCAAGCCAGTTCTAATTTAGTTGCGACAATAAATAGTTTCCAAATTGTTCTGGCCCCTATTGTTAGATCAATCTGTGCGCAATCTGATTTTAAGCTACTCCATTTTTCCAGGCTCACATCATCGCAAGATGAGTGGTTAGCATCGGACGAAGGTTTCGGTTCCAGCGATGCGCGATTTTTCGCCATTACCAAGGGACGCTGCCTACTTTCATCGTATCCGTTGACTCGGTGCTGTTACTGGCCAGGCATTCCAGCAAAATGCTTTCTCAGTTTTTACCCGTGGCATAGTTTTTAATCAGGGTCAAATTGTTTTCAATCCTTCCATTGGGGACTCTTAGGCTAATGATCATGAATGCTGTATTTAAGTCTTTCAATTTTGCAGGGCGAAGCCGCTGCGTTTGGTGGTTCACAGCGACTTAACGCACTAGGGCACGTTTCGTTCGTGCGCCGTTGGAATGTTTTGGATTGGTCTTTCTAACCTTTTGTCGATTTCAGTATTCTCTTTAATCGCATTGCTGAGATTGTTAATCAGGTTGCCGGACCAATCTGCCTTCGCCCATCTGCTGCGGCCTGGACTTGTGACGTTTCTGCGATTGTCTTGGGCCTAAGTTTGTTACCTGTGAAAGCGAGTTGGCAACCATGAATCAATCCTGAAAAGGGAATGGCTGAGCTGTTCAAACAGGGACCTGGTATCGGCGGGGCAGGACTCGTTAAAATCCATAACAAATATAGGGCTGCCCTATTGCTATGGCTTTCCCTATCCCGAGGCTAAGAATTTTATTTCCCTTCAGAATCAGTTCCCCTTTACATGCTGAATTCCTGTTGTCCATGCTCGCTACTTGTCATTTAGCGGCTCCGAAGGCCAGGGCCCATACCTCTGGCCCGGTTGGCAGCTGACCCGACGGTGCCAAGCCTGATGGGCGGTGCCGAGGCGGTTTTCCGATCCAACCTGGACGGGACCCTTTGCCCCATCAGGTTTTTGAAGGCAGCAACAGTGTTTTGGCGATGGTAGAGTGTCTTGCCAAGGTTGGTTGTTTCACATGCTCAAGCTGCTGCTGGGTGACCCCAATACCCGCAAGCTGAAGCGCTACCAGCCGATTGTTTCCGACATCAACCTGCTCGAGGAGGAGATCACTCCCCTCAGCGATGACCAGCTGCGGGGATTGACCGCTGAATTTCGCGTCAAGCTTGACCAGGCCCGCAGCCTTGGTGGCACTCCTGAAGCCATCGCCACCCGGGAGCGCAAATTGCTGGACGAACTGCTGCCCCAGGCTTTTGCGGTGGTTCGCGAGGCTGGCAAGCGGGTGCTTGGCATGCGCCACTTCGATGTTCAGTTGATCGGCGGCATGGTGCTGAACGACGGTCAGATTGCCGAGATGAAGACCGGCGAAGGCAAGACCCTTGTTGCCACCCTGCCCGCCTACCTCAACGCCTTGACGGGGCGCGGGGTTCATGTGGTCACTGTTAACGATTACCTGGCCCGCCGCGACGCCGAGTGGATGGGGCAGGTGCACCGCTTCCTGGGGCTTACCGTGGGGTTGATCCAGCAGGAAATGCCTCCGTCCGAGCGGCAGCGCAATTATGGCTGTGACATTACCTACGCTACAAACTCAGAGCTGGGTTTTGATTACCTGCGGGACAACATGGCGAATGACATCGCCGAAGTGGTGCAGCGTGATTTCCATTACTGCATCATTGACGAGGTCGATTCGATTCTTGTCGATGAGGCTCGCACGCCGCTAATTATTTCCGGTCAGGTTGAACGTCCCCAGGAAAAATACCGAGCAGCAGCGGAAATTGCTAATCAGCTAACTCGTGCTGCAGAAATGGGCAAGGACGGTATTGATCCAGAGGGTGATTATGAAGTCGATGAGAAGCAACGCAATGTCACACTTACTGATGAAGGTTATGCCAGGGCCGAGCAGTTGCTGGGCGTGCAAGATCTCTACGATCCCAAGGATCCCTGGGCCCATTTTATCAACAACGCTCTAAAGGCGAAGGAGCTATTCATTGGTGATGTCAACTACATCGTGCGTGGCACCGATGCGGTGATCGTCGATGAATTTACCGGCAGGGTCATGCCTGGCCGCCGCTGGAGTGATGGTTTGCATCAGGCGATTGAGGCCAAAGAGCAGCTACCGATCCAGCCCGAAACCCAGACCTTGGCTAGCATTACCTATCAAAACTTTTTTCTGCTTTATCCGCGCCTTGCTGGAATGACCGGCACCGCCAAGACCGAAGAGGTGGAATTCGAAAAAACCTATAAGTTGGAGGTGGCCGTGGTGCCCACCAATCGGGCTCGCTCCCGCTCCGATTGGACCGATCAGGTGTACAAATCTGAGCCAGCCAAGTGGCGTGCTGTAGCCCTTGAGACCGCCGAAATCCACCGGGGCGGTCGCCCTGTTCTGGTGGGGACCACCAGCGTTGAGAAGTCTGAATTACTCTCCACCCTGCTTTCTGAGCAGCAGATTCCCCACAACTTGCTTAATGCCAAGCCCGAGAATGTCGAGCGGGAGGCTGAAATTGTTGCCCAGGCCGGTCGCGCCGGAGCCGTCACCATCGCCACCAACATGGCTGGACGGGGTACGGACATCATTCTCGGTGGCAACAGTGATTACATGGCCCGTCTCAAGTTGCGCGAGGTGTTGTTGAATCGTCTGGTTCGTCCAGACGAAAGCAACCTGCCCCCCGTGCCCTTGCCCGCTTCGGCCTCGCCCGCGGCTGGTTTTGGGGCCGAGGCTGCCCTCGCCGCTGCCCTGCCCCCGAGCGAAGCCAGGGCCTTGGGAACCCTTTTCCCCTGTGCCCTCTCAGCCGAGACCGAGCATGATCTCTCGGCTTTGGCCAGCCACCTCGTCAAGACCTGGGGTGAGCGCAGCCTCACGGTGCTCGAACTCGAAGATCGCATTGCCCAGGCCGCTGAAAAGGCCCCCGCGGACAATTCGGAAATCACCTGGATGCGGGAGATGATCGGTCGCGTCAAGGCCGAATACGACCTGGTGGTGCGCCAAGAGGAGGAGCAGGTCCGTGGGGCTGGCGGTTTGCATGTCATCGGCACCGAACGCCATGAATCCCGGCGTGTTGATAACCAGTTACGCGGTCGGGCCGGTCGCCAGGGGGATCCAGGCAGTACGCGTTTTTTCCTTTCATTGGAGGACAACCTGCTGCGAATTTTTGGCGGCGAGCGGGTGGCTGGTCTGATGAACGCCTTCCGGGTCGAGGAGGATATGCCCATTGAATCGGGGATGCTGACTCGCTCACTGGAAGGGGCCCAGAAGAAGGTCGAAACCTATTACTACGACATACGTAAGCAGGTCTTCGAATACGACGAGGTGATGAATAATCAGCGCAAGGCGGTCTATGGGGTGCGCCGCCGGGTACTCGAGGGTAACGAGCTGAAATCACAAGTCATTGAATTCGGAGAAAAGACGGTCAACGAAATTGTCGATGCCTACGTCAACCCCGATCTTCCGCCTGAAGAATGGGACCTGACCCGTCTGCTGGACAAGGTTAAGGAATTTATTTACCTGCTCCAGGATCTTCAGCCCGAGCAAATCCAGGGACTTTCCATCGATGAACTCAAGGCTTTTCTGCAGGAGCAGCTGCGGAACGCCTACGACATCAAGGAAGGCCAGGTGGATCAGGTGCGCCCCGGCCTGATGCGCGAAGCGGAACGATTTTTTGTGCTGCAACAGATCGATACCCTTTGGCGTGAACATCTACAGGCCATGGATAGCCTGAGAGAATCCGTAGGATTGCGGGGCTATGGTCAAAAAGATCCCCTGATTGAATATAAAAATGAAGGTTATGATATGTTCTTGGAGATGATGACGCAGATGCGCCGTAACGTCATCTATTCGATGTTCATGTTCCAGCCCCAGGTGCCCCAGGAAATGGCCTCGGCCTGAATTCAGGTCCCTACCGGTTCGCCGGTCGTTTCATAGCCATGGGGGTGGCTTCCCTGCCACCTCCATCCATCCCGGCACATGTCTTCCAGGCTACGGGTCGTGGCCCAGCCGAGGACCTTTTTGGCCAGGGAGGGGTCGGCGATGCTGCAGGCACTGTCGCAAGGGCGCCGTTCGGCCCCCTCCCAAGGCACGCTCCGGCCCGTCACCTTCTCAAAGACCCGCACCAAATCGAGCACCGAATGGCCCTGGCCACTCCCCAGATTCAGGGTGAGGAGTTGGGGTGGGGCGCTGAGCAGTCTGTGGACCGCCGCCCGGTGGCCCTCGGCCAGATCCATGACATGGATGTAATCCCGCACTCCAGTGCCATCGGCCGTGGGCCAGTCCCTGCCATAAACCCTTAGGCAGGGTTTTTGCCCTTGGGCCACCAGGTTGATGAGGGGAAAGAGGTTGCTGGGCTGGCCGCGGGGGGCCTCGCCGATGCGGCCGCTGGGATGGGCGCCGACGGGATTGAAATAACGCAGTCTGGCCAGACGCCAGCCGGCTTGACTGGCCTCCAGGTCCGCCAGCATCTGCTCGACGGCCGCCTTGGTGTGCCCGTATGGGTTGAGCGGTCGCACCGGCGCACTCTCTGGAATGGGCACCGAGTCGGCGAAGCCGTAGAGGGTGGCACTGCTGCTGAACACCAGCGTACGGCAGTTGTGACGGGCCATGGCCTGGAGTAGACAGCGGCTTCCAGTCACGTTGGTATCCCAGTAGCGCAGCGGCTCGGCTACGGATTCCGCCACCGCCTTCAAGCCGGCGAAATGCAGCACCGCCTCCACCACGGCTGTGCTGGAGGCGGTGAAGGCCCTGTCCAAATCGCCACTGGAGCGGATGTCCCCCTGTAGAACCAGCAGTTGTCGTGGCGCACCCGGCGTGCCCCAGAGGCCCGCAGCCAGCCGTTCCAGAGGGCCAAGACCCGCCAGGGCGGACACTTGTTGCAAGGGTTCCGCTGAGCTGCCCTCAAAGTTGTCGACCACCACCAGAGAGTGGCCCGCCTCCAGCAGCGTCAGACAGACGTGGCTGCCGATGAAGCCAGCACCGCCGGTGATCAGCAGATGGGCCATGGTGGTTTGGTTCGCCTGCGCAACCGGCAACGTTAAAGGGTGTCTGTCGGGTTGGTCAGGACGCCGCGGATGGGGGAGGCAGCCCCTCGCCAAGAAATTCCAGGATTTCCCGATCACGCAGGTTTTGCGCTTTGCCGGCGCAGGACTCCAGCAGGGGGCGCCCCGCCGCCACTTCCCGCAGGCAACCCTGCAACTGGCTGACCTGGCTTTCGAGGTTGTCGATGCGTTCCATCAGGTTGCGGATCACGCTGGCTTCCGCATCGGGAAGGGCCGAGTGGGCCAGGGGATCAATGCGGACACCGGATTGGTGAATGACGCGCCCAGGGATGCCCACCACCGTGCTGTCGGAGGCCGGGTTGGGTGGCGTTTGCCGTGCTGTTTGCCGGTACCGCCCAGGGTCACCCCCTGGTACAGCAGGCAGTGGTCACCGATGACCGAGGTCTCGCCAATCACCACCCCCATGCCATGGTCGATGAAGACGCCCTGGCCGATGCGGGCGCCCGGGTGGATCTCGATGCCGGTGAACGACCTCCCCACCTGGCTCAGCAGCCGTGGCAGCAGGGGAACGCGCAAGCGCCAGAGCCGGTGGCTGATGCGATGCATCACCAAGGCATGGAATCCCGGGTAGCAGAGCAGGATCTCCAGGGTGCTGCGGGCTGCGGGATCCCTTTCCTTGATGATGGCCAGATCGGCCGCCATGGCCTGGAAAATGGTGGTGAAAGAACGCATCAAACCGCCAGGAGGCCGATCTCCTTACGCAGCTGGTCGATGGTGGCGGTGCCCAGATAGCTGCGGGCACAGTGCACCACCGGTAGACGCATCAACTGGGCCCGATTCTGCCGCAGGGTTTGTTCCACCAAGGGCAAGCTGGGCCGATCACAAAGCACGTGGCTAGCGGCCCGCAGCAGGGCGAGCAAGCGGCTGCTGGTATCGGGATTGGCCGTCATGACCAGGAGCTCGTTGCCCCGGATCGAGTGCAGGATGACCTCGGCGGCCCGCAGGATGCCGGGGCTGATGCTCACCAGCCCCACACAACTCCCAGAGCGCAGCTCCTTGAGCAAATCCAGTTCGTGGCGGAAATCGTTGAGATCCACCGGTACGGCGCGCACCCCGTGGCGCTGGGCGATCTCCTCCACAGGTTGCAGGAAATAGCGGCTGGTCACCACGGTGCCCTTGCTGGAGCTTTCAAGCACGGCCTCCAGCTCTTCCATGGGCACCACTTCCACGGGCACGTCCAGGTTGGGTTCCAGCTCCTCGGCAATCAGCATGGAGGCGCCGATGTCTTCCCGCGGGGTCGACACCAGCACCCTGGCGCCGCAACGCAGTCGCCAATCCACTTCCCGGGTCAGCAGTTCGCGGGCCTGCTGCAGGGTGCATCCCGCGTTGAGCAGGCCATCGATGCTCTGCCGCACCTCCCGATCAATATCGGGCAGGGCCTTGCTGCGCAGGCCAGGGGGCGGCTTGATTTCCCGGGGTTTTTGCTGGTCGCGCACATAGATGCCCGATCCGGCCATGGCTTCGACGACCCCATCGGTCTCCAGTTGGCGATAGACCTTGCTGATGGTGTTGCGGTGCAGGCCGGTCTGCATGGCCAACTGGCGCGTGCTTGGCAGACGGTGCCCCGGGGGGTAGTGACGGGCGGCAATGGCGAAGCAGATCTGGTTGTACAGCTGCGTCGAAGCCGGGATGTCGCTTTCCTGCTGAATGTGGAATCGCACGCCGTGGGCCAGATGGTCTGCTGGCCACCCTAAGGAGCTTTGGTCCCGGTGACAATTACCCCGTTGGCATACGACCATGTGCCGGTTGCCCGGTGTGCCCTTGACCGTCCCCCTGCGCGTCGTTGCCGTTGCCGAGAGCCACTGGGTTTCCATCCCCCCGCAGAACCCCGGGGAGGTGCCGCTGCGCTGCTGGTGGTCGCCCCCCTCGGGGAAGCCCCGGGCCGGTCTGCTGGTGCTGCCCGAGGTGTTCGGGGTGAATGGCTGGGTGAGGGGTGTGGCCGATCGCTTGGCGGGGGAAGGGTATGGGGCCCTGGCCCTGCCCCTGTTCAGTCGAACCGCCCCCGCATTGGACCTCGACTACAGCCCCGAGTCCCTGGGCGAGGGGCGGTCCCACAAGGAGCGCACCAGGACCCCTGAACTGTTGCAGGATCTGGACCAAGCCCGGCGCTGGCTGCAGGGCGCCCTGGGGGCCGCCGGGGCCCCTGGGGCGCCGATCGGTTGCCTTGGCTTTTGCTTTGGCGGTCATGTTGCCTTGCTGGCCGCCAGTCTGGAGGGGATTGCCGCCACCTGTGACTTTTACGGCGCTGGGGTGGCCAGTGGGCGTCCCGGGGGTGGCCCACCCACCCTGGACGAGGTGGCTGGGGTGCAAGGCCGGTTGCTGTGCGTCTGCGGGCAGGACGATGGCCTGATTCCTCCGCAGGATGTGGCGGCCCTGGACCAGGCCCTGACCGCAGCCAATGCAGGCCGGCTAGCCAGCGATCAAAGGCCCCATCGTTTGTTGCTGGTGCCTGGCGGCCACGGTTTCCTCTGCGACCAGCGCACTGACCACCATCCCGAATCGGCGGCCCTGGCTTGGGGGGAAATGTTGACGTTCTTCGGCGAATCCCTCGGCTGAACCGAAACCCTGGCCTCGGCCGGGATTTCGGTAAAAATTTGTTCAGGAGGCGGATGTGGCGACTTCCGAATCTTGCGCGACCAGGGCTGGGCTGGGCTTGGTCTCGATCACCCTGGTTTCGATGGTGCGCAGCTCGGTTGGCTTGCCATCGGTCTTGCCCAACGGTTTGGCCACAACCTTGCCCCCCGGCAGGCGACGGGGGCTGAGAAACATAATCATGTTTCGGCCTTCCCGCTTGGGGGGCTGCTGGATTTCGGCATTTTCAGCCAGATCCTGGGCCATCCGAAACAGAAGTTGCTCCGCCAGGGCAGTGTGCTGGATTTCCCGACCGCGAAAGATCACCGTGCACTTGACCTTGTCGCCGGACTTGAGGAAGCGAACAGCTTGGCCGATCCGTACCTGGTAGTCGTGGGAATCGATCTTGTAGCGCATCTTGACCTCCTTGACCTCGGTCTGATGCGACTTTTTCTTGGCCTCCTTGGCTTTTTTCTCCTGCTCGAACTTGTATTTGCCGTAATCCATGATTCGGCAGACCGGTGGGTCGGCCTTTTCGCTCACCAAAACCAGGTCGAGCTCGCGATCACGGGCCACATCCAAGGCGGCCTCACGCGTGATGACTCCCAGTTGGCTCCCGTCGGCATCCACAACCCTGAGGTTGGGATAACTGATGCGGTCGTTGATGTTGGGCAGCTCCCGCACGGGAGCGCGGCGATCAAAACGGGGACGGGGAGGCATTCACAGTGGCGAGTTAAGCTTCACCCTAAACCTTGCTGCGCCAGTTGACGCGCTTGCGCCGCCAGATCCGCACCCTGGAGCCAATGGGGCTGGTGCTGGCGCCGGAACCAGGTCCGCTGCCGCTTTGCCAGCTGGCGTGTGCGCTGGACTGTTAGGGCGATGGCCTGCTGGCGGTCGATTTCGCCGGCCAGCAGGCGGCTCGCTTCTGCGTATCCCATTGTTTGCAACAAAGGGCAGTCGGCTCCGTAGCGGGCCAAAAGGGTCTCTGTTTCGGCCACCAGGCCCGCTGCGAACATCTGACCCGTACGGCGGCTGATGCGTTCGCCAAGGTCTGGGGGATCCAGTCCCAGTTCCAGCACCCTCCAATTCGGGGGATGGCGGTGGCGTTGCAGGGAGGCCGGCCTCCCTGTGGCATAGATCACCTCCAAGGCCCGCTGGGTGCGGACCGCATCGGCGGCGGCGATGCGGTCCGTGGAGCCGGGGTCAGCGCTGGCCAGGAGGGCATGGCAGCAGGCCTGGCCCAGGGCTCCGAACTGGGCCCGCAGGTCCGGTTGTGGCGCGACCGCCGGGGGGCTCAGTCCCTGCAGCAAGGCCTGGAGGTAGAGGCCGCTGCCACCCACCAGTAGGGCGGCGCCGCGGCGGCGGTGCTCCGCAGCGATGGCTTCCCCGGCGAGAACCGTGAATTCCTGCAGGTTGATGGGCTGGTCTGGATCCCGCAGGTCGAGGAGTTCGTGACGGACCCGGGCTCGCTCAGCGGCGGTCGGTTGGGCGGTCCCGATGGCCATCTGGCGATAGAGCTGGCGAGAATCGACACAGAGCACTGCCAGGTCGAGGTCTTCGGCCAACTCCAGGGCCAGGGCCGTCTTGCCGCCGGCCGTTGGGCCCATCAGGGCGATGACGAGGGGCGGCGGGGGGTCGGTCATCGCGTCACTTTGGCCGCCCCTCTTCGGGGACGCATGGGCGGGACGATTGCATCTGGGTCTTGAATCGTCCCTGAGAGGGCCCTGGCTGGCGCCTGGGGGGCCCGGTGGTAGAGTGAGGCATTAGCAGAGGCCTTTCGGGCCCTGAAGCGGCTGCCCGCAGGATTTCCCGAATGAGCGACGCCAGCAAGGTCAATGCCGCCTACGGCGCCGAACAGATTCAGGTGCTCGAAGGCCTGGAACCGGTCCGGAAGCGGCCGGGTATGTACATCGGCACCACTGGCCCACGCGGGCTGCACCACCTTGTGTACGAGGTGGTGGACAATTCTGTTGATGAGGCCTTGGCGGGCCACTGCACCGCCATTGAGGTGGTGCTCCATGCCGATGGCTCCGCCAGTGTCACCGATAACGGCCGCGGCATTCCCACCGATATCCATCCCCGTACCGGTCGCAGCGCTTTGGAGACTGTGCTGACCGTGCTCCACGCCGGCGGCAAGTTCGGGGCCGGGGGGTACAAGGTGTCCGGCGGGCTCCATGGCGTCGGCATTTCCGTGGTCAACGCCCTGAGTGAATGGGTGGAGGTGACGGTCCATCGCCAGGGCCAAAAACACCGCCAGCGTTTTGAGCGGGGTGCGCCCATTGGCAGCCTGGTTTCAGAACCGGCCACCGATCCCGAACGCACAGGAACCCAGGTGCGTTTCAAGCCGGATACCGAGATCTTCAGCTTGGGCATTGTCTTTGACTACCACACCCTCTCGGCGCGCCTGAGGGAATTGGCCTACCTCAATGGGGGGGTCAGGATTCAGTTCCAAGATGAGCGGATCGATTCTCTTGAAGCCGATGGCAGCCCCCACGAGGAGATTTACTATTACGAAGGCGGAATAAAGGAATACGTCGCGTATATGAATGCTGAGAAGGATCCCCTCCATCCTGAGATCATCTATGTTGATGCTGAAAAGGAAGGGGTTCAGGTCGAGGCCGCTATGCAGTGGTGCGTTGATGCCTATTCAGACAGTATTCTCGGCTTTGCTAACAACATTCGTACCGTGGATGGCGGCACCCATATTGAGGGTCTCAAGACCGTCCTTACCCGCACGCTGAATGCCTTCGCCAAGAAGCGAGGTAAGCGTAAAGACAGTGATACGAACCTGGCCGGGGAGAATATTCGTGAGGGCCTCACCGCAGTGGTTTCGGTGAAGGTGCCCGATCCAGAGTTTGAGGGCCAGACCAAAACCAAGCTTGGCAATACGGAAGTTCGTGGCATTGTCGATACGTTGGTGGGTGAGGCTTTGGGTGTGTATCTGGAGTTCAATCCCAACGTCATCGATCTCATTCTTGAGAAGGCCATCCAGGCTTTTAACGCCGCTGAAGCTGCCCGGCGTGCCCGTGAGCTGGTGCGACGCAAGTCGGTACTGGAAAGTTCAACTCTGCCTGGCAAGTTGGCGGATTGTAGTTCCAGAGATCCTGGCGAGTCTGAAATTTATATTGTCGAAGGGGACTCCGCTGGCGGTTCGGCCAAGCAGGGAAGGGATCGTCGCTTTCAGGCGATTTTGCCGCTGCGCGGCAAAATCTTAAATATCGAGAAGACCGATGATTCCAAAATCTACAAGAACACTGAAATCCAGGCCTTGATCACAGCCCTTGGCCTGGGGATTAAAGGGGAAGAGTTTGACGAAAAAAATCTTCGTTACCATCGCATCGTTATTATGACGGATGCCGATGTGGATGGTGCCCACATCCGGACTTTATTGTTGACATTTTTCTATCGCTATCAAAAGTCATTAGTGGAAGGAGGATATATTTATATAGCCTGCCCTCCTCTTTACAAGGTGGAACGGGGCAAAAATCACGCTTATTGCTACAACGAAGCTGACCTTAGAATAATGCTTGAAGGTTTTGGAGAGAAAGCAAATTATACCATTCAGCGCTTTAAAGGTTTAGGTGAAATGATGCCCAAGCAACTCTGGGAAACCACCATGGATCCTGGTACGCGAACGATGAAGCGGGTTGAAATCGAAGATGCTGCCGAGGCCGACCGCATCTTCACCATTTTGATGGGTGACAAGGTGGCTCCCCGGCGGGCATTTATCGAAGCCCACAGTGCCGACTTGGATTTCGCCCAGCTCGACATCTGAGGTCGGCCCTGATGCGTTCCGCTGCGGCTTCTCTTTATCCCCCGGCCCATTCCATTTTGCGACATCTATCGGCTTGGCAGTGGGCGGCCCTGCTGGGTTTTGCCTTGCTGGCACCAGCCGGACTCCCCGCCGGTGGCGCCCAAGCCCGCGGCCCGGAGGTGCGTCGCCGCGTAGGCGCCGACGAACCCCTTGTCAGCCCCAATGGCGTGGCCATGCTTTGTGCCCCCCAACAGCAGGCACCTGTGCTTTTAGCCCTCGAAGCAGGCTTGCCCCTGACCCTGCTGCGTGACTGGCGGGCCCCCAATGGTCAACGATGGTTGAGGGTGGCGGCCCGGGGCCCGGGAGACCGGGCCATGCGCGGTTGGCTGCAGGGTTAACCCCCCCCCTCAGGCGCCCAGGGCCTCTTCGATGGCACCTACCAAATCCTGGTCCTGGGGCTTGACTGCACTTTTGAATCGCTTGATCACGGTGCCGTCTCGGCCAACCAGGAATTTCTCGAAGTTCCAGGCCACATCACCGGCCGGTTCCACCTGGGTCAGGGTGTCGTAAGGGGCCGTGGTGGTTCCCGTGGCGTGGACCTTGGCGTAAAGGGGAAAGGTAACGCCGTAGTTCGTGCTGCAGAACGTTTTGATTTCCTCCAGTTCGCCGGGTTCTTGACCACCGAAGTCATTGCAAGGGAAAGCCAGCACACTGAAGCCGCGGTCGCCGAAGCTCGCCTGCAGTTTTTGCAGCCCTTCGTATTGGGCGGTGAAACCGCAACGACTGGCCACATTGACGATTAGAAGCACTTGGCCGGCCAGATCGCCCAATCGCTGCGGTTCGCCACTGGCAGTGGTGACGACCACATCGGCAACGTTCACGCCCATCTCAGCTTTGGTTCGTAGAGATGGGAATCTAGAAGGCTGACCCGCCCCATACACTGCTTCAGCGGGCTCCAGGGGCGATGGTCGAAGGTTCCTCTGTGGCCGAGGTGGTGGCGCGCCAGCTGGAAAGCTTCCTCCTGGCTGGCAACTACGACGGCGCCAAGTTGTTGCTGCAGCCGGTTCAGCCAGTGGATGCGGCAGAGGCAATCGGCCTCCTGCCCCAGACCCGCCAGGCGTTGGCCTTCCGCTTGCTTCCCAAGGATGGGGCGATTGAGGTCTACGAATATCTCGATTCGGAAGTGCAGCAGAGCCTTATCGAACGCCTGCGCTCCGGCGAGGTGTTGGAACTGGTCGAGCAGATGTCCCCGGATGATCGGGTGCGGCTTTTTGATGAGCTACCGGCCAAGGTGGTTCGCGACCTGCTCACGCGGCTGAGCCCCGCCGAGCGTCGGGTCACCGCCCAAATGTTGGGCTATGGCTCGGGAACGGCGGGTCGGTTGATGACCAATGAGTTCATTGACCTTAAAGAATTTCACAGTGCCGCCCAGGCCCTGGACATCGTGCGGCGACGGGCCAAGGATACGGAAACGGTCTACAGCCTTTACATCACCGATGCGTCGCGCCACCTAACCGGCATCCTGTCCCTGCGCGATCTCGTGACGGCCGATCCGGAGGATCGCCTTGGGGATGTCATGACCCGAGAGGTGGTCAGCGTCGCCACCGAGGCTGACCAGGAGGAGGTGGCACGGGTGATTCAGCGCTACGACTTTCTGGCGGTGCCTGTGGTGGATCGGGAGCAGCGTTTGGTGGGGATCATCACTGTGGATGACGTCATTGATGTCATCCAACAGGAGGCCACCCGTGACCTCTATGCCGCTGGCGCCGTTCAAGCGGGCGATGACGACGACTACTTCCGCAGCAGCCTCTTCACCATTGCCCGCCGGCGGGTGGTGTGGTTATTGGTTTTGCTGGTGGCCAATACCGGCACTTCGGCGGTGATCGCCTCCGAGCAGGGGGTGCTCAAGCAGGTGGTGATGCTGGCCGCTTTCATTCCCCTGTTGATCGGCACAGGGGGCAATGTGGGAGCTCAGAGTTCTACAGTTGTGATAAGGGGTCTCAGCACCCAACGGCTGCAGAGCTTGGGGGCTTGGCGCGCTGTGGGTCGGGAGACCCTGGCCGGGGCCTTGCTGGGTGTGTTGATGGCGCTGGTGGTTGTGCCCTGGGCTTGGCAGATGGGCGGCAGCGTGCTCGTGGCCTCGGCGGCTGGGCTGAGCCTGGTGGCCATTGCCACCTTGGCGGCCACCGCGGGTGCCGCCCTGCCCCTGCTTTTTTCCCGCCTGGGACTGGATCCGGCCCTGATGTCGGCGCCCTTCATCACCACGGCTACTGACGTGGCGGGGGTTTTCATCTATTTGCGCACCGCCTCCTGGCTTTTGTCGCGCTTTGGCAGCGGCTGAGGCGCGGGCTGCCGACCGAACCAACAATGAGAGAAATTCACACTTCTTTAGGTTAGGCTTTACACATCGTTGCGTAAAGGCCCGTGATCCTTGCGTTTCCTCTCGATCTGACCACCGACCCCCTGTCGACAGACTCCCTGATCACCGACCCCCTGCCAAAAGACCAGCCGCCGGCCCAGGCCCGTCAACGTCTCATGGCCCCCCTGGATGGGGATCTCGTGCGCTCCTACCTGCGCGACATCGGCCGGGTGCCGTTGCTGAGCCACGAGCAGGAGATCACCCTGGGCCGTCAGGTGCAGGAGCTGATGGGTTTGGAAGAGCTGCGGGATGAATTGGCCATCAGAGCCGGTGGCGAGCCCCCTTCCCAGGAGATGCTGGCGGCGGAGGCGGGGCTGAGCCCGGCGCTGCTGCGTCGTCGTCTGCAGGCGGGCCGTCGGGCCAAAGAGCGGATGGTGGCGGCGAACCTGCGCCTGGTGGTGAGCGTGGCGAAGAAGTACACCAAGCGGAAC
>JAPLIC010000017.1 GCA_026389315.1 Cyanobacteriota bacterium
ATTCCCTTCATCCGAAACAGATCAGGCCCCCGCTTGGCCACCAGATCCGAGAGCCAGCTCCCCAGCCGGTCCAGATCCATGGGCCGCTCCTCCACCAGCGCCAGGGAGCCCACGGCATCGTCGTGCTCGTGGGCGTGCTCCTCAAGCAGGAACCCCGGATCGAGGCCCAGGGCACGCTCCAGCTCGAACGCATCCACTCCGAGGATCTGATCCATCGGAGCATCGGCATTGCGGGTGGTGAGCAGCCGCGCCATGGGGTTGATGGCCCGGATTCGCCGCTCGATGGCCAGCCGCTCGCTCTCGTCCACCAGGTCGGCCTTGTTGAGCAGCAGCACATCGGCGAAGGCCAGCTGTTCCTGTACCTCTTCTGTGTCCCAGTGCTGCTCCACATGCTTGAGGTCTACCAACGTGACCACCGCGTCCAGCCGCAGCTCATCGCGCAGATCTTCATCCACAAAGAAGGTTTGGATCACCGGCGCCGGATCCGCCAGGCCGGTGGTTTCGATCACCAGGTGATCGAAGCGATCACGGCGCTTCATCAGGTTGCCGATGATAGCTGGTTATCGATGCCCACCTCGCCGAATTCGTTCACGATCACCGCCACCTTGAGGCCGTGCTCGTGGGTGAGGATCCGGTTGAGCAATGTGGTTTTGCCGGCACCGAGGTAACCGGTGAGAACTGTCACCGGCAGGCGCTCGGCGGCGGGAACAGGGCTGGAGAAGGCCATGGCCAGGGAGGAGCCGGGGCCCCATATGCTGAGAATGGTTTTCGTTCTAGCAGGTTGTGCACCTGGCGGTCCGCCCATGGCTGATCTTGTGATGGTCGGGGCCGGGCCCCAGGCCCTCGCCCTCAGTTGCCTGTTGCTGCAGAAACGGTCGCGTCTGCACCGCCGGCTGCGGATCGTGGATCCCAGCGGCCGCTGGTTGAGCCGCTGGCAACGCCAGATGGAGCGCTACGAAATTCCCTGGCTGCGGTCGCCCTTTGTGCAGGCGGCGAGCGTCGAGCACATCAGCCTTCCAGCGAACGGCAAGGGCCCGCTGGAGCTATCGCTCAGTGATGGGACCACAGTGCAGGCCGGGAGGGTGGTGATCGCGACGGGCAACGGAAACCCGCAATTGCCCACCTGGAGCAAGGGCATCGCAGGCGAGGCCCCGGCAGACGCGATGCAGCACAGCGATGGGATTGATCTGCCGGCGCTGCGGCTACGCCCTGGTGAACGGATCCTGATTGTCGGCGGCGGACTCACCAGCGCCCATCTCAGCCTCGGGGCGCTGCGGCGCGGCGCCCAGGTGCAACTGCTGTGCCGCCACAGCCTGAAACAGAAGCCTTTCGATGCCGATCCCGGCTGGCTGGGCCCCAAGTACCTCAAGGGCTTTCATGCCGAACCCTGCATGCGCCGCCGCCGCCGTCTCGTCCTGGAGGCGCGGGACGGCGGTTCGATCACGCCAGAGGCTGGCGCAGACCTCAGAGAGGCCCAACGACGCGGCGAGCTGCAGCTTCATGAACACTGCGAGGTGCAGTCCGCACGCTGGAGTTCCGGTCAGTGGGACATTTTTTGCGGCGGAGGTCAGCAGCTTGCAGCGGATCGGATCTGGCTCGCCACAGGGCATCGGCAGGGCGTCAGCCAGCAGCCGCTGTTGCAGCAGCTATACAAGCAACATCCCATTGAGCTGGTGGATGACTGGCCGGTTCTCGGGCCAGACCTGAGCTGGCCTGGAACTCCTGTGCATCTGATGGGCGGCCTCACTGCCCTCCAGGTCGGCCCGGCGGCCCGCAATCTGTTTGGCGGACGCGAGGCCGCCCAACGCATTTGCCGAGCTGTGGTCAAGCATTGATTGACGGCCACCACTCGGCGGGGGAAAGCCCCAGGGTTTTGTAGGCCCAGGACCTCAGAGCACCGCGACGGCGCCAAATTTGTAGCTTGCGCACCAGCTGATACGCCAGCCGGGGCTTAATTCAGCGTGGTTTCTTCAACGTGTGGCAACGATGGCCAGAGAAGACTGAGATGGACTTGGCGTATAATCTTCTAAAATCAAGATACAGAAGACGGGAGCAGAGGCATAGGTCTATATTGGAAAATCTACCCGCTTATGATCTGGAGCGTTGGGCTCACCACCGCAGCCCCTCACTCAGCGGTCAACTCTGATTAATAACAATGTTCGCTACTTCTCAATAACACGGCCAGCTGGCTCCGATTAAAAAATTTGAAAAGGTTGGACCTGCTTGACCTACTCAAGCGCCCTGAAGGCAAGACGCTTGAGTACAAGCGTGATCTTTCCTCGCCGGATGGGGCGTTGAAAACGAACGTGGCCTTTGCCAACACTGCAGGCGGCACCCCGCTGATCGGAGTGGAGGATCGCAGCCGCAACGTACGCGGCGTGGCCGATGGCTGGATCCTGGCCGGGCGCATCGCCGTCAGCGACAAGAGCCGCATCCTGGATCGGATCGAGATCCACTCCTTCCCCGTGCAGGCCGTGGAGGAAGCGAGCGGCTTTGTGCAGAAGCATTCCTGGCATGGCGCCGCCGATCTTCGAGGAGATCGCCACCCGTTTTCGCGTCACCATTCCCACCGTCCCCGTGGGCCCAACGGTGGTCGATGCCACTGAGCAGGCGATCATCATCAGCCTGAACAAGACCTGGGCCCCACGCACGCGGCTGTCCCGGCTGATCGATCGCGGGCTGGTGCGCGTGATCGGCACCAGCGCCAAGGATGCTCAGAGAAAATACTTCCTGGCCGAGGGTGGTCCCCTATGAACCTGATGCCCGAACAGAGGGCCCGCCTGGACATCGACGCGGCTCTGGCGGCCGCGGGCTGGATCCTGCAGTACCGTGAAGCCAGCAACCTGGAAGCCTGGTGCGGTAGCTACAGTCAGCACAACACCGTTGTCCACAAGTAGGTAAGCCTTCTACTGCGGTATCCCCCATCGCAACACAATTCGGATGAACCTGGCCGATATAGCTCGCGCTGGTTTCAGGGCCCACCAGCGGGTGACGGTGCAGGGGGGAAGCCGGCGCGCTGCAGAACGTGGAGATTATCCCCGGCGAGATCCGCAGCGGAGCAGCGCTGATGTTCTACCCGGAGGTCAACGCCATCTTCAAGGCGGTGATCGATTCCCGCAGCGGCACCCCCGCCTTCAAACGGGTGCCGGTGCTGGTGCGGGCTGAAAAAAAAAGGGGGGGGAGGGGGGCTGCCGGAGTGGCGGGGAGTCTCTCATCGGAGTACCACACATTGCATCATTCTTAATGACTCTGCAACGCTGGCTATCGGCTGAATTGGGCTACCAACTGACCGTGAGAGGCTACGATAACCGCACGATTCAAGAGCTGCTTGGACATAGTGATAAAAACCGCCATGATTTATGCCCATGTGCCAATTTGTGGAGCAATTAGTGTTAAATTCCTGCAAATCTTCTCTTTTCTTGGGCAAGCACTAAGGCCCAGGTCAGCGCGTGAAACTGTGGCCACGCTTGGGATGTTATGCGGATCCGCCCATCATGCGTGACAGGACCCACCCCCTCCTTGAGAAGCCCTGCAGCGCAGTCTATCTCAAGTATTTAAGGAAGCCTGTTTCGGGGTGATATACTGAACAAACCCTGGCCGGATGGAGTGTTATACGGTCCGCCCATACTGCGTTAGCCGAATCTCTGGGAAGGGCGCCGGGCTGGGCGGAAGAAATGGATGCGCTCTAACCTGGTTTCTGGCTACAATGGCATCAGCTCGGCTGTAAACATGAATTTCACGTTGGAATGCGAACAAGAAGTAGACGGTCGTTGGATCGCCGAGGTGCCAGAGCTACCTGGAGTTCTTGCTTATGGAAGTTCCTCTGCTGATGCAATGGCAAAGGCTGAAGTCTTAGCCCTTCGTGTTATGGCCGAACGGCTTGAAAATGGCGAATCCGAGCCAGTCAGCATCCAGTTTTCGCTTCCACTCTCTGCATGAGTAATTGGCCGTCAGCCAAAGCCAAGAAAGTATTGGCCGCCTTGCAGTCCATTGGATGGAGAGTTAAGCGTCAGTCAGGATCTCACAAGACCCTTGAACATCCAGACTATCCGGACTATGTCTTTGCATTCCATGATGGCGAGGAGATTGGCCCAAGGATGTTGTCTCGAATCGCTAAGCATACTGGCCTTGAACCAGGTCATCTGTGATGCTGGCGGGACATCGGCTAACAATGCCATACACCTGAGCCGCCGCCACATGCTCTTTGTTGATCTTCCTGGCGCTCTGCGGCCAGGTGATGGCAAGCATTCGAACAACTAGACGACCTTAATGAGATCCCGCAAATTTAACTTAATCAAACGATGTCAAAGCATGAAGTATTGCTTGATTTCTCTGGCCATTTAGCCTGAAACAATCTAACTTGTACATACCCTAGCGCCCCATGTGCTCGGGTTCCGAACAGCCCGCCTTCCACCCTTGGGGAGCCACCAGCGATGCAGCCCATACACAAAAACCCCTTTCAAAAACTAAAGCTGCTCTCCCGGGTCGGCCTCACATGCCTGGCCTGACTGGTCTGGTTCGCCCTGGTGCCCGCCTTGGCGCTGGAGGCTAACCGACCCGCTGCTGGGTCGGTTAGTAGATCTGGCGTCGGCGCGAGTCGGCCAAACATTATTTTCATCATGGCCGATGACCTCGGCAATGCCGACCTCGGCTATCGGGGCAGCGACATCAAAACTCCGAATATCGACAAGCTGGCCCGGGAGGGCGTGCGGATGGAGTCCTTCCATGGCATGCCCGTCTGCACGCCGTCCCGGGCCGCCCTGATGACGGGCCGCCACCCGATGCGCTACGGCCTGCAGACGTTGGTGATCTTCCCCAACCACACCTACGGCCTGCCAACGGATGAACGCACCCTGCCCCAGGCACTGAAGGAGGCGGGCTACCAGACCTCGATGGTGGGCAAGTGGCACCTGGGCCATGCTGACAAGAAATACTGGCCGCAGAACCGCGGCTTCGATCACTTCTACGGCAACCTCGTCGGCGAGGTTGACTACTTCACCAAGATGCGCGGCGGCATCGTCGACTGGCAGCGCGACGGCAAGTTCATGCAGGAAACCACCTACTACCTACCGCTGATCGGCGACGAGGCGGTGAAGCAGATCGAGCGGCAGGACAAAACCAAGCCGTTCTTCCTCTACTTCGCCTCCCTGGCACCCCATGCCCCCTATCAGGCCCAGCAGGCCGATGAAGATCGCTACGCCGCCAGCATCAAGGACCCGACCCGCCGCACCTATGCCGCCATGGTCACCTCGGTGGACGACCAGGTGGGTCGCATCGTGGCCGCCCTCGACAAGCGCGGGATGCGCGAAAACACCTTAATAATCTTCTCCAGCGATAACGGTGGCCCCCGTAGTGCCGTGGTCGCCAGCGGTGCCCATTCCCGCCAAGAGCGGGCCGCCAGCGGCGTCAAGCAGGAATCCCTGCCGGCCAGCAACGGCAACCTGCGCGGCGGCAAGGGCAGCCTCTACGAAGGCGGTGTGCGCGTGCCGACGATCTTCAACTGGCCCGGCACCTTGAAGCCCGCCGTGATCAATGAGCCGGCGCAGATGGTGGACATCATGCCCACCGCCCTGGCCCTGGCCGGCGCGGCACCCAACCCCGCCAGCAAGCCCTTCGATGGCAAGAACCTCCTGCCGATGCTCACCGAGGGCAAACCCTCGCCCCACGACGACCTCCTGATCAACGTCGAAGCCTTCCGCGGCGCCATCATCAAGGGCCAGTGGAAGCTGATAAAGATCGCCTTGCTGCCGGGCAAGATCGAACTGTTCGACCTCAAGGCCGACCCCGGCGAGAAAAACAACGTGGCCGAGCAGCACCCTGAAGTGGTGCGTGATCTCGAAGCCCGCTTACAGGCCTACGCCAAGCAGCAGAAGATGAGCGAGTGGCTCAAGGCCCAGCCCGACTATCTCGGTGCCCAGGGCGACAAGACAATCCTTGATCCCGACTTCGACATCGATGACGGCGGGCTGCCGCAGCAGAAGCCGGTGCTGCCCCAGTCATGAGGCATCCGCTCCGCATCCTGGTTGTCGCTGTCCTGGGGCCGCTGTTGACCACTGGCGTGATCTCCGGGGCCTGGGCCCGTCCCAACCCAGCCGCCCCACCAAGCGACGGCTCGGTGTTGCCCTTCCCGCCGGTGCCCAGCGCCAGCATCGCCAAACCACGGCTGCAGGACTCGCTGCACAAACGCCGCGCCCAGCCGCAGCACCTCAAAGCCGATGCACCCAACGTGCTGATCGTGCTACTGGATGACGTCGGCTTCGGCCAGGCCTCCAGCTTCGGCGGCGAGATCAACACGCCCACCCTCAGCAAGCTGGCCAGCCAGGGCCTCAGCTACAACACCTTTCACACCACCGCCATCTGCTCCCCCACCCGGGCGGCCTTGCTCACCGGACGCAATCACCAGCGCGTCGGCAACGGCACAATCGCCGAACGGGCCGTCGATTGGGATGGCTACACCGGCGTAATCCCGAAAACCTCGGCCACCATGGCCGAAGTGCTGCATCACTACGGCTACAAGACGGCGGCCTTCGGCAAATGGCACAACACGCCGGCCGATCAGACCACCGCCATGGGGCCGTTCGATCGCTGGCCGACGGGCCACGGCTTTGATTACTTCTACGGCTTCCTCGCCGGTGAAACCTCCCAGTGGGAGCCCCGCCTGGTGGAGAACACCACCGCCATTGAGCCGCCCCACGACAAGAATTACCACCTCAGCGAGGACATGGCCCAGCGCAGCATCGTCTGGCTGCGTAAGCACCGGGCCTTCTCACCGGACAAGCCCTTCTTCCTCTACTGGGCCCCCGGGGCGGCCCACGGTCCCCACCAGGTGGGCAAGGAGTGGTCGGACAAATACAAGGGCAAATTCGATGCCGGCTGGGATGCCTACCGCGAGCGGGTGTTTGCCCGCCAGAAGCAACTCGGCTGGATTCCCGCCAACACCAAACTGACGCCCCGGACCGCGTCCATGCCCGCCTGGGACAGCATTCCGGCGGCCCAGCGCCCGTTCCAGCTGCGGCTGATGGAGATCTACGCCGGCTTCGTGGAGCACGTCGATGCCCAGGTGGGCAAGGTGATCGATGAGCTCGAGCGCCTGGGGGTGCGGGATAACACGATCGTGATTTACATCTTCGGCGACAACGGCGCCAGCGCCGAAGGCCAGAACGGCACGATCAGCGAGTTGCTGGCCCAGAACGGCATCCCCAACACCGTCGAGCAGCAGATCACGGCCCTGAACGCCATGGGCGGCCTCGATGAGTTGGGCGGTCCCAAGACCGACAGCATGTACCACGCCGGCTGGGCCTGGGCCGGCAATACGCCATTCCAGTACACCAAGTTGATCGCCTCCCATTTCGGCGGCACCCGCAATCCGATGGTGATCTCCTGGCCCAAAGGAATCAAACCCGACAAGACACCCCGGGCCCAGTTCCACCATGTCAATGACATCGCGCCCACGCTCTATGAACTCATCGGCATCAATCCGCCCACAATGGTGGATGGATTCAAACAGGATCCGATCGATGGGGTGAGCCTGGCCTACACCTTTGCCAATGCCAAAGCGCCCACGCGCAAAAAGGTTCAGTACTTCGACAACAACGGCAGTCGCGCCATCTTCCAGGACGGTTGGCTGGCTGCCACCTTCGGCCCTTTGGTCCCCTGGCTGCCCGGCGCGCCTGGGCTGGCCGCCTGGGATTCGGCCAAGGACAAATGGGAGCTTTACAATCTCAACGCTGACTTCTCCGAAGCCGATGATCTCACCGCCCGTGAACCGCAGCGGCTGGCCCAGCTACAGAAAACGTTTGATCAGCAGGCCGTAGCCAACAAGGTCTATCCCCTGGGCGCTGGCATCTGGCTGCGGCTGCACCCCGAAGACCGCATCAAGTCGCCCTTCACGAGCTGGCAGTTCGATGCCACCACCACGCGCATGCCGGAGTTCACGGCGCCAGGGCTGGGCCGGGAGAGCAACACCGTCAGCATCGATGCGGAGCTCAAGGAGAATGCTTCCGGTGTGTTGTACGCCCTGGGGGGATCGGGCGGTGGGCTCAGCCTCTACCTGAACCAGGGCCAACTCGTCTACGAGTACAACATGATGATCATCGAGCGTTACATCGCCCGTTCGATCAACAAAATCCCTGCCGGTAGGCACCGCATCGATGTTATAACCAGCCTCGCTAATGCCCAGCCACTCTCACCGGCCTTGGTGGTGCTGAAGGTGGATGGCCAGGAGGTGGCGCGCACCACGGTGAAACGCACCGTTCCGGCTGCCTTCTCCGCCAGCGAAACGTTTGATGTAGGCGTGGATCTTGGCTCAACGGTGTCGCTCGACTACTTCGAGCGCCGACCGTTCCGTTTCGATGGCACGATTCACAAAGTGGAAGTGAAACTCTCTGCCACCACCCCTCAAACGCCGTAATACCCCCGATACCAGCGGGCGAAGTTCTCGACGCCGGCCTCAATCGAGGTGGACGGCCTAAATCCCACCCAGGCCTCCAGGGCGCTGGTGTCGGCGGCGGTGGCCAGTACATCGCCGGGCTGCATCGGCTGGAAATCGCGGATCGCCTCGCGGCCCAGGGCTCCCTCCAGCACCTCAATGAAACGCATCAGGGCAATCGGCTGGCTGTTGCCGATGTTGAACAGCCGGTGGGGCACTGCCGCAGTGGCCGGATCGGGGTGGAACGGATCGAAATCGGGATCGGCGCTGGCGGGTTTATCGAGACAGCGGATCACGCCTTCGGCGATGTCATCGATGTAGGTGAAATCGCGCTGCATCTGGCCGCCGTTGAACACCTTGATCGGCTCGCCGGCCAAAATCGCCCGGGCGAACAGCATCGGCGCCATGTCCGGCCGGCCCCAGGGGCCATACACCGTGAAGAAGCGCAGGCCCGTCGCCGGCAGGCCATAGAGGTGGCTGTAGGTGTGGGCCATCAGCTCATTGGCCTTCTTGGTGGCCGCATAGAGGCTCACCGGATGGTTCACCGGATGCTGCTCGGAAAAGGGCATCTGGCGGTTGCCGCCATAGACCGAACTGCTGGAGGCATAGACCAAATGGGTCACCCCTTGGTGGCGGCAGGCCTCCAGCACCGAAGCGAAGCCAACGACGTTGCTCTGGATATAAACACCGGGATTTTCAATCGAGTAACGCACCCCCGCCTGGGCCGCCAGATGGATCACCCGATCGGGCGCCTCGGCCGCCACCAGGTGGGTCAGGGCCGCCCCATCGGCCAGCTCCAGCGCTTCAAAGCGAAACTGCCCCGGCGCGGCGGCGGCTTGCAGGCGCTCCAATCGGGCGCGCTTCAGGCTGGGGTCGTAATAGGGGTTGAGGTTGTCGAGAGCCAACACCCTTTCCCCCCGGGCCAGCAAACGCTCGGCCACTGCGGCGCCGATGAAGCCCGCGGCGCCGGTGACGAGAACCGTGCCCGCCATCAACCCTGGGCCAGACGCTCGCGGAAGTAGGCGATCGTGGGCTCCAGGCCCTCCGCCAGGCTGACCTTGGGCTCCCAGCCCAGCTCGCGGCGGGCCAGGTCGATCACCGGCTGGCGTTGCAGCGGGTCGTCCTGGGGCAGGGGCTGGGTGGTGAGGGGCAGGGAGGGATCGATGCGATCACGCACCAGCTCGGCCAGTTGGCGAATCGTGAATTCACCGGGGTTGCCGATGTTGATCGGGCCGGAATGGTTGCCGTTCATCAGGGCCATCATGCCGGCAATCAAATCGTCGACATAGCAAAAGGAGCGGGTCTGGCTGCCTTCGCCATAGAGCGTCAGCGGTTGACCCTGCAGCGCCTGCACGATGAAATTGCTGACCACCCGGCCGTCATCGGGCAACATGCGCGGCCCGTAGGTGTTGAAAATCCGCATCACCCGGATTTCGGTGCCGTGGCGGCGCTGGTAGTCAAAACACAGGGTTTCGGCGATGCGCTTGCCTTCGTCGTAGCAAGAGCGAATGCCGATGGTGTTGACGCAGCCCCGGTAGCTCTCCGGTTGGGGATGGACCTCGGGATCGCCGTAGACCTCACTGGTGCTGGCCAGCAGCAGCCGGGCCCCCACCCGCCGGGCCAGGCCCAGCATGTTGTAGGTGCCCAGGAAACTGGTCTTGGCCGTTTTGATCGGATTGAACTGATAGTGCACCGGTGAAGCCGGACAGGCGAGGTGCCAGATGCGATCCACCTCCAGGCGCAGCGGATCGGTGACGTCGTGGCGGATCAGTTCAAAGTTGGGATGGCCTATCCAGTGGCGCACATTGTCCTTGCGGCCGGTGAAATAGTTGTCGACGCAGATGACCTCTTCGCCGGCCTCCATCAGCCGGTCGATGAGATGGGAGCCAAGGAAGCCGGCGCCGCCGGTGACGAGATTACGGAAGGTCATCGATCAGCCCTCCCCCACGCGCCAGACGCTGAGGCCAGCGGCCCGGGCCGCCGCCGCATCGGCCACGGCCCTGGCATCAAACAGCCAGGCGGGCTGACGCATCACCGCCGCAATCGCCCCCCAATCGAGATGGCGATATTCGTCCCATTCGGTGAGGATCAGCACCGCATCGGCCCCCCGCGCCGCCTCCAGCACGCTTGCGGCCGGGGTCCAGGTGCCGTCACCGCCCAGGGGCACCCCCCGGGCGGCGGTGGCCGCATCGACGGGCGGTCGGCCCAGGTCCTGGGTGATTTGGCTCGCCCCCACCTTGGGATCAACGATCGCCAACTGGGCCCCCTCTTCGATCAGATCACGGCAGATGGAGATGGCCGGCGCCTCCCGGGTGTCATTGGTGTCGGCCTTGAAGGCAAATCCCAAGATGGCGATGCGTTTGCCGCTGACGGTGCCGAACAGGCTGTTGACCACCAAGCGGGCAATGCGCTGCTGCTGCCAGCTGTTGAGCCCCACCACGCTCTCCCAGTAGGAGGCCACCTGCTCCAGGCCGTAATGGCGGCAGAGATACACCAGGTTGAGGATGTCTTTCTGGAAGCAGCTGCCGCCAAAACCCGGGCCGGCCTGCAGGAATTTGGCGCCGATGCGGGAATCGGTGCCGATGGCGCGGCCCACTTCGCGCACATCGGCTCCGGTGGCCTCACAGAGGGCCGCAATGCCGTTGATCGAAGAAATCCGCTGGGCCAGAAAGGCGTTGGCGGTGAGTTTGGAGAGTTCACTGCTCCAGAGATTGGTGCGCAGGATGCGCTCCTGGGACACCCATTGGCCGTAGACACTGGCCAGAGACTCAATTGCCGTTTCGTCCTCGCCACCGATCAGCACCCGGTCCGGATTCTCCAGATCGCCGATGGCGCTGCCTTCGGCCAGAAATTCGGGGTTGGAAAGCACCGAAAAGGTCTTGGTGCCGCCAGCAGTGCCCTGGGCTGCGCTGAGGATGGCCTTGACCGCCTCCGCCGTGCGCACCGGCAGGGTGCTCTTCTCAACCACGATCGTGTGGCCATTGGCGGCGGCGGCCACCTGGCGGGCCGAGGCCTCGATCCAGCGCAGGTCACTCGCCTGGCCAGCGCCCACACCGCGGGTCTTGGTGGGGGTGTTCACCGACAGAAAAATCATGTCAGCCCCGGCGATCGCATCATCGACGGCCGTGGTGAAGTGCAGGTTGCGGCCCCGGGCCCTGCCCACCACCGCATCCAGCCCTGGTTCGTAGACGGGCAGCCGGGCCAGGTCGTCGTGGTTCCAAGCAGCGATGCGCTCGGCGTTCAGATCGACCACCGTCACTGTGATGTGGGGGCACCGGTCGGCGATCACCGCCATCGTCGGACCGCCGACATATCCAGCCCCGATGCAGCAGATGGATCGGATGGGACCCAGGGTGGTCATCAGCGACAAAAAAGCTTGGATGGACGCGACATTACCGCCATTAGTGCGGTGATCCGCAACCACTTGCCCACGGCTTTGTCACTGGCTGCCCACGGCTTTGTCGCTGGCTGCTTGGCCTTGCTTCAGGGAAGCAGCCGGCGAAACAGCTTCATTTCGCCGCTGACCAGCCCCAGCCGGGCCGTGATGTCCTCCCAGTTATCTCCCTGCCGGGCCAGACAGGAGCGAAAAAAAGCGAGGCTGTTGGCGAGCGACGGGTCGGTGCGGGCCCACACCAGATGGCGGTTACGGCCGTCGGTGAGCTGGCCGCAGGCCCCATCGGCGTCAGCGGGCAGCCCCAGAACGCGGCTGGCCCAGTGTCCACCCAGGTGCTGCTGATCCAGGCTCCAGCGGGGCCCGATACCGCGGGTGGAGGCTGGCACGTTGAGGCGGCGCTGCAGGGCAACATCCTGGGGTGCCGTGAAGCCGCGTTCCTGGGGCGGCAGGGATGCCAGGTAGGCCGCCAGCCGCGCTCGATCCTGTTCCAGGACCCGGACGGACTCGGCGGGCTGGCGGGGCGGATGCAGCAGGGAAGCCACGGCCAGATTGTTGAACAAAAGCAGGCTCAAGATCAGGGAACAGGCCAGGGCCAGTCGCCTCGGCCAGGGCCGGGGATCCGTCTCCAAAGCCCCCAGCCCGATCACCGTCAAAAGCACCAGGGGGAAAGCCAGCAAAGCGAGTTCAGAGCGCTGGAGCCCATCCCGGCGCAGGGTCTCCAGCAGCAGCAGGCCAAAAACCAATGACAGGGCCGCCAAATCGGCCATCCGGCCAGGTCTGGCTGCCGGTGGGCGTTGCCGGGCCGGCCAGCGGCAGGAGGCCAGCCAAGCCCCCAGGGGGAGCACCAGCAAGCTGCCGAGGGGCAGGCCTGCCACAGGGGTGGACAGGGCCTGCAAAAGGATCGGGCCCATGGCCGGAACCGGCGCCGTTCCAGGGTCAATCGCCAGCAGGGGCAACAACACCCCACCGGACCAAGCCAGGGCCACCCCGCCAGGGCGCAGCAGGCAGGGGACTGAGGGCAGCACCAGGCCAACCAGGAGGCCCGCCAGCAGCGGCGCGAGGCGCTGCACGAAGACCGGCACGAGGCGACTGGTCGGCGGCGGCCTCAGGCCCGGAACCAGCGGCCTCAGGCCCAGAACAAAGGGTGCCAGGGCCAGCAGCGTCAGCAACGGCAAGGCCAGGGCAGGGCGAGTGGCCAGCGCCAATCCAAGCCAGCCCCCAAGCCCCAGCAGCCCAGGCCCGGATGCCCGGGTGCCTGGCGGGCGAACCCCCAGGTCACAGGCGGTCGCCAGGGCCAACGCCAGAAACAAATTGGCGAAGTGGGGGGGCAGCCCGGCCGCCCCATCGGGGACGCATTGGTTGATCACCACAAACAGCCCCCCGGCCAACACCGGCAGCGGTGAGTGGCGCCGCCAGCGGATCCAGCCGGCCTGGGACAGCCACCCCAACGAACGGGCCAGCAGCAGGCCCCCAAGCCCATCGACGCCAACGATCAGCAGCCGATGCAGGCGCAGCGAACCTGCCTGAGCGGAAAGGGCATACAAAAACTGGGTGATCGCGCCCTGGCCGGTGACGAAGTCGGCATGGAGCAACTCGCCCCGCAGCAGGCGAGCCCCGCCGTACAGCAGCCCATCGAGGTCTTGTGGATAGCTGCCGGCAAGCTCAGGCAGCCGGGCGGCCCGCACCGCCAGAGCCAGAACCACCACCAGCCAGAGGGCGACCCAAACCCAGCGGTTCAGCGACCCCAAGCGCAGCCAGGGCCGGGCCTCGCCTCCAACGGCAGAGGGCTCCAAGAACCTTTACTCCTGGGGCACCAGGGCGAGCAGCCGCTCGCGGAAATCGCCCTTGGCCATCCCCCCCTTGAGTTCGCCGTGGATCACGAATTCGGGCTCTTCCGGGGCACTCACCAACAGGTAGGTGGGCCAGCCCATTCCTTCTTTGGTGGGGTACTGGGCCAACAAAACCCGACGGTAGCGGCGGTAGGTATCGGTGTCCTGCAGCATCACGCTCACAAAGGCGAGGCCCAGTTCTTCGGCCACCTTGGCGTCGTAGTGGCCCATGCGATGGCAGGTGCCACAGTCCTCCGAGCTGAATTTGACAACGGTGAAGGGGGCCATGGCCACAGCGAAACATTGCTGGCGGCGATGGTAAGCAGCCAGGGATGCGGCCCGCCCATCGCCACCGGTTAGTCCAGGCACCCCTCAACGACGCTCGGCATCCAGACGCTCCGCCCGTAGCTGGCGTAACCGTTGCCCCAGTTGGGGTCCGGCCGTCATGCCGGCCTCGATCAAGGCAGCGGCCGAACGGGGCGAGCGCAGATGGCGCCAGCGCAGCCACCAGCGCAGCAGGGGCCGACGCCAGGGGCCGCCCGCCGCCGCCACCAGGGCCACCGCCTCGGCCGTGACTCCGCGGGACTCCAACAGCTCACACCACCGCGATGGGGCCCACAGGGCTGGCGCCTGCCCTGGGTCCAAGAGAGCCAGGCGCTGCCCCAAGACCCGCGCCTGGGCCAACAGCTGCTGGTGGCGATGGGGCAGTTGCAGCCGCTCCGCCACGGCCAGCGGGTCCCCAGCCGCCAGCAACAGGGCCGGCAGCAGGGGCAGACCCATGCGCTCGGCGTGGCGTAATCGCCAGGGCCAGCGCCGATCCCCCTGCAGGTCGGGATCCAGCAGCTCCAGGGCTCCCCAGGATTGCAGCGCCCCTAGGCCAGCACGCCAGGGCTCCCGCTCCAACAGCAGGTCCAGTTCCATGCGCAGCCGGGTGGCCAACGCTGGTGGCGCCAGGGCCGGGGGATCGCCAGGACGCCAGGCCCAGGGCCAGCGGGCCAGGGTGGTGGCCCATTGCTCAAGGCTGTCTGGGGCGAGGGCAAATCCCAACCGGGCGGCATAGCGGGCGCCGCGCACGATGCGGGTGGGATCGTCCTGCAGGCTGGAGCCATGCAACAACCGCAGCTGGCGACAACCCAGATCGGCCTGGCCGCCATGGGGGTCGAGCAGCGTGACACTGCCATCCCCCACCATCAGGGCCATGGCGTTGATGCTGAAATCCCGGCGCGCCAGATCATCCGCCAGGCTGCCGAAAGCCACGCTGGGATTCTCCCCTGGTGCGGCATAAACCTCGTGGCGGGCACTGGCCAAATCCAGCAGCAGCGGCCCCTCCTCCAGGTTCAGTTCCAATTCGGCCGTGCCATAGGCGGTGTGCTCGCGGTAGCTGAGGACACCAGCAGGGCCGAGCCGCTGGACCAGGCGGCGCGCCAGCCGGTGGGCGGGGGCAACGGACGAATCCCCTGCCTCCAGCGCAGCCGGTTCCACCACCAGATCCAGATCCGGCACCCCCTGCCAGGGATCGTGATGCACCCGATGCAACAGCAGGTCCCGCACCGCCCCACCCACCAGGGCCAACCGATCCGCCGCCGCCGCCGCCGCGAGCAGGGATGGCAGGGAGGGGGGCAATCCCGGCAGATCCAAGAAGGCGCTTGCAGGCAAGGGGGCAAGGGAGAATGGCCGCATCATCCCGGAGCTTGCCGTTGTCCGCTCTGACGCGCTGCCTGGAGGAGGAGGCGGCGGCCATCGCCGCCAGTGCCCACCGCCTGGATGGCCAGCAAGTGGAATCCGCCCTGGAGCTGCTGGATCGCTGCGCCGCGACCCGCGCCAAGCTCGTGATCACGGGAGTGGGCAAAAGTGGGATCGTGGCGCGCAAAATCGCCGCCACCTTCTCCTCCATCGGCCTGATGGCCATCTTTTTGAACCCGGTGGATGCCCTGCACGGCGACCTGGGGGTGGTGGCGCCAGACGATGTCGCCTTGCTGCTGTCCAACAGCGGCGAAACCCAGGAGGTGCTGGAAATCCTGCCCCACCTCCGCCGCCGCGGCACCGCCCGGATTGCCCTGGTGGGCCGGATCAACTCCAGCCTGGCGCGAGGTTGTGACGTGGTTCTCGATGCCTCGGTGGATCGCGAGGTCTGTCCGCTCAACCTGGCCCCCACCGCCAGCACGGCGGTGGCCATGGCCATCGGCGATGCCCTGGCGGCGGTGTGGATGGAACGGCGGGGCATCTCGCCCCAGGATTTTGCCCTCAACCATCCGGCCGGTTCCCTGGGCAAGCAACTGACGCTGACCGCCGCCGACCTGATGGTGGGCACCGCAAACCTGCGCCCCCTGGAAACGGGCACCCCCTTGGCGGAGCTGATTGCCCACCTCACCGCCGACGGGGTGGGGGCCAGCTGGGTGGCCCGCCAAGGGCACCCCAACCAACTGGGGGGACTGATCACCGACGGCGACCTGCGGCGCGCCCTGCAGAGCCATCCCCCCGCCGAATGGAGCCTGCTGACGGCCAGCGATCTGATGACGGCCGATCCGATCACGGTCAGCGTCGACACCCTGGCCATCCAGGCCCTCGAAGCGATGGAAAGCAACCGCCGCAAGTCAATCAGCGTGCTGCCGGTGCTGGGTGACGACCGCACGATGCTGGGGCTGCTGCGCCTCCACGACCTGGTGCGGGCCGGACTCACCACCGGCGCCTGACGGCCTCAGGCGCCAGCCGCGGCCAGGGCCCGGGCCTGCTCCAGTTGCTCGGCCGTATCCACCGACAGGGACTCCCCCGCCACCGCAAAGGTGCTGATGGCGATGCCGGCCTCCAGCAGGCGCAACTGCTCGAGTTTCTCGATGGCCTCCAGGGGGGAATCGGGCAAGGCCTCCCAGCGGGCCAGGACATCAGAGCGATAGCCATACAGCCCCACATGGCCCCAATAGGGGGCATGGGCGTGCCAATCGGCTGGATCGACGCCGCGCACATGGGGGACGGCCGAACGGGAGAAGTACAGGGCCTGACCGCCACTGCTCACCAGGGTTTTGACCACATTGGGATCATGCAGATGGTCAGCCCCCAGGCGGTAGACGGGGGTCAGCACCTGCGGCACGGGCAGACGGGCCTCGAATTCGGCGGCCATGGCATCAATCACCGCCGGATCCAAGAACGGCTGGTCGCCCTGGACGTTGATGATCACAGTCTGGGTGTGGTCTGCCGCCGCAGTGTCTACCGTTGCCCGGTCTGCCGTTGCCCGGTCTGCCGCCGCGGGGGCTCCAGCCAGGGCAACGATGGCCTCCAGCACGGAAGCGATGCGTTGGCTGCCGGAATCACAGGCAGGACTGGTGGCCAGGGCAGGGAAGCCCCAGGCGGCCGCCGACCGCATCAACTCATCGCTGTCGGTGCAGAGCACCACTGCAGCGGGCCGGTGGGCCAGGGCGCAGCGCTCCAGGACCCGCTGAAGCATGGGCTTGCCGCCGATGTCAGCCAAGACCTTGCCCGGCAACCGGGAAGATTCCAGTCGGGCCGGCACCGCCACCACGAACCGCATCAGCGTCGCTCCTGCTGGGCCGAGCCTATCGCTGGGCGCCGGGGGTCCGCCCACCCGGGGTCCGCCGCCTGGGGTCCGCCGGCCCTTGGGGACCTGAGGCCCTGGGGACCTGGGACCAGCTTCGAAGACACCAAGCCGGTGTAACCAAGCCGGTGTCACCAAGCCACCGTTTGGCGCCGGGCCCGGGCCACCAAAGCGGCCACGGCGGCGGGGTCTGCGGCCGGCCGTTCGCCCGCCTCAACGGCGCGATAAAGATCCGCGACCCGCCAGGCCTTGCTGGCGGCCTCGGCGCCATGGCGCGGAATCAGGTGCACATGCAGATGGGGCGCACCTTCACCGAAAGCGATCACGTACACCCGCTCACAACCGGTGAGTTGGCGCACCAGGGCACAACTGCGGGCCAGGGCCTCGCCGAACGTGGCCGCCTCGACTTCAGAGAAGTCGGCGGGGCCGCCCAGGTGGCGGCCGCTGTCGAGCAGCAACCAACCCAGCAGGGGCGCTGGCGCTGGATGGTGCCGCAAAACCCAACCGATGCCGAAGCGGGCGATGCCATCGGCCTGCCAGGCCAAGGGATCGGCCTGGAGCCCACAGATCGGACAGCTGGACCCAGCGGTGTCAGGCGGCGCATCGACAAGGGGTGGGGTCATGGCACGGAGGGGGCCCGGCTGCGAAGCTGACAGGCCCGGAGGGTCCGGGCCCGCTCCACTTTCCCCCATCCCACCCCAATCCCACCGCTGCCGTGCCCCCGCTCCAGCCCCTGCCGGCGGCCCCTGATTCGCCCGAGCCGCCGCCCGAAGCGCCGCCCCTACAGGTGGTGGTGGTCACGGTGGCTTACCACAGCGAAGCGGTGCTGCCTGTCCTGGCCCGGGATCTGGCCCGCCAACGCCAACCGCCCCAGCTTTGGTTGCTCGTCGACAACAGTCCCCGGTCAGCCCCGTTGGACCTGGAGCCGCTGCGGGCCGCCGCCCGGCCCCCAAGCGACCAGGCCGCCCAGCTGGTGCTGCGGCGCCTGGCGGGCCACCAAGGGGATGGCTTCGGGGTGGGCTGCAACCGGGCCCTCAACCAGCTGGCGGCCCAGGGCTGGGACGGCTGGGTGTGGCTGCTCAACCCCGACACCCGCTTGCCGGGCGGCGAGGAACTGGGCCTATTGGGGCAACAGCTGGCCCAATTGAGCCAGCGGGCCGTGGTGGGCACGGCGGTGCTCGATGACCTTGGCGGGTTGGAGGCCAGTGGGGGCTGGATCGACCTGGGCCTGCGTTTCCGCTCCCGCCGTCTGGAGGCGACCGCCCTCAGCGCAGGCAGGGCCTTGGCGGTGGACTGGCTGAGCGGCTGCAGCCTGGCCCTGCGGCCCAGCGCCCACGAGCCGCCCGCCCGCTTCGACCCCGCCTTTCCCCTGTATTACGAAGACATGGACCTCTGCCTGCGGCTCTCGGCCCGGGGCGCCCCAGTGGTGTGGCTGCCCCAACCCTGCGTGCGCCACCACCGCGGCCAGGGCTCCAACGCGGGGGAACCCCTGCGCCGCCGCCTCTCCACCATCAGCTATCTGCGCTTTCTGCGGCGCCATTGTCCTCCCTGGGTGCTGCTACTGCGCACCTTGAGGCTGCTGGCCCTCACCCTGCTGCGCCTGCCCCTGCAACCCCGCCGCAGCCTGGCGGTGCTGCGGGGGATCGGCCCAGCGTTGGGCCCCAACCCCTGCCAGCCATGAGGGGCCCTTCTCCCCTGGCCCTGTTCAACGGCAGCTATCTGGGCCAGCGCCCCACCGGGATCGGTGTCGTGGCCCGGGACTTGGTGAATGCCCTCGATCCCGCCCTGGTGCCCCTGCTGGACCCCCTGGGCGGCGATCGGCCCCACAGCCTGCCGATTGCCGCCAACCTCTCCCCCGAGTTCGGGCGCCAGGGCCACTGGCGGCGGTTGCTGTGGACCCAGAACGAACTGCCGAGGCTGCTGCGGGCCAGTGGAGCGCCCCTGTTGCTCTCGCCACTGCCGGAGGCCCCCCTGCTGCGGGGCGTGCGCTCGGTGGTGCTGGCCCACGACCTGCTGCCCCTGCGCTACCCCCAGCTTTCGCCGCTGCTGGCCTACCACCTGGCCTATGTACCCCTGGTGCTGCACCGGGCGGTGCGGGTGCTGTGCAACTCCGAAGCCACCGCCCGGGAGGTGCATGGGCGCCTGGGGGTGCCGGCCCGGCGCCTGGTGCCGATCCGGCTGGGCTTCGATCCGGGGCTACTGCGGCCGCTGGGGTTGCGGCGGGAGGCCTTTTTTCTGGTGCTGGGCCGCCACGACCCCCACAAGAACCTGGACCGGGTGCTGCGGGCCTTCGCCGGGGTCAAGGATCCCGGCGGCCCCCTGCGGCTCAAGCTGGTGGGCCCCCACGACCGGCGCTACACGCCCCGCCTGCAGGCCCTGGCCCAGGAACTGGGCATCGCCGGGCGCTGTGACTGGTTGCCCTGGGTCAGCGATGGGGAGCGCCTGCAGCTGCTGAATCGCGCCCAAGCCCTGGTGCTGGCCAGCCTCTGGGAGGGCTTTGGCCTGCCGGCCTTGGAGGCCATGGCCTGCGGGACCCCAGTGGTGGCGGCCCGGGCCGGCGCCCTGCCGGAGGTGGTGGGGGACGCGGGCCTGCTGGTGGATCCGCGCTGCATCGACGCCCTCACCTCGGCCCTGGACCAGGTGCTGCGCCAGCCGGCCCTGGCAGCCGGGTTGGCGGCAGCGGGACCCCGCCGGGCCGCGGGCTTTGACTGGCGGGCCAGCGCCAACCAGGTGCTGGAAGTGCTGCGGGAGTGTGGGTAACCGCAAGACACCCCAGAAGCCCCCAGGCCAAGCATGATGGCCGCGGCCCACGGAACGGTCCATGCAGGATCAGGAATATCACGTGCTCGCCGCCCTGGAGCAGCGGCATTGGTGGTATCGCAGCCTGCGCCGGCGGGTGGTGGAGCGACTCCAGCGGGAAGCCAGCCGCCAGGGCCATGCCCTGAAGGTGTTTGACGCCGGCTGTGGCACCGGCGGCATGTTGGCCGAACTGCAGACCCAAGCGAGCATTGCCTGCACCGCTGGCTGCGACCTCCATCCCCTGGCCCTGACCTACGCCCGCCAGCGGGGGATGCAAGTGGTGGAGCGGTCTGTCAATGAGCTGCCGGTGGGTGATGCTCTTTATGACGCCGTGATCTCCTTGGATGTGCTGTATCACCGCCAGGTCGATCCAGCCCGGGCCCTGGCCGGCATGGCGGCGATGCTGCGCCCGGGGGGCTTGCTGTTGATCAATGTGGCGGCCATGCCCTGCCTGGAGCGGCGCCACGATCGACGGGTGATGGGCGGACGGCGTTTCCTGGCCGACGGGCTGAGCCGTCAGGTGCGGGCCGTTGGCTTGCAGCCCGAATCGGTGTCCTATTGGAATTCCTGGCTGACGCCCCTGCTGTGGCTGCAGACCCGGCTTGAAGCGCTGCTGCCGGAGGGAGACGACAACCAGAATTCCGATGTGACCTTGCCCCCAATCTGGATCAACAACCTGCTGATCGGCTTGCTGCAATCGGAAGAGCGAGTCTCCAGCAGCCTGCCCCTGCCCTGGGGCAGCTCCTTGATGCTGCTGGCCCGGCGGCCATGACCAGCCGTCCTTGGGCCTTACTGCGGCGTGGACTGGATTCAAGTCTGCTGCGCTATCTGCTGGTGGGGGGGAGTGGGGAGCTGCTGTACCTGGGCCTGTTCGCCCTGGCGGTGCGTTCCGGACTGTCCAACATGGTGGCGATCAGCCTGGCCGGCGGCATCTGCCTGGTTTTCAATGCAGTCATGCATGCCCGCGTCAGCTTTCGGGTGCGCTTCAGCCGTTCGCTTTTGGTGCGATACATCGCCATCCAATCGGTCGGCTTGCTGGTCAGCCTCCTGACCGCTGCCCTGCTGGAGCGACTGCCGAGGCCATTTTCCAGCTCCCTGGTGGTGGGTTTGGCTTCCTATGGCTCCTGGTCCGCCCTCTCGTTTGGGCTGACCAGGGCCGCCTACCGCCGCTCCGGCGCAGCCGCCGGATTGGGCTCAAGACACACCAACCAGCGCCCCTGATAGGGCACGATCGCCCCCGGCTGCGGATAGGCGCGGCAGGGGGGCAGGCCAGCGCGCACCTCGGCCTCATTGCCCTCACTCCGATAGGCAATGTGATTCACCTTCACTTGGTGCAGATTAAGGAAAATGGCCGGGATGCTCCATTCGCGGCGAAAGGCGGATTCGCCAACGCTGCTCCAGCTTGGGAAGGGTTGGGTGCGGTCGGTGGTGCCAAAGATGAAGAAGGGCTCCGCCGACTTGCCCCCCTGCCGCGAGGCCGCCCGCACATCGGCCAGGATCGACTGGGAGAGGGCCATGTCCCGCATTTGCAGCAAAGCGGTGAATTCCCACACCCGGGCAGCAAAGGCCGCCTGGGGCACCAGATAACCGACCACCAGCAGGCCCACCAGCCCCTGGGCCAAGGTCCGGTTCCAGCCCAGCCAGGGGGTACCCAGCCGATGAGTTGTCAGGGGCGCCGCCATGGAGGCCAGCACCGCCACGATCAGGGAGGCGATGCCGAGATTGCCAAGGCAGAAGGCACGGGAGGGGAAACCCGCATCGAGGATGTAAAAGAGCAGCAAGGGCAGCAGGGTGAGGAAAGCGGCGGCGGCCCAGAGGATTCCCAGTCGTTGCACACGCTCGGGCCCCCTGCTGGTGACCCGCAGCAACTGAACCGTTAACAAGACCAGTAACAGCAGAAACGCCACCCCAAGCGCCTGTTGGGGGATGCGGGGCAACAGGCTCACATCCGTGGCATAGACCTCCTGGTAGACCCCCCAATCGGTGAGCTTGTGCCAGAAACGGGCCAGGGAGGCAAAACCGTTGCGGCTATTGGGTTCCTGACCCGCCATGGCCAGCAGAGAGACCAGGTAATAGGTGACGCCACCTGTCAGCACACCCGCCACCAACCGCTTGGGCGCTTGGCCGCCAAAGCGCTGGCTGCCAAGGGCCCGGGCCAGGCCATTCCAGCCAAGCAAAGCAATACCTAGATAGCCAGTAGGCTGGTAAATCGAGAGGGCAAAGGCTATTGCCAGCAGGCCAAGCAAGGCATCGAGCCAACGGCGCCCCAACAGGGGCGGGCCACTGCGGTAAGCGATCAACACCGCGCCCCACACCGACAGGGCCGCCGGCAGTAGGTACAAGCCGATGGCGAAACTGAAGTTAAACAGATCGAGCAGATAGGCGTGGCCACTGATCAGCAGCGCCAGTAGACAGATCCAAGGGGGCGTAACCGCGGGCACGAAAACGGCCAGGGCAGCGGCTAAAGCATAAATCGAACCTGCGGCAATCAACCAGCCAAAGAAAGGGGAAAAGGCATGTTGAAATAGGGATCCGTAGACAACATCCCAGCCCGGTCGACTCTGGCTTGCCTGGCCAATCGACTTACCCAGCAAGTCCCAATCATCAACATTCCAAGTGGGGGAAGTCACCTCCTGCCAGTGAGTCGCCAGAAACAGAGCAGTAAAAATCAGACCCCAACGCAGCCACGAGGACGAAAGACCAGGCATAAATAACGCAATCAAAATTTATTAAACATCCGACGCCAGCCGAAGTCTTGTATCCCGCACCGCCTCATCCCGTATCAGGCGCCACAAATTGGCATCCGCGTGCCTGGGAAGCGCCACGACCAACTTGACGCCGGGGCCGCAGAGGGACAGGGCGGCGAGCAACACCAGGCTTTCGCCCACCACCACCACCCCCCCAAACCCCCGCAGCGCCGCCTCGGGGGGGCCGCCCAGGGTGTGGTCCTCGGGCGCCAGGGGACCGCTCCAGTGACGTTTCGCCGCCACGGGATGGGGGACCAGCCGCCAGGGGTGGGGCCAGTGCACGGCCTCAACAGCCAACCGCTCGACCCCGGGCGAATCCACGATCAATGTGCGAAAGGACCGCCCGGGGGCGAGACCATCCGCAGCAGCAGGGGTGCCATAGAGGGGCCCCAGCTCGCGGCAGTCAAAACGGGCGCACCAGGGGGCGCGATGGGCCGGCCGATCGGAAAACAACCAGCAGGGAAGGCCGGCGGCAAACAGCAGGGGATCCAGGGCCCGCGGCTGCAACCGGTACTGGTCGAGTCCGTCGTCGAGCAACTCCAGTTGGCGGCCATGGCGGGCCAGCAGCCGCAGGGCCCGGCCGGCGCCGCGCAGATGGGCCAGGCGCAGGCGTCCCACCAGCCCCAGCCGCGCCGCCAGGGCAACGGCGGCCATGCTGAGGGGGTTGATGGGCCAGCGCCAGGGCCAAAGGCGCCGATCCCCGGCCTCCAGGGCGAGGCGGCTGGGTTCGTAGAGCAGCAGCTCCCACTGCGACGCCCCGGCAGGCTGGCTGTGGCGAATCCGCCGCGCCGCCTCCAGGTGGATGGCATTGAAGGCCAGCACCACCTGGACCATGGTCAGCGCCCCTGGTCCAGGCCATCGGGGCCGGCAGGGCCACGAACGCGGGCCAAGCGGCCGCGGCCCAGGGAGAGCAGCAGCGACGGCCCATGCAACAGGCGGCGTCCGGAGTGCCACCAGAGCCGATGCCACCAACGCACCGGCCACTGGCCTGAGCGGGGCGGCGGGACCAGCTTGATCGGCAGTTCCTCCAGAAAGATGTCGGGGATGGCGAGGAAACAACCCCAGAAGGTCATGCGGCGGGCATGGTCGATCTCATCAGCGCTTTCGGCCTCCAACTGGGGCCGGGAGCCAGCCACCAGCCGCCAGCCCCCCCCAGGCTCGTTGGCGTAGCTGCAATGCCGGGCCGCGGCACCCCAGGGAGCATGGGCGGCCACCAGGCGGTTGGCCAGCCGGGACGCCCGCATCGCGGCCAGGCCCTGGGAGGCCACCAGGGCCCCTGCTCCCGTTTGACCCCCCGCCCGCTCCGCATCGGTGTGGCTGATCAGCTCCAACCAATCGGCGGGGATCCAGGCGGGCTCCGCCCCCAGGAGCTGGATCAGGCGAATGCGCAGCTCCTTGTCGTCGAATCCGTAGCCCACCAGGAGCTCATGGAATCCCCCCACCGCCTCAAACAGGGATCGGGCCAGCAGCATCTGGCCCTTGCGTCCCTCCCCCCCACTGCCAAAGGCGCAGGGGCGACCCGCCACCGCCAGCTGGGGCGCCCCCGGGTCAAAGCGAAGCGAGGGCCAGGCGTCCGCATCCAGCTTCAAGATCAGCTCGCCCCTCGATTGGGCCACGGCGAAGTTGTAGGCCCGACAGAGATTCCACTCCCGCTCCCCCTCCACCCGCAGCAGCCGCAAACGGGGATCCGGGGGCAGCTGCTCGCGCCGCAGCGGCTGGCGGCTGCTCCAATCGACCACCAGGTGCTCGCTATGCCATGGCAGGGCGGCAACCCGGGGCGCCGACTGCAGCAGGTGGTGGCTCCGGTTCATGCAGACCGTGACGATGCTGAGGCTCATGTCCCCCCCCGTGGGGCCTCGGCGCCCTTCGGCCCTTGGCCGCCCTGGCGTCCCCGCGCCAACTCCATGGCCCCCACCACGAGCCGCACCGGCAGCTGCAGGAATTGGCGGCCGGTGGACCACCAGAGCCGATGCCAAGGCCGCACGTCCCACACCCCCCGACGGGAAGGGGGAAAGAGGCGATAGGGCAACACCTCCAGGAACACCTCGGGAATCGCCAGGAAATGGCCCCAGAAGGTCATGCGGCAGGCGTGCTCGATCTCAGCGGCCACGGCCCCAGGGGGCTGGGGCACCGAGGCGGGCTCCACCCGCCAGCGGCCAGGCTGCTCTTCTTGATAACGACTGGCCCGACTGCGGGGCCCCCAGGGGCAATGGGCCGCCACCAATCGGTTGGCCAGCCGGGTGGCCCGCATCGCCGCCTCGCCCTGGTTGCGGGCGATGCTGCCGGCCCCATCGCCAGGCCCCCGTTCGGCCCGCTCAGCGTCGGAGTGGGCAATCACCGCCAACCAAGCCGCCGGAATCGGCGCCGGTTCGATGCCGAGCTGCATCCCCAGCCGGGCCTGCAGATCCTTGTCATCAAAGCCGTAGCCCACCAGCAATTCGTTAAAGCCGCCCACCGCCGCCAACAGGCGCCGCTCGATCAGAAACTGCCCCTTGCGCCCCTCGGGCCCGCTCCCAAAGGCACAGAGCAGCGGCGGCTGGTCCGGTTCAGCGGTGAGTGCCCGCAACTGGTCGGCCGCCGGATCAAAGCGCTCGGTGGGCCAGGCATCGGCATCCAACTTCAAGATCAGCTCGCCGGTGGCCCGGGCGAAGGCAAAGTTGTAGGCCCGGCAAAGGCTCCAACGGCCCTCGCCTTCCACCCGCAGCAGCCGCAGGCGGGGATCAGGGGGAAGGTCCTCGCGGCGCAGGGGTTCGCGACTGCTCCAATCGACGACCAGGTGCTCGTCATGCCAGGGGAGCTGGGCCACCAAGGGGGCCGAACGCCAAAGGTGGTCCCGGCGATTCATGCACACGGTCACGACGCTGAGGCAGATCTGGCCAGCACCCCCCTGCTTCAGTCCCACAGGCTCAGGGTATCATCCCTGGCCCCGAACCACTCGGCCGCCAACGCCCCCCCCATCGTTCGCTGCTGCCGGAACCAGGGCCCCCCCAGGGTCCAATGCAGCAGGATTGGCCCGCCATCCTCGGCGCTGGCCTGCGGTGCGGGCTGCACGTCCACCAGGTGGTTCCAGCGGTTGGGGAGGGACCCCACTTCGTGGTCACCGGCGAGCCAGTGGAAACGATGCAGATCCAAGCCACTGGCGCTGTTGACATACTCAGGAGTCAGAGCTGTACATCGGCTACAGTTGAACAACATCAATGAGCTCCAGTTCTTTTTGGGATAGGGGCTTTGCACCTCGCCCAGAAATTTGACAGTCTCGTTGGGCACATGTTCGTGTTTAACGCAAAGCAGGGCATATTGATCATCGCGTAAATCCCAAAGTTCACTGATATCACCGCGACAAAGCATGTCACAATCCATGAATATCGCCCAGCCTTGATAGCCCATCAGCGCTGGCACCAAGAAGCGGGTGAAAGAAAAGCTGGTGCTTTGTTTCGGATCTCGCTCGCGCCAAAAGACGGTCTGCAACTGGCTGTTCACGATCGGCGTGATCGCCAGCGGCCGACTGCTCTGCTGATACAGGCTGTCGATCAGCACGTTGGTGGCGGCGCGCTCGCGGGAGTCGTAACCGATGAAAATCGGGATGGGGGGCAACGCTGTTCCTTGAGCCAACGTCTGCCGGGTCTTGGGGCCAGATCAATCTAGATCCTTGGCTGCCGGCAAGGGCGGGAGGGAGACCAGGGAGTGGCGCTGCAGGAAACGGCGCAGATCACCTGCCAGCATCAGGACGCCCCGCTCGTTGAGATGGTCGCGATCTCGGTAGAGAAGCGTGCCATCGCGGTCGTGGCTGCGGCAAAGGCCGTCTGGACACAGAGCAGCCGTGGGATCAAAGATCTGCACATTGCGATGCTTGGCGGCGACGGCGGCCAGCACCGCGTTGATGGCGGCGGTGTCGGCCCGATGGGATGCCAGGGACTGCACCAGCCGCTGGCCGCAGGCTTTCGGCAGCGAAGGCCTGAACCACTGCGTCACACACAGGTTCGGATCCAGTCGCAGGTCCATGAACCGCGGCATGTCCGCCACGATCACGAGCCGCACCCCCCTGGCGGCCAAGCGGGCGGCGAGCTGATCGAGGGCTTGGCGGTAGTAGGCCACCTTGGCGGCCGGGTCGACCACTTGGCGCCCCCGGCCATCGATCTGCATGGAGCGGGTGTCAGCGCCTGCCCCGAAATGGGAGCGAAAGTAGTTGTGAATCAGCACCAGATCCCCCGGCCTGGCGGTCGCCAGCGTGGCCGCCATCGCCTGCTGGGCGAAGGTCCAGCAGCCCGTGGATTCATGGCCCGAGGCGGAAGGCGGCAGGGGACAGCCACCGCGCGACAGGTGGCTGATCTGCAGGGGCAGCTCCTGGTGCAGGCGCTGCAGCAGCGGCATCAAGGCCAGGGCATGGCTGTCGCCAAGGACGAACAGCCGACGCTGGTCGCCCGGGCGCCTCGGGGTGGTGCACAGGCGCAGGGTGGTGGCGAAATCGCCTTGGGTCATCCCGGGACCCGAGTGGCAATTCTCACCGTTCACGGTGGTGCCGGCCAGGCCCACCTGACGGTCCCAGTGCCTTGCCACGCCAGGGTCAACACCGCTGAAAAACCGGCCCCGCAGCGGACGGCCCGACACGACCAACAGCAGGCCTGTTCCCAGGGCCAGCAGCAGGCCGATCAGCAGGGTCCGCGCCGGCGTGCCCCCCCAGCGGGCGGCGCGGAGCGGCTTCTCAATCGCATGGTGGGAAACAACGGACAACAGCAGAATCAGGGCCAACTGGAAGGGCACTGTTCGAGCCTCCAGGCCCACGGTCCAGGTACTGAGCGAGATCACGCTCCAATGCCAGAGATAAAGCGCGTAGGAAATCAGACCCAGGTAACGGAGCGGGCCAGCGCCCAACAGCCTCTGAGTCCATTGGCCAGGGGTCAGCTGCATTAACAGCAAGGCCGTGACCAGGACCACCGCCACGGTGACCCAGGTCGCAAAGGAACGGGGCAACACCAGCAGGCCAAGCAGGGCGGCCACCAGGAATGCCGGTGCCGGCAAGGGGAACCCTCGGCCAGCCAGGGCCTCAGGCCGGGAACGCCAGGAAAGAAAGGCCAAGGCGCCGGCGGCCAGCTCCCAGAAGCGGACCGGGAAAAAATAAAAAGTCCATCCCGGATCGCGCCCATTCATCACAATCCAGCCGACCAGGGAAGCCAGGCTCAACAGGACCAAAGCCAGGCCGAGTTTCCTGCCAGCGCCAGGTCTATGGCGAGAAAATCCACTGGCAAAAACCAGTATCGGAAACAATAAATAAAATTGCTCTTCCACACCCAGCGACCAGGTGTGCGTGAAGGGATTGAGGGCTGTGGAGGAGGCGAAGTAATCCGATTGCTGCGCCTGCAAGGTGATATTGCTTACCCCCCAAAGGGCAGCGATTCCGGTTGTCCAGGTGGCTTGGAATTCGTCTGAACCAGGCGAGATCACAAAGGCGCCGACAAGCGTCGTAACCAAAATGCAGGTCATCAACAGGGGCATCAGCCGCTTGACCCGTCGGGCATAGAAACCCAACAGAAACGGACCCCAATCGGACTCCTGATGGCGGGCCAGGGATGCGGTGATCACAAAACCCGAGATCACGAAGAACACATCCACCCCCAGAAAGCCGCTGGGCAGCAGGTGTTCGTTGAAGTGAAATATGATCACCGCTAGCACGGCGATCGCCCGCAGACCATCGATCTCAGGGCGGTAACTGGCAGCGGGCGAACGCCGATTCATTGCAGCACCCCTGAAATTCGAAGCTAGGAGGCCGTCCCTCCGGCCCTGCGGTGCCGAAGGGACACAGGCGATAGTGACCGCCGGCCCACCGACAGGCGGGCATGGCCGGGACCCAGGCCGCCAAGGGGCCTCGATACGATCCACTGATGAGCTTCCTCGCCGGCCTCAACGACGCCCAGCGCAAGGCCGTCGATCACCACACCGGGCCCCTGCTGGTGGTGGCCGGTGCCGGCAGCGGCAAGACCCGCGCCCTGACCCACCGCATCGCCCACCTGATCGGCCACCACGGCGTCGATCCGGCCGAGGTGCTGGCCGTCACCTTCACCAACAAGGCGGCCCGGGAAATGAAAGAGCGGCTGGAGCTGCTGCTGGCCCAGAAGCTGGCCCAGAGCCAGTTCGGCCAACCCTGGAGCACCCTGCCGGCGGCGGAACAGCGGCAGCTGCGGGGTCGCATCTACCGGGAAGTGATCAAGGACCTCTGGATCGGCACCTTTCACGCCCTGTTCGCCCGGCTGCTGCGCTTCGACATCGACAAGTACAAGGACAGCGAAGGGCTGAGCTGGACACGCCAGTTCTCGATCTATGACGAGAACGACGCCCAGAGCCTGGTCAAGGAAATCGTCACCCAGGAGCTGGGACTGGATCCCAAGCGCTTCGAACCCAAGAAGGTGCGCTGGGCCATCAGCAGCGCCAAGAACCAGGGCCAGCTGCCCGAGCACCTGGAGGCCGAAGCCCGGGGCCAGCGCGATCGTCAGGTGGCCCAGGCCTACCGCCATTACCGGCGGGCCCTGGCGGCCAACAACGCCCTCGACTTCGACGATCTGCTGCTGTTGCCCGTGCAGCTGCTGCGCCAGAACGAACAGGTCCGCCATTACTGGCATCGCCGCTTTCGCCACGTGCTCGTGGACGAATACCAGGACACCAACCGCACCCAATACGACCTGATCAAGTTGCTGGTCACCGATGGCCAGGACCCCGACAAATTTGAAGATTGGGGCGAGCGCTCGGTGTTTGTGGTCGGCGACGCCGACCAGAGCATCTACAGCTTCCGAGCGGCGGATTTCACCATTTTGATGGGCTTCCAGCAGGATTTCGGCGATGGGGCCGCCGATGAAACCACGGCCACGATGGTGAAGCTGGAGGAGAACTACCGCTCCACCGCCACGATCCTGGAGGCCGCCAACGCCCTGATCGCCCACAACAGCGAGCGGATCGACAAGGTGCTGCGGCCCACCCGCGGCGAGGGCGAACCGATCCACCTGATCCGTTGCGATGACGAAATCGCCGAAGCCGAAGCGGTGGTCCATCGCATGCGGATGTTGGACGCCGCCCACCCGGACCTGCGCTGGGGCGACATGGCGGTGCTTTATCGCACCAATGCCCAGAGCCGGGCCCTGGAGGAATCCCTGGTGCGCTGGGGCATCCCCTACCTGGTGGTGGGCGGGCTGCGCTTCTACGACCGCCGTGAAATCAAAGATGTGCTGGCCTACCTGCGCCTGCTGGTCAATCCCGCCGACACCGTCAGCCTGTTGCGCGTGCTGAATGTGCCCCGCCGCGGCATCGGCAAGACCACGGTCGAGCGCCTCAGCGATGCCGCCGCCCAGCTGGGCCTGCCCCTCTGGGAGGTGGTCAGCGATGCCGAGGCGGTGCGCTCCCTGGGCGGGCGGTCGGCCAAGGGCCTGCTGCAGTTCGCTGAATTGATCAATGATCTGGCCCGCCGCGCCCAGGACTCACCCCCCTCCGAGCTGGTGCAGCGGGTGATGGAGCAGAGCGGTTACGTGGCCGAGCTGATCGCCGAGGCCAGCGACGAAGCCGAGGAACGCCGCCGCAACCTCCAGGAGCTGGTCAATGCCGCCCTGCAATACCAGGAGGAAAACGAGGAGGGCTCCCTGGAGGGCTTCCTGGCCAGCGCCGCCCTGGCCAGTGACGCCGACAGCAAGGACACCGCCGCCGACCGGGTCACCCTGATGACCCTCCATGCCAGCAAGGGACTGGAGTTTCCGGTGGTCTTCCTGGTGGGACTGGAGCAGGGATTGTTCCCCAGCTACCGCTCCCTGGAGGATCCCGCCGCCCTGGAAGAGGAACGCCGCCTCTGTTACGTGGGCCTCACCCGGGCCAAGGAGCGCCTGTTCCTCAGCCATGCCAGCGAACGGCGGCTGTGGGGCGGCATGCGCGAACCGGCCGTGCCTTCAGTGTTTCTCGCCGAGCTGCCCGCCGAGCTGCTCCAGGGAGACCTGCCCCAAAGCGGCGGCGCGGCCATTCGCCGCGAACAGCGGCTGGAGCGGCTCACCCGCGTCGAACGGGACGACAGCCGGCGGGTGGCGGCCGGGGGAGAAGCGGCCCGCCCCGCCAACGCCGTGCGACGCCGCGCCCCAGCCCGTCCCTGGGCGGTGGGCGATCCGGTGCGGCACGCCAGTTTCGGGGTCGGCACGATCACCCATCTCTTCGGCTCCGGGGAAAGGCTCTCCCTGGCGGTGAAGTTTGAGGGGATGGGACCCAAAATTCTGGATCCCCGCCTGGCCCCGATCGAACCTCTGTCCAGCGATCCGCCTTGAGCCCCCCGGGCGCCACTGCGGGCCAGGGGCCTACCCCCAGGGTGCTGGTTCCCACCGGCGGCCTGATCCACCTGGTTCACCAATTGGCCGTGGTGCAGACGCTGCCGGAACTCCAGGCCCGATCCCCAGGCCCAGCCCCCCCGATCGCCGTTGTGATCACGGGCGTTCTCACCAAAGACCCCGTCGCCCTGGCCAGCGTTCAAGCCCCCATCGAGCGCTGGTTGGCCCGGCTGCGCCAGCACTCCCCCAGGGACTTCGCGGGCCTGCATCAGGTCGCCGCTGCCGAAGCCCTGCAGCCCGGGGAGTGGGATCTGGCCTGTCTCAACAACCAATGGCTGAAGGACCAGCGCCGACTGGTGCAGCGCCTGGCCATTGCCGAGGTGGTGGTGTGCGGTGATGGCCTGGGGCTGTACTACCGCTGCCCCCGGGAACTGCGGGCCCTGGCCCCCAGCCTGCTGGGCCTGCCAATTCGCGACGCGGGCTCCAGGGTGCGCTACGTGCTCAGCGGCCGCCAGCCCCGCTGGCACCGCCCCCCGATCGAGCCGGCACCGCCGCCGCTGGGCCAACGGCGGGAGTTGTTTGGCACGCTGTTGGCCTCGGAGGCCCCAACGGCCGACCGCTGGGTCCGCCTCTGCCAGGAGGCGAGCGGCCCGGGACGGCCGATTTGGCTGTGCTCGGTGCCGAACCTGGCTCACCAATTCCCCCACCAGCGGATCCCCGCAACGGTGCTGAACCAGTGGCGCCAGCGTTTGGAGCAGCGCCATGGCTTCGCGGCGGATCGGGACCGACTGGTCCTGCTTGACCACCCCAAAGCCCCCCCCGCAGGCAGCTTCGGCCCCCTGGAGGCCCCGTGGCTGGCGGGCCCGGTGCGGACGCCGGCCCCCCTTGAAGTGCTGGTCGAAATGCTTCGGCAAGCCAATCCCGACCGCCAGCTGGTCGTCACAGGACTCACTTCGGCCCTTTACGGCGTGCGGGCCCTGACCGATGCCGAGGTGGTCTGGCTGCCCTTGGGCCCCCTGTGGCGCAGCAACCCCCTCTATCGCCGCAAACCACTGGAATTTTTGCACCGCTGGCTGCGGGTAAGCAGGATGCAAAGCCTCACAGCCCAGCTTGATATTTAAGCGGCAATAGAAGTGGACCCGCCTCAGTAGCGCACCTGCCAGGGCCAGCGGTCCGGCACACAGAGGAATTCATCGTTCTGACCACAGGCATAGAGCGCTGAGCGCAGGATGCGCCCATCCAACCAATGCTGAAGGGTGACCCAAAGGGGAAAGATCAAGCACCAGTGGGCCCGGTAACGGTGCAGCCAAGCCAGATAAAGAATCAGCAGGAAGAAAGCGACACCATCGGCAAGTCGGCTGGTGATCTGGGCCAACCACTGCTGCTCAATCGAGGTCTGAATCCCCACATACAACAAGCCAAAAGCCAGCAGCAGCTGGGTCAGGGGACAGCGCAACAACATCCTCGGATCCAGTCGTCGCTGCCCACACGCCACCACCAGGCCGAAGGCCATGGCCCGTTGCAAGCGCCCTATCACCGGGCGGAGCGGGTAGAGGTTGAAATAGTCGTCGTTGCTGTAATCGCGAAAACGCTGCAGGGCGGCCGGCGCCACCAGAGCCAACAACGCCAGCACCGCCCCAATGGCCAGGAGCCAAGGCAGCCAGCGGCGCCAGCCCCCCGGGCCAGCGGTGGGCTGGTCCCGGCGGCGAGCCGCCAGCTCCGGCAGTCGCACCAGCCAGGGGGAGAGGCTGATCGGCAGATTCCAGATAAACGTGTTGTGACTGAGGGCCGACAGCAGCACCCCCACCCCCAGCCCACTCCTGGGGGGCTTGGCTAGACGGGCACTCTGCAAAAACAGGGGCAGCAGCAGCAGGGAAGCCAGCGCCTGACGACTGTGGGCGTTTTGCAGAAACCCCCGCAGCAGGGGGCTGCAACAAATAAGCAGGGCCCACCAACCGGCCCAGGCCGGGGCCCGCCATCCCCGGGCCACAAGCACGGCGGCCAGGGCAAATCCCGTGGCGATCAAGCCATGCAACCCGGCCATGCGATAGGGCAGCACCAGGATCAAGGGCCGCAGCACCACCCAAAGCAGCTCCGGCGGCGAGAGATCCGGATTCCATTGCAGCGCATGGGAAAAGCGAGTGGTATCGCTGTTGCCCCAACTCGCCAGGGTGAAGAAGATCAAAATCAGGGCTAAAAACATGCCAACAGCGGCCCACCAAAGCCGCGGTCGTCGCAACACCGCCGCCAGCTGAATCGCCAGCGCCAGCGCCACCTGGGCCCAGAACAGGGCGGCCAGCAGCTGGGGCGCCTGGGTGACCTGGTCGATCCGAAAGGGAGCAACGAGGGGAAAGGGGGGGGGAGATGGCATCACGGATCTTCAGTAGCGCACTTGCCAAGGCCAGCGATCCGGAACGCACAAAAAGGTGTCGTTGCTGCCGCAATGGAGGGCCTGGGAACCGGCCAATCGCTCCACCAGCCAATAATCCAGGGTGACGAGCAGGGCCGGCAGGGCCGCCCAAAGGCAGCGGTGGCGCTGCAGCCAGGCCAGCCAGACGATCAACAGGAAAAACCCAGCCGGATCGGCCAGACGGCTGGTGATCTGGGGCACCAGGCCCAGGGCCAGGGCCCCTTCCACCAGCCCATAAACCAGGCCATAAAGCACCAGTTGGCGACCGCGCTCACAGGCCAGGAACCGGGCCAGACCAACACGCCGTTGCTTGCAGGTGAGAACCACCCCGATGGCCATGGCCAACTGCAGACGCCCCACGACGGCGGCGAGGGGATAGGAATTGGCATACCCCTGCTGGGACCAGTAGCTGTCCAACTTGGTCCGCACCATGGGAACCAGTTCCCAGGCCCAGTGCCATACCAATGCCCCAACCAGGATCAGCCCCCCCAGGGCCAGGGCCAAACCGCCCCAGGGAACGGCGCACCATTGGTTCTGCCACCAGGGGGGGACCCCCAGGGCCGGGACCCTGGACAGCCGGCGAACTGAACCCCCGGGCCAGTTCCCCATCCCAGGAAACCGGGGCAACAGGGCCAGCAGCAAGGTGAAGAGGGCGGTGGTATGGCAGCTGAGCGCCCAGAGGGGCAAGACAATCAGCGTCACCCGAGGCACCCGGGCCAATCGACCCGCCCAAAGCAGAAACGGCAGCAGCAGGAGCGTCGAGAGGGCCTGCCGTGAATGGGAGTTCTGCATGAAGCCACGCAGCAACGGACTGCAACAGATCAGCAGGACCCACCAGCCGGCCCAACTCCAGGCCCGCCAGTGGCGCGCCAACCCAAGGGCCGCCGCCCCATAGCCCGCCACCACCAGCCCGTGGACCGTGGCCATGCGGAACGGCAGGGCCATGATCAGGGGGGCCACCAACAGCCAGAAGGGTTCACCCTTGATGGCAGAACGATCAAAGGTCAGGAAGTGGCTCAGTTTGGTGATGTCGCTGGTCCCCCAGCTGGCCAGGGTGAAGAACAGAGCCACCAGCACCAGCAACAGCCCGGCGGTGGCCAACCCCCAGAGCCGCCGGCCGCCTTTGGCAACGGCCAACCAGGAGAGCAACGCCGCCGCCAGGACCTGTCCCAGGAACAGGACCGTCATGGCAGCGGGGGCCGCCATCACCTGATCAATCCGATAGGGAGCTCCCGTCGGGAAAGGGGCCATCAGGACCGCCGACTCAGCGGGCATCCGCCAGCCTCCGCCCCCGCAGCACCCGGGCCAGGGCCACCGGGTCCTTGATGGCATCAAACCCCCAATAGGGATCCAGCAGCTCCCGCACAGCCGCCGCCCCATCGGCGCCGTCCAGGCGATCGCGCAAGGTGGCGGATAAGCGCTGGCGCTCCTGCCATTCTTCTTGCTCCTCGGTGAATTTCTCGGGGGACAAGCAGGCGAGATCCTGCTCAACCGCCACCGGAATCCAGTGCAGACGACGCCCCAGGGCGACTCCATAGCCGAGATGGGTGCCGAAGGCATTGCTGGCCAAACCGTCACTGAGTTCGATCAAAGTGCGCAGCGAATCCAGGAACCAGGGGTTGGAGCGATGGCCATTACAGGCCACGATCCAGTCCGCGGGCAGGCCTTCGATCTCCGGGTCCTTCCAATGCCGCAACCAGATCACCCGGCGATAGCCCCCGCTGCGGGCAACACGGGCCACGGCCTCGATGCAGGCGCCCACATCCATGCGGCGATCAACCTTGTCCCAGCTGTGGGCAAGCACCACCAACAGGGTGGGACCGAGCTGGCTACGCAAGCGGGCCATGGCGGTGGCCTCCAACACGGGTCTGGCGTAGGCGATCCAGGGACCGATGGGAACCGCCGGCAGCCGATAGCGCTCGCGCAGCCACCGGGCCCGCAGGGGGCCCATGCAGAGGTAGCCCCGCATCCAAGCTTTGGGGCTCTCGAAGCTGGCGTTGCGGCTCACCTTGAGCCCGTGCTCCAACACCCAGGGCAGTTGGGGGCCGATCAGGGGCAATCCGGCATGGCGTTTGAGCTGAACATCATGACCGTAATGATGGGAAGAATTCTCCCTCTCACGCCGGGCCGGATTGAAGAAGGCCCGCTGTGTCTTTGCATTCGAGAAAGCACCGTCTTGCCAACAGTCGGGACTGACCCGGGGAGCCAGGGGCTGGCTCTGGAATGCCTGGTGCACCAGCCCGCGGTAGGCCGCCAGCGACTGCCACTGATCGCGCTCGAGACCCACCAGCCAATCAAGGGGTGGCCGCCTGTTGGCGGCCACCAGCAGCTGCCGCAGCCAGTGACCCTGTCGGCCGGTTTCAATCATTGCGGCCCCTCCAGCCCGAGCGGGCCAGACGGTCCCAGTCGCCCCGGGCCTGCAGGATCGCCTCCGCCAGACGGCGCACGGCGCCGTCGCCACCTTTACGGTCCAAAACCCAATCGGCCCGGGCCCGCAGGGGTGCCACCCCATCGGCTGGACAGATCAACAGACCCACCATCGGGCGAACGGCCAAATCATTGAGGTCATCCCCCACGAAGGCACACTCCCCGGGCGAAACCGCCAAGGTGCGTTGCAATGCGGTGAGGGCGGCGGGTTTGTCCTTGACCCCGGTCAGCACATGCCGAATTCCCAAATAGCGGGCCCGTTGCTCGCTGGCGCCGCCCTTGCCGCCGCTGAGAAACGCCACCTCCAGACCCGCCTGTTGCAACAGATGGATGCCGAGGCCGTCGCGCACATCAAAGCGTTTGAGCACTTCACCGGATTCGGTGGTCCATAACCCTCCGTCGGTGAGCACCCCGTCCACGTCAAGGACCAGCAGCCTCAGGCGGCACAAGGCGTTGTGGTTGCAACGAGCGGCCCAGCGATGACGCCAATGGCCCAGGAGCGATACGGCCACCTCGGCTCAGATCACACTCTCAGCGATTCCCGCCGAGAGCGTCGCCCGAATCGCCATCAACTGGGTCAGGAGGGCCTCCAGCCGGTGCAACGGCACCATGTTGGGTCCATCACTCAGGGCATTTTCAGGATCGGGATGGACCTCAAGGAACAGACCGTCCACCCCCACGGCAACCGCCGCCCGGGCCAGGGGAGCGACAAACTCCCTCTGGCCACCGCTGCTGGTGCCCCGTCCCCCGGGCTGCTGCACCGAATGGGTGGCATCGAAAATCACCGGGCAGCCGAGGGCCTGGAGTTGCGGCAAGCTGCGGTAATCCACCACCAAGGTGTTGTAACCAAAGCTGTTGCCGCGCTCGGTGAGCCAGACATGCTCCGCACCGGCATCGCGCAACTTTTTCACCACCTGCTCCATATCCCAGGGCGCCAGAAACTGGCCCTTCTTGACATTGATCACCTTGTCGGTGCCCCGGGTGGCGGCGGCGGCGGCCAGCAGCAAATCACTTTGGCGGCAAAGAAAGGCGGGAATCTGCAACACATCCACCACCTCGGCCACGGGTGCGGCCTGATGGCTTTCGTGGATATCTGTGAGCACCCGCAGGCCATAGCGGCGTTTCACCTCGGCCAACACCGCCAACCCCTCCTCAAAGCCAGGCCCGCGGAAAGAATTGCCAGAACTTCGATTGGCCTTGTCAAAGCTGGCCTTGAAGACGTAGTCGATGCCCAGCGGTTCACAGATGGCCTTCACCCTGGCGGCAATGGCATAAACGAGGTCGGCGTTCTCGATGACGCAAGGGCCAGCCACCAAGGTCAGGGACATCGGAACGCCTGCAGAATCATTACCAAGCAAATCCTACACTTCAACCCACCAGCTTCCTCTCCAAACCAGCAAGATCACGGAACGTCTCCGAACGGTTCTGCAGCTCCTGATAGGTCCCATAGGCCTTGACTCGCCCGGCCTCAAATTCATAAATTCGATCACAGCGCATGACGGTAGAAAGCCGATGGGCGATCACAACGGTGGTGCAACGCCTGCCGATGACCTCAAGGGCTTCAATGATGTCGCTCTCCGTCCGGTTATCGAGGGCACTCGTGGCCTCATCCAGCAATAAAAATCGCGCATGGCGGTAAAACGAACGCGCCAAGGCCAAGCGCTGCCTTTGTCCGCCAGAAAGCTGTAATCCGTTTTCGCCAATCGGAGTATGCAACCCGTAGGGCAATTCACTGACAAATTCATCGAGCTGGGCCGCTTCCAGGGCCTCCCACACAGCCCGCTGATCAATCAATTCCACATCCTTACCAAAAGCGACGTTTTCCAGCACGCTGGCGTCAAGAAGATTGATGAACTGGGGCACATGGGAGCAGGAAGCCTGCCAGGCGGGAATGTCGTTGTTGGATACGGCAATGCCATCGAGATTGAGGTGCCCCTTACCAGGCTGTAACAGGGCCAGAAGAATCTGGGCCGTCGTGGTCTTACCGCTGCCGGTGGCCCCGACAAAAGCCACCCTCGAACCTACTGGGATCGTCAGATCAACGCCCCGCAGTACCCAATCCGACGACCCTGGATAGGCATACCAAACATCCTCTAAAGCGATGTTGCGGGAGGGATAAACACCTGCCGGACTGGGTACGCCAGGGTCGCCAAGCACGGGCAGCCCCGCCGGCAAGCGCAGATACTCCAGAGTGGAATCAATCACCGGCAGACCACCCCGCAGTTGATTCAGGGAGGCAAAAAAGTCCTGCAGGGGAGGGGTGAGACGCAGCGCCGCCACCGAGAGGGAAGCCATGAAGGGCAGCATGGACAGCATGTCGGAGCCGTCCCCACGCAGGAGGGGGGGGACAGCGCCCAGTAGAAAAATCAGGGTGATGCCCAGCGGCTCAATCAGCATGCGCGGGATGATCGGCAAGATCTCAGCCACCCAAGCGTGACCCTTGGCCCGTTCACCCGTATTGACAAAAGCCCGGCGGAAGTGATCTTCGGAGGCGGTCAGCTTGATGTCCCTAATCGAACCCAAGGATTCAAACAAAATATGGGCTGTCATAGACTCCAGCCTGATTTTTTGCCTGGAGTTGTGACGCAAGTAAGGGGTGATGGACTGGGAAAGAACCACGTAGGCCCCCAGCAGGCAGGCGATCAAGATCAAGGCAGGACCACGACCAATCACCAGAATCCCTAAGGAAAGCAAAATAATGGAGAAGACACTTCCCACCATCTTCAAAAGAGGATTGACGACGGAATTCGAGGTTTTCTTGATATGGCTTAGCACCATTGTCGACAACTTAGCCGTACTTTTTGAGAGGTGATATTCGTAGCCTTGGGCCAAAACATTGGCGTGGATGCGGTTCGAAAGATCAATCCAGACCCTGGCGGTCAAACGCTGTTGAAAAAACTGCAATCCAAGCTTGCTGAACGAGGCTAACCACGCCAAGGCAACGAACATCAATATCAGCCATAGGCTCTGATCAACCTGGTCGCCGCCAAAGACCTTGATGCCAGGCAAGCGGTCATCTAATTTGTGCCCCACCAGGGCTCCCATCAAACGGGCAATGACAGCGACTGAAAGCAGATCAAGAAATCCAGGTATAATCGATAAGGGCACTAACCACTGGAGCTGCCGCAGGCGTTGCTGCGGCAGAAATGCCATCAGGGCCCGCAGCTGCTGATAGGTTTTACTCCTGCCGAGCAACTTCACAGCCTGGAGGCCTGAACATACCTTTACGTTATGGGGTGGCCGTTACCGTTCCGGCCGAAATCAGCCAGCCCCGTTACCGCCCCAGTCGCGCCCCAGCTCCAAAACGTGCGCCTCAGGATCGGCCCGGCAGGCGCCGCAGCAATCGCTGGGCCCATTGATCGGCCCGCAGCTGCCACACAGAAGGGCTGGCCAGGGGCGCCGCACCGGCCTGCAGCCGATCCCAATGCTGATCGATCGCCGCGAGGGCGAGCCGCCAGCGTTCCAGGAGGGTCTCCTCCACGCAGCCAGCCAACAGGGTTTCCAGCCTCTCCGCTGCCGGCCGCCATGCCGCCGGGTCAGCCACGGCAGCGCGGATCCTTTGCAGGTCGTTCTCCATGGTGCCGCAGCCAATCTGATGACCCAGCAACCCCGGATCGAGGCTGTCGGCCAAGGCGTGGTTGAAACTGCTGAACACCACGCAGCCACAGGCGAGGGCTTCGATCGGTGGCAGGCCGAAGCCCTCGCTCAGCCCCGTCCCCCGCCAATAATCGGCGGAGTCATAAAGCACCACAGTGGAGTCATTGAACAGGTCCACCAGGTCCTCCACCCAGCCGCGCTGCCGCTCCACCCGCAGCCCGGCAGCCACCAAGGCCGGCACCAGGTGATCGATCACGTAGCGACTGTTCTTGCGGTCCTGGACCAGCACATCAATGCGCCGCCGCCGCTGCTGGCCCATCCTGGTGAAAAGAGGCTGGCGATCGCCCCGCTCCAGCCAGCGGGGTTGAAGGGCATTGGGCACTAAAAAGAGGGGATGGCGCGGCGACCGATCCCCCCAGTAGCCCAAGGTGTTGCGACTCACGGCCAAGATGGGCACGCCGGCCGGCAGGTCGAAGCCGTAGCCACTGCTGTGGGCGTGATAAGCCACAGGGCGGCCGGCCAAGCGCCGCAGCATCGGCGGCACGTCAAAGCCCCAACTGACGATCCACAGGGCACCGCCGGGACGGGACTCCCGCCGCAAGATGTCATCTAAAAAAGGGTGATCGGGCTCCCGCTGCCGATAGGTCACCAGCTCGGCATGGCGCAAACGGGCCGTCAGCCGCTGGGTCTGCATCTCCACCAGCAACCCGCCGCAGCGGAAGCGGCCCGTGGTGCCAGGAACCAGAAAACGGAGGGGGCGCACACCTGAGTCGCAAGCGATACGCGACTCTGGCGCAACTCAACCCGGGGGGACAGCCTCAGGCCACGGCGGCTTCGGTGCTGCCCAGCCGCTGACGGCGGGTCAGGAAACCAAAAAGCACCTTGCCGATGGCCGCCACGAGGTTGCCCTCCAACTCCTGGAACATCTTCATGTTGCAGTGGAAAGCCTGGTTGGCCTCTGCCACGATGCGATCGGCAGTGGACTGGTCGATCGGCAGGTTGTCGAGCACGGTGCGGTAGTTGGTCTTGAAGCCCTTCTCGTCCGGGATGGCATCGAATTCGTAGAAACGCAGGCCGTCGTGCTCGCCCAGGTTCATGGCCTTCTGGGCGATGTTCTTGAGGATCTGGCCGCCGGAGAGATCACCGATGTAGCGGGTGTAGTGGTGGCCCACCAGCAGCTCGGGAGCTTCCTTGGCCACGCGGCGCAGGCGGGCCACATACTCCTGGGCCCCGGGGGTGGCCTTGATCTGCTGGCGCCAATCGGCACCGAAGTAGAAGGCGAGATCCTGCTCCAGGGATTCCCGCCGGTTGAGGGAGGCAAAGTTGATCGGCCCGACCACGGGATGGTCGGCGAGGCGGCCGATCTCCTCTTCCATGGCGCTATAGACGAACCAGAGGTCGGCCACCAGAGAGCGATAACTGGCCTTGTCGACCACACCTTTAAGGAAGCAGCTCACAAAACCGGTGTTCTCGGCCATGGTATGGGCCTTCTTCGTTCCCTCACGGAGCTGGGAAGCCAGGGCGACAGACATTTTCGGCGGGGCGCTAGAAACGCAGCGGGAGCATTCAAACCAAAGTTAGGTGTGGCGCTCCCACCCTTGGCGATAAGGTTGCGAAGGGTTACGTCACCAGCCGGGGGCCGACCACGGGCCAGCCCGGCGGGCCAGACCAGGCATGCACGGCAGCCAGCCTGAACGGCACCCCAGCCGGCCGGTTGTCAGGATCTGGCTTGGGGGCCTGGCGTCAAGAAGCGATGTCGTCCTGGTCGCAGCGGGACGTCGCCGCAGTGCCAAACAACAGGAAGAGCTCACGGCAGAGCCCCTGCAGGCTGGCCACCACCTCTGGGTTGGGTAGATGGGAGCCGGCGGGTTGCCAGTCGCCCAGGGTGGTGAAGCGCCAGCGTTCGGCTTCGTAGGTGAGGCCCCGGATCAACACGCCCAGCAGGCGGGGGCGACCGGTAGGAGCCCCCTGGGGCGAGCGTTCCAGGCGCAGCTGCACCAACAGGGAACGGCATTGGAGCCGGGGGCTCCAGCCGGGGAAATGGAGCGAGAAATCGAGGTTGTCCCTGGCATCGAAACGGCGGGTTTCAGGATCGTCGCGCCAGGGAGTCAGGTTGGCCCGGGCATCGGGGAAGGCCGCTTGAAACAGGAAGACGGCGGCGGCAATGGCCTGGGCCAATTCCGCACTATGGGCCTGATCCGCTGCGTTCATGGAGCCCATCCTGCAGAACAACCGCCTGCCATGGCGAGCTTGGTTGCGGCCCCCGCACCGAGGCTGCCCGCGGCGATGGCAAACACAAACTCCTGCCCCCTTGCTGATCCCTGCAAACCTTCCGCGCCCGTCCGCAGGCATAGGCTCTGCCGACTGTGTCTGCGTCCAGCCACGCCATGGCCACCTACGAGAAGCTCACCGCCCCCGCCAGCGGCAGCACCATTCGCTTCAAGAACGGCCAGCCGGTGGTGCCCAACGATCCAATCATCCCGTTCATCCGCGGCGACGGCACCGGTGTGGACATCTGGCCGGCCACCCAGCGGGTGCTGGATGCGGCAGTCGCCCGGGCCTATGGCGGCGAGCGCCACATCGAGTGGTTCAAGGTTTATGCCGGTGACGAAGCCTGCGAGCTTTACGGCACCTATCAATACCTGCCCCAGGACACCCTGACGGCGATCGAGACCTACGGGGTCGCCATCAAGGGCCCTCTGACAACGCCGGTGGGCGGGGGCATCCGCTCCCTCAACGTGGCGCTGCGGCAGATTTTTGATCTGTACTGCTGCGTGCGCCCTTGCCGCTACTACGCGGGCACCCCCAGCCCCCATAAGCGGCCCCAGGATTTGGACGGGGTTGTCTACCGCGAAAACACCGAAGATATTTATATGGGTATTGAATGGGAAGCGAGTGATCCGGTCTGCATCGAACTAATCCGCCACCTCAACGAGGAGGTGATTCCCGCCAACGGCAAGCTAGGCCAGCGCCGCATCCCGGCGGGATCCGGCATCGGCATCAAGCCGGTGAGCAAGCACGGCAGCCAGCGCCACATCCGCAAGGCGATTCAGCATGCCCTCAAATTGGAGGGAGACAAGCGCCACGTGACCCTGGTGCACAAGGGAAACATCATGAAATTCACAGAGGGGGCATTCCGGGACTGGGGATATGAGCTGGCCACGACGGAATTTCGCGGTCTGTGTGTCACGGAACGGGAAAGCTGGATTCTCGACAACGTGGCCCAGGATCCGGGGCTCAGCATCGAAGCTAATGCCCGTTTGGTGGATCCCGGATTCGATGCCCTCACCCCCGAGAAACAGGCTGCGGTTTGCGACGAAGTGCGGGGCGTTCTGGAGGCGATTGGCCCCAGCCATGGCCAGGGCCAATGGAAACAAATGGTGATGGTGGATGACCGCATCGCCGACAGTATTTTCCAGCAAATCCAGACCCGACCGGCCGATTATTCCGTGCTCGCCACCCTCAACCTCAACGGCGACTACATCTCCGATGCCGCCGCCGCCGTGGTTGGCGGTCTGGGGATGGCCCCCGGTGCCAACATCGGCGACAAGGCCGCGATCTTCGAGGCCACCCACGGCACGGCCCCCAAGCACGCCGGCCTCGATCGCATCAATCCCGGCTCGGTGATTCTCTCGGGCGTGATGATGCTCGAATACATGGGCTGGCAGGAGGCGGCGGACCTGATCACCCAAGGCATCAGTGCCGCCATTGCCAATGGCGAGGTGACCTACGACCTGGCCCGCATGATGGAGCCGCGGGTGGAACCGCTGAGCTGCTCGGGGTTTGCCGAGGCTGTGGTGCGCCGGTTCAGTTGAAATTCAAGAACAACGCACAGGCAGGGCATCTGGCCAGTCATCACTGGCCAGATCGCTGAAACCGAACAGCAGTTTCACCTCTTGGCGCGGAAATGTTTTGCCGCAGGCCTTGGACAAGCGCCCCAGGGCCTCGCGGACTTTCTGATCTTCTGGGCTGGGATTGGCAGCAAGAAGCAAGCTGAATGGGGGTGGTTCGCCATTGGTCACAAAGAAAAGCGGATCATCGCTCGGGGTTGGATGTTCGGGGCAAAAATAAACTGATGTCCAGCTCACTGGCTGGGTCAGTTTGGCAAGCAAGATTACAGTGATTCCTATGGGCTCAGGCAGCAATGTGCGCTTGTACACAAGCTTGCCACCTGGATCGGGCAATCCATTAGCAAGGACTCCGCGCAGTTCAATGATCAAGGGCCTGGGCGTCTTGGCGGGTCCTTCCAGGACGGCAATCAGAGGGGGTGATCCGGGGGTATAGACACTGTTGCCAGGTACAAGGTGGGCGTAGAGACGGGACCAGCATTCGCCCCGGGTGCCGCCGCCGATGCGGCGACCGGGAAAACTATTGCGAATGCCGATGTCAATCTGGGCGTAAGCCGCAGTGGGGGCCAAGCCAGCGAGACAAAGGGTCAGGCAGGTGAAGCCAAGCCAGTAAAGCCGCAGGGTCGGGAGGCAGGGCAGGCAACGCCGTGACCTCTTGCCGGCAAGCCTCACCATGCTGAGCCAAGCATCGTAATCCCGGCCCAGTAATAGGGATGCTTCATACCCTTGAGTATGCGTGCCCTTTGGTCGACTGTCAGGCCGGAAAGCAGTTCGCCGGTCTCACCAACAACCCGATCGCCCTGCAGGTGCACCGTTCCTGTAGCGAAAGCCAGGCGAGTGGCTTGCAGCGCCTCCGCCTTTGGCAGGCCAAGGTCAAGATAACGATAGAACTGCACAAAGAATGCCGATGTGGCCACGTCATCTAAATACCAAAGTGTGCCGACAGCTGTCCGTGCACCGGCCTGCAAAGCAAGGCCCGCAAAACCCAGTTCACTCTGGGTATCACCCAACGCCGTACGACAGGCGCTGATCGTAAACAGGTCGAGGGGATTGCCAAGCCGACGTTGCCTGAGGGTGGCGAATTCAGCGAGGGTTATGGGTCGGCCTCCCGTGTGAATTTTGGATTGGGAAGGGCCCCCAGGGAGGAATTCAGCGTGGGTGGCCAAATGAACCCTTTTGATGTCAGGATCGGCAGCGGCATTGAGCAGCAACGTGGGGGTAAATGCAGAGTTGAGATAAAGATCTGGATTGCCCGGCCTTAGTTGATTCAACTCCTGGGGCACCAGGGGCAAGGGAACCATTTCGGCAAACTTGGAGGCGCCAGCCACCAAGGTCCGCAGGCGGCCGCGGCTCTCAGGGGGCTGTAAAGGAGTCAGACGCAGGGAGGGAGTCAGCGAAAAAGCATATTGCTCACCGAAATAGCGCTGTCCATCCGTGAGGGCGGCAAAGGGAATCGCCTGCAGAGTTGTGTCGGTCGAGATCAACAAAGTAGTAATACCGAGCCGTTGCAAATCCGCTGCTATAGGTGAAATCAGAATCTCATACAACTGGCGAGCAGGCAGCTGGGGATCAGCAAGGTTCAACACTTCCTGGGTAGCCAGTTGACTGTAAAATTTGCTGAGCAAACCCCTAAGCTTTGTCGTATCAACATCAACACGCTTACCGATTACATCTGCCTGCATAGGGATCAAAACCAAATCCAAAAATCCCTTGGTCCTATCCCCTCGCAGTGGTGTAAAGGTGAGTCTCAATCCAGCGGGTGTATAAGCAGCGGGGCGAAATACCGCCGAAGGAGGGGTGGGCAATGCTGCCATGGGAGGCAGATTTGTCCTGGAAGGATTGGCTTCAAGCGGGCCGGCCACAGCCGGGGATCGAGCCAAGGCCAGATAGAAAAAGGCAAGAAGCGGATAAACGAGCCCAGCCAGACCCAAACTAGTTCTCATGGACAGCTCTCATTGATTCAGCATGCGCACGGGGTATTTGCGAATATAGGAAGCAGCACTTTGCATGACCAGCTGCAACCTGGCAGCAGACATGGCCTCACTGGTGGGTGCGTTGGAAAGACCTAAACTAGTTTTAGCATCTTCAGCGGAACGATTGTCGGATTCTTGATATTCTTGTGTGGCCGAACCGGCAGTCACGGCAGTTGCACTGGCAGTTGCACTGGCAGTTGGCTGGGTCTGATTAGGGACAGAAGATGTTGCCGAAACAGCAGTAGCACTGGGCGTCGGCTGGGACTCCGTGGAGCCAGATGGGGTGGATTCCAGAGTTGAAGCCCCAGGCGGGAGCGCCATAATATTACTACTGTCAACGTCAACAGATTTGGACGCTGTTGCTGAACTTATAGTGGACAATTGCAGACCAACAGTAGGATTAGCTTTCTCGTTTTTGATCGGCTCATCATTAGGCAATGAGGAATCAGTATCTTGCTGTGTCGTAATCGAAGCTGTCGATGTGGCAGTTGGAGAAGAAAGCTGATAATTATTAGCATCCTGGCCTGAGAGAGTATAGCCAGTTATAGTTACAAGCTTGTCATTTCCCGCAGATGCATTGTCAAAAAGGGCTGATGCTCCCACCATAAACAATTCATCACTAGCAAGGCCACCCTGCAAGCTATTGCCAGCAATTTCAGCGGCGACATTGCCATCATATGGCTTGCTTTTAACCGTAAAAGATGGCGTGACACTAGCGCGGTTGATCGTACCTAGACCGGGGAGAAAACTTAGAACATAATTACCACCATTATTACCATCAGTTAGGGTATAAGCGCTGACGATTAACTTGCTCTGGCCAGCGCCAAGGGCATTTTTGCTCTCATAGGTCTGGGCCAATCCGGTCAAACGATCATCGCCCCATAGACTGCCTTGGGTTATCTTCGGTGCCAGGCTCGATTGGGTGCTGCCATCATAAATTTTACTATCGCTGCTGGCACTGATCTGCAAGGTCGCTGGTGTGATGGCAGCCTTCAGATTGGTCAGGGGCAGCAAATTGTAATTACCGGCATCATTTCCGCTCAAGCTCAAGCCACTCACGCTCACCGTCTTGGCCTGAGCGACGTTCTTGTCGGCAAAGGAACCTACCGCCGTACCGCCCAAGGTCACCACATCACCGCTTAAGGGACTCACAGCAGCACTACCGCCAAGGGGCGCGACGGTCGTCGCGTCATATACCTTGTCTAAAGCAAGCAGGCCGGTTAACGACAAGGCTGCCCTACTGATATCAGCCTTCAGCCCGATTTGCTGCAGTAAGTTGTAATTACCCGCATCCCTTCCAGCAATCGTCACACCCGATACCGTCACCGCCTTATCCATCCCCACATTCTTATCACTGAAAGCAGCCGCTGCCGTACCGCCCAAGGTCACCACATCACCGCTGAAGGGACTCACAGCAGCGCTACCGCCCAGGGGCGCCACGGTCGTCGCGTCGTACACCTTGTTATTGGCGAACAGGCCAGCCACCATTAAGTCCCTTTTACTGATAGTGGCAGCCAGGCCAGTTTGTTGCAGTAAGTTATAATTAGCCGCATCCCTTCCAGCAATCGTCACACCCGATACCGTCACGGCATTACCGCCGCCCACGTTCTTTTCAGCAAAGGCACCAACCGCCGTGCCGCCCACGGACACCTCATCACCGCTTAAGGGCCTCACAGCAGCGCTACCGCCCAGGGGCGCCACGGTCGTCGCGTCGTACACCTTGTTATTGGCAACCAGGCCGCTGACAGCAAGATTTGCCTTGAAAATATCGGCTTTTAAACCGCTTTGCTGCAGCAAGTTGTAGTTGCCCGAATCAGCACCGCTGATCGTCACACCGGTAACTGTCACCTCCTTATCGACACCAACATTCTTATCACTGAAAGCGCCCACTGCCGTGACGCCCACGGACACCTCATCACCGCTGAAGGGACTCACAGCAGCGCTACCGCCCAAGAGCGCCACGGTCGTCGCGTCATACACCTTGTTATTGGCAACCAGGCCCGTCACTGGCAGGGGCAACGGGGTGATTGTGCCGGGAGCCGTGGCAAGGCTCACGGCATAGTTGTTGCCGTTGTTCCCATCACTCAGCGTGTAGCCGACACTGACTTTCAAAGTGCTCTGATTTGTTCCAAGCACGTTTTTGCTGTCAAACACCTGGCTCAGGCCACTCAACGTGTCGCCGCTGAACACCTGACCTGACGTCACCGTCGGCGCAGCGCTGGAGCTGGTGGTGCCGTTGTAGACGCGGCTGTCGGTCGCGGCGCTGATCGTCAGCGGAGCCTTGGTGATCGAGAACAAACCATCCACGAAGCTCAAGCTATAATTCTGTGCTGTACCGCTGGCCGTACTCGTATAACTGCCTGCATTGCGGCCGCTGGCTCCGGCGCTCACGCCTGGCAGATCAACGATCGTTTCGCCTCCCACCAGCCCGCTCGCCGAAAAGCCGCTGATGCTCTTTAGCGTGCTGTCATACACCGTGCTGCCGCTGTTGGCGGTCACCACCGCCGACGCCTTGGTGATCGTGCCAATGGAGGCATTGGCAGTGCTGTTGCCCAGGATGTAGCCATACACAGGAACAGCTGTTGTTGCATCAGTGGCGGAGGCAATGGATAATCCTGAAACAGAAACGAGCTTGCCAATGGCGGCATTTTTATTGTCATAGATGCCACTAGTGGGCTTATTTATATTCACCGAATCGCCCGGCGAAACGCCAGTTACAGCATAGTTTGAATCGACCAGATTGGCCGTATTAGTGCCATCGTAGACCTTGCTCACCTGAGGTGTGGGCACCAGATTGACCGAGAGCGTGGGGCTATTGGCGAAGAAAAGACCATTGCCAGCACCCAGAATTGGATTGGATCCCTGATTGGTATCGAAGGTCTGGTTGTATTGCTTGAAGTTGTAGGGCAAGCCGCCCAGATTGGCGGGAGGAGTGGAGGTGGGGTTGTCGGCATAGATCGCCCAGGTGGCACCGGGTTGTTTAACCAGAGCCGCTGCCCCTGCGGAGGAGGTATTTAGAAAGGCACCGCTGCCGGCATCAAGTGTTAGGGCCTTGCCTGATGAAGCGCTGGCGGTGAGGGTGGCGCCGCCCGACAGTGAGATGCCTGAAGCACCGCGAGCCAGAACTGAGCTGGCGGTGATTGGGGCCTTGACTTGCAAAACCCCAGGGGAGTAAACATTATTGCCTGGACCCAATATTAATGAAACTAAAGCATGGGGGCTTGTAAGGTTAGCACCAGTATCAACGGTTAAATTGCCTGCTCCGATGTCTCTAAAATTTGAAAATGAGCTTGAATCATTGGCAATCAGATTAACTGGGCCTGAATATTCACCGACATAGGTGATGGGCGACTGCAATGTTATTGAACGGCCAGCTTGCATTGAAATTCCCCCAGAGCCGGCAGTGGGACTTTGAATTGTAATAGATGAATTAGGCTTGAGGGTAATATCATTATTAGCCTGCAGCACAACATTGGTTCCCTGGTTGGCGATAGTCTGAATCTGTGCAGGCTGAAGCAAAAGATCACCACTTGGATTTAATGAAAAGCTGCCAGAAGAAGGCGTAAAAAGAGACCAAGAAAGAATCTCGTGCTTTCCAGTAGCTCCTCCGGTTGCGGCAGTAAAGCCAAATGAAGCCAATGAAGAGCCATTAACTTCACCAATTGTGTCTTTCAAGCTTTTTTGCAGTATATAGCTCAGCACAGATGAATCAGGGCGAGAATTAGAATTATTAGCAAGCCTCACATCCACAGATCGCAAGTTATCGTTGTAATCAACCCAAGCAGTCCATGGCAGAGCATTATTAAAATTAGACGCAATTTTGGTGGCTTCCTTAGATTCTATACTGCCATTTAAATTGATGCCCACATGATTGCCATCAGAATCTTTATAAGCTTCTGCCACAATTCCATTGTTATAGGTATCAAATTCGATGCCAAGACTATTTGAGATACCTTTATAACCAAGACCTTCTCCATTGTCGCCTATAGCTTTTGCATTGCTATTCTTAATTACAAAGACAAGGCCATCCGCACCGTCCTGACCATCATGCCCCTTTGATTCAGATATCTTGAACTGAAAAGATGTGCTGAAAGAGGCGTCATCGGCAAGAGATATTGCTGTGTCATAAAAAAAACTTCCAGACTTATTTACTGCAGATGGCGTAAGCACAACGCTGCCTTTGGCGGAATCCCAATAGGCATCTCCATTAAACTGCAAGGAGGAGTCAATGATGATGTTATTGGGATCAAACAACACGCTGCCTGCCTTGCCGGCCGGTGCTGCCGCATCCACTGCTCCAGAAAAGCCAACTCCCCCTTTGCTGGAAACTTCCAGGAAGCCTCCATCACCCCCACTGGGCCCGCCCCTGGCGCTGGTGGTCCCGGCGAAGGAGGTTTGTTGCTCCGACCACAACACCACCGTGCCCCCATCCCCCTGCGCCAGGGCATCGGCGCGCACCGTGCTGGCCCCATCCACGGTGGTGCTGCTGGCGTTAGGCAAGGCGGGATTGGCGCCGCGGACATCGCCCCCCAGCAGCACGGTGCCGCCACCGGCCGGGCCGCTGGCATCGAGGACGGCGCCCGTTAGCGCCACCCGCTGGCCCGTGATCTCGATGCGGCCGCCCCTGCCTGCCTGGCCACTGGCCGCCGTGCCACTGGCCGTTGCCGCAACGCCCAGGGCCTTGAGCTGACCCGCGACGAGGGCATCGTTGCTGGCACTGATGCGGATCACACCGCCATCCAGCCCAGCGGGAATCTGGACTGGGGCGGGGGGATTGGTTTCCGGCAGTGGTCCTGCCACCGCCGCAGGGACCTGCAGTGCAGAAGTTTGAGGGGTGGCGGAGGCGGGGTTTGCGGCAGCGGCGGTGAGGACTGGGGTGGCAGGTTCGGGGGCGGCGCTTGTGGCAGTTGTGGCAGTTGTGGCAGTGGCCGCTGGGGCTTCCACAGGGGCCGCTGGGGTTTGAGCAGGGACCGTTGTCGGGCTGGGGTTCGCTGCCGCAGTGGCAAGGGCAGGGGTGGCAGGGGTTGCGGCGGAAGTTGCCACGGCGGCTTCAGCAACGGCAGCAAGGGCAGGGGCTGCAGGGCTGGCGGCGGTCGTGGCCACGGCCGCTGGGGCTGGGGCTGGGGCTGGCACAACTGGAGCTACCGCCGGGGCCGTTGTCGTTCCCGGCGCTGGCGCCGCAGGCGCCTGGGCACTGGTGGTCACCAGTGCACCCGCGGCCACGGTCACGTTTTTACCGTTCAGTTCGACGCTGCCGCCGGGAACCGCCAGCTGGCTGCCGGCCTGCAGCAGCAGATGGCCGCCCTGGGCATCCAGCAACAACTCCGCATCCACCTGAATCAAGCCGCCATCCACCACCAGATCGCCGCCGCTGGTGATGCCATTGCTCTGGGCCTCGGCAGGATCGCCGCTCAAGCCCCCCTTGCCACGGATCGGCACCCCCGTCAACAGGGCCGCCTCGGAAGCTGTGGTGCGAAACACCTCAAAACGGCCGCTGCCCAACCCCAGGGAGCTGGCCGTGCTCAAGGTGAGTCGGGGTGTGTTGAAGAACTGGGCCCCCCCTCCGACGTGCAGCCCCCCGGGCGAGAGGAAAAACAGGTGGGCCGGCGAGCTGAGGCTGATGCCTTTGTTCAAAAAAGACCCCAAAGGGTCGAGAACACCCAGCACCACGGTGCTGTGGCTGCCATTTTGAATCGAAACACCCCTGATCTCCCCGCGAGTGTCAAAGCGGTTGAAACGGTGAAACAGGTTGGCGCCCGCCGATGTCCCGCCACTCACCTCGCATTGGCCCCCCTGGCAGCGGCCGCCAGCCACGCCATTCACCCTGGTGCCCAGATCCAAAGGGCCTTGGGTGGCGGAAACCTCACCCGCCCTGGCCCCCGAGGCCAGCAACAGGGCCAGCAGCGAACCGGCGGCCACCATCGGCTGAATCCAGGCCGCAGCAGGCCAGGAGCTGGCCGAGCCTGCACCGGCAAGCTCGTGGCGGCGAGGGCGGGACATGGGCTTGACGCTTTTCAACGGTTCTCCTTTACCAATGATGCCCCAAGTCGGCTCCAGGAGATGGGGGCAGGACACGATTAAAGACGAGCTGATATCACCCACCCATCGTCCACCTCGGCCGCCGCCCCCCAATCCTGCTTTTAACTAGCCATTTTCACAATCCTTAGGCGGTTCGCTGCCTGGCCGGGGCTGGCTTGACAACAATTACGCAGCATTAACATCATTTGAATCATTGCTACCACACCTGCTTGCCATTCCTGCTGGCCCAGCTGGTGGCCCCCCCCCTCCAGAACGGTCCGGTGCGGCTGCCGACTCCGGCTCTGGAACAACCGCAACGGCGGCCCAACCAGCCTGCGGCCCCCATTCTGGAAGCACCGATTGAGGCGAGCCCACCAGGTCAGCCCCCGCCGTCCTTGCCGCCCACCGGCCCGGTCGATCTCAGCAAGCTGCCGGCCGTCGCAGGCCCGGTTCCCTACACACCCGGGCAACTGGCCGCCATCCTGCGGGCTTGCAGCTTGGTCAGCCCCGAGGCCGAAAAACTGCGGGCCTGCGCCGCCGCCCTCACCTCACGGCTGGTCCTCGATGGCTACGTCAATACCAGGGTGTTCGTGTTCGCGGATCCGCCCCCGGCCCGTCTGCAGGTTGTGCAAGGGAAAGTCGTTGAGCTGCGGGTGCAGGGCCCAGACCCACGCCTCAACGCCAAGGTGCGCCGCTGGCTGGCGCCAACCCTTGGCTCCAGCCTGCACCTTCCCTCCCTGGAGCGCACGCTGCAGCTACTGCAAAGGCGCCCCGAGATTGATTCGGTGCGCAGCCAGCTCACCCGCCTCGGCAGCGACACCAGCCAGGCCGTGCTGGTGGTCAAGGTGGAAAGGGCTTCCCCGGCTTGGCAGGGAGACCTCAATCTCCGCAACGACGGCAGCGTCGGCAGCGGCCAAGCCCGCGCCACCGCCACCATCCTGCGTCCTTCCCTGCTGCGCCAGGGAGACAGCCTGCTCTTTTTTGGCGAACTGAATGGCAGCGACACCCCCCAGCTGGGTCAGACCTCCGGCTCCTTGAGCTACACCTACCCCTTGGGCGAAAGTGTCAACCTCACCGGCGCCTTCGGCTCCAACTGGCGCCAATCGATCGAGTTGCCCGCGCGGGGCAATGGTTTTTCCACCAGCCAATGGCAAGGATTGGGACAGATCGAATGGCTGCTGCGCGAAACCCTCAACCAACGCTGGAGCGCGGCCCTGGCCTACAGCGGCAACCAGTCCACCAACCAGCTCAACGGCAAGGACCTGCCAGGCTTCTATGCCGAGAGGGTGCGCCAACCCAGCAATGGCTACCTGAGGTTCGAGCTCAATGGTTCCGGTGCCGGTTCGAATCTGTATTGGTCGGGCCAACTTTATGGACTCCAGGGCCTCTCCGCCGCCACCCCCCCCCAACAACTCAAGGAGCTAGCCTCCGTCGACATCGTGCCTGGCAAAGCCAACGCTTTGGGCACTTTTCTTTCCCTGGGCTGGAGTTTCCTGCCCAAATGGCAGCTCAACCTGCGGGGCGGCGGCCAGGTGGCCCTCCACAAGCTCACGGAACCCATGCGTTTCAGCCTCGGTGCCGATGTGGGACTGCGCGGCTTGCCCGGACAACTCATCAGTGGTGACAACGGCTGGCTGGGTACCGCCGAACTGGGCTGGACCTTCTGGAGCCGGCGCAACCAGGCGCTTCAACTGGTGCCGTTCATCGGCGTTGGCGGGGTCAGCACTACGCTGCAAGGTCAAGGTTTCAACGACCGTTTCTCCGACAATGTGGGTGCGGGAGGTGTGCTTGTGCGTTGGCTGGCGGGACAACACTGGCTTACGGAAATCGGCTGGGCGAAACAGTTTTCAACCGAAAATAATGCCGACGTCTGGAACAACTGGCTTCTTGGCAATGGCCTTTACGCCAAATTGAATTACCGCTTTTGATTGGCATGGCTGCCACGCGCAAGGGGAAACCCCCAAACCAAAACGAAAGCCATAGCTTTTACATTTCCAGCCCCTATCTAGGGCTTGTCAAAGAAAGGGAGCGTGTCAAGGACCTGATCACTCGGGCCGGCCACGCCTATCGAGACAGCTACAGCGGCTCCAGTGATCCTGTCGTCACCACCTGCCAAAACGACGTACGCAGCTCTGATCACTACATCCTGCTGCTTTCCTATCGCTATGGCTCCCTTGCCCAAGACGGCAGTGGGCTCTCGATCACCGAACTGGAGTTTGAGGCCGCCCTGGAAGCCGACAAGCCAATCAGGGCCTTTTTCCTCGAATTCACCAGTGATCTCAAGAACGCCTTTGAGCGCGATCCCGAGGCCCAGGCGGCCCTGGATCGCTTCAAGGCCAGGGTTGGCAGCCTCTGCACCCCGATGCTCTGCGTCGACGAACCGGGTGGCGGCGCGACCGGTCCAGAACTGTTCGAGCAGGCCATCGTCCGGCTCGCCGCCAATCCACCCCCCCGCCAGGGTCAGCAGCAGGCACCCCCACCTCCCAGTTATGGGCCCGCCCAAGTCGATGCCTGGCTGGAAGCCCATTTCGAGCCCCTTGCCGCCGCCTTCGCCAAACTGCCCGTCGTGGCCGAACGCCGGATCCATGTGCCCCTGAACCTGCGCCTGGTGGGGCCCGGCGAGAAACCCAAGCAACTCCTGCTCGAACCCGCCGACCTCCAGCACACTGTCGCGGGCTCGGAGGCCCACTTGATCCTGATCGCGGCCGAGGGCGGCTCGGGCAAAACCAGCCTGGCCGTTCGCATCGCTTTCTGGGCCCTCGACGGCCTGCTGGAGGGGATCAAACGGCTGCCCGTTTTGATCGACCGTGGCTTGGCAGAAGATGAAACCGTGAGTGAACGGGTTCGCCTTTTCCTGGAGCAAAGCATTGGCAGCGCCCAGCTCGAACCGGAGCTGGTGGCAGCCCTGCTGCGTCTCAAGCGGGTGCTGCCGATTGTGGATCATTTCTCGGAACTCCCAGAAGTTGCTCGCCAACGGGTGCGAGAAACCATGCCAGCGGGCCTGCTGATTCTCACCACCCGTCGTAGTGGCTTGGAGGGTTTCAGCGAAAGACCCATCACCCAAATCATACCTTTGCAAATTGCCATAGACCGTTTGCAATCATTTTTCCTCGAATACCTCACCAATCTGGGACTCGACGATCTCCTTAATGACAACGAACTCGTGCCAGCCCAGAATCAACTGCGCCGCATCGTCGCCGACAAGCCGATCTCCGTGATGCTGGCCCAGATGTTCATCGACGACGTGATCGCCAAACGGGAGCAGGGCCATGGATTATTGGCGGGCTCTGTGCCCGAACTGATGTTGGGCTATGTCAACCGCCTCGATCGCAACATTGACGCCAGCCAGCGACTTCGGGCCGGCTTGGAAATCACGCCGACAGTGGTGCAAAAGAGCCTCCAGATCCTCGCGCTTGCAAGCCATAAGCAAGGGCCTGAAGGTCGGCCGCTCTATCAACCGCTGGCCTTTTCCGGTGATTGGGCCGACCAGGCCCTCAGCGCTGCCCCGCCCGATGGCATGGGCTTGGCCAGTCGGCGCCAACGCCAAACCCTGATCAACTATCTGCTGGAGCAGAGATTACTGCAAAATCCAGGTGCCGATCTAGATCAGTTGTGTTTTCTCCTTGATCCTCTGTCCGAATACTTGGCGGCCATGCGCCAACGGGACCTCTTCGAATCAGGGCAAGACTGGCATCCCTTTCTGCAGGATCTGGAGCGGCGTTCCAGCTTAGAAAAAGAAGGCATGCGGGGCTTTGTCCTCGCCCTTCGTGATGCCTGCAACGATCGTCTCAAACCCAATGAAAGGGCTGGCCTGATTCCCCAGGAACTCCCCGATCGTCTGGGCCCCATCGCCAATCTGGATCCGGAAGAAGAACGCACCCGCCTCGAAGAACAACGGGCCCACAAATGGATGTGGGAACTCTCTGTTCCCGTGGACAGCGAGCGGCAAGACGCTATCAGCAAGCTGGCCGCCATGGCGGCGCCCAATGCGCCCCCCAGCAGCCGGCGGGCCGTCCAGCTGGTGGCCAGCACACGCCTGGCCCAGATGGTTAACAACCAGGAGTTGCCGGAAACGGAGCGCCAGGATGCGGCCACCCTGCTGGGCATGCTCGGCACCCCGATGGCGACCGAAGCCCTGCTCAGGGTGGTCAAGGACGATGCCGTCCTGCCGGGCATCAGGCGAGCGGCCTGTGAGGCCCTGGGCCTGCTGGATCCTGCCAACGCCAGGGCCCAAGAAATCGAAGCGACCCTCATCGACCTGATGGAACAAGCGATGCTGAAAAAAGCAAAGCGGCGCGAAACGATCGAGGCGCTGTTGCCCCTGGCCCAGGGGGCCAGCAGGGCCTCATCCCTGCGGGCTGCCAGCCAGCTTCCAGTGTGGGGCCGCGCCGCAGGTCTCCCGGTGCCCATGGTCACGCTGACCCATGGCCATGGCGCCATCACCACAACCATTGTGAAGGTGAAGGTCTGGCGTCTTCCCCTGCCCGAAGGCCAAAACCTTGAGCTGGTGGAAATTCCCGGCGGCACCTACCAACTCGGTTCCCCGGTCAGCGAAGCGGGCCATGACGACTACGGAGCCTTCCCCGAATGCGCCGGCTGCGATGTCGAAGCCTTGCGCAGCGTTGAATTGGCAGCCTTTGGTATGGGCCGCTATCCCATCACCCACCAGCAATGGGCGGCCGTTGCCCGCCTCCAACCGGAGGGTTCCGAACCGGAACTCAACCCAGCCCCCTCCGCCGCCATGGCCCATGGACTCTGGCCCTGTTTTGCCCAGCCAGGTTCCTTGCCCGTGGATTCCGTCAGCTGGAACGATTGTCAGGCTTGGATCCGGCGACTGAACCGCTGGCTGCTTGGCGAACTTGGTGACGCCTCCCCCCAGCTCAGCCTGCCCAGCGAGAGCTGCTGGGAGGCCGCCTGCAGAGCCGGAACCAGCACAGCCTTTCATTGGGGTGACACCATCGATTCCAGCTGGTCCAACTACGACGGCAGCTATGCCTACGGAGAGGGCGCCCTTGGGGTGTTCCGCCAGACGCCTGTCGCCATTGGGGAACTGGGACTGGTGAATCCCTGGGGCCTCGGCGAAATGCATGGCCAGCTTTGGGAGTGGTGCCTCGACCGCTGGCACCCCATGCCCCTGGGCAGCCCTACGGATGGCCGGGCCTGGGAAGACCCGGACCCCAACCTGCAGGGAAATCCCAAGCAAGAAGACCGCCTGGCCCGTGGCGGTTGCTGGTGCAGTGACCCTCTGCAATGCCGATCGGGCTCGCGCGGCGGCATTGCGCCGATCTTCCGCGACAGCTTCGTGGGCTTCAGAGTGGCCTGCCTGCCGCCCGACTGGGGCCGCAAGCCTGATGGCGACAGCCCCGCGAAACCGACCAAGGCACGACGCAGCGCCGCTGGCAGCACCAGCCGACGCCCAAAAAGCGGCTGAGCGGCGGCGGGTGCAGCGCTGCCGTCCGTTGGCCATGGTGGCGTTGAGCCGAGAAACCCCGGCCACTGCCGATATGCTGCCGCCGTAGCCATCTTTGAGAATGTCATCTGCTGTGCTCGTGGTCGGCGCTGGCTTTGCTGGCGCCGTCGTGGCCCGCGAGCTGGCGGAGGCGGGCCGCAGTGTCAGGGTGATCGACCGACGGCCCCACATCGGTGGCAATGCCTTTGATGCCCTCAATGACCACGGCGAACGCCTCCACGTTTATGGCCCCCACCTGCTCCATGGCGAGGCCGATTCGGTGGCGATCCGCTGGTTGAGTCGCTTCACCGAATGGCTGCCCTATGAGCATCGGGTGCGGGCGGTGCTGGCCGACGGACGCACCACCCCCCTGCCGGTGAATCGCACCACCCTCGAAGATGTCTTCGGCGTGGAACTGGCCAGCGAAGCCGACGCCAAGGAGCTGCTGGCCAGCGAGATCGTGGCCGGCGGCACGCCCAGCAACACCGACGAGTTTTTCCTCGCCAATGTGGGGCCGCGCCTTGCCGACATCTTCTTTCGCCCCTACACCCGCAAGATGTGGGGGGTCCCCCCCAGCCAACTCGAAGCCGCCGTTGGCGCCCGTTTGCCGGTGCGCTGGAACCGGGACGATCGCTACTTCACCGATTCCTTCCAGGCGATGCCCAGGGACGGTTTCACGGCCATGTTTGAACGCATCCTCGATCACCCCCTGATCTCGGTGAGCCTGGGCCAGGCCTATGGACCCGACCTGGAGGCCGACGTTTCCCATACCTTCTTGAGCCTGCCCATCGATGAATACTTCGGCTTCCGTTTCGGCCGCCTGCCCTATCGCTCGATCCGCTTTGAAACCAGCAGCGTCAGCGCCGACCAACCGGCGACGGTGATCAACTACACCGACACCGGCCCCTACACCCGCTGCACCCAGTGGGACCTGATCCCCAATTCCGGCCGCCGCCAGGATGGCCAGCACACCGTGACCCGGGAAATTCCCTGCGACGCCGCCGACAACAACAACGAGTGCTATTACCCGGTACGCAACCGCGAAACCCTGGCCCGCTACGAGCAATATGCCGCCCTGGCAGCGACTGAGCCCCACAAGAGCTTCATTGGTCGTTGCGGCCTGTTCCGTTACCTCGACATGGTGCCCTGCGTCAACATCCACCTGCGCCTGGCCGCCACCTTCCTGGGCCAGGTCCAGGCCCAGGCCGTGGCCTGAATACCCCCGCCGCGCCCGGGGGAGCCAGACTGGCCACCATGACCACCACTTCCTCTGCGGCCAGCGCGCCCCCCTCCAGCAGCACCACCTCCGGCAGCAGCGCCCCCTCCCCCGGCAGCAGCCTGTCCAGCGCCACCTTCAGCGCCACCGACGCCTGCGTGCACTGCGGCTTCTGCCTGCCGACCTGCGCCAGCTACAGGGTGCTGGCCACGGAGATGGATTCCCCCCGTGGCCGCATCCATGCGCTCAAGGCCATCGCCGCCGGTGAGCTGCAACTGGATGCGACGGTGGCCAGCCATTTCGACTCCTGCCTGGGCTGCTTCGCCTGCGTCACAGCCTGTCCCTCCGGCGTCCGCTACGACCAACTGATCGAAGCCACCCGGCCCCAGCTGAATGCGCCGGAGCTGCGCAGCCCCGCCCAGCGCTCCTTTCGCAAGCTGCTCTTTGCCCTGTTGCCCTACCCGAAGCGGCTGCGGGCCCTGCTCACCCCCCTTAGGGCCTATGCCGGCACCCCCCTGCAGGCCTTCGCGCGGCGGCGGGGCCTGACGGGCCTGCTGGGACCCCAGCTGGAGGCGATGGAGCGGCTGCTGCCGCCGCTGGCCCCTGAGGCCTTTCGGGATCGCTGGCCGGTGGTGGTGCCGGCCCGGGGTCCACGCCGTTACCGGGTGGGACTGATGCTGGGCTGTGTGCAGCGCCTCTTTGATCCCGCCGTCAACAGCGCCGCCATCAACGTGCTGAGCGCCAATGGCATTGAGGTGGTGATTCCGCCCAACCAGGGGTGCTGCGGCGCGGTCACCCACCACCAGGGGGAGCTGGCCCAGACCCGGGAGCTGGCCACGGCCCTCATCGATAGTTTTGACCTTGTAGTGGGGGAGGGGCGAGCGGCGGGCCCCGAACCGCTCGATGCCGTCCTGGTGGCGGCCTCCGGCTGTGGCCACACCCTCAAGCACTACGACAGCCTGCTGGCCGCAGAACCCGCCTGGATGCAACGGGGAGAGGCCTTTGCCGGCCAGGTGGCTGACATCCAGGAATTCCTGGTGCGCGTCGGTCTCAGTGCCGATTTCCAGGCGGCCCTCAAGCCCCTGCGCCATGACGATGGCAGCGCCGCCACGGCCGAGCGCCCCCTGACCCTGGCCTACCACGATGCCTGCCACATGATCCACGGCCAGGGTCTGCGGGACCAGCCCCGGGCCCTGCTGCGGCAGATCCCCCACGTGCGCCTGCGGGAAGCCGTCGAGGCCGGGGTCTGTTGCGGCAGCGCCGGCATCTACAACCTGGTGCAGCCCCTGGAGGCCGCCGAACTGGGGCGCATCAAGGCGGCCGACCTGAGCGCCACGGGCGCCGATCTGGCGGTCAGCGCCAACATCGGTTGCAGTCTGCAGATCCGCCAGCACATGGAAAGCCAGCCCCGGCCCCTATCGGTGCGGCATCCGGTGCAGTTGCTGGAGCAAAGCTTCAGGGGGGGCTGAGCTGGCCCTCCATCCATTGCCAAGCCAGGTGCAGGGTGTCCGCCTGGCCGAGGTTGCCGGGAAAGGTGAGGATCGGCAGCGGCCCTGCCCCCGGCTCGGCGCCGAAAGCGGCTGAATCGGCCGGGGTCAACACCAGGGACAGCCCCGGCAACAACTGGCCCTGCAGCTCGACCGCAGCCAGCTGCAGACCCTCGGCGAGCAGAACCTGGCTGGTGATGCCCCCCTTGCTGATCAGGTACCCCAACCGGGGCGCCAGGGCCGCCGCCAACCGCGCCATGGTGGCGGCCAGCACCTGGCCCAGGGCCCGGCGCTCGGCGGCATGGCGGCATGGCAACTCGCCGCGACTGGTGTGGAGCACGGGCGTGCGACCGGACGCCAGCACCGCCTGCAGTTGCTCCAGCCAGGCGGCCTCCAGGGAGGGCAGCAGCCGATCGGGCAGGGGTCCCTCCAGGAGGCGATGCACCTTGGCCACCGGCAGCACCACGCCAACGCAGGCGGGATCCGCCAGCAGGTCCTCCAACTGGGCATCGGCCAGGGGCACGTGGGAACCCACCAGCACCAGCCCCGGCAGGGGCCCGGCCGGACCGCGCCGCCGCAGGCCCGCCAGCTCGTGGGGCCCAAGGGGCTGGGGGGGCAAGGCGGCCAAAGCGCCCAAGACCGAAGCCGCCGACTGCAACAGCCAGGGGCTCGGCCCCGGGGGCCCGGCCAGCGTCAACCGCCGTATCGCCGTCCCCAAGGCCATCAACTGGCCAGGCCGCTCGGCATCCACGGCCACCACCACCCCGCCAGCCAGGGCGGCGAGGCGGGCCTCCAACCGCTCCAGGCCGGGTCCCCCCCCCCGCTCCCGGGCCACGGCGGCGGCTTCCATCAGCTCCAGGTCGAGGCGCTGCACCTGGTCGGCGGCCACCCGGCCGCCCGTCTTCTCCTCCACCCACTGCGGCAGATAGCTGCTGCCATACCCAAACAGACGATCGCGGCCAAAGGCGGTCTCGTGCACGGGGCGGCCGTGCAGCCGATGCACACCGGCCACGGTGGTGCGCCCCCCCTCCAGGAAGGCGGGCACCAGCAAGGTGGCCCCAAAGGGTCCCAGCCCGGCGCAGAGGGCCTCCACCTCCAAGGGAAAATGGCCCCGCAAGGTCGAATCCCCCCGGCTGACCAGCAGCCAGTTGCGGCACACCCCCTGCTCGACGGCCGCGGCCAACAGCGGGGCCAGGGCCGCGGCGATCTGCCCCACCCGCTGGCGGGCCTCCCCAGGCGCAAGGGCCCTGGTGTTGGCCAGCACGAACATCAGCGGCGAAGGATGGCGCAGGGCCGCCGCCAGCTGGGGGGCACCCCAATCCAGCAGCAAGGGACAACCGTGCACGGTCTGGGACCCGGTGGGATCGTCGTCGATCACGACGATCTTCAGGGGAATCGTCTCCGGGGGGGAAAGGGCCGCCCCGGGAGCAAGGGCCGCCCCGGGTGACAAAGCAGAACTGGAATCCATCGGTCCCAGCCTGCCCTGCCAAGGGCCTGCCCTGCCACGGTCCTGCCCTGCCACGGTCCTGCCCTGCCACGGTCCTTCCCTGCCACGGTGCCCCCGTGGCAGCATCACGGCCATGACGGCCCCCGAAATCCTCCAGCCCCAAGCCAGCGAGCTGGGCGCCCTTGTGCGAGCGCTTCATGCCGAGGGCCGTCCCTGGCTGCCCGCTGGCCAGGCCAGCCGCCTGGGCTGGGGCGCCGCCGTGAGTCCAGCCTGCACGGTGGTCCGCAGCAGCGCCCTCAATCGCATCCTGGAGCACAACCCCGGCGACTTCACGATCCGAGTGGAGGCGGGGACGCCCCCCGAGGCCGTGCAGCAGGCCCTGGCGGAGCATGGCCAATGGCTGGCCGTCGATCGGCCCTGGGGCAGTGGGGCCCTGGGGGGCGGCAGCATCGGCGGCCTGGTGGCCCGGGGCCTCACGGGCGGCTACCGCCAGAGGTATCTGGGCATTCGCGACCAACTGATCGGCATCGGCCTGATGCGGGCCGATGGGGTCTCGGCCAAGGCCGGGGGACAGGTGGTCAAAAATGTGGCGGGGTATGACCTGATGCGCCTCTTTTGCGGCAGCTGGGGCTCCCTGGGTCTGATCACCGAAGTCACCTTGCGCAGCATGCCCCTGCCGCCGCAGCGCAGCGGCCTGCTCGTTCAGGGCCCCCTGAGCAAACTGGCGCCGCTGGGCGAATGGCTGCTGGGCTCGAGCCTGACGCCCGAGCGGATCGATTGGTGGAGCCCGGCCCTGGCCGCCGCTGCGGGTCTGGCGCCCCAGCCCCTGTTGCTGCTGGGCCTGGCCAGCGTGGATGCCCTCAACCTGGCGGAACAGCAGACCGCCATTGCCGCCCAAACGGCCCTGGCCTGCGAAGTTCTGACGCCCGAACGGCTGGGGGAGCTGCTGGCGGTGGCGGGAGGTGGTGAGGCCCCAGCCCCTGCCTGGCTGCTGCGCCTGGGGGTCGATCCCGCCCGGGTCCCCCTGTTGCTGGCAGCCCCGGAATGGCAGGGGGTTCCTTTGGAAATCGGCGCCGGCAGTGGCCTGGGAGTCGCCTGGGCAGGGGGCCCGGGCGACTCTTTCCATGCCGCCCAAGGGACGTTGAACCCCGACCAGGTGGCGAACCTGCGGCGGCGATGCCTTGCCCTTGGGGGCCATCTGACGGTTCTCAGCCAACCCGAGGGCAGCCGGCTCACCGCCTGGGAAGACGCCCCCTCCCGCCCCCTGATCGAACGGATCAAAGATCAGTTCGATCGCCTGGGCCAATTGGCGCCCGGCCGGCTGCCGGGAGTGGCCCGGGCCGCCGGCCATCCCCCCAGACCACATGCCTAAATGCCATGCCCAGGACCCACTCCTAGGAAAGACTTGCCAGCCAGGACCGCAGCGCCGCATTGACCGGTGCGGGCACCTCGTCGTGGGGGCAGTGGCCGGCCTCCAGCAGCACCTCGCTCGTGGCCGGCGGTGCATGCTTGAGGAAGCTGGCGCGCCGGCCGGGGGCATTGATCCAGGGGTCCTGCAGTCCCCAGATCAGCAGCAGGGGGCAGGAAAGCTGGGTGAAAAGGTGGTCCAGGGGCTCGCCGCTGGGGAGATCGAAAACGGTGCGAAACACCCCGAAAGCCCCCGCATCGCGGGAGGGCCGCAGGATGGACTCCACCAGCGCCTCATCCACATTGGTGCGATCGAGATAGACCCGCTCCAAAGTGCGCCGGATCGTGGCCGGCCGCCGCAGGTTCTCGAACAACAGGCGTTGCAGCAGTGGACTGCGAAACAGGGCCCCGCCGATGCTGCGGCGGGCGATGGCCCCCCAGCCGGTGGGCGGCCGCTGCTCGTCGGAGAAAGGACCAGCAGCATTGATCAGGGCCACCCCGGCGGCCTGGGGCCCCAGGGCGGTGCCCGCCGCCAGGGCGGCGTAGCCGCCGAGGGAATTGCCCACCAGGACGGTCGGGCGGCCAATTTCAGTGCGCACGTAGGCCTCCAGCTGGTCACGCCACAGAGCTCCGCCGTAGGCGAGCCCAGCGGGCTTGGCACTGCGGCCGAAACCCAGCAGGTCGAGGGCATGCACCTCATGGCGCTCAGCGAGCACGGGAATGTTGTGACGCCAGTGGTCCGTGGAGGCCCCAAAACCATGCACCAGCAACAGGGCGGGACCCTCGGGCTGCGGGGGGGCTTGGCTGAGCCTATGCACGTGATGGCCAAGAAAACTCCAGGCGCCGGTTGGAGGTTCCGTGGCAGAGGTGGCTTCGGCAGAGGTGGCTTCGGCAGAGGTGGCTTCGGCAGGGGTCAGGGATTGCTGCCCTGGTGAAAATGTGGACGGCATCGGCTGGGTGACGGCCGCAGCCCCACAAGGCGCGGTACGGAAGGTGCTTGATGCTAGGGAGCCTGAAGCGGCGGCACCCCGACCATGAGCTTGATCCCCGTGGCCCTGGCCTGGCCGATGCTCCTGCCCGGCATCGCCCTCTGGGCCCTGGCCCTCTACTGGCCCCTGAGCCTCAGCCTGGCTCCCTTGGAGCAGGGCCTGGCGAACGGCCCCCTCAATGGCGCCAGTCAGCAAATCGTGCTGGTGCTGGGCAGCCTCAGCCTGGCCCTGGTGGCGGGATTGGCGATGGAGTTGGGCCTGGGCTGGGCCCTTGGCCCCAGCTGGGCCTCCAGCTTGGGATTGGTGACGGCCCTGTGGGCCCTGTTCTGGGTGCTGACGGGAAGGACGCCCTGAATGTTCAGGCTTTCTGGATATCGCGATCGGGGCCCACCAAAACAGCCCGCAGCAGCAGCGGGGCCAAGAAGGTGGTGCCAATCACCATCATCAGAATCGCCGCCTCCAGGGAAGGGGTTAACAGACCCGCCTGGGAGCCGAGGCCAAGAAAAATCAATCCCACTTCGCCGCGAGGCAACATGCCAAGGCCCACCACCAGTCTACGGGTGGGTTCGGCGCTGAAATAGGTCCAACCGGAGGCCAGTTTGCCAGCAATCGCCACGGCCAGCAGGAAAGCGGCCACCACCAGCCCCTGACGGTTGGCCGGATCGAAGGGGTTCAGCACCGAAAGGTCCATGGCGGTGCCGATCAGCACGAAGAAAATGGTGGCAAAGAGGGCCACCAGGGGTTTGACCGTTTCTTGAATCGCTTCGGTGCGCTCGGATTGGCTCAGGATCAAACCGGCGGCAAAAGCGCCTAGGGCCGCCTCCAGCCCGATCGCCTGGGAGGCAAAACAACAGAGAATGAGCACCACGAAAGCGGCGACCACCACCTCCCCCGGCGCCTTGAGCCAGTCGAGCAACTTGTCAAATAGGGGTGCGGCCCGCTGGCTGAGCCAGATCGCGGCAGCCACGAACACCAAGGCCGCCAGAACGAGTTTGAGAATGGGGGCGAGGCGCAGGGCATTGCCCGAAGCCAGAGACACCACAACGGCCAAGATGATGATGCCGAGAATGTCATCGAGCACGGCGGCACCAATGACGATCTGACCCTCCCGAGTTTTCAGGAAGCCCAATTCGCCGAAGACGCTGGCGGTGATGCCAATGCTGGTGGCCGTCATCGCCGCCCCGGCAAAGACCGCGGCGATGGCGGGGAGATGGAACAGGTAGTAGAGGCCGGCGCTGCCGGCGGCAAACGGCAACACCACCCCGGTCATGGCCACCGTGGCCGCCTGGGGACCCACCGCCACCAGTTCATCCAGTTCGCTCTCCAGACCGGTCAGAAACAGCAGGGCATAGAGACCCAGGGTGGACAACTGTTGGAGGCTGCCAAAGGAGGTCATGTAGATCTCCCGCACCCGCTCGGTGGAGACTGAGGCCAGCTGGCTGACGATCTGCACGGGCCAGGCAGCTAGCTGGGCGCCGGACTCGGGCGGCAGCAGCAGATGCAGACCAGACACGCCGATCAACACACCGGCCAGCAACTCCCCCAGGATCGAGGGCAATTGCAAGCGGACCATCAGCTCGGCGAGGCTGCGGGCGGCGAGAAAAATGATCAGGAAACGGCCCACCAGGATCAAGGTTTCCGCCACATCTTCCTGGTGGGAGCCGATTTCAAGCAGCAGGGGCAGAACCATGTCATCAGCCATCCGGGGGCGACCCTAGGGCGTCTGGCGCGGCTCTAGACACTCGGTCGCAACCGACTTCAGTGTGGATCTCAGCGCCGGAAACCTGCCAAACAGCAACTGTGGCTACAGTTTGAACCATACGCGCTGCCATTGAGGCCAGCGTCTAGCAGCCCGAGAGCACCCACCATGTCCGAGCTGAAACCCCGCAACCTGCGCATGCCGACCCCGGGCTGCTACGCCGACCCAGACCGCAGCGGACTGGAAGCCAAAGATGTGTTCGACGGCATGACCGAACACCTCTTTTATACCCTCGGCAAGCTGGCCCCGAGCGCCAGCCACCACGATCTTTACATGGCCCTCAGCTACGCCGTGCGCGACCGGCTGATGACCCGATATCTCGCCGGAATTGAAGCCATTAATGCTACTCCCACCCGCGTGGTGGCCTACCTATCCGCCGAATTTCTGATCGGTCCCCAACTTGGCAACAACCTGTTGATGTTGGGCATCCAGGAGGAGGCCGCCGAAGCGTTACGGGGTTTCGGCATTACCGACATCAACGAGATTCTCAACGTCGAAGAAGAACCGGGGTTGGGCAATGGGGGGTTGGGGCGACTGGCAGCTTGCTTTCTGGAATCCCTGGCCTCGCTCCAGATTCCAGCCACCGGCTATGGAATTCGCTATGAGTTTGGCATTTTCGACCAACTGATTCGCGACGGCTGGCAGGTGGAGATCACCGATAAATGGCTCAAGAGCGGCTGGCCCTGGGAGATCCCCCATCCGGACCAAGCCTGCCTCGTGGGCTTCGGGGGCCACACCGAGAGCTACCGCGATGAGCGTGGAGCCTACCGGGTGCGCTGGATTCCCGCCGAACACGCCATCGGGGTGCCCCACGATGTACCGGTGCTGGGCTATAGGGTCAACACCTGCGACAGGCTCAGGCTGTGGCGTGCTGACGCCAGCGAAAGCTTCGATTTCCAGGCCTTCAATATCGGCGATTATTACGGCGCCGTCGAAGAAAAGGTGGGCAGCGAAACTCTCTCCAAGGTTCTTTACCCTAACGATGGCACCGACGAAGGTCGAAAACTGCGTTTGAAGCAGCAGCATTTCTTCGTGAGCTGCTCGTTGCAGGACATGATGCGAAATCTGGAGGCCAGGGGCATTCCCATCCTGGAATTCAGCGACCACTGGGCGGTGCAGCTCAATGACACCCACCCCTCCATCGCTGTGGCCGAGCTGATGCGGTTGCTGCTCGACGATAAAAGGCTCAGTTGGGAGCAAGCCTGGGACATCGTGACCCGCTCGCTGTCCTACACCAACCACACCTTGCTGCCCGAAGCCCTGGAAAAATGGGACCTGCAACTCTTCGGCTCTCTGTTGCCAAGGCACCTGGAACTCATCTACGAAATCAATCGGCGCTTCCTGCAACAGATACGCCTTAAATATCCAGGCAACGAAAAAATACTACGCAAGGTTTCCATCATTGATGAAGAGGGGAGCCGTTCAGTGCGGATGGCCAATTTGGCCACCGTGGCCAGCCACCACGTCAATGGCGTCGCCGCCCTGCACAGCGACCTGGTCAAGCGTGATCTGTTCCCGGAATTTGCGGCCCTCTGGCCCGAAAAGTTCACCAATGTGACCAACGGCGTCACGCCGCGCCGTTGGTTGGCCCTGGCCAATCCCCGCCTGACAGCCCTGCTCAACGAAAGCATTGGCGACGGCTGGATCCGCGATCTGCGCCAACTGGAACGGCTGCAGCCCCTCGCTGAAGACAGCGCCTTCCAAGAGCGCTGGCAGGCCACCAAACTGGCCGTCAAAAAAGATCTGAGCCTTTACATCCATACCCACACCGGTGTTCTTGTTGACCCGGCCTCCCTATTTGATGTCCAGGTAAAGCGGATCCATGAATATAAGAGGCAACACCTTAATGCTCTGCAGGTTATCGCCCAATATCTGCGCATCAAAAATGGACAAGCCGAAGGTAGTGCGCCCCGAACCGTGATCTTCGGTGGCAAAGCGGCGCCGGGCTACGCCATGGCCAAATTGATCATCCGCTTCATCAATGGCATCGCCGATACGGTGAATTCCGATCCCGATATGGAGGGTCGACTTCGGGTTGTGTTCCTCGCCGATTACAACGTCAAACTCGGTGAGCGGGTCTACCCGGCAGCGGACCTCTCGGAGCAGATCTCGACAGCGGGCAAAGAGGCCTCCGGCACCGGCAATATGAAATTCGCCATGAATGGGGCCCTCACCATCGGCACCCTCGATGGCGCCAATGTCGAGATCCGAGAACAGGTGGGAGCGGAGAATTTCTTCCTCTTCGGCCACACTGCCGACCAACTCGTAACCCTTGGCCAACAGGGCTACCGCCCCTGGGAAGTGATCCCGGCCGAACCGGAATTGGGCGAGGTGCTGCGACTGATCGAACAGGGGCACTTCAGCCAGGGGGATGGGGAGTTGTTCAGGCCCCTGCTGCAGAACCTCACAGGCTACGACCCTTTCTTCGTGTTGGCCGACTTTGCCGATTACCTCAGGGCCCAGACCGCCGTCAGCACCGCCTGGGCCGATCGCGGCCATTGGAACAGGATGTCGGTGCTCAACACGGCCCGCACCGGATTTTTCTCCTCAGATCGCTCGATTCAGGAATACGCCACTCGCATCTGGCAGGCCGAGGAATATCCCGTCACCATCACCTGTGAGATCGACGAATGAACTCAGGGTCTGTGATCGGGCAGGTCGGGGGTTTGGTGTAGGAGTCGGTTGAGCCGCAGGCGATCGGCATTGAGGGGGTCAGGGGCAAGTTCACCGGCCACCTCCCGAAATTTTTGCTCCACTTCTTCGGGCACACGCACATCAAAAATGCGCTCCATCAAGGCCTCGATCGAGAAGAGGTGGGCATTGATGTTCTCCAGATCCGCCAAGGCCTGCTGCATGGCATCAGGTTCGTCGCTGCTGTCAGCGTTGGCGGGCTCGGTCGGGACCAAAGCCGGCGCTTCGCTGTCGCCATGGTGTTTCTGAAGCTCTTCGAGCACCCGCCCGGCCAAGGTGCGAAACGACTGCAAAGCAGCCCAGTTCAGCTCCTGCTGTTGGCGGAGACTGGGGTTTTCACGAATCAACCGGTCGTGCTCGCGGTAGAACCGCTGGCAATCAGGGCATTGGCAGGGCTCTTCGCTCACCGCTTCCCCTTGTCTCAATCAACACCCATCATGGCATTGCCGCCGATGGGCTGCCGGAATCAGGCTCCGGTGGGTCCAGATCGGCAGCCGGCAGAGGGATCTCAATCGAGCTGACGACGTTGATCACGTCCCGCAGGCGCATGGAATCGGCAAACCAGCCCATGGCCTGATCCACATCGCCCCGATGTTCGGCGCTGCAGGCCTGCTCTTCATGGGCCTCGGCCAACAGGGCCAACCAGCAGAGGCAACGGGCCTGAACCACCGAAAGATCAATCTCCTGGGGTTCGCCGCAGGCGATTCGCTCGCTCTCCTGCTGCACCAGCAACCGCAGTCGCAGGTCATGAAGGGGGGTCATCGAGCACCACCAGGTGGGTCTACGCTAGCGAGAGCGCCCCAAAAATGGCTAACACCACCGCTGGGGCAACCCAACCCATCAGAAGCCCAGTGCTTGCTGCGACGCAGCCCCTTGCCTTTGCTGGGCGCTGCAGCGGTCTTGGGCCGCCTGCCGCAGGAGCAGGAGTCAGCGTCGTTAAGGGGCCCGCCATGCCTCGAAAAGCATGGAGATTGATTGCAAAGAATCAAAATTTACTCCATACTGCCTGGCAAAGGCGTTGCTTCATGGCCCCAACCCGAACGGCAAGATGGGTCGCCATCTGGCCCGCCAAGAGTCAGCGCCTCCCGGCTTTAAGCTCGCGGGGATTCCACGGGCGCGGGTCCTGACTTCACTGCCAACCACAAGGCCCGCTGCTGCAATCCATGAGCGACCATCCTTGGCGCCAGAACACTCCTGTTGAAGGGCGTCATCAGAATCGCCTCAACCCCCCCGCCGCCCGCAGCCTGGCCATAGGCGGTTTGGTTTTGATGGCCGCCAGCCTGAACAGCCTGGTTTTTGCCCTTCTTCCACTCCAACTCACCTCGCCCGATTGGTTACTGAGGGTCATCAATGCCCTGCTCGCCAGCAGCCTGCAGCTTTTGCTGGGCATTCTGGTGCTGCTGGTGGCCCGAATGTTCCATGGTCGCGACCTCAAACTGGCCAAACGGCTGGATTGGATTGAGAAAGGGGCCCGTTGGTGGGGAATTTTGCTGCTGCTCAGCATTCCATTGCAAATTTATGCCGGCACCACAAGCATCGAACAGCAAGAAGCCAATGAAAACAAAAACATCATGCAAATGCGTCAGACGCTAAGTTTGATCAAAACCGCCGACGACGAATCACAACTACGCCGTGTTGCAGCCGGCAATCCCAGTCTTCCCACTCTTCCACCCCAACTCGACGCCGCCTTTCCCGTCGTCAAAGACAGGATGGTCGCCAACCTCAACACCAAACTCAACGCAGCGCTCAACGATCCTTCGCGCCGCAACCCTCAGCGTTGGCAATCCTTTTTTGCAGATGCGATCCGCAATGGCATTCAGGCCGGCTTACTGGCAACGGCCTTTTTTAGAATCACAAAGTACCACGAAAAAGCCCAAAAAAGATCGCGCTCCTAAAACATCCGCAGCAGCCCCACCCCCCCCCCCGAGCCCTATCCCATCGGTCCTGTCTTATGCTCCTCAGCCTTCAGCAGACTGAGGCGACTCGGGGGCACGGGCCTCCTTCGTAAAAGCTATTTTGAAAAGATTCATTATTAGCCAATACAAAACGTAACCATTTTAATTCTTTTTCGTTGATAATTGCAATGCCAGAATGGCAAAACGGGCTTGGTTGGGACAACTGCCCTTGTCCAATTTTATTTGATTGAATCATGTTCTTGCAACTCTTTCCTGGCTCGCCCATGCCTAGATGAATTGAGGGCTTGATTTGCTATAGGGAATCATCCTTCAGCCCTCATGCGAAGACAAAAGCGAAAGCGAAATCAAAATCGTAGCAACATTCTATTCTTTTTCAACCTCACTGCGACAGGGGCTCCCCACCGTGGTGGCCCCAGCGCGGGACACGTGTTAAGATAAAGAATGTTGTCTTTTGGCTTTCCTTAAGCCCATTACGTCCAAAAATGGAATTAACCGAAGAACTGGAGTCAATGGCCGAAACAGATTCGGTTCGGCGCAGGAATATTCGAACAAAATCTTCTTTCACCCTTGCTCTTTTGGGCTGGATTATCATTGGCTCCGAGCTCAATGCGATGATCTTCGCCGCTTTCCCGCTAAGGCTCGCTGCAGCCGATTGGCAACTCAATTTGATCGGGTCAATCCTTTCGTCTTGCTTTAGCCTTTTGATTGGTTCTACATTGATTGTCGTTGCCCAGCTTTTTAATACCAACGATAATATCTTGAAAAAATGGCAAGTCCTGGTGAGTCGTCTCGCCGCCTGGTTTGTCATTTTGCTAGTGCTGATCATCCCATTACAATTTTTTCTCGGCTCACGACTACTACGTCAGCGAACAATTCCCACATTAGAATCCATCAATAAGCTAAAGGACATTGTCGGTAAAATCAGTGCCATTAATTCCGAGCCTGAATTACGCGCGTTTGTGGCCTCCCTGCCCAATCCACCAACGCTGCCCGATAAGTTTGATGCCCCTTTCCCAGTGATCAAACAACGCGCAATCGCAAATTCAAAAGCTCAGATTAATGCCGCAAGCAATGCATTCGAAGCTCAAAAGTCACAAGCACTGCAAGGTTTCCTCAAAGAAGCGGTCAGGAATACAGCCCAAGCCATTTTGATGGCTACTGCATTTTCAATAATAGCCAACCTTTCCGGCAAGGCAACTAATGCTATTACTCGATTATTGCATTCATTTGTCTAATTCCTTAGATTGCACCTCCTAAATTCATCACCAAGAATCATTGAATTTTTTATTTTTTCTCCTAGTTATCGGCCCATGCACCCTAATAAAGTATACTCTCTTCGTTTAACAAAGCTAAAATTAGTTTAATATTATACTCGCAATTCCTTGGAACCACCGGGCAGGCTTTGGTTCTCACTTCACTCTTCCTGCATCGCAAGACCCAGAGCTAGATCCATATCCATAACTAAAGTCAGCGCCAGCGTAACGAGTCGCAATCAGACCAACTCAGCATCGCTCCGGACGACCAACTTCTCCAGTTGCTGCCGAATCACCGCTGTAATCAACCAGGCCATGGCGAAATAACTGCCATCAATCCCATTTGTCGTCCGGGGGCGATCACGATCACCGGCCTAGCCTTGGCATCGTCCAGGCTACGGTTGATGGATCGGTGGTGGATCCGGTCCGCGCTCAGCCATCGATACCAAGCAGCACGTCGGCCCCCCATGGCCGCCCTTTCGGCCATGAAGTGGTCGACCCGCCAGCAGATCAGCCCGAATTGCCGATGTTGATTATTGGATTCCCAAATGGCGGCCCATCCAAGTTTCTTGCTGCGCCTCGATGCTGAAACGGGGCGTTTCCTGTAGAAACATCAGCTCCAGGGCCCGCCGCCAAGGGTGGGCGCAAGAGCTGGTGGAGCAGAAGAGACACAACCGATCAATCCATAACATATTCTTGCCTGCGTCGGGATGGTCTGGCTGAACGCCTCGTTAGCGACCACTGACTTTACTCCGATCGGGGAGCTTGAACCCTGGGCCGTCGCTGGAGGGCGGGTGGACGAGTTGCGGGAGCTGCGGCCGTACTGTTTTGCTGGTGGATGAGCACCCGCGCCGATCTCTGTGATAAAATCATTAAGGAAAAAGGATTTAGCTCAGGAGTGACGTAATATTCTTACTCCATAGGATATCCATATTCTTTACTTTTTGCCAAGGTTGGGCGTTGTGAGCATATCCGGCCTCCCTTTCGGAGGCAAGATTAAATCATCCCATTGTAGTTTGAGATCCAGTACGGTAAAGTGGTTGCTGTCAGGGTTTCAATCATGTCTATCGATGTGGCGAGGCGTCCTGGCTTCTGAATGGAGAAAAGTCCCTAATCCCGAAAAAAATTGAGGAACAACCATTTGAATTCACCCCCAAAGCGCAAAAAGTCCGAAGGATTGGGGCACGCAGTCGTCTCATGATGAGAACGAGATGAGCATCTTTGGAATTGTGCGCAAGCAGAACAGGTCTTGGCGGATGTTATGTCATTGATTCCTGACAATAGGCCGTTTTTGCAATTCAGGGGTTTACAGCGAAGGATCTGTGCTAATGTATGGATGGTCTGTCACTAACCACTTTTTTAAATGTTTCCAAAAACTCTCCAAAGACTTTCTTTGGCCGCAATTGCCACATTACCGCTGGTTAGTTTTCATACTCCTGCCAATGCGGCACCTTGCAGTGGGACTACTAGTTCCAACAAAACCTTTTCTTATGCAGATTTGACGGGAGCAATTATCGGTCCCAACGATACATATACTTGTTCAACGACCGTTACAAGTGGTAATAATGCAACGGTCTCATTTACTTATAGCGATTTGCAAGCATTTACCGGTTTTCCAATTGGGGTTAATACTGTTTTTAATTGGGTAAGAAATTCTGCAACTCAATATACTCTCGTAACTATGCTTGACTCGGATAGTTTGCCTGTTCAACAGGGTATAGTTGGAAGTTTCAACTACTCAATAACTCTAACTGATCCAACTAGGTATTGGAATGCTTACAATACTGATTTCCAAGGTGAATCCGTTACTCCACAACAAACAAGAACAACATCTCTCCAAGGTAACAACGGCACAACTACAGCTTCTTATACAAACCCAACTAATTCAACTAATGCTACAGCGCTTATGTTCCTTGGTAAACCTATTACTACCTCTCTCGTCAGTTCATGGGTTGGTCAACCACAAAATAACATATTCCAAAAGTCTGATCAGTTTACTCTTCTCACCCAAGTGCCTCTTCCTCCTGTCCCAGGACCTCTGCCAATTCTTGGTGGTGGTATTGCTTTCGTTTACTCTCGCCGTCTTCGTTCCCGTATTGCCAAATCAATTGCCTGAATAGGCTTTGCACCACATTCAAGCCGTCACTAAGTGACGGCTTTTTTATTTAATATACCTATTTGTTAATACTGTGAGCTGATGCTTCTACAGCAAAAAATAAGGTAGCATCAGCGAACAGCATCGCCTCAATACCATCGAGCAGGGCTGGATTGATCGCCCTGCACTCGCACCTGCATCTGCGGCTTGCCGAGCTCGTACCGCTCTGCTGGCGATGAAGGAGGAAATGCTGGCGCGGCGGGTGCGCCAAGAAGGCCCCATGGTATCTGCGGTTTCGGAGCGCCCAAATCGCCTGCCCGTTGCGACCGGCCTGGCCCACATGCAGTTCGAATCCATTCGCCCTTATTCGACGACAACGGCCGTCTGAGCCGGCTGATAATCGGTCTTGCACCGCGCGATCAGCAGGCCGAAGCTTGCCAGCTTCTGCAGATCGCTGCGGGCCGTCTGAGTGATCCACCCATGGCCGCTCTGGTGAGAGAACAATGATTGATACCCGCCCATCGCACCAGGCAAAATGGGGCATGAATGGACTTCACCCCAGCAGAAAATGCCAGCCCTTCAGGCTAAACTAAAATGATTAAACTCCAGCTATTCCCATGAGTTCATCTCAGGGCACTCGCAAGGATTCATCTCAGAGCCGCCGCAAAGATTCATCTCACAACACCCGCAAGAATTTGGCGTCTGCCCTGGACAGGGTGGCCATTGTACTGATTGGAGTTTATGTTGTTCTATTCATCGCTGCGGCAATACCACCCCAAATCAAAGATCCCAGGTGGGCGACCTTGATCTTGGATTCGCTTCGCGCCATGGCGTTCCTACCCCTGATCGGTGGGGTGCTGATTCTGCTGGCCAACCATATGGATCCTTCTTCAATCATCATCACCAAGCATCGCCAATGGGTCCGAAAATCTGCTCCCCTTGCGGCCCTTGGCTTTTTCCTGCTGATCCCCCTTCAAGGTTTGGTCAGCTATGGAATGATCAAAGCAGCGAATGGTGAAGCCATGCAAAAAATAGCCAGCCTTACTCGGGCCATGGCGATGATTCGCGATGCCCAAGACGAGGATGCCTTGCGATCTGGCATCAATGCAATTGGCATCAATGCAATTGGCATCAATGCAATTGGCATCCAAGACCTTCCCCAAGGCAAACTTGCCGTGCCGCTTGCCACAGTAAAACAACAAATCTTTCCCCAACTTGGCCCTGAGATTCAGAAGCTCACAAACCAAACCGACAATCAGCGTCAAAAAGCCTTGCAAGAATCAATCATTCGATGGATGCGTGATGGCGCCTTGGCCTTGCTTTATGGCTTAGGTTTCAAGGGCCTGTCGAGGCGCGGCGAGCAGGATGGGATGGTCGCCAATCCTGCTGTTGGCGCAAACCGTGACATCAACAATCGCCATTAAAAAGTAGACGACTACCCCCCCCTGCAACCTCAAGCCTCTGGTATGGGAATCACTGGCATCACCGATGTCCATCACCGATGTCCATCACCGATGTCCATCACGGGGCTGGCGGGACTCGAACCCACGACCTACGGTTTAGGAAACCGACAACCACCCCAGGGTGTGGCAGCGCTTTTGAATTCTCACAAGGGTACTGGCCGATGCTGGCAAAGGCTGTCCGGATCCGCAACTTCTACAAGCTGATGGCCGAGGGGAACAGCATCCGGAGCGCCACTGAGATTGCCGAGGCCAGCGCACCTTAAGCGTTGATGGACTGGGCTGCGGCGGTCGTGCAGTTCAAGGTGCAGAAGATGGAGCATGGGTTACAGCTTTGGGGTGCGGAGTCAGGCGTTAGCCAGGCTTTGTACAGCCAAGCCTAAAGCTAAATTACGACCCCCCTAAGGAACTCTTATTTCACCTCATCTCCTGGCTCTTGTTCCTCGTCTTTACTTGGCCATAAACGAAGACCAATGAATGCGCCTGCGATAACAAGAAAATCTCCACATATCAGGGCAATCGCATACCCCTCCTTGCCTATAGAGAAAAGATATGCAGCAATAATTAAGGCTGATATAGACACGCTAAATGCAAACCATTGGCCCCTTTCGTTCTGGGATGATACACTTTGAACAACCATTGATTCTATCGCCTGCCGGTGCGCCTGCTCTTTCTCCGCCATGGCCATGATTCTATCTGCGCCATTCGGGATTATTTGATTGTACTTTGCTATTTCTTCTGCAGGTGGAAGGGGCCCTTCTTGCCAAACAACGGAAACTTCTCGCTTTAGAAGCCTGCTTGGAGCATTAGAGTCACCTACAACCTCGGCATCAATGACTTGATCTTCATCGACAGGGAGATCGCCTGCATCCATTTCATCAGATTTATTTTGATTTTCGTCCAAAGAATTGGTTTCTTCCGGTGACCCATCGACCATGGCTACTTAGCCAAGCCACACCTATCGGCCTTGCGTGAAGCCGCATAGATATCCTTGCCAACATGCCGCCAGTCAGATGCAATCGCTTCCGCATCACGCCGTTCTGGATGGCGGCATTGGGTGTGGGTCACAACGGTTCCCGTCAAGTCAGCCAACTGCGCAAAACCCAGCTCAAGCGCCTTCAATGGTGATTTTCGGGTAATTCTCACACGAACCTTCATAAGACAGCCTCAAATTTGCAATTGTAGTACTGCAGCGCCCGTTGTTGGATAACGGCGTAGGCAGGCTGATGAATTGTAACCTACGCATCCATGGCTCAGTTTCTCAAACCACTACGGATGGTAGAGCATGCAAGACTTATGACACTATGGGTAGTGTGCGCCATCCCTGTCCCCATGACGCGTTTCTCAACCATGACCAGAATGGTTGATCAGATCCCCGGACGGGTCGGGTACAGTTGTACTATGGAAGATTGCATAGGGTGTCACGGTGCTGCCCTGGCTTGGGTGGTGGCAGTCGCCAGTTCAAGCAAGGACAAGGCGAGGGAGGAGACAGATGGTGTCGATGGATACACCTAACAAGGTGGAGTGCACGCGCTCGGCTGCCGACATAAGATTCGGGCGCCTACCATGGTCTATTATACATTAGCTTACTCCAATGGATCTCATCGATTATCTCCAGGCTCTTGCAAGTAGGGCACAGCAAACTGGCGATAACTTGACAAACGAAGGGGCAGCAAAGATAATTTTATAGCGCCATTTTACAGGCGCTGAGATAAGTCATCTTTTAACCCTAGGCTTGCGCCAATTGAGCAGATCAAGGAAATGTCATCAAGAATGTGCGACTACCTGGCAGCAACGTCGATGTTCTCCAGCACCTTGGCCAGCGGCTCGGGCCTGGCCTGGCTGAGCAGACGGGGCGAATCTCTGCCGATCCAGTGGGGTGGATTCTTCCCGACAAAAGCCGGCCGGGGATTGTCGTCCTTTTCGAGAACGATCCTGCCCTCTCGGTCCTTTTGTCGCCTCCGATCTGCGGGCAGCGGGCTGCTGATCGGGAATGACCGTGATGATCTGTAGCCCCAGGCAGTAGAGGGCCTCGGCTTCGGCAACCGCCGGCCTCACCATGCCTGGCATACAAGCAGGGCAGGACGAGCCAGGAGCGGACGGCAGTGCTCGGGATGCCCGAGTGCAGCGCGGACCTCGCGCAACTCCTAACAACCTCCTAATTTGGACAAAATTAGGAGTTGATTGGGAGTTGCCCACCCGTCTACCCCGCAGACCTCCATCGCTGGAGGCACTGCTCGCCCAGGCCGGCGGGTTGCATGAGGCCATGCCCGTGCTCGCGCAGCTCGCCCAGACCAGCGGGGGAGAGCGGTATCTGCACTGGGATGAGCTGCGCCACCGCCCTGCCCCGCAAGGTCTGAGCCATGAGCAGTGGTGGCTGGCGGAAAAGCTCTCCAGACGCGGCACCGGCACTCCGCTGCCCCTGCTGAGCAGCGATGGCAACCCCTTCTGGTTCTGCCAGCCGCCGCTGCTGCTCAAGGATCTGCATGAGATCGACATGAAGGCCGGGGCCAGCGTGATGGCCCCGGAGGCCGTCACCACGCCCTCCACACGCGACCGCTACCTGCTGAGTTCACTGATGGAGGAGGCGATCACCTCCTCCCAGATGGAGGGCGCCGCGACAACCCGGGACGTGGCCAAGGCCATGATCCGCAGCCACCGCGCACCAAGGGATCGCTCCGAGCAGATGATCCTGAACAACTTCCGGACGATGCAGCGGATCCGGGAACTGAAGGATCATTCATTGACTCCGCAGCTGGTGCTGGATCTGCATCGGCTGGTGAGCGAGAAGACGCTGGACGACCCC